>CAWGKG010000013.1:0-75497 GCA_963823035.1 uncultured Gemmatimonadales bacterium
CGAGCCCACCGAGCCCCCCGCCACCCTCGCGGCCGCCCTCGCGCTCTCCACCGCCCTCCTGATCTGGGCCGCGCCGGCCCAGGCCCAGGACCCCGACCCGTCGTCCCCCCTCGAGATCTGGTTCGATGAGCCCGCGGCCTCGTGGGATCACGCCCTCCCGGTGGGCAACGGACGCCTGGGGGCCATGGTCTTCGGCGGCATCGAGCGGGAGCGCATCCAGCTGAACGAGGAGACGCTCTGGTCGGGCGGGCCGTACGACCCGGTGGTGAAGGGCGCCCACGAGGCCCTCCCGCAGATCCGCGCGTACCTCTTCGCGGGAGACTTCATGCGGGCCCACGACCTCTTCGGGCGCACGATGATGGGCGTGCCTTACGAGCAGATGAAGTACCAGCCGTTCGCGGATCTGTGGCTGGACTTCCCGGGCCACGAGGGGGCCACGGACTACAGGAGGTCGCTGGACCTGGGCGCCGGGGTGGCGCGTGTGAGCTACGTGGTCGACGGCGTCACGTACGTGCGCGAGGTCTTCTCCAGCGCGGTCGACCAGGTGCTGGTGATCCGCATCAGCGCCGATCGCCCGGGCGCCGTGACCTTCTCGGCCGAGCTGCACGGGGTGCGGAACCCCGCGCACTCCAACTACGGCACCGACTACTTCCGCATGGACGGGATTCCCCCGGGGGACCTCCGCGTCACGGGCAAGAACTCCGACTATCTGGGCATCGAGAGGCCGCCTGCGCTACGAGGGGCGCGTGCGCGCGCGGGTGAGCGGTGGCACCGCGCAGATCGACTATCGCACGCTCCGCGTCGAGGACGCCGACGAGGCCGTGCTCGTCTTCGCGGCGGCCACGAGCTTCGTCGACTACAAGGACGTCTCCGCGGATCCGGCTGCGCGCGTGCGCGACGCGCTCTCCCGCGTCCAGGACCGCACCTGGGACACCCTGCGCGCCGACCACGAACGGGAGCACCGCTCCTGGTTCGATCGTGTGGCGCTGACGCTGGGCCCCCCGACCGGCGCGGGTGCCGACCTCCCCACGGACGAGCGCATCGCTCGCTTCGCCGACCACCCCGACCCCGGGCTCGCGGCTCTCTACTACCAGTTCGGTCGCTACCTGCTCATCGCGAGCTCCCGTCCGGGCACGCAGCCCGCGAACCTCCAGGGGATCTGGAACGACAACCCGAACCCGTGGTGGGACAGCAAGTACACCATCAACATCAACCTGCCCATGAACTACTGGCCCGCCGAGACGGGCAACCTGCAGGAGATGGTCCGAGCCGCTGGAGCAGCTTCACCCGCGAGGTGGCGGAGGCGGGCGCGGAGACGGCCCGCGAGCACTGGAACGCCCGCGGCTGGGTCCTGCACCAGAACACGGACCTGTGGCGCTCCACCACCCCCATGGACGGTCCATCCTGGGGTGCGTGGCCCGTGGGCGGCGCGTGGATCATGACCAACCTCTGGGAGCACTGGCGCTTCGGCCGGGACCGGGCCTTCCTGGAGCGGATCTATCCGCTCCTCCGGGGGCAGGCGCAGTTCCTCCTGGACATCCTCGTCGAGGACCCGGACCACGGCTGGCTGGTCACGGCCCCCTCGAACTCGCCCGAGAACTTCCCCGCCTGGCCGGGCAACGGCCGGTTCTTCGACGAGGTGAGCGGGCTGTACCTGAAGGCGCGCACCATGGCCGTGGGCCCGACCATGGACATGCAGATCATCCGCGAGGTCTTCGGCGAGTTCGAGGAGGCCGCGTCGCTCCTGGGCACGGACAGCGAGCTCGCCGACCAGGCGAGGGCGGCCCGGGCCCGGCTGGCCCCGAACCAGATCGGCAAGCACGGCCAGCTCCAGGAGTGGATCGAGGACTACGACGAGATCGAGCCGGAGCACAGGCACCTCTCCCACCTGTGGGGCCTCTATCCCGGTCGCGAGATCACGCCGGCCTCGGGGGAGCTGGCCCGCGCGGCGGCGATCTCCCTGGACCGCCGCGGCACCGGAGGGTGTGGATGGTCGTACGCCTGGAAGATGGGCGCCCGCGCGCGACTCCTCGACGGCGACGAGGCGCTCCGCCAGCTCAGGGCGCTCCTCGTGGGCTCGTCCCTTCCGAACCTCTTCTCCCTGTGCGGGCAGGGCCCTCCAGGTCGACGGCAACCTGGGCGGCACCGCCGCCATCGCGGAGATGCTGCTCCAGTCCCACGAGGGCGTGATCCGGCTTCTGCCGGCGCTGCCCTCCGAGTGGTCCGAGGGAAGCGTCCGCGGGCTCCGCGCCCGGGGCGGTTTCACGGTCTCCCTGTCGTGGGCGGACGGGTCCCCGACCGGGGCCACCCTCGAGGCGTCGGTGGACGGACCCTGCCGGGTATCGGCCGAAGGCCTGCGTGGCGTGCAGTCCGAAGGACGGGCCGTCCGCCTCGTCCGCTCCGCCGCCGGCGTCGTCGAGTTCGAGGCGAAGGCCGGCTCCATCTACCGACTCACGTTCGAAGGATGACGAAGATGATGCGCCGACTCGCGGCCCTGGTCCTTCTGCTCGCCCTCCCCGCGTCCGCCGCGGCACGGTCCGCGCCCCCAGGGCGTGACACGTATCCGAAGAACCCGGACATCGACATCCTGCACTACGCGTTCGACCTGACGCTCGGCGACGACACGGACGCGATCCGCGGCGTCGCGCGCATCGACGCGCGCTACCTGAAGGCGGGCCAGTCCACCCTGCGCCTGGACCTCGTCCGGGCCTCGGACGGGCTGGACGGGAAGGGGATGACGGTGGACGCGGTGCGCATGGACGGCCGGGATCTCACGTGGCGGCACGAGGACGACCAGCTCTTCATCGACCTGCCGGAGTCTCCCGCGGCGATGACGCGGATCCGGGTGGAGGTGGCCTACCACGGCGTGCCCGCCGACGGGCTCCACATCGGACCGAACAAGCACGGGGACCGGTCGTTCTTCAGCGACGACTGGCCGAACAAGGCCCGGAACTGGCTCCCCACGGTGGACCACCCGTACGACAAGGCCACCAGCGAGATGCGCGTCACCGCGCCCGACCGGTACCAGGTGGTCTCCAACGGGCTGCTGGTGGAGGAGACCGACCTCGGGGACGGGCGCCGCGTGACGCACTGGAAGGAGTCGGTGCCGATCGCGACGTGGCTCTACGTGCTGGGCGTCGCGGAGTTCGCCGTCCAGCACGTCGACACCTTCGACGGCAAGCCGATCCAGACGTGGGTCTACCGCGAGGATCGGGACGCAGGGTTCCACGACTTCGCCGTCCCGACGAAGCAGGTGCTCGCGTTCTACTCGGACCGCATCGGCCCGTATGCGTACGAGAAGCTGGCCAACGTGCAGTCCAACAGCGCCGGCGGCGGCATGGAGGCAGCGTCGGCCATCTTCTACAGCGACCAGTCGGTCACCGGCAACCGGGACCGCCGGTGGCAGCTCGTCATCGTGCACGAGATCGCGCACCAGTGGTTCGGCAACGCCGTCACGGAGTCCGACTGGGACGACGTGTGGCTCAGCGAGGGCTTCGCCACCTACTTCACGCTGCTCTTCCGGGAATACGCGTCGGGCCGCGACGACTTCGTGGCCGGGCTCCAGGACGCCCGGAACCGGGTGTTCGACTTCTACGCGGATCGTGCCGACTACCGGATCGTCCACGACAACCTGGACGACATGAGCCAGGTCACCACCGGCATGACGTACCAGAAGGGGGCGTGGGTCCTGCACATGCTCCGGGAGCTGGTGGGCACGGACGTCTTCTGGCGCGGCATCCGCGCCTACTACGCGGCACACATGAACGGGAACGCGACCACGGCGGACTTCCGCCGCTCCATGGAGGAGGCGTCCGGCCAGGACCTGGAGTGGTTCTTCCGGCAGTGGCTCTACCAGGGCGGGGTCCCGCGGCTGGAGGGGTCGTGGTCCCCGACGCCGGACGGGATCCGCTTCCGCCTGCGTCAGACCCAGGACGGGTATCGCTTCCGCGTGCCTGTGGACATCGCCGCGACGCTCGCCGACGGGAGCATCGAGCGCCGGACCGTCTGGCTGTCCGCGAGCGCCTCGTTCGACGAGGTCCTCGCCCTCCCGGGCGAGGCCGTGGACGTCGTCGTCGATCCGGACACCCGTCTCCTCGCGCGCTGGACGCTCCGCCGCGGAGGGTGACCGGGGGCGGGAGCGGGGGGACCGTACCCCCACACCCGCTCCCCTTCAGGTCACGAGATGGTGAACGGCGACACCATGCCTTCCGCGAGGTGCGGCATGTGGTTCGTGGGGTCGATCACGAAGCACAAGGCGACGTAGTCACCCGGCGTCAGGTCCACCGGGATGTACTCGACCTGCCCCGGCGCCATGGGCGCCGCTCCACCGAGGGACGTCCCCGGCAGATCACCCTCGAACGTCTGTCCCCACCGCGCGAGGTCCTCGATGGTCTTGCCCGGAGCGAGCCGGACGAGCTCGAACTCGTGGGGCTGCTTGCCGTCGTTCACGAACTTGATGACGTGATGGCCGGCGGTGGGCGTCGTCGAGAACGCGAAGCCGAAGTCCACCCCGCTCACCGTGAGGTCGCTGGCCGGTGCCGGCGCGCTCGGTGTCGTGGCCGCCACGACCGTGAGCCCCGTGGTCATCCCCTTCATGATGTGCGGCACGTGGTCGGGGACGTCGACCATGCACGTCACGGCGTAGTTGCCGGGCTCGATCATGAGCGTCGCACGGGTGTCCGCCCCGGGTCCGGGCGGATTCACGCCCCCGGCCGGAACCGCCCAGGCGGGGGGCATGTCGGTCGGCTTCATGGTCGCCACGGCGGCCCGGAGATCCTCCACCGTCTTGCCCTCCTCCAGTCGCAGGAGCAGGAGGTGGTGCAGGGTCGGTCCGTCGTTGTGCAGCACCAGGGTCGTCATCCCGGAGGAAATCGTGTCCGGGCCTTCGAACGCGAAGTCTCTCGCCGTGAAGTGGACGTCGGGAGGTGTCGCGACCGCGGTCGCGGTGGCACCCTGCGTCCCCGCCCCGGAGTCGGGTCCGGTGCAGGCAGCACAGGAAAGGAGCAAGACGCCCGCCATGGCCATCGAACGCATCTTCCACTTCTCCATTGGATTGAGGGATACGGTCCGCCTCCGCCGCAGCGGCGCAACATAGACCCGGAACGGGCAGGTGGGGTTCCCGGGCAGGCCGGCGCGCCCGGATCCGATCGGGTCGGGCCCCTGCTAGCCGCTCGCCCCCACCGATCCCCACGCTGGGCAACACCCACTTCCCCCCCGCCATCACCCAATACTCGCAGTACGGCGCCGCTGCCTGGATGACGTCGCTATAGTCGCCCAGTCCCAGCCGATAGGCCAGTGCAGACGGTCGAGCGACGCGCCCTCGGGAGGCGTCCCGCCGCTCGCGGCGACTGTCGCATCAGCTTCCGGTGGACCCGACCTCCCCTGAGCCAGTAGTCGATCGCCGCGTCCCGCTGGCCCGCTCGCAGCCCGTCGACCATGCGCTGATGGATGGCCAGGTGTCCGACGCCGACGCTTCCGCCCATCCCGCCCCATTCCAACATGGGCCGCTGCGGCGGCCGCACGGATCGATGGGGCGAGGCCGCCCACGCCTCGACCACCTCCCGGGACACCGCGTTCATGTCCGCCCAATCCGACTTCAGCGTGATCTCTTCGTGGAACGTGCCGACCAGGCCGAGCGAACTCTCGGCCGAGGACGCGGTCCTGCGTCCGCGGTGGCGCGAAGTTGAAGGTGTGGACGTCCACGTTCAGGTCGCGGAGCATCGCCACGACGCTCCGGGAGTCGAGGCCGCCGCTGAGGAGCGACATCGTGCACGTGTCGTCACGGATGCGACATCGCACGGCGGACCTGAAGCGGCGGTATCCCTCCTCCACCATCTCGGACTCGGACGCCCCGGACGGCTCGATCTCGTCCCACCGCCAGTACCGGGAGCGCGTCACCTCGCCCTCCGACGCGGTGACGAGCTCCGCCGGGTTCACCACGCCGATCTCGGCGTACGCCGTGCGCCGCGACAGCGGATAGCGCAGGTAGGCGATCTCCGTCACGCCCAGGAAATCCAGGCCCTTGTCGGCCTCGGCCATCGCCTCCAGCACGCGTATCGCGGTGGAGAACACGACGTGGTGCCCGCCCACCCAGTGGTAGAGGGGTCGGGTGGCGAGCTTGTCGGGGGGAAGCTAGCTCGCTCCCGCCCCCACCAACCTCCCTCGCGTGTACGCGATCAGCCCCCCGGCGTCGATGATGGCCTGGCGCGACTGGGGCAGCGGCACGACCGGGAGGGTCACGCCGCTCGTGTGGTTCACCACCCCGTCGGCGGTCACCTCGATGTCGTCCCCCTCGGAGGCCTCGACCCCGGGACAGGTCACCACCCGCAGCCCGAGGTTGATCGCGTTCTGCAGGAAGATACGCGCGAACCCCTGCGCCACGATCGTCAGGTCGTGCCCCACCAGGCAGGACACGGCCTGCTCGCGCGACGAGCCGCACCCGAAGTTCGCGCCGGCCACCAGCACGCTACCGGCTTCCAGCTCGCCCGAGCGGAGCTTCTCCGCGAACACGGCGTCGTCCGCGAAGGCGAACTGGGGCGTCTCGGTGGGGAGCACCGTGGCCATGAAGCGGCCGGGATAGATCACGTCGGTCGAGATGTCGTCGCCGAGCACGTAGACCACTCTGGACATGGTCAGCTCCTCCTCACCCGGGGGTCGGTGATCACGCCGGTGACCGCGGACGCGGCCGCCACGGCGGGCGAGCAGAGATAGACCTCGCCTTTGGGGTTGCCCATGCGGCCCTTGAAGTTCCGGTTGGTCGTGGACAGCGCCACCTCGCCGTCTCCGAGCGCGCCCTCGTGGATGCCGAGGCAGGGGCCGCACCCGGGGTTCATCACCACGGCTCCGGCCTTCATGAACGTCGCCAGGTAGCCCTTGGCGAGCGCCTCCTGGTAGATCTTCGCCGACGCGGGGAAGATGAGCATGCGGGTCCCGCTCGCCACGCTCTTCCCCTCGAGCAGCCCGGCCGCCTCGGCCAGGTCGTCCAGCCGTCCGTTCGTGCAGGAGCCGATCACGACCTGGTCGATGTGCCGGCCGGCGACGTCCGTGAGCGGCTTGACGTTGTCGACGGTATGGGGGCAGGCGATGCGCGGCGTGAGCCGGCTCACGTCGATCTCCACGGTCCGCTCGTAGACGGCGTCGGCGTCGGGCCCGATGAGGGTGAGCTCGTCGGTCAAGCCGACTTCCTTGCGCAGGTAGCGGAGCGTCTCCCCGTCCCCGGGCACGATGCCGGCGGTGGCACCGGCCTCCACCGACATGTTGCACAGCACCAGCCGCCCGGACGTGGACAGCTTCCGGATGGTCTCGCCGTGGAACTCGAGCACGCGGAAGTTGGCGCCCTCCGCGCTGAGCATGCCGATGAGCTCGAGGATGAGGTCCTTCGCGCTGACGCGCTCGGGGAAGGTGCCCTCCACCTGCACCTTGATGGTGCCGGGCACCTGGACGTTCAGCACGGACCCGAGCGCCCATACGCTCGCCATCTCCGTCGCGCCGATGCCGAACGCGAAGGCGCCGAGCGCCCCGTGGCTGGTCGTGTGCGAATCGGTGCCCACCACCACCGCCCCGGGCCTCACGTAGCCGCTCTCGGGGAGGATCTGGTGGCAGATGCCGCCTACGTCGCCACGGATGTCGTGGAAGCGCTCGATGCCCTGGTCCGCGACGAACTTCCGGATCTTCTTCTGGTTGGTCGCGGTCTTCGACGACTCCGCGGGGACGCGATGGTCGAAGATGATCGCGATGCGCTCGGGGTCCCACACCTTGGGCTCGAGCCCGGTGCCCGCGTAGATCTCGTCGAACTGGTTGATCACCAACGCGGCGTTCTCATGCGACATCGCGAGATCGACGCGCGGCTCCACGACCTCGCCGACGGCGACCTCGTGCCGGCCGGACGCCCTGGCCAGGATCTTCTGGACGACGGTCATACCCATGGTGGTCTCCTCATGCCTACACGATGCCCCTGGCTCTCAGCTCGGCCACCTCGGCCGGCGTGATCCCGAGCTCGCCCAGCACCGCTTCGGTATCGGCGGAGAGGGCAGGCGGTGGACCGGTGATCGCACCCGGTGTCTTCTCGAAGTGGGCCGTCAGACCGAACAGCTTCACGGCCCCGATCCCCTCCACTTCCACATCCTCGAGCGTGCGTCGATGCTCGATCTGCGGCTGGCTCAACGCCGCCCCGAGGTCGAGGATCGCCCCGCTCGGCACGCCGACCGCGTTCAGGCGCTCCACCCACTCCTCCGTCGGCCGCTCGGCGAGCCTGGCCTCGAGCAGGGGGGTGAGTGCGGCACGGTTCCTCTTGCGCACGTCCCTCTTCTGGAAGCGGTCGTCGGTCTTCAGCTCGGGCACGCCGAGCACGTCGCACAGCGCCTCCCACTGCTCCTGCTTGTTGGCCGCGATGTTGATCCAGCCGTCCTGCGCGCGGAACGTCCCGGAGGGCGCCGCGGTGAAGTTGTCGTTGCCCATGGGCTGGGGCTGCTGGGAGCCGATGAGGAGGTTCGCCGCGACCCACCCCATCAGCGGCATGATCGAGTCGAGCATCGCGACGTCGATCATCTGCCCCTCGCCCGTGCGCTCACGGTGGTAGAGCGCGGCCATGATCGCGAAGGCCGCGTTCAGGCCACCGACGGTGTCGCACACGGGAAAGCCGCAGCGCAGCGGGTTGAGGCGCTCGTCGCCGTTGATCGCCATCACGCCGCTCAGGCCCTGGATGATCTGGTCGTAGGCGGGCTTGGCGGCATCGGGCCCGGTCTGCCCGAAGCCGGACACGGCGCAGTAGATCAGCCGGGGATTGGCCTGCGACAGCGCCTCGTAGCCGATGCCGAGGCGGTCCATGACGCCGGGGCGGAAGTTCTCGACCACCACGTCGGCTTTCTCCACCAGCCGCATGAAGATCGCCTTCCCCTCGGGCGACTTGGTGTTGAGCGTGACCGACTTCTTGTTGGCGTTCTGCGCCAGGAAGCTGGTGCCCATCAGGCGCTCGTTGAGGTCGCCGCGGATGCCGAGCTTACGCGCCAGGTCGCCGTCCTTGGGGTTCTCGATCTTCACCACCTCCGCACCGAGCAGCGCGAGGTGGAGCGTGGCGAACGGCCCGGCGAGCACGTTGGTCAGGTCGAGGACGAGAACGCCCTCGAGCAGCGCGCGGCTCACGCCACCACCATCTGCGGAACGGGCCCGGTCTTCTGCACGTACCCGGGCAGCTCACGCTCGAAGTGGGCGGCCACCTCCCGCGCGAGGCCGACCAGGCGCGACAGGTCCACGTCGGGGCGGAGCCCCTGCCGGTGCAGCGCGTACACGAAGTCCTCGGTGGGGACGTTCCCCGCCGCCACCTTCGTGAACGGGCAGCCGCCGAGCCCGCCGAACGATGTCTCGAAGGACGTCACCCCGACGCGCATCGCGGCGAAGACGTTCGCCATGCCGAGCCCGTAGGTGTTGTGGAAGTGACAGGTGCACTCGACGTCGGGCGCGAGCGCCATCACGGCGCCGAAGAGCGCCTCGACCTGGGCCGGGTGCGCGTGGCCGGCGGTGTCGGCCAGGCTGATCTGCCGGAAGCCGGCGTCGAGGTAGGCGTCCACCATGTCGAGCACCCTCTCCGCGGGGATGCGCCCCTCGAAGCCGCACCCGAAGGCCGACTGCACGGAGAGCTGCACCTTCTTGCCGGCCGCGCGGGCGGCCTCCGCGGCCCCGACGATGCGACGCGTCGCGTCCTCCGAGCTCATCCCGGTGTTCTTGCGGCTGTGCGTCTCGCTGGCCGAGGCGCCCATACAGAACATCTCGACCCCGCAGGCCAGGCCGCGTTCGAGCCCCCGCTCGTTGAGCACCAGCCCGGAGAGGATCGCGGCCCCGTGGTCGCTCCCGACCAGCCGCCGGAACAGCTCGTCGGTGTCGGCCATCTGGGGGACCTTCTCGGGATGGACGAAGGAGCCCACCTGCACGATGTCCACGCCGGCGGCGATGACCTCGCGGATCCACGCCTCCTTCGTCTCCAGCGGTACCGACTGCTTCTCCATCTGCAGCCCGTCCCGCGGGCCGACCTCGTGGACGACCAGGCGCCTCATAGCATGGCCGCGATCGCCCGTCCCATGTCGGACGCGGTGTCGATGCCGCCCATGTCGTAGGTGCGTACCTTGCCGTCGCAGATCACCTCGGCGACGGCGGCCTCGAGCGCAGTCGCCTTCTCGGCCTCGCCCAGCCAGTCGAGCATCATCTTGGCCGCCAGGATGGTGGCGATCGGGTTGACCTTGTCCTGCCCGGCGTACTTCGGCGCGGAGCCGTGGCTGGGCTCGAACACGGCGAGTCGTTCGCCGATGTTGCCCGAGCAGGCGAACCCGAGCCCGCCGACCAGCTGGGCGCACAGGTCGGAGATGATGTCGCCGTACAGGTTCGGCGCGACGAGCACGTCGTAGTTGAAGGGGTTCTTGAGCAGCCACATCGTCATCGCGTCGATGTTGGCGTCGTCGTGCTCGATGTCGGGATACTCCTTCGCGACCGCCTTGGCGACCTCGAGGAAGAGCCCGTCCGTGGCGCGCACCACGTTCGCCTTGTGCACGATGGTGACCTTCCGGCGCCCGTGCTCACGCGCGAACTCGAAGGCGGCGCGCGCGATCCGCTCGGACCCGGCGCGCGTGTTCACCTTGCAGGAGATCGCGTACTCCTCCGGCGGGAGGTAGCCGAAGCGGGCGAACGGCTTGGACAGCCTGCCCAGCATCTCGGCCAGCTCGGGCGGCGGCGGCGAGAACTCGACCCCGGAGTAGAGGTCCTCGGTGTTCTCGCGGAACACCACCAGGTCGATCCCCTCACGGTAGTTGAGGGGATTGCCCGGATACGCCTTGCACGGCCGCAGGCAGTTGTAGAGGTCGAACATCTGCCGCATGCGCACGATCGGCGAGCGATAGGTCATCCCGTTGCCGCGCAGCTCCGGCGCCAGCTCGGCGGCCGCGGCCTTGGCCGGCTTCGATGTGATGGCGCCGAAGAGCGCCGCGTCGACGTTCTTGAGCAGCTCGACCGTACGGGCAGGGAAGGCGTCACCCTCGCTGCACCAGAAGTCCCAGCCGATGTCGCCGTGGATGTACTCGGCGTCGAGGTCCAGCCGGTCGAGAACGATCTTGGTCGCGTTCAGGACATCGACGCCTACTCCGTCTCCGGGAAGCCAGGCGATCGTGTAGTGGGCCATGCGGGCGCTCCGGGATGGTGTCGGCCGAAGAAGGCCGAAGGTCGGGTCCGCATGGCGCCGCGGCGCAGGGGCACACGCCTCCCGCACGGCCGCCTTGCGGTCATCTCGAACGATGACCGGACGCCAACCCACCAGGCATCGGGAAAAATCCCACAGCCCGTGTAGGAAGGTTCTCCACACGGGCGCACGCCCCTGCGCCGTTACTCGGTGTTGAGCGCCTCGGCGGGGCTCCGGCGCGTGGCGCGCCAGGCGGGAACGGCCGCCGCCGCCACCGCGACCAGGAGCATCGCCGCGGACACGCCGCCGAACGTCGCCGGGTCCCGGGGCCCGACCTGGAACAGGATCGTCTCCAGCAGCACGCTGCCGAACCAGGCGCCCGCGGCCCCCAGCACCAGGCCCACGAGCGCCAGGCGCACGGCCCCGACCACCACCGAGCCCGCAACCTCTCCCGCGCCCGCCCCGAGCGCCCGCCGCAGCGCGATCTCCGGGGTGCGCTGCCCGACGGTGAACGCCAGCACGCCGTAGATCCCCACGCCCGAGAGCACGAGGGCGAGCAGGCTGAACAGCCCCATGAGGAAGGCGGCGAAACGGGGGGTGGCGGTGAGTCCCGCGTAGGCGTGCTCGAGGGCGTCCGCCGCGAAGAGCGGGATGGCCGGATCGAGCCCCGCCACCGCCTGCCGCACCTCGGGGAGCACGGAGGCGAGGCCGCCCCGGGCACGGAACGAGACCTCGAGCGTCCTCGACGGCATCTGCTCGATCGAGAAGAAGACGTCGGGGCTGTTCCGCTCCTCCATCATGTCCTGCGTGAGGTTCCGGTAGCGAACGTTCTCCACCACGCCGACGATCTCGGCAAGGTTGTCCGGGTCCGCCGGATTCCCGATCGCGATCGTCCTGCCCACGCCGCCGGGATCGTCCGGGAAGACGCGGTCCACCATCGCCTGCGTGACGACCACGACGCCCCGTGCGTCCTCGGCATCCTGCTCCTCGAGCGTGCGACCCCGGAGCAGCTCGATGCCCAGGTTCTCGAAGTAGCCGGGCGTGACGCTGTGCCGGTGGTAGCGGATGCGGTGCTCCACGTCGTCGGGGCGGACCATGATCGCCCCGCTGCTGCGGCCACGGAACGGGAAGTCGGACGAAGCAGCGACCGACGACACGCCGGGGACCGTCCCGACGCGGCGCACGATCTCGCGCGTGAACTGCCGCAACGCCTCCGCGTCCGGATAGCGCTCCCGCGGCGGCTGCACGCGGAAGACGTAGACGCCGTCCATGTCCAGTCCGGGATCGACGGCGAGCTGCGCGCGGAAGCTGCGACCGAGGAGCCCCGCGCCCACCAGGAGCAGCAAGGCGAGCCCCACCTGCACGATCACGAAGCCCTGTTGGGCGCGCGCGCGTCGTCCCGTGACGCCACGCCCCCCCGAGCGGAGCGCGCCCGCCAGGTCGGCCCGCGCGCCCGAAGCGGCCGGCACGGTCCCGGCGATGATCCCGGCCAGGCCGACCACCACGACCGAGAAGAGAAAGACGCGGAGGCTCAGCCCGGGCGTCACGAAGTCCGGCAGCACCCCCTGGGGGATCAGCGGCACCACGGCCCGCACCGCGAGCCAGGCGAGCGCCAGCCCGAAGACCCCGCCGACCACCGCCAGCACCAGGCTCTCGGTGAGGAGTTGCCGGGCGACGCGCGCGCCGTCCGCCCCCACGGCCCGGCGCACAACCAGCTCGCGGGAGCGCGCGTGCGCGCGCACGAGGAGGAGGTTGGCGACGTTCGCGGAGGCGATGAGGAGCAGGAGGAGGCCGGATCCCACCAGGACCCAGAGCAGCCGGCCCGTCCCGCCCAGGAATCCGTCGCGGAACGTCTGGACCTCCGCCCACCGGTCCTGGTTCACGTCCGGATACTCAGCCTGGAGATCGCGGGCGATGGCGTCCATCTCGCTCTGCGCGCGCGCCGTGTCCGCGCCGGCGGCCAGCCTCCCGACCACGCCGAGGAAGCGCGTGCCGCGGCTGTCGAGGACGTCCGCCGATCCGACCAGCGACATCATGCCGATGGGCAGCCAGGCGTCGACGTCGGGGCTGATGCCCCGGAACCCCGGCGGCATGACGCCCAGCACGGTGACCGGCCGGTCGTTGAGCTCGATGGTGCGTCCGACCGCGGCCGGATCGGCCCCGAAGCGGCGGCGCCACAGCCCGTCGGAGATGACCACGAGCGGGTACCCGTCGGGGGTCTCCGCCTCTTCGGGCGTGAAGGTGCGGCCGAGGGCGGCCTCGCCGTCGAGCAGCTCGAAGAAGTCGCGGCTCACCAGCTCGCCGATGATGCGCTCGGCCTCGCCGTCGCCGCTCAGCGTGAGACCGTTCGGGTCCACGGCCACCATCGGCGAGATGGTGCGGGAGCGCTCGCGCCAGTCGCGGAACTCCGGGACGGAGGCCATGCGGATCGCCCGCTCCCCGTCCGCGAGGTGGTAGCCGTTCACGAACACGAGCCTGTCCGCGCCGGGGAACGGCAGCGCCCGCAGGACGGCGGCGTCCAGCACGCTGAAGATCGCCGTGTTCCCCGCCACGGCCAGCGCGAGCGTCAGCGCCGCGACCACGAAGAAGAGCGGATTGCGCCGGAAGGTCCGGAACGCGTAGGCCACGTCCTGTCTCACGTTCTCCATCATCTTCCTCCCCTCCTCACGTCCCGGGCGGGCCTCCCGCCTCATTTCGGATTCGATCCGTTCCACGTCGCCGAACCGCTCCTCCGCGATCCGGCGTGCCTCGCCGCGCGTATGACCCTCGCGCAACCAGCTCCTCGGTGCGCAGCTCGAGGTAGAGCTCGATCTCCTCGCGGCGCTCGGCGTCTCCGGAGCGCGTGGCCCCGGGCCTGAGCACACGCCGAAACGGCCAGCGAGGCACGGGCTACCGGCCTCCCCCCGACAGGATGGCGGCCACCGCGTCGGAGTATTCCGCCCAGCGGTCGGCCTCGGCCTTGAGGTGGTCCGCGCCGAGGGCGGTGATGCGGTAGAACTTGGCGCGGCGGCCGGTGTCGGTGCGCCCCCACTCGGACTCGAGCAGGGCGCGGCGCTCCAGGCGATGGAGCGCGGGATAGAGGGCGCCTTCCTCCACGGCGAGCACGCCCTCGCTGCCGTCACGGATCGCCTTCCCGATCGCGTAGCCGTGCAGCGGCGCCGCCTCGAGGGTGCGCAGGATCAGGATGTCCAGCGTTCCGGTGAAGAGATCGCTTCCGCTCACCCGCGTGCCCTCCGGCTCGGCCCCGATGGATCGGCGTCCCCGACACGGGGCGCCGCGCGAGGCTCCGCCGACGCCTCGCTCACTTAGGTATAAAGGCCGATGCCTAAGTGAGCAAGGGGTATGCTCCCAGCGGGCGTCGAGCGGCGGTCCCGGCGTGCCGGGCCCCGGCATCGTCAGGTCAGGTCGCCGCGGGCTCCAGCACCGCGAGGAGCCGCCGACCCTCGATCGTCTTCGAGACGTGCTCGACGCGCGCGATGTCCGACGTGGCCTCGAGCATCTTCTCGAGCTTCGCCACGCCGACCTCGGGGCGGCGCAGCTCGCGCCCGCGATAGCGCATGACCACGCGCACGATGTTGCCGGCCTTCAGGAACTTGCGGGCGCGCTTGAGCTTGGTGTCGAAGTCGTGGTCCTCGATGCGGGGGCGAAGCTGCACCTCCTTGACCTCGGTGTGGTGCTGGTTCTTCCGGGCTTCCCGCTTCTTCTTCTGCTCCTGGTAGCGGTGCTTGCCCCAGTCCATGAGCCGCACGACGGGGGGACGGGCCGACGGGGCGACCTCGACGAGGTCGAGCTCGCGCTCCTGTGCGGCTTCTCTGGCCTGGCTGAGGGAGACGACGCCGAGCTGTTCTCCGTCGGCGTCGATGAGTCGGATGGGGCTGATGCGGATCTGGTCGTTGACGCGTGGATCTGAAATCTCACCGCCTCCTGTGGGGGTCGGTCCGGCGCCTTCATGAGGCGCCCGGGTCTGGAATGAGGATACTGTCCCAGACACGACTCTCTTTCTATTGTTCCGGTCCGCCCACTTGGCGGACCTGCCCCGGACCCTCCCCGGTTCCTTCTGCTGAGGAAAGTTGCCCGACGCCAACGACTACATTTCCCGCAATCTCCCGAGCTTCCACGACGACTTCGCGGAGCTCATCGCCATTCCGAGCATCTCCACCGATCCGGGCCGCGCCCAGGACGTGGGGAAGGCGGCGGGTTGGGTACGCCGGCGCATGCAGCAGGCGGGGCTCGAGGCGACGATCGAGCAGACGCCCGGCCACCCCATCGTGGTGGGACGGCATCGAGCCGGCGCGGACGCTCCGACCCTCCTGGTGTACGCGCACTACGACGTCCAGCCCGCGGATCCGTTGGGGCAATGGTCGTCACCGCCCTTCGAGCTGACCCGCGACGGGGACCGCTTCGTGGCGCGCGGCGCCGCGGACGACAAGGCGCAGGTGGTGCTCCAGATCGCGGCCGCCGAGGCGGCGATCCGGAGCGGCGGTCTCCCGGTGAACCTCATCCTCCTCTTCGAGGGGGAGGAGGAGGTCGGATCCACGAACCTCACGCCCTGGGTGGCGGCGAACCGCGACGCCCTCCGTACCGACCACGCCGTCATCGCCGACTCGATGATGTTCGCGCCGGGCCGTCCCTCGCTGATCTTCGGCATGCGCGGCATGGCCTACCTGGAGATCGAGGTGCGCACGGGCGCGCACGACCTGCACTCCGGACAGTACGGCGGCGCGGTGCCGAACCCGGCCCACGTCCTGGCGCGCATCGTGGCGTCCTTCCACGACGCGGACGGGCGCGTTGCCGTGGACGGCTTCTACGACGACGTCCGCGACATCCCCGCGGCGCTGCGCGCGGCATGGGGCGAGCTCGGATACGACGAGGACGCCTTCCAGCGCTCCGCGGGAGGCGCCGCGCTGACCGGCGAGCCTGGGTGGGCCACGCACGAGCGCCTCTGGATCCGCCCCTGCCTGGACGTGAACGGCATGCTATCGGGCTACACCGGCCCGGGAAAGAAGACCGTCCTGCCGGCCGTGGCCACGGCCAAGGTGAGCTGCCGCCTCGTGCCGGATCAGGACCCGGAGCGCATCGCCGGGCGCCTCGCGGACCACGTCAGGGCGCGCGCGCCCGAAGGCGTCGAGGTCACCGTCCACCCGCGCCAGACCAACCGGCCGTGGCGGGCGTCACCCGAAGGGCCGCTCTACCGCGCGGCCTCCGCCGCGCTCGCCGGCGTGTACGGGGTCGAGCCGGTGAAGGTCGCGCACGGGGGCACGCTGCCGATCGCGCGGGACTTCGCCGACCTGCTCACGCCCAGCGTGGCGGTGATGGGCTTCGCGCTCCCGGGCGCGAACATGCACGCTCCCGACGAGTGGATCGCCGTCGAGCAGCTCGAGAAGGGGATGCGCACGATGGTGGGGCTGTACCGGGAGCTGGCGTCGGGGAACTGACCGCCCCACGCGCTCGGGCGGTGAAGCCTTGCGCGGCGTGCTGCGGGCGAGCTGAGGGGCGCCTACCGAGGGCGGGCCCAGGTCAATCCGCGTGCACGGCCGGCCCGCGACCCCCACGCCTCGCCGTCGGCTTGCCCTCGCGGAAGAGGAGGAGCAGGGGGAGCGCCCCGATCAGCAGCGCCCCGCTGAGCAGGTAGATCTTCTCGAACGCGAGGACGTTCGCCTGCAGGAGAATCTGCCCGTCGATCGCCTTCAACGCGGCCTGGTGGGCGCTCGCCGCGTCCATCCCGCGGCTCATCATCCCCGCCTGGATCTGACGCCAGGCGCTGCCTGCGCCATCGGGGAGTACGCCGAGAGCTGCGACGCCAGGATCGAATGCTCCTGGCTCACGAAGCGTGTAAGCAGCGACGCCATCCCCGCGATGCTGAGCGATCCGCCGAGCTGACGAAAGAAGTTGTTCAGCCCGGTGGCCTGCGACAGGTCGCGCGGGGCGATCTGCAGCAGCGTCAGGTTGGTGAGCGGCACGAAGATGAGGCCGAGGCCCAACCCTCTCCAGACGAGCGGCCAGAAGAGGTCGGTGGTGCCGGTTTGCGCGGTGATGGTCGAGAGCTGCCACATCCCCAGCCCGAAGCACACCGAGCCGATCACGATGAGCAGCCGGTTGTCGACCACCGCGCTGAGCCTACCCACCACGCCCATCGACACGGCCGAGGCGATCGCGCCCGGCAGGATGATCAGCCCGGTCTGCCAGGCCGTCATGTGCAGCATGCCCTGCAGGAAGATCGGCAGGATGAACACCGAGCCGAACAGGCCCGCGCCCAGCACGATGCCCATGGCCGAGCCGGCCGTGAACTGGGCCTGCTTGAGCAGGCGCAGGTCGATCGCGGGGTGCTCCGATGCGCAGCTCGTGCCAGACCAGGAGGATCGCGGCGACCACCGACGCGACGCCGAGTCCGGTCACCAGGTTCGAGTCGAACCAGTCGAGGCGCTCGCCGCGCTCGAGCATGAGCTGGACCGCGCCCACCGCGACGATCAGCAGCCCGATGCCGATGCCGTCCACCCGCTTGCTGCGGACCTGCTCGGGGTGGTCGTGCACGTACGCCCCGATCATCGCCACGGCCAGGATGCCCACCGGCACGTTGATGAAGAAGATCCAGGGCCACGAGTAGTTGTCGGTGATCCACCCGCCGAGCGTCGGCCCGAGGGTCGGGCCCACCATGACGCCCATGCCGAAGAAGGCCATCCCCGTGCCGACCTCCTCGCGGGGGAAGGACTCCCACAGGATGGCCTGCGAGGTGGAGATGAGCGCCCCGCCCCCGACGCCCTGCACGATGCGCCAGAGCACGAGCTCGCCGAGCGTGCGCGACGTACCGCACAGGAAGGAGGCGATCGTGAAGAGGACGATCGAGCCGATGAAGTACCGCTTGCGCCCGAAGAAGTCCGAGAGCCACCCGGTGAGCGGGATGATGATCGCGGCCGCGATGATGTAGCCGGTGGACACCCACGAGATCTCCTCCACCGTGGCGCCCAGGTTCCCCATCATGTGGGGGATGGCGACGTTCACGATCGAGGTGTCGATGACCTGCATCATCGACGCGAGCGACACGGCTGCCGCGATGATGTAGCGGTGCCGGTAGACGCGTTCCTCCGGCGTCTCGTCGCGGTGCGCGGCGGCGGCGCTCATGCGTGCCTCGCGTGCTCGGCCGAGATCAGCGGACGTCGATGTGCGCGACCACGGACATGCCGGGCCGTAGCGGCCGGTCGTCGCCGCATCCTTCCGTGATCGCGACGCGTACCGGGACGCGCTGCACCACCTTGGTGAAGTTGCCCGTGGCGTTGTCCGGGGGGAGGAGCGCGAACTTCGATCCGGTCGCCGCGCTCATGCTCTCCACCATTCCGCGCGCGGCGCACCCCGGATACCCGTCGACGTCGAGCTCCACAGGCTGGCCGTCGTGCACGTCGGCGGTCTCGGTCTCCTTCAGGTTGGCCGTCACCCACACGGCGGAATCCGACACGACGGCGGCGAGCGGCTGCCCGGGCTGCACGAGCTGTCCCACCTCCACCTGCGTCCGGGAGATCGCGCCGGAGACGGGCGAGGTGATGTGCGCGTAGCTCAGGTCGAGACGCGCCTGCTCGAGCGCGGCGCGCGCGCGGGCGAGCCGGGCGTCGGCGGCCCTGCCGGCCGCGCCGGCGGACACCTCGGACGCCCGCGCCGCGGCAACGTCCCGCGACAGGGCCTCGACGTCGGCCTCCGCGGCGGTGGCGGTCGCCTGGGCCGCGTCGAGCTGCTGCCTGGAGGCGATCTGCTTGCCCGCCAGCTCCTCCACGCGGGCCAGGTCCTTGGCGGCCATGTCGGCGCGCGCGCGCGCCGAGGCGAGACGGGACTCGAGCGCCTGTCGGCGCGCATGACTCGCGGACGCCTCCGCCTCGACCTGGCCGGGCTGACCGTCCGAGCCCGCGGCCGCGATGGCCCCCGCGAGGTCCGCCTCCGCCTCCGACAGCTTCACCTGCAGCTCGGCGTCGTCGATGACGACCACGGTGTCGCCGCGCGCGACCGTCTGGTTGTCGGTGACGTGCACCTCCCGGACGTAGCCGCCGACCTTGGCGATCACCGGCACGATGCGGCCGTCCACCTGCGCGTTGTCCGTGGACACGTGGGCCCGGGCGTAGCTCCACCGCCGCACGCCCCACACGCCCACCACCACCGCCGCGATCGCCAGCACCGCGAGCATCACGGTCCTGCGCGTACGGGGTGCCGCGGACGCGACCTTGGGGGCCTGGCTCTCCGACTGTTCGCTCACGTCTTCCTCACGGGTTTCCACGTTCGGTTCGAAATCGTCCGGCTCACGGGAGCTCGGTCACGGTGCCGGTGGCGGCCGCCAGCGCCACGCGCGCGGCCTGCAGCGCGGACAGCACGTCCAGGCGGGCCGTGCGGGCCTCGTTCAGCCGCATGGCCGCCCGTACCACGTCGGCGGTGCCGGACACGCCGGCCCGCACGCGATCCTCCTCCTGGTCGACCTCGAGCTGGGCCAGGCGCAGGCGCTCGTCCGCCGCGTCGGCCTGCTCGCGCGCGGCGCTCAGGTTGAGCAGCGCCTGGCGCACCTGGAAGGCGACCTCGGCCTCCAGGTCCTCGATGCGGAAGTCCATCTCGTGGATGCGCGCCTCCTCCTCCTGGAGCTGGGCGGAGCGCTTCATCCCGTCGAAGAGCGGCACGCTCAGACGGAGACCCCACGAGTACGTGTTCAGCATGTGCCCGAAGCGCTTGCCGTAGTATCCCTCGTCGGCCGACAAGCTCAGTCGGGGAAGGCGCCCCGCCTTCACGGCGGAGAGACCCTCCGTGGCTGCCGTCCGGTAGGCGCGGGCCGTCGCCAGGTCGCTGCGCGCGTCGAGCGCCCGCGCCGTGGCCTCCGCCTCGGTGACCCTGTCGCTCGACGTCGCCGACTCCAGGTCGTCGACCAGCTCGATGGTGGCGTCGGCGGGAAGGCGGAGGGCCCTGCGGAGCGCCAGGTCCGCGATGTCCGCCCCGTGCCGCGCGCTGAGCAGCTGCGCCTGGATCGTGACCACCTGGGACTGCGCCCGTGTCACGTCCAATGCGACGGCCACGCCCGCGTCCAGCTGTCCCTGCGCGACGCCGAGCAACTCGCGCGCGAGGTCGAGGTCCTGCTCACGCGCCACGACCTCGGCACGCGCGCGGATGTCGGCCACGTACACGCGGGCCGCGAGCGCCCCCGCCTGGTCCGCCGCGGCCTCCTCCTCCCGCATCGCCGCGTCGGCCCCGGCCTGCGCCGAGCGCCTGCGCCCGAGCGCCGACAGGTCCAGGAGCGGGAGCTCCGCGCTGGCACGCACGTCCGCGCTCCGCACCGGCCCCACCACCTCGCCGGCGGGATCGAAGAACGGCTCCTGCCCCGGAGCGGTGGGGAAGTCGAGCCCGAAGGAGGCCGTGTTGAAGGTGCGCGCCCCGCGGAGCACGTTCGCGTCGACCGTGGGGAGCAGGGCCGAGGTGCTCTGGCGCACCCGGGCCTGGGCACCCTCCACGCGGCTGCGGGCCTCGAGCACCGGGGCGCTGCGCTCGGCCGCGAGACGCGCCGCGTCGCCCAGCGTCAGGCGGTACGACCCCACGTCCTGCGCACGGGCGCCCCGCCCGCCCGCGAGCGCGCCGAGCGTACCCAGGAGCACCACCGTCCGTCGCATCGATCCGTTCACGCGGCACCTCCCCGCGGCACGTTCCCGTGCGGCAGCAGAGCGCTGAAAAGGAAGTCCTTGATCTCGTTCACGAGCTCCTCGTCGGTTCGCTTCCCCAGGTGGGGAAAGATCTCCCGCCGGCTGCTCCACACCGCGTGGTGGGCCAGAAGCGCCACGATCATGCGCGCCGCAACCGCGGGATCCACGTCCCGGAAGGCCCCCGACCGGACGCCCTCGGCCACGATCTCCGCGGACAGCTCGATGGTGCGCCCCGACACCTCCTCCGCGTAGAACCGCGACACCTCCGGGAACTGGTGCAGCTCCGCCAGCACGAGCCGGTAGAACTGTCCGAAGTCCTTCTGACGGAGGTTGGCCCAGTACGCGTCGATGAAGCGCGTCAGACGGAGGACCGGCTCGCCCGGAGGGGCCGCCGAAGACAGCCCTTCGAGCGTGCGCCGCACCTTCGCCCGCATCGCCTCCCGGAAGAGCTCCTCCTTCCCGGGGAAGTACAGGTACACGGTGCCCTTGGAGACACCGGCGCGGGCGGCGATGTCCTCGACGCGCGCCCCGGCGAGACCCTGCTCGGCGAACACCTCGAGGGCGGCGCGCAAGATCTCGTCCGGGCGTTCGGCGGGACGACGGCGCCAGCGGGGGGCGTTGTCTGCGGGGCAGGTCACAGCTTCGTGCCACGTCCGGCGGGAGGGTATTACTAACTGACCGGTCGGTAAGTTAGACGATCCGCAGGCCGACGTCAACGGTCCCGGCGTGGCTCCGCATGGACGAGGTTGGGCGAGCGTCTCAGCCCTCCACGCGCTTCAGAACGTAGTGCCCACCGCCCTGATCGAGGTGCAACGTCGTTACGCGCCCGTCGCGCCGCACGAAGAACAGTCGCGTCATGCCCTCGCCCCACGTCAGCCCTTCCCAGTGGGCGGGCCGCATCCCTTGCTGGGCTCCCTCCGGCGTGAACACCAGCTGGCCGCCATCCTGCGTGACGTGCATGGTGAGCGCGCGTCCGCGGGCCGGCCCCGCGTAGTCGCCCACGAACTCGCCTGGATCGCCCGTGAACGGAGTCGCCGCCGGCACCGGTGCGGGCCCCAGCACCAGATCGGCGAGCGCCTCCCCGAGCGCCCCCGGCCCCTTCGGCCCCGCCGTGTTCTGGAGCACGATCACGGTGAGATCGGCGTCCGGGTAGTAGCGCCCGTCCGAGAGGAACCCGTTGATCCCTCCGCCGTGCGCGATCATGCGCCGCCCACCCGTGTCGTCGACCATCAGGCCCATCGCGTAGCGGATCGGCGTGCCGTCCTCCAACGGGCGGGGCGTCGTGAGCAGGCGGTAGGACGCGGCCGTCAGCACCCGCCCGTGATGCAGCGCCTGGTTCCAGCGCACCAGATCGCCCGCCGTCGAGCAGAGCGAGCCGGCCGCGAACGGCCAGGTGTGGTCCAGGTAGCCCTTCCGTCGCAGCCCGGCCGGGCCGGCGTCGTAGCCGTGCGCGCGGTCCTTCCTGATCGCGCTCTCCGAGCAGTAGTAGGAGTGATCCATCCCCACCGGGCCGAAGACGTGCTCGTCGATGTAGTCGGCGTACGGCTGGCCCGACACCTTCTCGATGATCAGCCCGAGGAGGAAGTACGCCGAGTTGTTGTAGATCTCGGCCGTGCCGGGCTCGAAGTCGAAGGGCTGTCGCTCGACGAGCGTGACCAGCGAATCGCGCGGGAGCGCGTCGCGCATGATGTCGCCGAAGACCTCCATCTCCGTGTAGCCCTTGATGCCGGAGGTGTGGTCGAGCAGCCGACGCAGGGGAACGCGATGCTGTCCCTCGTCGAACTCCGGGAGGTACGTCGTGAAGTCGGCGTCCAGGTCGAGCTTCCCCGCCTGCACGAGCTGCAGCACCGCCGTCGAGGTGAACTGCTTCGTCATCGACCCGATCTCGTAGCTGGCGCGCCCGTCGGCGGGCGTGGCCACGTCCCACTCGAGGTCCGCGCTGCCGTATCCGCGCAGGAGCAGCGTATCCGCGCCACGCACCACCGCGACGGAGACGCCGGCCACCATCGAGTCCGCCGCGTGCGCGCGCGCCGCCGAGTCGAGCGCGGCCACCAGCGTCGCGCGGTCCGTGATCTGCGCGTGGAGGAGGGCGGGCGGCAGCGCGAGCCAGACGGCGAGCGCGAGGGGAAGGCGCCGCGACGTCATGGAATCTCCTCCGGCGTGTGCGTGAAGGGACTGATGATCCGGAGACCGAGGATCTCCAGGCCGTCCTGAAGGTCTTCCGTGAGCAGCCAGGGGCATCCTGCGCGATGGGCAGCGGCGACGATCAGCGCGTCCCACCACGAGAGCCCGAACCGATCTTCGATCTCCCAGGCGGTCTCGAAGGTATCGTGGTCCGGCGGACGCGGCTCCCACGCGCGAAGCGCGGCCACGTCATCGCGGGCCTCTTCACGAGACCGGGGAGGGTCCAGCTTTCGTGTCAACGTGACGTAGTACTCCTGCAGAACCTGCGTGCTCAGGCGCCCGGTGCGCTCGTCCCACAGCGCAGCCATCCACTCCGCTGCGCGTCGCTGCTTTTCCTCGTCCGCGCGGTCGCGCACGTACACGAGGACGTTCGTGTCAACGAAGACCGGATCGGTCATGCAGGTCGTTGCGGCCCGGGAGCGGCTCGCCTCCGGCGCGATGCACACGTGGGGACTGTGCGAAATAGCGCTGTCTGGCCACCTCGTACGCGTCCGCGCCCTCCATCTCTCTCGCAGGATCGCCCCGAGGAGCCTCGACACGCTCGTATCCCGCTTCGCGGCTTCGATCCGTGCCCAGCGGGCCGTCTCCTCGTCGAGCGTGACGGTCACGTTCTTCAGCTTTCTCGCCATGACACGATCTTCGTGTTACACGAGCTCCGTGTCAAGAACGCCGCGCCGTCCGGCCTCCTACCACCACTCCTTCTGCAGCTCCTCCAGCTTCGCCCTCCCCGGGCACAGCTTCTCGTAGGGGAGGTCCACCAGCGGCGTCTCGACCGTGTTCTCCATCTCGTGCATGTCACCGCCCGACTCCTCCAGGAAGAGGAGCCCGGTCGCCACCTCACCACGCTCGCCGGACGCGCGCAGGTGTTCGAGCACGTTGCCGCGATCCGTCGGGTCGTAGTCCGCCGCCACCTTCCGGAAATGGACGACGCTGCCGTCGTGCATCTTCACGGACTGCACCGCGCCCTCGTCGTAGTCGGCCTTGATCTCGCGCCGGAGCGGCACGAAGTCCGTCTCGACGACCTCCTGCATGTGGAAGCGCGTATGGGCGTAGCTCTTGGTGGAGCCCTTGTGGTCGTTGAAGGTCACGCACGGCGAGATCACGTCCACGAGCGCGAAGCCGCTGTGCTTCATCGCGGCCTTCAGGATGGGCACGAGCTGCCGCTTGTCGCCCGAGAAGGAGCGCGCGACGAACGTCGCGCCGAGCGAGAGCGCCACGCTCACCGGGTCGATCGGGCCCTGCCGGTTGATCTCGCCGTACTTGGAGCGCGTGCCCACGTCCGCCGACGCCGAGAACTGTCCCTTCGTGAGGCCGTACACGCCGTTGTTCTCGAGCACGTACAGCATGTTCACGTTGCGCCGGATCGCGTGGCACAGCTGCCCGAGGCCGATGGACAGCGAGTCCCCGTCGCCCGAGATGCCCACGTACAGCAGGTCGCGGTTGGCCGCGTTCGCGCCGGTCGCGATCGAGGGCATGCGCCCGTGCACGGAGTTGAAGCCGTGCGCCTCCTTGATGAAGTACGCCGGCGTCTTGGAGGAGCAGCCGATGCCGGAGAGCTTCGCCACCCGGTGCGGCTCGACGTCGAGCTCGAAGAACGCCTGGATGAGCGCGGCCGTGACCGAGTCGTGCCCGCACCCGGCGCACAACGTGGACATCGTCCCCTCGTAGTCGCGCTGCGTCAGCCCCAGCGCGTTCGTGCGCATCTTCGGGTGCCGCGCGCTCGGCTTGGTCATGTACGTCATGAGAGGACCTCCGTGAGCGCGGTGCGCAGCCGGGGCCGCACGCCGTCCAGCACATGCCCCTTGCTGAGAGGTTGGCCGCCGTAGTACCGCACGGAGACGAGCTTCGACTGCGGGCACCCTGTCTCCATCGACAGGAGCATCTTCAGCTGCGCGTCGCGGTTCTGCTCCACCACGAACACGGTCTCGTGCTCCTCCAGGAAGCGAGCCACATCCTCGTTGAACGGGAAGCCGCGCACACGCATGTAGTCGACGTCCGCGCCCTCGGCGACCAGCTCGTCGCGCGCTTCCATCACCGCCCAGTGGCACCCGCCGATCGACACGATGCCGTACCGGCCGCCGCCCTCCACCGTGTGCATCTCGGGCGCCGGCACGTGTGCGCAGGCGGACTGCACCTTACGCGCTATCCGGTCGACGACCTCCAGATAGGCGTCCGAGTCCTCCGTGTACTTGGCGTGCTTGTCATGCCCGGATCCGCGCGTGAAGTACGCGCCCTTCGGGTGCTCGCCCGGAAGCGTGCGGTAGGGGATGCCATCGCCGTCCACGTCGAGGTAGCGCGAGAAGGACTTCATCTCCTCGAGCTCGTCGGCCGACAGCACCTTCCCCCGGTCGGGGCGGAACGCGTCGTCCCACCGGAGCTTCGGGATCATCCAGTCGTTCATCCCGATGTCCAGGTCGGAAAGCAGGAACACCGGCGTCTGGAAGCGCTCGGCCAGGTCGAACGCCGCGACGGCGAACTCGAAGCACTCCTTGGGATTGGACGGATAGAGCACGATGTGCTTGGTGTCGCCGTGCGAGGCGTACGCGGACAGCAGGAGGTCACCCTGCTGCGTGCGCGTCGGCATTCCGGTCGAGGGACCCGTGCGCTGCACGTCCACGAAGACCGACGGCACCTCGGCGTAGTAGGCCAGCCCGATGAACTCGCTCATCAGGTCGATCCCCGCGCCCGACGTGGGCGTGAAGGAGCGCGCACCCATCCAGCCCGCGCCGATCACCATGCCCGCCGCGGCCAGCTCGTCCTCGGCCTGCACGATGCAGTAGTCGTGCTTGCCGGTCTCGGGATCCACGCGGAAGCGCTGGCACCACTCCTTGAAGCCGTCCATGACCGAGGTGGCCGGCGTGATGGGATACCACGCGCCCACCGTCGCGCCGGCGTACACGCACCCGAGCGCGGTCGCGGCGTTGCCCGTGACCAGCACGTGCTCGCGCGTGGCGTCCATGCGCTTCACACGGATGGGCAGCGGACAGTCCCACTCCTCGCGCGCCCAGTCGGCGCCCATGCGGATGGCCGTGAAGTTCGAGTCGATGAGGTTCGGCTTGTGGCTGAACTTCTCCTCGAGCATGCCCTTCACGACGTCCATCTCGATGTCGAGGAGGGCGACCAGCGCGCCGACGTAGCCGATGTTCTTCATGAGGATGCGCTCGCGCGCGCGCTCGAAGCGCTCCGCGCACATGCGTGCCAGCGGAATCCCGAGGAAGGTCACGTCGTCGCGGAGGATCTCGTCGTCGAGCTCCTTGGTCGAGTCGTACAGCACCCACCCCCCCGACACCACCTCGTCGATGTCCCGCTCGTAGCTCTGCGGGTTCATCGCGACCATGAGGTGGAAGTCGGGGCTGCGGGCCGTGTACCCGTCCCGGTTCACCCGGATCTCGTACCAGGTCGGTAGCCCCTGGATGTTGGAGGGAAAGACGTTCTTCCCGGACACCGGTATTCCCATCCTGAAGAGCGCCTGCAGAAGCAGACTGTTCGCGCTGGCGGAACCGGTGCCGTTTACCGTGCCGACCTTCAGGGCGAAGTCGTTGAGGCGGTCTCGTGCGTCGTGGGCCAAGATGTGGTTCCTGCGTAGGGGACGAGGAGCTCGAACTTTCGCATGTCCCACGCGGCGGTGGGACAGCGCTCCGCGCACAGGCCGCAGTGCACGCACAGGTCCTCGTCCTTGACCATGATGCGCCCGGTCTGTGGAAGATCCTCGGAAGCGAAGATCGACTGCTTGAGGTTCTCGGCGGGGGCGGTCAGCCGGGTGCGGAGATCCTCTTCGTCACCGTTCCCCGTGATCGTCAGGCACTGGAGCGGGCAGATGTCGATGCACGCGTCGCATTCGATGCACAGGTTGGCGGTGAAGTCCGTCTGGATGTCGCAGTTGAGGCAGCGCTCGACTTCGCGGGCGGTCTCCTCGACGCTGTAGCCGATCTCGGCCTCGGTGCCGATGCTGCGCAGCCGCTCCTCGAGGTCCACGTAGCGCATCGGCGTGCGCGAGGCCGGGTTGTAGTCGTTGGAATACGCCCACTCGTGGATGCCCATCTTCGTGGACAGGAGGTTCGACCCGAACGGAGGGCGGTCGTCCAACCTCGTGCCCTGGCAGTGGTTGTGGATGGAGATCGCGGCCTGGTGGCCGTGCTCCACCGCCCAGATGATGTTCTCCGGGCCCCACGCCGCGTCCCCTCCGAAGAAGACGCCGGGGAGGGAGCACTGCATCGTGCCCCGGTCGACGATCGGCATGTCCCAGTCGTTGAACTCGATGCCGATGTCGCGCTCGACCCACGGGAAGGCGTTGTCCTGCCCGATCGCGAGGATCACGTCGTCGCAGGGGATGAACACCTCCTCGATCGGCCGCGCGCGCTGCTTCCCCTTGTCGTCCTCGTACCACTCGACGATGTCGAACATCATCCCCTCGAGCTTGCCGTCCTTCACCACGTAGCTCTTCGGGGAGTGGTACTCGAGCACCTCGACGTGCTCACCCTCCGCGTCCTCCAGCTCCCAGTCCGACGCCTTGAAGTCCGCGCGGCCGCGGCGGGCCATGACCTTCACGTCCTTGCCGCCGATCCGCTTCGACGCCCGGCAGCAGTCCATGGCGGTGTTGCCCACGCCGATCACCAGGACGCGCTCGCCCACCGAGTCGATGTGCTGGAAGGCGACGCTCTCGAGCCATTCGATGCCGATGTGGATGCGATCCGAGTCGTACCGTCCGGGCAGCTCGAGGTTCTTCCCCCTGGGCGCGCCGACGCCGACGAAGACGGCGTCGTAGCCCTCGTCGAGGAGCCCCTTCATGCTCTCGACCGCCGTGTTCAGGCGGACGTCCACGCCCATGTCGATGATGAAGCCGATCTCCTCGTTGAGCACGCGCTGTGGGAGTCGGAAGGCCGGGATGTTCGTGAGCATGAGCCCGCCGAGCTTGTCGAGCTTCTCGTAGAGCACGCACTCGTAGCCCAGCGGCATGAGGTCGTTCGCGACCGTGAGGGAGGCCGGTCCGCCCCCGATCAGCGCGACCTTCTTGCCGTTCTTCTGTTCGGGGATCTTCGGCAGGCGGTGGTTCACCGACTCGCGCAGGTCCGCGGCCACGCGCTTCAGGCGACAGATCGCGACGGGCTTGCCGTCCACGCGCTCGCGGCGGCAGGCCGGCTCGCACGGGCGGTCACAGGTGCGCCCCAGGATCCCCGGGAAGACGTTCGATTCGCGGTTGAGCATGTAGGCGTCCGTGTAACGCCCTTCCGCGATGAGCCTTATGTACTCGGGCACGTTGGTGTGCGCGGGGCACGCCCACTGGCAGTCGACCACTTTGTGGTAGTACTGCGGGTCCCGGGTGTTCGTCGGTTGCATCCCTGACTCCGTACCGCTTGGTCGTCACCACGCTTCCGATCGGTCGTACGGTCGGAAGTGCCGGGAGGGTCCCTCGTGGACCGGCGTGCGCCATATGCCGGGGGGCGACGGGGGTACGCAAGGAGCCCCGACGCCGGGGCGTGGACATCTTCACTGCGGCGCCGTGTGCGTTGCGCGCGCCGGCGCCGGAGAGGATCATTGCAGCATGTTCCGCGCCACCGCCGCATCCGCCGATCCCGGGCGTGCTCCGCTCGCTCTCGACCCCGATCGCATCGTCGAGACGATCGCCGCGCTCGGACGGCGCATCCAGGAGCGCTTTCCCGGAAGCGGGCTCGGCCGCGTGTGCGGGACGCTCGAGGAGATCGGGCAGCGAACCAAGGACCGCCTCGACTGGGTGGCTCGACCCAACCTGTGGCTGCGCACCGGCACCTGGGTCATGGCCCTCCTCCTGGTCGCCGGCTTCATGGCGGCCGGGTGGGCGTTGGTGCAGGCCGTGCGGGAGACGGGGATCCAGGATCCGCTGGCACTGGTGGAGGCGGGGGAGTCCGCGATCCAGGAGATCGTGTTCGTCGGCATCGGACTCGTGTTCCTGCTCACGGTGGAGAGCCGCCTGAAGCGGCGGCGCGCTCTGAGCTTCATCCGTGAGCTGAGGGCCCTGGCGCACATCGTGGACATGCACCAGCTCACCAAGGATCCTCATCGGCTCGCGGTGCTCTCCCCGGACACGCCGTCCTCCCCGAAACGTCAGCTCAGCCAGCGGCACCTGGGACGGTACCTCGACTACTGCTCGGAGATGCTCTCGCTCGCGTCGAAGGTGTCCGCCCTGTACGCCGAGCGGTTCGACGACCCGGTGGTGCTGCAGGCGGTCGACGAGGTCGAGGCCCTCACCACCGGCCTCGCCCGCAAGATCTGGCAGAAGATCATGGTCCTCGGCGAACCCGAGCAGCTGCCGGTCGGGCCTACCCGTTGATCTCGAAAATCGTCCGGTCCACCAACTCGAGGAAGGAAAGCGCCGCGTCCGCCTTGTACGCGTTGCACGCGTTGAAGTTGAACTTCCCCGACCGGAGCGTCACGTCCGGGTTCGACCCGTTCAGGCCCGCGATGAACATGCCCTCGACGATCGGGTCGTAGAAGGGAACGTCGCCGAGCGCCCCGGCGAGGATGATGCCCTTCCACGAAAAATTGAAGCCCGGCACGAACGTCCCGGCCACGATGAGCACCCCATGGCCGTTGGTGAAGTGCTGGGTGAGGTCTCCGTCGAAGCGCACGATCTTGAAGGAGTCGGCCGGAATCATCGTGAAGTCCGGCATCGTGTTCTCGAAGTCGACCGGGAAGCTCGGGCTGGTGAGGATGTCCCAACGGATCCCCACCGCGTCGTACATCGCGTTGAAGCCCGGGTACCCCATGCCATCCGGGCTGCCGACGTAGGTGCCGGCCAGCGGCGGAGGCCCGACCGTACTCGACGTCGTCACGCTTCCACCACGAACGAGACCGGCCGTCCCAGCCGTTCCACCTTCCGGGCAATCGCCCGACGTGGAGTGGTCGAAGCCGTTCAAGTCGGCCTCGACCGAGAAGCCGTCGTCGTAGGAGAGGTCGAGGGTGCCGCCGCTCACCCAGAGCGCACCCCGGAACGGAATGGGGTTGAGGCGACGCCAGGCGTACGTGCCGACGGAGCGGCGGGCCGGGTTCGCGGGCGCCGAGGGGTCGGCGACGGTGCCCGTGGAGCGGATGTAGTAGAGCTCGTTGAGCGGGTCCTTCCGCAAGACCCGCCGCGTCGTCACCGTGGCGATCCCGTCCCCGATGGCGTAGCTGACGGAATCGTCCACCTCCCCGATCTGCTCGCCGAGGAAGCGCTGCAGCCCCGCGCGCGCCGCGGTGAGCGCCTTCTGACCGTCGCGGTTCTGCGTGGAGAGCACGAGCTCCGTGCTCACCGCCTGGTAGCCCGTGATGCCGGCGACGGCGATGGCGAAGAGCATCAGCACCACGAGCGCCAGCGCGAAGCCGCCCCGTCCGTTCCGCTTCCCCGGATCCCTCATCCGCCGTTCCTCAGGCTCACGTTCACGGACCAGCCGTAGGTGATGTCGGCGACGCCACCCGTGCGCGGCGGCCTGCGCACCTCCGCCACGATCCTCACGGCATCCACGTTCGCGAGCGCGCCGCCGGCCACCGTGTTCGCGTAGGTCGTCCCGCCTGTGCGGTACTGGAACTGTGCGGTGGGATCGACCCCGGTCACGAACTCCACCGGGGAGCCCCCGGCGACGGTGCGAAAGAGCGCCAGCCGCGTGGGCTCCAAAGCCGAAGCGTCGACCCGATACTCCACCTCGCGGTAGAGCATGATCAGTTGGCCCAGCACCGGGGTGTAGCCATGGTAGGCGCCGAGCTGGCGAAGCGTCACGAAGTCGGACACCGCGCCCGTGGTGTCGGCCCCGTTGGCCGCGCATCCGGACGCCGGCGTCCCGGCCGTTTCCTCGATGTTCAGCCACGAACCGCCGTCGTAGTAGCTCCAGGCGCCGCCGATCGTGTCCCGCACGGCGAAGCCGGTAACCTCTTCCGTGTCCAGCCCTGGGAGCCCGCCTTCGAACTGGACGGCGACCCGGTCCCCGGGGCCGCGCGCGCACACCGCGGCAAGCACGATGGGCGAGCGCATGACCACGCGGTCGCCCTGCGCGACCTTCAGCCCGCCCCTGGTGACCGAACGGAGCTCGCTGGCCACGGTCTCGGTCATGACGCGCGCGGCGTCGTGCGCCTCCGTGCGCGCGAGCTGCGTCTCGTAGTAGCGGTTCTGGACGAGGAACACGGTGCTCACCAGGATCACGACCACGGACGACAGCGTGAGCGCCACCATCGCTTCGATGAGGGTGAAACCCGCCCGCCTCCTCCCTACCAGTGCGCCGCCGCGTAGGAGGTCAGGGCGTAGGAGGGTCCCTCGCCCGCCGTGATGGGGGCGAGCGCGACGTCGAGCTGACGCAGCAGGCCGGTCACCACGCTCACCGACACCGTCTCGCCGTACCCGATTCCTTCGACCGTGAGCGTGTCCAGCGTGGTGCCGACCGTGAGCGAGTCGAAGGCGAGGGACTCGAGCGAGTCGAGCCGTTCCTGCGCACGCACGACGAGCTCCGACGTCGTCGCGGCGTAGCGCATCTTCCTGGAGAGCGCCCCGGTCAGATCGAGGACCATCAGGACGCCCACCGAGAAGATCACGAGGGCAGCGATGACCTCGATGAGCGTGAAGCCCCGACGGGGCCGACCTGAGGAACGACATGGTTCCGCGCTCACCTCTCCTCGACCTTCGAGGCTCCCATGCTGTTGAAATAGACGCTGAATACCGTCGCCCCGAAGGCGAAACGCGCCTCCCCGAGCGAGCCCAGGCCGACGATGCCGGAAAGGTCCAGGATGCCCCGCGGTCCGACCGCCACGGTATCCCCGGCCATGCGCAGGTCGATGCCGCTGAGCGCGATATCCGCATTCGCGCCGAAGCGTCGTCTCACGAGCTCCCTCCCCGAGTTCTGCATCACGACCTGGTACCACCGGTTGCTCTCGTCGAAGCGCACCACGACCGTCTCTCGCGATCGCAGTGCAGCCGAGCGCGCGAGCGAAAGGTCCCTGGCGAATATCTGTCCTGCCTGACGGGCGGAAGACGCCCGAAAGTAGTCGCCGAACGTCAATCCGGCGAAGCCGAGCATCACCGCCGCCAGCACGAGGACGATCGTGACCTCCAGGAGCGTGAAGCCCCGTGGCCCCAGGCCGTCCGGATCGTTTCCGGCGTACAGTTCGGTCTCCCTCTCTTTCTACCGTGCCCGCCTCCGGGTCTCTCGGGCGGGATACCTGATGGTCCAAAGATCCTTTCGCGGGGCCTGTCTCACAACAGTCGCGGGGGCCGCGTCGATATGGATGTCCCGGTATCCATGGATTGGCGGGCCCTCTATCTTTGTGTCGAACTTGCCCATCCGACGCTGCGACAGGTAGGAGGAGCCGATGATCGTGCGTTCCCGACCCGGGATGCTGGCCGCGCTGGTGATGGCCTCGATCCCGACCGTGGCGGTGGCCCAGCAGGTCGCCGTCGAGGACCCCGTGGTCGCCCATATCTGGGCCGAGGGCATGGAGCATTCGCAAGCGGAGCGCCTGGCGCAGACGTTCCTCGACTCGCTCGGACCGCGTCTGACCGGCTCCCCGGAGTCGCTCGCGGCCTCGGACTGGATGATCCGGACGTATCGGTCGTGGGGCATCGAGGCGAGGCGCGAGGAATACGGCACCTGGGAAGGCTGGCGCCGGGGCGTCACGCACGTGGATCTCGTCGAGCCGAGGGTGCGCACGCTCGAAGCCACCATGCTCGCCTGGAGCCCGGGCACGGACGGATCGGTGCGCGGCCCCGTCGTGCTCCTCCCCGAGGTGAGGAGCGCGGCGGACTTCGAAGCGTTCGCCGCCACGGCGAAGGGCCGATTCGTGCTCCTCTCCGCGCCACAGCCCACCTGCAGACCCGACGCGAACTGGGAGGAGTACGGCACGCCCGAGTCCTTCCAGGCGATGAAGGACGCGCGCGCGGCCGCCGCCCAGGGATGGGCCGATCGTCTGAGCGCGACCGGCCTGCCCACGGCCAACGACGTGGCGCGGCGACTCGAGGACGCCGGCGCGGCGGGCATCTTCACCTCGCGTTGGTCCGCGGGGTGGGGGGTCCAGAAGATCTTCTCCGCGGCCACGGAGAAAGTGCCCACCATCGACGTGAGCTGCGAGGACTACGGCCTGCTCGCGCGCCTGGCCGGAAACGGCCAGGGGCCGGTGGTCGAGGTGCGGGCCGAGGCCGAGAGCCTCGGTGAAGTGCCCACCTGGAACACGATCGGCACTCTTCCGGGGCGCGACCTGCCGAACGAGTACGTGATCCTCTCCGCGCACTTCGATTCGTGGGACGGAGGCTCCGGCGCCACCGACAACGGTACGGGGACCATCACCATGATGGAGGCGATGCGCATCCTGAAAGCCGCGTATCCCAACCCGAGGCGCACGATCCTGGTAGGCCACTGGAACAGCGAGGAGCAAGGGCTGAACGGGTCGCGGGCCTTCGTGGCGGATCATCCCGACATCATCGAGAACGCCCAGGCCGTCTTCAACCAGGACAACGGCACCGGGCGCGTCACGAACATCTCCATGCAGGGGTTCACCGGCGTGGCGCCGTACTTCGCCGAGTGGTTCGCCAAGGTGCCCCAGGAGATCACGCAGTACATCGAACTGCGCATCCCCGGCACGCCGGGGGGCGGGGGCAGCGACTACGCCTCGTTCGTGTGCGCGGACGTTCCGGCCTTCGGCCTCAGCTCGCTGAGCTGGGACTACGGCACGTACACATGGCACACGAATCGCGACACCTTCGACAAGGTCGTCATGGACGATCTGAAGAACAACGCGACCCTGACGGCGGCGCTCGCCTACCTCGCGTCCGAGGATCCCGAACGGCTCCCACGTGACAAGGCCATCCTGCCGATGAACCCCCGCACCGGACAGCGGATGACGTGGCCCGTGTGCCGCGACGGCGCCCGGAGTCGCAACTGATCCGCTGGCTCGCGCTCCCTCTGCTGCTGGCGCTCGCGCGACCCCAGCTCGCCGCGGGCCAGCGGGAGACGGACGCCAGGGCAGGTGTGGAGGCCGGGCTCAAGCTGGGTAGCGTCCAGGGCGACGCGACCGTGTTCGCGGGAGGCGTGGGCCTGATCGACCTCGGTGGTCGTGTGGCGTTCGGCGGGGGGGGATGGCTGGCCCTGGGCGCGGTGCGCATCGCCACCGGCCGGCCGGACACGGACAAGAACCTGCACCTCGCCTACGCCGGCGTGGTGGCGGAAACCGAGATCCGACGCGGCCCCGACTGGGACGTGCGCGCACGCGCCCTCATCGGCGCGGGCAACGCGAGAGTCTCCGATCGCCTCATCGGCATACAACTCGGCGCCGACAACTTCGGCATCGTCGAGCCCGAGATCGCGGGGTCCTGGCACCTCGGAGGCGTCGCCTGGCTGACGGGCGGGCTCGGCTATCGATTCACGTTCGGCGTCGAGGACCTGCCGGCCATTTCGGGCGACACCTTTCGCGGCGTGTCGCTGAGGGTCGGGATCACCCTTCGCTCCTTCTGATCGCGGCAAGGGGAAGACCCCGCCCCGACTTTACCGATAGAGCGCGCGACTGTCGTGCGACAAATATCCTTCAATCACTTGACAATATCGCGGCTCGGTGCGATTTCCTTCTATCCCTTAACATAGTGCATGAGCCCCCACGCGCACACGGAGCATCCAACTGTGGCGAACGTCGAAGACAAGGTCATGACGGCAGTCGAGGCCGCGCTCAAGAAGAACCCCCAAGCATCCGTGGACGAGCTGTACGCCATGGCGAAGGGAATCAACTCGGGTATCGGCAAGCTGTCCAAGCGCCAGTTCCACGCTCGCTATCCTCTCCAGGTGAAGCGTAGGTCTGGACCGGCCAAGGCGAAGAAGGCGGGTCGCAAGAAGGCCGCCACCAGGCGTGCCCGACCCAAGGCCGCTCCGGCCGCTCCGGCCGCCGCCAGCGGATCGGCGCGCGACTCCGTGCGCGGCATCCTCCTCCGCTTCGCCTCCGACCTCGCCGGGGCCGAAGCGCGCAAGGACGTCGTGAAGGTCGTGGCGGGTGTGGACCGCTACGTGGCCGAGGTCATCAAGGCGACGGGGGCGGCCAAGTAGGCCGCGGCTGAACAGCCGCCGCGGCGGCGCGCTCCCCAAAGGCCGCCAACTCGCGCACGGCCACCGCCGCGCCCGCGAGTCCTACGCCGTCCTCCGAGCGCAGCTCCGAGGCGACGCCTTTGTAGCGCTCCATGTCCCGATCACCGGAACCGAGGAGCGCGGACGCCGCGGCATCGATACCGTCGCTTCCGGCACGCGTGAGCAACGCCATGGTGAGCTTCCTGTGCGCGCGCGACAGGTCGTCCGCCAGCGCCTGAGCCGCGCGTTGCTCCCACTGTCCACCGCCCGCGGAGGCGAACGAAGTGCGTCGTAGCCAAGGGATCTCGAGCGCTTCTGAGACGGCGTAGTACGCCTTCCCCGTCGCCGTCGGCCGGGAGCCGGTCGCGCGGGCGATCTGGAGGATCTCGAGGAGTTGGTCGAGGAAGCGCAGCGTGATGAGGTTGCGCGAGAAGTCGTCGTCTGCGCCCAGCGCGCGGATCTCGCGGACACGCTCGTCGTACAGCCCGCGTTCCTCGCCCGCTACGATGGCGTCGAAGTCGTGGCGCAGCTGCGCGAGCCCGCCGAGGTTCTCGTCCACGACGCGGGCCGGCGACTGGCCGGGATCCACGTTCTGCAACACCCAACGTGTCGTGCGCTCGAGCACGCGGCCGAGACCCAGAAGCCATCGGTACGCGACGCGCACGTCCAGCGCGCTCTGCTGGCGTGCCATCTCGTGCAGCAGGGCCCGGTGCTCGGCCAGGCGCGCCGCTACCAGCCACGCGCGCACGACCTCCTCCGCGGAGCGCCCCGTGTCGCGTGACACGCGGTTCACGAACGTGGCTCCCATCAGGTCCACGAGGTCGTTCGTGACCTGCCCGGCGATGATCTCCCTGCGCAGGCGATGCCCTTCGAGCGCATCGGCTGCAGCTCGGATCGCCTCGCCCGGGAAATATCCCAGCAGGTAGCTCTCGGTGATCGGGTCGTCCGGCAGCGGGCCGCGCAGCAGATTGGTCTTGAGCGAGAGCTTCGCGTAGGCGAGCAGGACGCACAGCTCCGGCCGCACCAACTGCGTGGCGCCGCTCTCCGCGCGCTCCACCAGAACGTCGGTGGACGGCAGCCCCTCGGCCGCCCGGTTCAGCTCGCCCGCCTTCTCGAGCGACATCATGAGCTCGCGAAAGCCGTCCACGGACTCCTTCGCCCTCATCTCGTCCAGCGAAATCGCGAGGCTCTGCGACCGGTTGTCCTCGAGCACCAGACGCGCCACGTCCTCGGTGAGCCTCTCGAGGAGCGCGTTCCGCGCGGCCTCGTCCATTCCGCCCGTGGCGACCAGCTGGGCGAGGAGGATCTTGAGGTTCACCTCGTGGTCGGACATGTCCACGCCGCCGGAGTTGTCCATCGCGTCGGTGTTGACCTTGCCGCCACGCAGGTCGAACTCGATGCGCGCACGCTGCGTGAACCCGAGATTGCCGCCCTCGCCCACCGCCTCGCAGCGCAGCTCGTCCACATTGATGCGCACCGCGTCGTTCGACGAATCCCCGGCGTCGGCGTGTGTCTCCGCGGCCGACTTCACGTACGTACCGATCCCCCCGTTCCAGAGCAACTCCACCGGCGCGCTCAGCACGGCGCGGATGAGCGTCTCCCCGTCCACCACCTCGGGGAAGTGCTCGGGCACCCCCAGGGCCCTCCGGGCCTCCGGGGTGAGCTCCACCTCCTTCGCTCCCCGCGGCACGATCATCCCGCCCGCGCTCAGGAGGCTCTGGTCGTAGTCGGACCAGCTCGAGCGGCCCAGCGCGAAGACGCGCTCACGCTCGGCGAAGGTGGGCGCGGGCTCCGGATCGGGATCGATGAAGACATGCCGGTGGTCGAAGGCGGCGATGAGGCGGATCTGCCGCGACAGGAGCATCCCGTTCCCGAAGACGTCACCGCTCATGTCGCCGATGCCGACGACGGTGAACGGCTCCTCCTGGATGTCCTTCCCCTTCTCGCGGAAGTGCCGCTTCACGCACTCCCACGCGCCGCGCGCCGTGATGCCCACGGCCTTGTGGTCGTATCCGTTGGAGCCGCCGGACGCGAAGGCGTCCCCGAGCCAGAAGCCGTACTCGGCGGACACCGCGTTGGCCAGATCCGAGAAGGTGGCCGTGCCCTTGTCGGCCGCGACGACCAGATAGGGATCGGGCGCGTCGAAGCACACCACGTCGGGCGGCGGGATGGTGCCCCCCGCGGGATCGAGGTTGTCGGTCAGGTCCAGGAGCCCACGCGCGAGCGTGCGGTACTGGTCCTTCCCCTCCTCGATGCGGGCCTCCGGGTCGGCGAGTTGCCTTCGGGTCACGAACCCGCCCTTCGAGCCGCCCGGGACGATCACGGCGTTCTTCACCACCTGCGTCTTCACGAGACCCAGGATCTCGGTACGGAAGTCGTCCGGCCGGTCGCTCCAGCGGATGCCGCCGCGCGCCACCCGTGCGCCGCGCAGGTGCACGCCTTCCATGCGCGAGGAGTGCACCCACACCTCGTAGAGGAGGCGCGTCTGCTGGAGGAACTCGATGTCGCGGCACGAGAACTTGAACGAGATGAAGGGCACGCCGCCCGATCGGAACGTCGGCGTGCATCCGCCGCGCCGGTAGAAGTTCGTGCGCAGCGTGCCGCCGATGAGCGCCTCGAGGCGCCGCAGGGCCCGATCGTCCGCGAGCGCGGTCACGCCCCGGAGCGATCCGTGGAAGGCCGCGCGGATGTCGTCCGCGATCGCCGCCCGCTCCTCGAGCGAGCTGCCCGCTCCGGGATCGAAACGCGTCTGGAACAGCTCGAAGAGCTCGCGGGCGATCCCCGGGTACCTCACCAGGGCCGAGGGAAGCGCCATGCGGCTGGGTACCGCGCCGGCCTGGAAGGCGTACCCGGCGTAGGCGCGCAGCACGTCCACCTCACGCCAGTGCAGCCCCGCGCCCAGCACGAGCCGGTTGAGCGTGTCGCTGAGCGCGTCGCCGCCCCGGACCGCGAGGATGGTCTCGGCCAGGAGGGCGCCACGCGCGTCGATGTCCAGGGGGCGCCTGTCGGCGTCCTGAACGGCGAAGGCGTAGATGGTCGCGCCCGCCGGGCCCCCGCCGCGTACGTCGAACGGCGCGACGGCGATCACGCGCAGCCCCGCGTTCTCGAGGATGGGCAGGAAGTCCGAGAGGATGAGGCGCTCGCCGCGCAGGTACACCTTCAGCTCGGTGACCGCCTCCACGCCGGGGGCGGCGACGGCGAAGCCACGGTTGGCGAAGCCGATCGAGATGGTCTGGTCCTCCGCCTCCATCCCCTCCAGCTCGAGGAGGTCCGTGACCGCGATGTCCGGATCGGTGGCGGCCTGGTACTCGGGGCCGAAGCCCTCGCCGTAGAGGCGCGCCAGACGGCGGGCCTCGTCGGCCGGGCGCACCCGCTCGAGCCCCTCGCGCACGCGGTCCGCCCACGAGCGGATGATGCGCTCCACGAGCTGCTCGACCTCGGCCGCGTGCACCTCGCGCAGGCGGTCCGGTCGGGTGGCCAGATAGAAGTGGAGGCGCGCCTGGTCGCCTTCGCCGAGCGCGAGGTGGTAGTTCAGGATCTCCCCGTCCAGCACGCGGACGAGCGCGGACTCGAGCGCCTTGCGGGCCTCCCCCGAGAACTTGTCCTTGGGGAGGATCACCATGACGGACGCGCCGCGTTGCAGCGGGTCCTCGCGTAGCGTGACGCGCACGCCCGCCGTGTTGTAGGACGTGAGCACCGTGCGGATGTCGGCGCCCGCCTCTCCCGCCGAGACGAGGAAGAGCTCCTCTTTCGGGAGGGAGTTGAAGATCGTGATGATCTCCTTGTAGTCGTGGGATCCCTCGCGGACGCCCGACTCCTCCAGGATCTGGCGCAGCTTGAGCCGCAGGATCGGGATGTTCTCCGCGTCCTCCGAGTACGCCTTCGAGGTGAAGAGACCGATGAAGCGATGCTCGCCCGCCACACTTCCGTCCGCGTCGAGCTTCTTCACGCCGATGTAGTCCATGCGCGCGCGCCGGTGGACGGTCGACTCGGCGTTGGTCTTGCTGATGATCAGGAGCGGTCCCTGCTCGATCAGGGAGCGTTGGCCCTCCTCGACCTCCGAGAGCGGCACCGGCTGCGCGAAGGTGGAATCCGACTCGTCGCGCAGCACGCCGCGCCCCGAACCCGGCGCGACGACGATGCATCGACCCCTCCCCTCCCGCTCCACCAGGTCGTAGCCGCGGTAGCCCAGGAAGACGAAGCCGCCGTCCCGCAGCCAGCGCAGGAAGTCCTGGATCTCGTGGACCTCGGTGCGCCGCTCCTCGAGCGAGCGCCCCGCGCTCCTCCAGCTCCGTCACGACCTCGTTGACGGCCTCGATCATGCGCGGGAAGTCGTCCGTGGCGGCCACCACGTCCTCGAGACGATGCTGCAGCGCCTCACGCAGGGCCGTCCGGGCCTCCGCGTCGTTGATCTGCACGACCTCGCAGTGCACCAGCGATTCGCGCGTCTCCCCCTCGCGCGACGGGCGCACCGCGACGGGTGTCCCGCTCTCGTCGCGCTCGACGTCGAGCACCGGGTAGATGATGTACTCGATCGCGAGCTCCTGCGCGTGCAGGTGCTCACGGATCGTGTCCACGACGAACGGGCGCTCGGAGATGTTCGTCCGCACCACCGTGACCGGCGCGTACCACCCCTCGACCGCGACGTCGGGGTTCTGCACCTCCACGTCGACGCGATCGGGGCGCGACCGCTGCAGGAAGCGGAAAGCGCCGAGCGCAAGGTGCGCGAGGGCGTCCGTGCTGCGCTCGTGCAGGAACTCGGGGGAGGCCTTCGAGAAGAAGATCTCCGCGAACTCGACCACCAGCTTGGCCTCGGTGGGGTCCACCTGGCGCTCGAGCTGGCGGCAGACGGCGTCCACCGTGGGAGAGTCCCGGCGAAGACGTCGTACGGCGGTTTCGGTGGTATCGCTCATAAGAGAGGTAAGATATCGAATCCTCGTGCGCGGTGAAGCAGGAATCTCCTGCGGGCGCGCCGGATTCTCGAATTCCCTCGCCCCGCGCCGCCCACTACCTTCGCTCCATGCGTTTCGTGCACCTTGCCGACGTCCACCTGGACACCTCGTTCGCCGGCCGTTCCGAGTCCGTCCGCCGGCGCCTGCGAGCCGCCTCGCGCGAGGCATTCCGGGGCGCCGTCGACCTGGCCATCCGGGAAGACGTGCAGGCCGTCCTGGTGGCCGGCGACCTCTTCGATTCCGAGCGGCTCTCCTTCTCGACCGAGCGTTTCCTCCTCGAGCAGGCGCACCGCCTGGGGGACCATGGCATCACGTTCGTCTACGCCAGCGGGAACCACGATCCCGGAGCCCCCGAGGTGGGGCCGCGGCCGCTGGCCTGGCCGGCCAACGTCCGGGTCGCCGCCGACCGCACCCCGCAGCGCATCGCCATCCACGACCACGACGGCCGCACAGTGGGCTACGTCACCGCCGTCGGGCATGCTTCGGCGAGAGAGAAGGAGGACCTGTCGCGCGGCTTCCCGCGCCCCCGCGGCGAGCTTCCCGAGGTGGCCCTCCTGCACACGCAGGTGCACACGTCCCGGGGGGCGGAGGCGCACCACGTTTACGCGCCCTCGGAGCTGGCCTTCCTGACCCGCTCCGGGTACGACTACTGGGCGCTGGGCCACGTGCACGTGCGCCAGATGCTCTCGGAGGACCCTCCGGTCGCCTACGCCGGGAGCCTTCAGGGACGCACGCACGCCGACACCGGTCCGCGCGGGGCCCTCCTGGTGGATCTCGCCGACCGCGCGGCACCCGCCGTGTCCTTCCGGCCGCTGGCCCCCGTCCGCTGGGAGACGCTGCGCGTCGACGGCCTCCGGGACGCGGACTCCCTCGATCGCCTGGAGCGCCGTGTCGTGGCGGCGTGGGAGGCAGCCGGCGAGGAGGCGCCCGCCCCACCGGGAACGGAGTGGATGGTGCGCGTGATCCTCCTGGGCCCGTCGCCGCTCTGGCGCGAGCTCCGCCAGGAGGAGAGCCGGGAGCTGCTGGCGAACGAGCTCCGCGAGCTGATCGGGGTGCTCGAGGTCACGGTGTGGACGGACGGCGTCCACCCACCCGTGCCGGTGGAGGAGCACCGCCGGCGCCCCGACGTGCTCGGGGAGGCGCTGCGACTCCTCGATGCCGTACGCCGCGGCGAGGAGCGCCTCGACGCGCTCGATCCGGGCGAGTTGGCGGGCCTCACGTCCGAGGATCCCCGTGCCGTGGAACGCTACGTACGCCACCTCCTCGACGGCGTCGACGGGGAGCTCGCGGCGAGGCTTCTGGGCTCGGGCGACGCCCCGTGAGGATCGAGCGGATCCGGCTGGACGCCTTCGGGCGCCTCTCCGGGATCGATACCGGCGAGCCGCCTCTCCCCGGCCTGGTCGTGGTGCTGGGACCCAACGAGGGCGGCAAGTCCACGCTCTTCCATTTCCTGACCTCGATGCTGTACGGCTTCTATCCGGCGTCGAGGGACACCAACCCGTACGCGCCGTGGGACGGCGCGGAGCCGGCCGGCTCCATCGTCCTGCGCCTGGACGGCGGCGGGTGCGCCGACGTCGAGCGCCGTCTCCTGTTCCCAGCCGACGGGACGCCTGACGCTCGACGGTCGGTCCGAGGATCTACGGAACCGGACGGTACCGTGGGCGGAGCACGTGCCGCGCACGGTCTTCCGCCAGGTCTTCGCGCTCACGCTGGACGAGCTCGCCGGGCTGGACGAGGAGACCTGGGGACGCGTCCAGGACCGCATCGTGGGCTCGATGGGCGCCACCGACATCCTCCCCGCGCGGCATGTCGCCGCCGACCTGGAGCAGGAGGCCGGTGAGCTGTGGCGGCCAAGCCGACGTGGCAACCAGCGCATCCGCGACCTGCAGCGAACGATCCTCTCGCTCCGCTCGAGGCGGCTCGAGGCGGCGGAGCGGGACCGGCGGCTACGCGCGGTGGTCACCGAGGTCGAAGCCGCGCGCGAGCGCCTGCACGAGGCTCGCCAGGCGCGCCACCTCGCCCGCCTGGCCGTGGAGCGGGTGCAGGCGCTCGTCCCGATCCGCGCCCAGATGCGCCGAATCGCGGCGCTGCGCGGGGACGCCGGGCCGCCCGAGCCCCTCCAGGGGATGCCCGCCGATCCGACGCTGGAGCTTCGCACTCTGCGCGACCGGCTGGACCGCCTCGAGCGCCGTCGCGAGGAGCTGCGCGTGGAGCGTACCGACCCCGAGGCCGCCCTCGCCGCCTTCGGGACCGCCGAGCGCGGCCTGCTGGAGCGGAGCGAGGCCGTCTCGTCCTTTCTGGGCCGCGCCGTCGCCCTGGGGGGAGACCGCGCCAGGCTCGCCGCGCTCGAGCAGGAGTCGCGCGACCTCGACCGTCGCCTGGAGGGCGCCGCGGCCACCGTGCTCGCCGCCCCCTGGGCCGACGTGCGCGAGGCGGACGTGGCGGCGCTCTCCGTGGCCGAGTTGCGTGAGCGCGTCCGCCGGCTCCAGGCGGCCCGCCAGGAGCGGCGCGTCCTGGAAGCAGGGCAGGCCGCCGGGCCGCAGCCCGCCCGCGCGGGCGCCGGCACGCTGGTGGCGTGGATCGTCCTCGCCGTGGTGGGCCTGGTCGTCCTGAGCGTCGGGATGAGCGGGGGCGGCACGGTCGTGACGTCCGTGGGCGCCGCCGTCGCGGCGCTCGGCGTGATCCTCCTGGTGGTGGAGTTCGTCGGGCGCGGACGGGCCACGCGCCCCGCCGCCGACGCGCCGTCTCCCGACCCCGGAACGGCCGAGCGGGCCGAGAAGGCCGCACGCGTCGCCGTCGCCGACCTCCTCGGCGACCTTCCGGTCCTGCCCTCCCTCCTCGAAGAGCCCGCGAACGGACTGGTGGCCGGGATGGAGAGGATCCAGGAGCTTCTGCGAGACCGGGCGGAGCGCGCGAGGATCGCGGACGAGCTGCGAGGCCGCGTCACGGAGACCGACGCCGAGGCCTCGGCGCTGGTCGGCGCGCTCGCGCTGGAGGCCGTGGCCGGCGCCGAGGCCGTGGCGCACCTCCTCGATCGGGAGGTGCGACGGGCCGAGCGCCTGCGCGAGGCCGCAACAGGGGCCCGGCGCGAGCTGCGACGGCTGGAGCGCGAGGAGGCGCGCGTCGCCGAGGAGATCCGGGAGCAGTCCGCCACGGTCGGCCGTCTCCGGCAGCGGCTCGAGGACGCTGGAGGAGGCGACGCCACGGAGGGGGCGCTTCGGGTCCGGGAACGCATCCAGGCCGCGGAGCGGGCGGACCAGCTGCAGGAGGAGCTCGAGCGGGCCCACCCCGACCTCGAGGAGATCCGGGTCCGCATCGAGCGCGCCGAGGCGTCGGGCGATTCCTGGACCACGGACGACGACGATCTCGCTCGCAGGAAGGCACGCGTCGAGGAGCTCACCGAGGAGGTGGAGACGCTCGCCCGCCGGGTGGAGGGCCTGGAGCGCGACGCGGTGCACCTGCGAGAGGTCGAGACCGTGGACGCCGTGGACGGCGAGATCGCCGCCCTCCAGGAGGAGGAGCAGGCGCTCCTTCTCGAGCGGGACCGCCGCTGGCTTCTGGCACGTATCCTGCGGCAAGCGGACCGCCGCTTCCGTGAGGAGCATCAGCCGGACCTGCTGCGCCGCGCGAGCGGCTACCTCGCCGGGCTCACCGCAGGCCGCTACGACCGCATCGTGGCGGACGAGGGCTCCGGGGACGGCCGCTTCCAGGTGGTCGGCCCGGGGTTGCCGGGGCCGGTGCTGCTGGCGCCGCCCATCTCGACCGGTACGCTCGAGCAGGCCTACCTCGCGCTGCGGCTCGCCATCGTCGACCACCTCGACCAGGGTCTCGAGCGACTCCCGCTCTTCGCCGACGAGGTGCTCGTCAACTGGGACCACCGGCGCCGCACGCGCGGCCTCCGGCTGCTGGCCGGCGTCGCGAAGCAGCGTCAGGTCTTCGTCTTCACCTGCCATCCAGAGCTGGCGAGCGGCCTCGAAGACGAGGGCGCGAGGTTGCTGCGCCTCGGCCCCGAGGGCTGACCGCGGGACCCCGTCCTCCATGCGAACCCCATGACCCCCGAGCTTCCCCTGCACGTCGAAGTCCGCGGGCGCGCCGGCGCCGACGCGGAGACGTTCGTGCTGCTGCACGGGTACGGAGCGTCTTCGTTCTCGTGGCGCACCTGGGTGCCCGCGCTGGAGCGGAGGGGGCGCGTCCTCCTCGTCGACCTGAAGGGCTTCGGCGCCGGCGCCGCAGCCGGACGACGGCCGCTACGCGCCCACGGATCAGGCGGAGCTGGTCCATCGCCTCCTCGTGGAGCGCGACGAGCGCGACGTGACCCTGCTCGGGCATTCCCTCGGCGGCGGGATCGCGCTGCTGACGGCGCTCCGGCTCCTCGACGACGGCGGCGACCGCCTCCGCCGTCTCGTGATCGTGGCGGGCGCCGCGTACCGGCAACCGCTGCCTCCTTTCGTTTCCCTCGCGCACCACCCTCGCTTCTCCCGGGCGCTGCTGCGCATCCTCGGTGCGACCTTCGTGGCGCGCGCGGTCCTGCGCACCTGCGTGTACGATGCGGCCAGCGTGACGCGCGAGCAGGTGGACGGGTACGCGGCTCCGCTCCGTCGGCGGGGATCGGGCCGGGTCCTGATCGACACCGCCCTCCAGATCGTGCCGGGAGAGATGGACGCCCTGACCGCGCGCTACGGCGAGATCGACGTACCGACCCTCCTCCTCTGGGGACGGCAGGACCGCGTCGTGCCGCTGGCGAACGGCGCCGCCGACTGGCCGAGCGCGCTCCCGCGGGCACGGCTGGTCGTCCTCGAGCGCTGCGGGCACTTCCCGCCGAGGAGCTGCCCGCCGAGTCGTTGCGGGTGCTGGAGACGTTCCTCGACGAGAGCCGCGTCGGGCGGACTCAGCCCTCCGCCGCCGCCTCCTGCACGTCCGACGCTCCACGTGACCTCCACCGCCCCCTTCAGCGACTGGGCCGTGGGGCACTTCTCGACGTGCGTCGCCAGCGCGCGGTCCACCTTGTCGCGTGGCGTCCCCGCCGGGAGCCGCAGCTCGTAGCGTACGTGGATCCGCTTCAGCAGGGGGATGCGGTCCACCATCTCGTTCGTTCCCTCGGCGGTCGCGACGATCGCGTCGCCGCCCAGTGAGATCCCGCGCACCTCCAGTGCGCCGTTGAGCGTCCCGAGCAGTCAGCCGGCAGCAGCGGCCACGAGGTAGTCCACGGGGAGCGGGAGGTTGGGCTGGGAGTCGAGCCCGTAGTGCGCCTTCACGGGTCCGTGGACGCCCAGCTCGAGCACGGTCCCGTCCTGCAGCTCGGCGCGGCGATGCACGCCCTCGACCTTGTGGACCCGCGACTTGGAAACGTAGAACGGCTCGGTCATTCCGACTCCTCCGCGAAGCTCTTCCAGGAATCCTCGCCACCACCCTCCCACCCCGGGCACGCGAGCACGGGGAGCGGTGGGTACTTCGGGTATCCCGGGTCCGTCCGGGACCTCGTGCACATGTAGAAGATCGAGCCCTTCCGGTTCCCGGTCGTGCGATGGTGCCGGCAGGACGCGCACAGCCCGGCCCGGTGGTGACCCGCGTCCGTCACCTCCTCACCCCGAGGAAGCCGACCTGCCGCTCGCGCGTCGCCCCCGCGATGGGAGAAGAAGCCTTCGCCGCAGCGCGTGCAATGCCCGGAGACCGTCACGTTGCGCAGCTCGACACCGACCGCAACGGCCCGCTCCGCCAGCGCCGCCCGCAGATCCAGGGGCTCGGGACCCATCGGACGGGGCAGGCCCGAGAGCCTCGAAGACCTCGGGCCCCACCTCGTAGCAGCGGCCGCAGATCGACGGACCCAGGTGCACGTGCAGGTCGGCCGCCCGCGACGCGGCCCGCTCCGCCAGCACCGCCACGCCCCGCTCCAGGATGCCCGCGGCCGCGCCCCGCCATCCTGCGTGCAGGAGGGCCGCCGCCCGCCGTTTCGGGTCCACCACCGACACGGGCACGCAGTCCGCGGTGGTCACCGCCATGAGGACGTCGGCGTCCCGGGTGGCGTGCCCGTCGCACGGCTCGGTCACCAGCAGTCCGGGCGCGCCACGCCCGTGGACGCGTACGGCCGCGCCGTGGACCTGGCGCGCGTGCACGGCCCGCGTGAAGCCGGTCCCGCGCAGGAGCGCCTCCCACCGCCTCGATACCGCGCCGGCCGGGGAGGCTTCCCCGAAGAGGGCCAGGTCGAACGGGTCGGCGTCCTCCCCCCGCCCGGTCGATCCCTGGACCAGCCAGGGGAACGCCTCCCGCCACTCGGGGTGAACCACCCATGGCAGGCCGGACGCCGGGACCTCCCGGACCGTGCGGAAGGAAGCGCGCCGCGGTGCGGTGTCGTTCACGGCTTCGGGCTCCGGGCCAGGGCCTGATGTAGTATTATGATTCCGCCTCCAGCCGGGGGCGCACCTTCGAGCCGGGACGATGGACGAACCCCTCTTCGACAGCCAGAACGTCGCCTACGCACAGGCGATGTTCGAGCAGTACGCCCGCAACCCCGAATCGGTCCCCGAAGCCTGGCGCGAGCTCTTCGCGGACGGAGGCGGGAGGGCCGTGGCGGAAGGCCTCTACGTGCCCGAGCAGCTCAACGGGCACCGCGCGGTGGCCGCGGCCCCCGTGCCGTCTCGCGCCGCGGCGCTGCCGTCGGCGGAGGAGATCCCTCCGATCCTGGAGTCGGCCGCGCACAGCCACTCCGAGGCCGCCGAGCACCTGCGCCGCGTCCTCCCGGTGGTCTCGCGCGCGGCCGCTCTCGTGCAGGCGTTCCGCGACCACGGCCACCAGCTCGCCCGCATCGATCCGCTGGGCAGCGAGCCGCACGGACATCCGCAGCTGAGCCCCGCCTTCTTCGGCACCTCGATGGAGGAGCTGGCCGGGCTGCCGTCCTCGCTCGTGATGGAGGACGAGCAGGAGCGCTCCGTCGCCGACGCGCTGCACGAGCTGCGCGACATCTACGCCGGCTCCATCGGCTACGAGTTCGAGCACCTCGACGACCACGTGAAGGTCGAGTGGCTGTGGGACCAGGTGGAGACCGGGGCCAACTTCCCGGACATGACGACCGAGCAGAAGCGGCGCCTCCTCCACAGGCTGACGCAGGTCGAGGGGCTGGAGCAGTTCCTCCACCGCGCCTACCTGGGCCAGAAGCGCTTCTCCGTCGAGGGCACCGACATGCTGGTGCCGATGATCGACCTGGCGATGGAGGAGGCCATCCGCGACGGCGCGGTCGAGGCCGTGCTGGGCATGGCCCACCGGGGTCGGCTCAACGTGCTCACCCACATCGTGGGCGTCTCCTACGGGGAGCTGCTCGCCGAGTTCGAGGGGCCGAGCTTCAAGGGTGGCCAGCTCGACGTGGGCGGCACCGGCGACGTGAAGTACCACCACGGCGCGCGCGGCACAGCGCACCTTCGAGGGCGTCGGTGAGATCGGCGTGACGCTCATGCCGAACCCCAGCCATCTGGAGTTCGTGAACCCGGTGGTGACCGGCTTCGCGCGCTCCCGCCAGTTCGACGGGCACCGGACGCGAGGCCAACCTCGACACCAAGCGCGTCGTGCCGATCCTCATCCACGGCGACGCGGCCTTCGCGGCCGAGGGCGTGGTCGCCGAGACGCTCAACATGGCCCGCCTCGCCGGCTACGACGTCGGCGGCACGGTGCACATCATCGCGAACAACCAGATCGGCTTCACCACCGACCCGCGGGACAGCCGCTCGACCACCTACGCCAGCGACCTGGCCAAGGGCTACGGCATTCCCGATCGTGCACGTGAACGCGGACGACCCGAGGCCTGCCTCGCGGCCGTGCGCCTGGCCATGGCCTACCGCACCGAGTTCCGGGACGACTTCGTGATCGACCTGGTCGGTTACCGCCGCCACGGGCACAACGAGGGCGACGAGCCGGCGTACACGCAGCCCGTTCTCTACGCGAAGATCGCCGAGCATCCGACCGCGCGGGCCATCTACGCGGACAAGCTGCGCGACAGCGGCGTGCTGTCCGAGGACGACGTCCAGGCGATGGTCGACGAGGTGTCCGCGAGAGCTGCGCGAGGCGCAGGACACCGTGCGCGAGCACCGGCCCGTCGGCGACGAGGAGCTCGACCCCGACTACGAGGTCCCGGTCGTCCCGGACACCACGGGCGTGTCGCTCGATCGGCTCGCGGCCGTCAACGACGCGCTGGTGCGCCTCCCCGAGGGCTTCAAGCCGCACCCGAAGCTGTGGCGGCAGCTCGAGCGGCGCGCGCACGACTTCGGGCCCGAGCGGACGCTCGACTGGGGGCACGCGGAGTCGCTCGCGCTTCGGCACGCTGCTCATGGACGAGATCCCGATCCGCCTGACCGGGCAGGACAGCCAGCGCGGCACGTTCAGCCACCGGCACCTCGTGCTCCACGACGTGGAGACCGGCCGTCGAGTGCATGCCGATCCAGCAGGTCTCCGAGACCCGCCTGGAGATCTACAACTCGCCGCTGACCGAGACCGCCGTCATCGGGTTCGAGTACGGCTACTCGGTGGGCGCCGACACCGACGTCGTGCTGTGGGAGGCGCAGTTCGGCGACTTCGTGAACGTCGCGCAGGTCATGATCGACCAGTTCCTCTCGTCGGGGCTGACGAAGTGGGGGCAGTACTCCCGCCTCACGCTCCTCCTGCCGCACGGCTACGAGGGGCAGGGGCCGGAGCACTCGAGCGCGCGCCTGGAGCGCTTCCTCCAGCTCTGCGCCGAGGACAACATGCGCGTCACCTATCCGACGACGCCCGGCGCAGTACTTCCACCTCCTGCGCAGGCAGGCGCTGCGGCGGCCCGAGCGGCCGATGGTCGTCATGACGCCCAAGAGCCTGCTGCGCCATCCGATGGCGACGTCGACCGTGGCCGAACTGGTCGAGGGTGACTTCCGGCACGTGATCGACGACCCGGCGTCGAGAAGGCCGAGGCCGTCGAGCGCCTGGTGCTGTGCTCGGGGAAGGTCTACTACGACATCCAGGGGCACGCGCGGCGCGCCGAGGCCGACGCACGCCGCGGTCGCCCGCCTGGAGCTGCTCTATCCCTTCCCGGCCGAGGCGCTGCGCGAGCTGCTCGATGCGGTATCCGAACCTGCGCGAGGTCGTGTGGACGCAGGAGGAGCCGCGCAACATGGGCGCGCTCACCTTCGTCGGGCCCGCGCCTGCGTGCGGTGGTGCCGCGGAAGATCCCGCTCTCCTACGTGGCCCGCCCCGAGCGGGCGAGCCCGGCGGAGGGAAAGGCCAAGGACCACGCGCCGCAGCAGCAGAAGGTCGTGCTGGAGGCGCTGGGGTTGGAGCCGGAGGCTCCGCAAGAAGAGGGCTAGCGCCTACGCGTCTACACGTGCGGCCCGACCGTCATCGTCACCACCGCGATCAGCAGGAGCACGGCCGTGATGCGCGAGTACGCGCGCACCTTGCCCTGGAGGCGCGCCATCTCGGCCTGGTCCGCCGCCGAAGGCGGCGCTCCGGACGCGCCGACGCGCCCCATGAGCGCCGCGAGCTTCTTCACGGAGGTGCGCACGCCGTGCGCGCCCGTCCCCAGCGCGAGGATACCGGCGAGCATTCCGGTGCTGAGCAGCATCCCGGATGTCGAGCCCATGAAGCCCGACGAGAAGTGACCGGAAAGGCGCCATAGCAGCCAGAATCCGGTCAGCACGTTCAGCAGCGCCAGCACGCTGATGAAGCCGCTGTAGCCGCGTCGAACCATGTTGCCCATCACGGCGCCGCCGGCCGGACCGGCGTCGCGAACCGAAGGCTCCAGGAAGAGCACGACCATGAACGTCGCGCCCGCCCAGAAGACCCCGAACAGGACGTGGATCACGCGCGCCGTGACGTAGATAGCCTCCATGTGGACCCGCCCCCTCTTTTTGTTCGATCGGTGGTGTGGCGGCCGGTGCTGCCGGCCCGCCGTGAACGCGGCGCCCCCTGGGCGCCGCGGACTTCGCGTCAGCGTCGGCGGATCTGGGCGCTCGGGAAGCGAACCACGCTCTCGTTCCCGTCCGTGCCCACCGCCGCGACGCCGAAGAGGTAGTTGTCGATCACGAGGTTCGCCAGCGTGCTCTCGGTGACGTTGCCGACGAACTTCGAATGCTGCCACTGCGGAGCGGTGGTCTCCCGCCAGTAGACCTTGTAGCCGGCCAGGTTCGGGTCGTCGACCGGGTCCCACTGCGAGCGTCGTGGACGGCTGGACCGCGCCCCCGATGCGCACGTTGTCGGGCGCCGGCGGCGCCCACGCGAGCGAGGCGAGCACGGCGGCGTTCACCGCCGTGAGCCGCGCGGCGTAGTCGAAGTCCACCCCCTCGATCACGTCGCCGTACGCGATGCCGTTCTCCGTGCGCAGGTTCTGATGCTGCCGCACGTAGTTCTCGTGCGTCTCCATGATGCGCACCGCCGGAAAGCCGGCGTCGTTGAACGGGCGGTGATGCCCGCCGCGACCGAAGCGGTCGAGCCGGTAGACCATCATCGCGCGCAGGTCGGTGAAGTACGTGTCCGTGATGCGGGCCACGTATCGGGCGAGCTGGCGCGAGGGTCCGTCCACCTCGCCGCCGAACGTGCGGTAGGAGCGCAGCTCCTGCTCGGTCGCCGTGGCCGGATAGGGCTCCGAGAAGACGCGGAACACGCCGTTGTCGATGCGCCCGTCGATCCCCTGGATGTTGCCGATCATGTCGTCGTTCAGGACCGCGGCGATGTCCCACCCCTCGTCCACCGCGACCTGCGCCATGTGCCGGCCACCCCACAGCCCCTGCTCCTCGCCCGAGAGTCCGACCAGGACGACGGAGGTGGGGAAGCGGTACTGCGACAGCACGCGCGCGGCCTCCAGCACGCCGGCCATCCCCGACGCGTTGTCGTTGGCGCCCGGCGCGTCGCCCTCGACGTCCATCGTGTTCGAGTTCCGCGAGTCGATGTCGCCGCTCATGATCACGTAGCGGTTCGGATGGACCGTGCCCCGGATCACCGCCACGACGTTCACCACGTTCACCGGGTGGGGAAGGCGCTCGCCCTCCTGCAGCGCTTCCTGGTAGGACACCTCCATGCACCCGCCGCACGCGGCGGAGATACGGTCCATCTCGGCCTTGATCCAGCGACGCGCGGCGCCGATGCCGCGCGTGTCCGACACGGTGTCCGAGAGCGTGTTGCGCGTGCCGAAACCGACCAGCGTGCGCACGTCGCTCTCGATGCGCTCGGCGGACGTGGCGCCAGCGATGTCGTAGACGCGTGGATCGACGGGCGGCGGCACGTCGCCCGTCTGCGCGCGGAGGGAAGCGGGGCCGAGAACGGCGAACGCCGCGGCGGCGAGGAGCTTCGAGCGACTCAAGGTGCGACTCCCGTGGGGTGGGCCGTGCGGCCCGGGTGGCCTCGACCCGGATAAGATGGCGACTACCACTTCAGCAGCAACTTCCCGAAGGTATCGTTCTCCTCCATCACGCGGTGCGCCTCTCCGGCCTCCTCGGGCGCGAAGACGCGATCCACCACGGGCCGCAGGTCCCCCGACCGGAAGTGCGGGAGCACGCGTTCCTCGAAGGCGCGCGCGAGCGCCGCCTTCTCCTCGACCGGCCGCGCGCGCAGGACCGTGCCGCGCAGCGAGGCCCGCTTGCCCATCAGCGCGCGCAGATCGATCTCGGCGCGGGGGCCTCCCGGCACGCCGATCACGATGTGGCGCCCCCCGCTCGCGATCACCTTCTGGTTGTGCGCCAGGTACGGGCCGCCCACCAGATCGACGATGAGGTCGACGCCCCTTCCGGCCGTGAGGTCCAGGACGCGCTGCGGCCATCCCTCGTCGGCCAGAACCGGCTCGTCCAGTCCGAGCGCCTCCGCCCGCTGCAGCTTGGTGGCCGTGCGCGACGTCCCGATCGTGCGGGCGCCGAAGGCGCGCGCCAGCTGGAGGGTCGCCGTGCCCACCCCGCTTCCCACCGCGTGGATCAGCACCACCTCGCCCTCGGACAGGCCCTCCTGGACGAAGGCCGCGTCGAAGGCGGTCATGTAGGCCTCCGGCAAAGCGCCCGCCTCGTCCAGCGACATCCCCTCGGGGGCGGGCACGAGCGTGGAGCCATCCGTGACCACCTGTTCGGCGTAGCCTCCGCCGCCCACGATCCCCATGACGGAGTCGCCGGGCCGCCAACGCGTCTCGCCCTCGCCGACGGCGTCCACCGTGCCGGCCACCTCCAGGCCGGGCACGTCGGCGGGCCATCCCGGCGGCGCCGGATACAGGCCCCTGCGCTGCAGGAGGTCCGCCCGGTTGACGCCCGACGTCGCGGTGCGCACGCGCACCTGGCCGGGCCCCGGCTCGGGGAGGGGCACGGACCGCACCTTCAGGACCTCCGGCCCGCCCGGCTCCGTGACCACCACCGCCCGCATGCTCTCCGCCATGGTCCGCCCTCCTCAGCGATGTTCGAGGCGTTGTCTTCCCGCGATGCGCTTCTACCTTCCCACCCCGTACCCGCGCGTCCGATCCCCGGAGGTCCGCATTGTTCTACCAGCTCGTCTCCCTCGTCGGAGCGGCGCTCATCCTCGTGGCGTACGCGCTCAACCAGGCCGGCCGCGTCCGCCCGTCCGACACCGCCTACATGCTCATGAACTTCGTCGGGGCGGCGCTGCTCGCGTGGGTGGCGGTGGTGGACCGGCGCGTGGGGTTCATCGTCCTGGAGGGCGCATGGGCGGTCCTGTCCCTCGTCCCGCTCGTGCGCCGGCGCCGCCGGCCCGCCTGACCGGTGCGCGCCGCGGCCGCCGCCCGGTAGGTTGACGGTCCCGCACCCCGAACCGCCACCCGATGAAACTCCCCTTCGCGCTGGACCGGCCGCTGGTGTTCTTCGACCTGGAGACCACGGGTCTGCACATGAAGAACGACCGCATCGTCGAGCTGGCGCTCATCAAGATCACGCCCCAGGGCGACGTCCTGGAACGCGTGCGCCGCTTCAACCCGGGCATCCCCATCCCGGCCGAGGCGACGGCGGTGCACGGCATCTCCGACGCGGACGTGGCGGACGAGGCACCCTTCTGCGCCCGCGCCCGCGCGCTGCACGGCCTGCTCGACGGGTGCGACCTGGCCGGCTTCAACATCCGCCGCTTCGACCTCGGCATGCTCGTGGCGGAGTTCCAGCGCTGCGACATCCGCCTGGACCTCGAGGGTCGGCGGATCATCGACGTGCAGAACATCTTCCACCGCGAGGAGCCGCGCGACCTGAGCGCCGCCGCTCGCTTCTACCTCGGCCGTGAGCACGAGGAGGCGCACACCGCGCTCGCCGACATCCGGACGTCGGCCGCCGTCCTGGTCGCACAGCTCGGCCGCTATCCGACGCTACCCCGTGACCTCGACGGGCTGCACGCGTACTGCGAGGAGTACGCCCCCATGCGGAGCGAGGTGGACCGCTGGTTCAGCAGCGAGGAGGACGGCCGTGTCTTCCGGCGCGGGAAGCACAAGGGGCGGCCGCTCGACGAGGTGGCCGCGAACGAGCCCGACTATCTGCACTGGATGACGGGGGCCGACGACATGGACGAGGAGGTGCTGCGCCTGGTGCGCGACGCGCTCGCCCGGCACGCGCCACCCCCGCCCCCCGACGTTCCCGAGGACGAACCCACTCCCGATCCCCTGGAGCCTTGATGATCGACCCACGCACCCTCCGGCGCACGCTCTCCGTCCTTCTCGGCTGCGCGCTCGCGGTCCCGGCCCTGGGCGGAGCCCAGGCGCCCATCCGCACCGCGGACATGGCGGAGCTGCACCCGCGCTCGATCGGGCCGGCCACCACCGGCGGGCGCATCCACGACGTGGAGGCCGTCCCCTCGGACCCCTCGACCCTGTGGGTGGCCACGGCCTCGGGCGGTCTGTGGAAGAGCACGAACCGCGGTCAACAGTGGACGAACGTCTTCGACACGATGGCGGTGAGCACCTTCGGCGACGTCGCGCTCGCGCCGTCCAACCCGGACATCGTCTACGCCGGCACGGGGGAGCAGAACAACCGGCAGAGCACCTCGTACGGGAACGGCGTCTACCGCTCCGACGACGGCGGCGCCACCTGGCGCCACCTCGGGCTCGCCGAGACCCGCCACGTCGGCCGCATCCAGGTGCACCCGACCAACCCGGACGTGGCCTGGGTCGCGGCGCTCGGCAACCTGTGGGCGCCCTCCGCCGAGCGGGGCGTCTTCCGCACGAAGGACGGCGGCCGCACGTGGCAGAAGGTGCTCTACGTCGACGAGAACACGGGCGCCGTCGACCTCGCGCTCGACCCGTCGCGCCCCGACGTCCTCTACGCCGCGATGTACCAGCGCCAACGCCGCACGTGGGGCTTCAACGGCGGCGGACCCGGCAGCGGCATCTACAAGACCACGAACGGCGGGGACAGTTGGAGCGAGCTCACGGACGGGCTCCCCACGGGGGACAAGGGCCGCATCGGCCTGGCGGTCGCCCGCTCCAACCCGCGCGTGGTGATGGCGCTGGTCGAGACGGCCGACCGCGACACGCAGGGGACGTACCGCTCGGAGGACGCGGGCTCGTCCTGGACACGCGTCAGCCCGTTGGACGGCCGCCCGATGTACTACTCGCACATCTTCATCGATCCGACCGACGCCAACCGCGTGTACACGCTGGCCACCAGCTCCTTCGTGAGCGACGACGGCGGACGCAACTGGACGGAGATCGGCGCCGCGCCCACCTACGATGTCGGCGTGCACTCCGACCACCACGCCCTCTGGATCGATCCCAACGACCCGGACCACCTCTACCTCGGTGGGGACGGCGGCCTGTGGGAGACGTACGACCGCGGCGCCGCCTTCCGGAAGCTGAACAACTTCCCCGTCGGCCAGTTCTACGACATCGCCTTCGACATGCGCGAACCGTACTGGGTGTACGGCGGCCTGCAGGACAACCACTCCTTCATGGGCCCGTCGCGGACCCGCCGGTGGGCGGGCATCCTCAACGACGACTGGATGGAGAGCGGCTTCAGCGACGGGATGGCGTGGGAGGCCGATCCACGCGACGCGCACTTCACCTACGGCAGCTCGAGCGGGGGCAACTTCTTCCGCTACGACGCCTACACCGGGGACATCCTGGACATCAACCCCGTTCCGCCCGAAGGGGAGGAGTACCGCTTCGACTGGGCCGCGCCGTCGCGCCTCTCGCAGCACGACCCGGACGTCTTCTACATCGCCGGCAACCGTCTCTTCACCTCACGCGACCGCGGCGAGACGTGGGAGCGCACGGAGGACCTGAGCCGGCAGGTCGACCGCGAGGGTCTCGACATCATGGGGGTGGCGGGACGCGACATCACGATCTCGAAGAACGACGGCACCAGCAGCTACGGCGAGGCCACCACGATCGGGGAGTCGCCGCTCGATCCGGCCATCCTCTGGGTGGGCTTCGACGACGGCAACCTCCAGGTCAGCCGCGACGGCGGCGGTAGCTGGACGGAGGTCTCGCACAACGTGAGCGGCGTGCCGGACGGCACCTACGTCAGCCGCGTGATCGGCTCGGCGGAGGCGCCCGGCGTGGCCTGGGCCACCTTCGACGCCCACCGCGACGGCGACTTCAGGCCCTACGTCTTCCGCACCACCGACTTCGGCGCCACGTGGACGTCGATGGGCACCGGCCTTCCCGAGCTGGGCTCCGTGAACGTGATCGTCGAGCACCCGGACGACCCCGACGTCCTCTTCCTCGGGACCGAGCACCACGCCTTCGCCAGCACGGACGGCGGCGCCACCTGGGCGCGCATCCCCAACCTCCCGACCACCGCGTACGACGACATCCTCGTCCATCCGCGCGAGAAGGACGTGATCTTCGGGACGCACGGCAGGAGCATCTGGATCCTCGACGACAGCCGCCCGCTCGCCGAGTGGAGCGACGCCTCCGGCGCGGCCTTCCTCTTCCCGGTGCGGGCCACCACGCTCTTCCAGTACAAGAAGGACACCTCGTACCGCGGCAACGCGGACTTCATCGGCGACAATCCCGACGAGGGCGCCCTGGTCACGTACAGGCTGGGTGCGGGCTCCGGCGACGCCACGCTCCGCGTCACCCGCGCCGACGGCACGGTGGTGCGCACCCTGCAGGTGCCCGGCAGCCCCGGTGTCCACCGCGTGAACTGGGACCTGCGTCACGCCGTCCCGGGGCGCCCCGACGTCTGGGAGCGCTTCGACGACCCGGAGCTCGCACACACGCTGGCGCAGCGCGGCCCGCTGGTGTCCCCCGGGCAGTACACGCTCACGCTGGAGGCGCGCGGTACGGAGTCCAGCCGGCCGCTCGAGGTCCGTCCGGATCCCGAGATGCCGATCTCGATCGCCGAGTATCGGGCGCGGGAGCGCTTCCTGGTCGATCTGCTCGAACTGAGCGGACAGGTCACGGAGACCATGCGGGCCATGGGGGTCACGGGCGGCGGCTTCGGCTTCGGCCGCCCGTCCGGGCCGCCGGACAGCCCTGAGAACCGGATCCGTGCGGTGGCCCGCACGATCAACGGCGTCTACTCGTCGCTCAACGGTGCGCAGGTGCGCGAGGGGTCGCTCTATCCGCCCACGCAGTCGATGCGGGACGCGGTAGCCGCGGCCAGGCGGGAGCTGGAGGCGCTGCGGTCCCGCTAGAACAGGCAGACCGCTCGGGCTCCTCCGGCCGTTAGCGGAAGATCCCGAGCGGCACGGAGAAGATCGTGATCACCGCGTTGTCGATGCCGGAGCCCGGCTTGTCCGGGCCCGACTGGTTGGCGGCCGAGACCACCGCCCAGGTGCCGCTCGCGGCGGCAACGACTGCACCCACCGCGACCACCGTCCGCCACGTGCTCAGCGTGCGCGTCTCGAGGGAGACGAGGTCCCCGAACGGGATCTGCACGCGGTTGTGCAGGACTTCATTGGAGCCGCTCCCACCCGCACCGTAGATCGGCACTTCCATCATCAGGTATCCCGCCGTGCGCTCGATCAGCTTCCCCGTGACCGTCGGGGTGACGTTGCGCAGCGCCGGCTCCAGCTCCGCGGCCTTCTCAGGCGATACGGTGGCGCGAACGCGCGTGTCGAGCATCGCGTCCGCCGGCCGAACCGAACGGTACTCGTAGCAGCCTGCGGCGCCGAGCAGCGCCGTCATGAGAATCGCACGCGTCCAACGCATCCGAGCCATCCTCCGGTGAAGCACCCATGAAAACGAAGCAGGGGCGGCCGAAGCCGCCCCTGCCGTCCAGCCTCGGTGCGCGGTATACCCCGGATCAGCCCCGGAAGTTGTGGTTGGCCAGCTTCTCGGCCTCGCTGATCGGAATGCACGTCGCACGACCGTTGAGCGTGTCGTCGTGCGCCGCACCCGTCTCCGCGTACCAACGGCGCAGATCCTCCAGGCGCCGTCCCTCGAGCCACAGCGTCGCGCCGCGCTCGAAGCGGAGGTCCGCCCACGCGCCCGTCATGTCCGCGGCCGCGGTGAGCGGGTCCATGCCGTACACGGCGCGGGCCTGGTTCATGAACCCGTACGCCGCGGTCATGTCGTTCGACCGCAGCGCGGCCTCGGCACGCACGAGGAGCATCTCCGTGCCCTTGGAAAGGGCGACGTCGCTCCCGTTCTCCTCGTACTTCTGCTGCTGGTACATCGGCGTCGAGCCGTTCGCCCCGTTCGCCACGGTGCCGTCGTTGTTCCTGGCGATCACCCACGGCGCCCGCGGGTCGTCGGGATGGGCTTCCATATACGTCCCGTAGACCGTGTACTCGTACCGGTTGTGGGTCTCGTAGGTCAGGATGTTGCCCAGCTCGATGTCGATCTCGGCGTTGAACACGAAGTCCGCCGGGACCTTGGCGGCATCCGCATCGGCGGCGCTCCAGTTACCCATGAGCACCTCCGCCTGGGCACGACCGGCGTACGCGGCGTTCACGAGGTCCGTGTTGCCGGCGGCCTGCGCGACCGGGATCGCGCTCGTGAACTGATCCACCGCGCGCTGATAGTGGTCCGTATTCGGGATCTCCGGGCCACCGTCGATCACGCTCGAGCACCAGTTCCCACCGAGGATCCGGTTCGCGTACCCGCCGTACACGTAGTCGCGGGCCACGAACGCGCTCTTCGAGAACTCCGCGGGCTCCAGCAGGGCCTCGATCTTCGTGATACCGTTCTCGGACACCCAGCGAGCCTGCTGCGTGCTGTTCCAGCTTCCGCTCACCCCCGGGTCGTCGTCGTTGATGACGCCGCGTGGGATGTCGGCCCAGTCGTAGCTGCCTCCGTGGTAGAGCTCCTCGGAGGCGAGCGCGAGGATCTCGAGGTTCGCGCGAACCGCCTGGCTCAGGTCGTACTTCATCCCCGTGACCATCCCGGGGATCGCGTCCTTCGTTCCCAGGTCGGCGTCCGAGATCCGCCCGGGACTCTCCACCTGCAGGAGGTCCGAGCACGCCCCGGAGCCCACCAGGGCGGCCAGGGCGACGATCCGGAACGCCTTCGTCTTGTTCAGCATTGGATTCGCCTCCCTTACCAGCTTACGCGGATGGACAGGGTGTACGTGCGCGGGTTCGGAATCTGGTAGTAGTCCCGTCGTCCGAACTCGCCACCGCCGAGCTGGTTGCCCGTGGCGTCGGCGAAGTCCTGCACCTCCGGGTCCGTCCCCGTGTAGTCCGTGATCGTGAGCAGATTACGCGCGGCCAACGTGACCGTCGCGTTCCGCCCCCAGTTCAGCAGCGACTCGGGGAGGTCGTAGGACAGGGTGACCGAGCGCAGGCGCCAGAAGTCCGCCTTCTCGATCCACCAGTCGGAGTCGTACCCGTACCCATTGTTGATCGTGCTGCTCGCCGTCTTGATCGAGCAGCGCGCCCGCTCGAGCGCGGTCACGTCGTTGAGCGCCGTGGCGTCACCGCGCCGGGCCGCGATCATCTTGTCCTGGATGTCGAAGCAGGGGAACCAGGACCCGCGCCGCGCATTCTGGTAGCCGGTGTAGTTCGGCAGGAAGTGCCCGAACTGGCCTTCCATCAGAGCGTCCACGTGCAGGCTGCTCCCGATGTCGATCGTCGTGCCCAGCCCGATCAGCTTGGTCGGGTACGTGGGCCCGATCGTCGTGTCGTCCACGATCACCGGATCCGCGAACGCATCCGGGTTCATGATCTTCTGCGCCCGGAGGACGGGGATCTGCTCACCCTCACAGATGTTCGAGTACAGCCCGACGTAGATGCAGCTCGTGGGGTCGATCGCCGGGTCCTCGTCGACCTGGATCGCCTTCGAGTGCATGAACGACAGGTTCGCCCGCGCCCGCCACTCGATGCTGCTCGCACGCAGCAGAGCGGCGCTGAGCTGGAACTCGTATCCGCTGTTCTGCGTCTCGCCGACGTTCTCGAGCCGGTTGCTCAGGAAGCCTTCCGACGACGGCAGGTCGATGAACACGAGCGCGTCCGACGTCGTGGCCTTGTAGTGCGTGGCCTCGATGCCGATGCGGCCGTCGAAGGCCGACATGTCGAAGCCGAACTCGGTCTCGCGCGTCCGCTCCGGACCGACGTCCGCATTGCCCGGAGAGCCCGGCGTGAAGCCCGGCTCGCCCTCGAGGCCGACGCCGCTCCACGTGCGCAGGCCGGCGAACGGCGTCGGCGCCTTGCCGGACTCGCCCACCGCCGCGCGCAGCTTGAACGTCTCGAACGTGTTGGAAGGGAACCAATCGTAGTCCGACAGGACCCACGACGCGCTCACCTTCGGGTACTTCTGCAGACCGAAGTTGTCACCGAAGGCGCTGTTGCCGTCGACGCGCAGCCCGGCCGTGAGGAACAGTCGGTCCTGCCAGCCGATCAGCTCCTGGAAGAAGAAACCGGCGCTCGACTGCGCGATGTTCGTCTCCGAGCGGTACGTGATCTCGGCGCCCGATTCGATCGTCGGACGGCCCGGTCCCGCGAACTTCTCGACGTCCCACTCCGTCCACCGGTGCTTGTCCTTGAACACCTGGCCGCCCCACGAGAACGTCGAGGCGATGTCCGCACCGAAGTTGTTCTGGTACGAGCCGGCGTAGTCGAGCGAGAGCTTGGTGTGCCGCGTGTTCTCGTCCCAGAAGTAGCCGGCCGGCGTGTACAGGCTTCCGAACGGACGGGTCGTCTCACCCTTCAGCGCGAGATAGTCCCACCCCACGGAGAAGCGGTTGGAGACCGCCTCGGTCGGATTCCATTGCGTCGTGAAGCCGGTGATGAAGTGGTCCGTCTGCGAGTACAGCTGCGTCTCGAACAGGTACCCGTTCGTGATGCACGTCCTCGGATTGCCGTCCGGGCCGGTCGAGATGTTGTCGCAGTCCGTGCCCTTGCCGCCCTTCAGGTAGTTCTGCGCGCCGCGGCCCACGTTGAGCAGGAAGCCGTCGGCGTTGTTCCCGTCCTCGACCCAGCGGCTGTTGCGGCGCGTGTAGGCCGAGTTGAGCGCGAAGGTCAGGTTCTCCATCGGCGTGAAGCCGAAGTTGCCCCGGAAACCTCCGTCCTTGGACTCCGACGTGGGCAGCGTGCCGTTCACGTCGTTGTAGTTGCCCGACAGGTAGTACGTGACATCCCCGACTCCGCCACGCACGCCGAGGCTGTAGTTGCCGACCGCACCGAGGTGCTGCCACGTCCCGTCCGACGGACAGGTCGGGTCCTGCATGTAGATCTTGTTGCCGAGCTTGTCGCTGGTCTCGGAGACCTGGAGGTTCAGTGAGTAGAGATTGTCCAGGTTCCCGCACTTCGTGTACAGGTCGGTCGGGTCCTGGTCGGGGTTCGCCAGGAACGACGTCTGCTGGTTGAAGCCCTGGCTGATCTCCGCCGTCCAGATCGGCGCGCCGCTGATGCCGCGCTTCGTGAAGATCTGGATCACGCCGGCCGACGCCTCGGTGCCGTAGAGCGTGGTTGCCGCCGCTCCCTTGATGACCTCGATCCGCTCGATGTCCTTGGCGGAGATGTCCTGCAGCGGCGTCGTGGCCGCCCGGGCACCCCAGTTGGCGCGCGACGGCTCGTTGTAGATGCGCACGCCGTCCACGTAGATGAGCGGCTGCATCGTCTGCGAGATCGTGTTGATACCGCGGATCTTCACCGTGCTACCGCCGCCCGGCTGTCCGCTGTTGGTCATGACGGTGACGCCGGGAGCGCGGCCCGACAGGATGTCCTCGGTGTTCTTGAGGACCGGGATGTTCTCGATCTCCCGTGAGGTCACGCCGTCGACGCTGTTGCCGACCTCCTTGGCGCGCACCTCCGCCGCCGTTCCCGTGACGACGATCTCGTCCAGGGCGAGGGCGGTCTCGTCGAGCTGGAAGTCCGCGTTCACGACCTGGCCCGCCGCGACCGTGACCTGCTGGCGCGCCGTGCCGTAGCCGATGAGGGTCACGCGGACCTGATAGCTGCCGGCGGGGACGTTCAACAGCAGGAACCTCCCCTGGGCGTTGGCCAATCCGCCCATGCCCGTGCCCTCGATCGACACCTGCGCGCCTTCGAGGGGGCGCATACTCTGGCCGGAAATCACCTGGCCGGTGATCCGCCCGGTCTCCTGGGCGGCTGCGGTCTGCACGTGGAGCGCCGCGAACAGCGCCAGCGTACAGACCCAACCTGCCAACCTGCGTGCTGTGGCGTGTGGTCCCATCGTCTTGCCTCCGTCTCCGAGTGAGCAGGAGAATCCGGCTCTCGCCGGCTCTCCCCCCGGTAGGGGCGTTCCACGCATACGGAAAGGACCACGGGCCATCGAGCGACCCTCCGGGCGGGCTGCTCCCCGTGAACATGTCCTGGACATAGAACGCCATTGTATCGGGCCAGCGTACCTCGCGGACGGGCCCCCGTCAAGCGATTCGAGGTGTCGTGAGCGGTCGCCGCGGGCCGTATCGGAAGGCGCCAGAGGGCCCCCATTGCCCTCCGCGGACCCCGGCTTACCTTTGCAGCCCATGGCCCCAACCACCTCGCCACCCTCCGTTCGGGCCCTCGCGCTGCCGGGCGCGCTCGCGGCCGTCCTCCTCGCTTCCGGGGTCCTGCTCCTGCGGCTCAACCCCGCGCTGGGCGGGTCCTTCCTGGGAGCGGGAGGCGTCCTCGCGCTGTGGGGCGTCGCCCTCTACCTCTCCGCCCGTCGCTCCGGGCGACGGCTGACGCTGGAAACGTCGGTACGCAAGCAGCACTGGATCCAGGCATGCGCCCAGGTGGCCGTGTTCGTCTACTGGGGCTGGCACACCCCGATCGTCACCGCGTACGTCCCGCTCATCCTGGCCCAGATCGTCTTCGCGTACGGCGTCGACGCCCTCCTGGCCTGGTCGCGCCGCACCACCTACGTCCTGGGCTTCGGGCCGATCCCCATCATCCTGAGCATCAACCTGTTCCTCTGGTTCAGACCGGAGTGGTTCTACTGGCAGTTCGCGATGATCCCGGTCGGATACCTCGCCAAGGAGCTCATCCGATGGGAGAAGGACGGGCGCTCCGCGCACATCTTCAACCCGTCCTCCTTTCCGCTGGCCGTGTTCTCGATCGCGCTCATCCTCACGGGCAGCTCGGACATCACGCTGGGCAGGGCGATCGCCAACACGCAGTCCGACCCGTCCTTCATCTACCTGGTGATCTTCCTGACCGCGCTGCCCGGCCAGCTCCTGTTCGGCGTGGCCCGCATGACGCTGGCGGCCGTGGTCACCCTGTACGGCATCAGCCTCGCGTACCTCGCCGCGACCGGCACCTACCTCTTCTTCGACTCGTACATCCCCCTCCCGGTCTTCCTGGGGATGCACCTCCTCTTCACCGACCCCTCCACCGCCCCGCGCACCGAGCTGGGCCGCATCCTCTTCGGCGTCATGTACGCCGTGGGCTCCGCGACGCTCTTCGTGATCCTGAGCCACGCGGGGATTCCGACGTTCTACGACAAGCTGTTGCCCGTGCCGCTCATGAACCTGCTGGTGCGGGCCATCGATCGTCTGGTGCAGGGCCCGGCCCCTCGCAGTCCTCGATCCGGCTCGCCTCGGCACGTCGCTGACACCGGCGCAGCGCAACGTCGCCTACACGGGCATCTGGACGTGCGTCTTCCTGGGGATGAGCGCCGTGCAGGGTGTCGGGGACAAGCACCCCGGGCAGTACCTGCCGTTCTGGCAGAACGCGTGCGAGGCCGGAAGCGAGCGGGCGTGCGGCTACCTGTCGTACATGACCCTCTCGTACTGCAAGAACGGGTCGGGATGGGCGTGCAACGAGGTGGGGATCCAGGAGTCGGCCCGGGGCGGATCCGCCGGCGAGGCCTTCGAGCGGGCGTGCGACCTCGGCTTCGACCCCGCGTGCGAGAACATGCGCCGCGCGGCGGGCGACGGCGCGGCGTGGGCACGCGCCGCGCCGGCCCTGGCGGACCTGCCGATCGTGCTACGGGGCACCAAGCCGATCCTGGAGGAGCGATCGCCGGAGAGGCTCTACGCGCTGGCGTGCGCCCAGGGGTGGCCGAACACCTGCGGCACGCCGCCGGCGATGTAGCCCCACCTGGCTTCACCGCAGGGCGCCGCCGCCGGTCCAATCTCCGATGTCGCAGCGGTCGGGGTGAGCGATGCCGTAGCCGACATCACCCTGCGTGTCAGGACCTTGATCACGCCTCCCGCCCCGCCGGTTCCGTACTCCCAGCCACGGCTCGCGCCCTTCAGGATCTCCATCGAGGCCACGTCCTGCGGCCGGAAGTCGCGTAGCGCCCTCATCCCGTCCGCCACCTGTACGCCGTCGAAGACCACCACCGGCGGGTTCACGCCCTGAGCGGTCCGGATGCGTCCCTGCAGAGACGCGCCGGTACCGGGCTGCCCTCCCTCCGGACCCACCATGTCGGGCGCGAGTCGGCGAAGCGCATCGAGCAGGTTCCGCGGGTTCATCTCCAGCAGCTCCTCGCTGCTGTAGTAGGCTCCCTCGGAGCGCTTCTTCAACTGAGCGAGGGTGGGGCCCTGGCCGACCATCTCGGTGGGCACGGCGAAGGCGACCCGCTTGATCTCACCCGGCGCGAGCGTGACCTCCCCGAAGGAGACGTTGCAGCGGCCGGTGACGATCGCGACGCGGTGGCGGCCCACGGGCACGTCCTCCACGACGTAGCGCCCCGCCTCGTCGCTGGTGACCCGCTCACCGGTATCGAAGCGGAGTTGCACGTTGGGGAAGGGCAGGCCGCTCTGGGCATCGACGGTCAGCCCTTCGAGCACCGTGGGGAGGGGCCGTGCAACCTGCTCTTGCGCGGCGAGCGTCGAGGCGACGAGAAGCGCCGGCAGGGGGCCGACCGCGATTCGTAGGGTCCGATCCATGGGGCTCGTGTTTCGGGAAGTGGATACGCCCCATTCTACGCTCCCGCGGGAAGCCCGTTACCCCGTGACAGGCCTGCGGACCCGTCGCTACACTTCGCACGCGTCCCACCCGAGTCCGAGCCCCCCAGGAGGCCCCGTGTCGCCGCGCGTCCACGCCACCGTACCACGCCGAACGGCCGCCCTCGCCCTGGTCCTCCTGGCGGGATCGCTCGCGCCGGCCGCGGCCCAGACGTCCCTCGGCCTGGCCGAGGCGCCCGGCTACGGGCGCTGGTCCGACGCCGTCGACCGGTCCCGTCGGCTCGTGCAGGCGCACCTGGACCAACTGGGGGTTCCCGGCGCCTCCGTCGCGGTGGCCGTGGACGGCCGGGTGGTGTGGGCCGAAGGCTTCGGGCAGGCCGACGTCGAGAACCGGGTGGCCGTGACGCCCACCAGCCGCTTCCGCATCGCGTCGATCTCGAAGGCCGTGACGGCCGCGGCCGTCGCCAAGCTGGTCGAGGACGGCCGGCTGGACCTGGACGCACCCGTGCAGCGTTACGTGCCGGGCTTCCCCGAGAAGCCCCAGGGTACCATCACCACGCGGCTGCTCGCGGGTCACCTGGCCGGTGTGCGGCACTACCGCGGTCTCGAGTTCCAGAGCGCGGAGCACTACGACGACGTGGTGGATGCGCTCGGGATCTTCGAAGACGACCCCCTGCTCTCCCCACCGGGGGAGCGGTACGCGTACTCCACCTACGGGTGGAACCTGATCAGCGCGGTCGTCCAGGGCGCCTCGGGCGAGACGTTCCTGCGCTTCGTGCGCACCGAGGTGCTCGATCCGCTCGGGCTGCGGGAGACCGTGGCGGAGTGGGGCGACAGCATCATCCTGGGTCGGGTGCGGCAGTACCGACGCTCCGCCGACGGGAGGCTCGTCAACGCGCCGTACGTCGACAACAGCAACAAGTGGGCGGGCGGGGGCTACCTGTCCACGGCCTCCGACCTGGTGCGCTACGGGTCGGCCTACCTGTCCCCCGGGTTCCTGAAGCCCGAGACCGTGCGGATGATGTGGACCTCGCAGCGCACCCGAGGCGGTGAGGAGACCGGCTACGGCATCGGCTGGTTCGTGGGGAACGTGGACGGCCGGCGCCAGGTGTGGCATACCGGAGGGGCCGTGGGCGGCAGCACGATCCTCCTGATCTGGCCCGACGCCCGCTTGGTGGTCTCGATCCTCACCAACCTCGAGAGCGCCCGTCCGACCGAGCCGGCGCGCGAGGTCGCCGCGCTCTTCGCCGCAGCCGCTTCCGGAGAAGGATCATGAGCATCTTCCTGCACACGAAGATGGCCATGCTGGCCTCCTTCGTCGGCCTCGCCGTGATCCTCTACGCGATCTGGTGCGCCGCGAAGAAGCGCCCGCACGACAAGGTCATGAAGCGGCTTGCCATCGGATACCGCAGCGCGATGGACCTGACGCTCTTCCTCGGGCTCGTCGTCATCATGACGCACCACGGCGGCTTCGCCACGACCCTGGGGATGCACGTCGTCGCGATGATGCTGGCCACGGTCGTCGCCCACGTCGTGCCGTCAGTCATGCGCAAGCGCCCCCAGGAGCAGCGGACGCTCCTGCCCTACGCGGTGGCCACGGCCATCTCGCTGGGGATCATGACGATGGGCATCCTCGTCATCCTGCCCTGACGGCGCCGCTCCGCTCCCCCGCCTCAGAACGCGAGCAGCTTCGTCACCTTCGCGGTGAGCGCCCGCTCGAGCACGCCGCTCTCGTTGCCGAGCTGCCTGCGCTCGGTGAGCACGACGAAGAAGTCCGAGAGCGGCCCGTGGATGACGTTGAAGCGCGCGTAGCTCAGGAGCTGGTCGACGTCCTCGTTGTACTGGACGTTGAGCGTGAGGAAGGCCCGGGTCGAGAAGGCGTACTTGAGCCGCCCGGAGTACACCGCGGACGTGAACGTCCCCTCCGGCAGCTCGATGCGGTTGTAGTCGGCGGAGCCCGTCACCGCGAAGTGGTGGCTCGCCAGCCAGCGGAAGCCGCCCCCCACCGATCGGCGATCCCCTTCGTAGTACCCGCCGCCGCTCACCGAGACGTCCGCGGAGAACGGCCGCCCGGCGGACGACTGGAACTTGATGGAGGCCTCGTCGAAGTCGTAGCCCCCGGTCGGGATCGTCCCCCCGCTCACGTCGAAGGGCTCCTCCACCAGCTCGTAGTTGCGAGCCACCGTCCCGGTCAGCGTGGCGCCCGACGTGAAGTCGACGGCGATCCCTCCCCCGACCTCCCGCGTCACGAGCGTGTCCCCGAGGTTCGAGTAGTGATGGATCTCGACGTACGGGTTCACCTCCTGCACGAACGAGATGCCCGGACGGGGGTGCACGCCCACGGTGGCGTACGTGTGCTCGATGTTCGTGCGCCGTACGAAGCCGACGGCCGGGTTGAAGTCGTCACCGATGCGCCGCCAGAGGGCCGACACGTCCCAGAAGCGGTCGCGCCAGGCGGCGCCGAAGCGCGTGGCGGTCTGGTCCCCGGCGGCGCCCGGCGTCTCCGTTCGTGCCGCGTACGAGCTGAGGATGAGCGCCCCCAGGAGGTGGACGTTGGCGTCCACGCCGTAGCTGCGGTTGCCCGGCGCGTCGCTCCCGCCCATCGCGGACCGGTCGATGAACATGGCGCCGACGTCGGAGTTCGCGACTTTCCTGCGCACGCGCAGCACCGCGAAGTTCTCGGCCGGCAGTCCCTCGGAGGACTCGGTGCGCATGTCCAGCATGCCCACGTCCCACTTCCCGACGCCGCCGCTCATCCTCCCCCCTGCCAGGATCGGCACCGGGCTCCCGCCCGTCAGTCCGATCCTGCGCGAGTGGAAGAGGGTGAAGTCGTGCAGCGAAGCGCCCTGACGGTACTCGCGCTCGGTCTGGTCGCCGAAGTTGAACTTCCCCGAGTTCTCGACGAAGAAGTCACGCTGCTCGGGAAAGAAGATCGGGAAGCGCGTCAGGTTCACCCGCTCCTGGTCCACTTCGACCTGTGAGAAGTCCGTGTTGTACGTCAGGTCGAGCGTCAGCCCCGGCGTCACGCCGTACTTCACGTCGAAGCCCGCGTCGGCGCTGCCACCGACCTGTCCCGGCTCGACGTTGTCGCCGCGCTGGTCGGCGGCCACCACGTACGGCTTCGCCGTCAGGTTCTTGACCGAGGGAATGCCCTGGATGCCCCGGAGCGTGCCGGCCTTGGACATCCGGTGCGCCGCGTCGCGCCGCTGCAGCGGCGCCCAGTACGAGTCCTCGTTGATGCGGCGCACGCGGCGCAGGAGGTTCATCCCGAACGCCTGCTCGGCGCGCCCCGCGTCATAGCGGATGGCGGACCAGGGGATCCGCATCTCCAGGCTCCACCCGTCGTCGAGGAGGGCGGTCCTCACGTCGACGGGGACGTCGAAGCCGAAGTCCTCGCTGCGGCTGTCGTCGAACGTCTGGCCGTCCCGGTACGCGCCGTACGGATTCACGAGGAACATGATCGAGTTCCTCCGGTCCAGGAACGTGTCGAGCGTGATGCCGAAGATGTCCGCATCGCGCGTCGACAGCGACGGGAAGTCCCGCTCCAGGCTCTGCACGACGTACTCGCCGGCGTGCGAATCGTACAGCATCGCGCCCAGGTAGAGCGCCTGGTCGTCGTAGAGGAGACGCACCTCCGATCGCTCGGTCGCGAGCCGCCCGGCTTGCGGCTGTGACTGCACGAAGTCGGTGAGCAGCTCCGCGCTCGCCCACACCTCCTCGTTCAGGAGTCCGTCGATGTTCGGCGCCTCCGGCGTGCGGGTCGCGTACCCGGTCGGGCGCGGATACGCCTCCGGGTCGTCGAGCGACCCCCGCTCGGGATAGGCGACTCCGCCTCCCGCCGATTGCTGGCCGAGGAGCGGGGGCGGGTGGGAAACCGCCAGGGCGCCCAGGAGGAGCAGGACAGGGCGGAGGGGCGGGGGCAGGCGACGGGGCATGGCGGCCTTCGGGGTGGGCAGCGGTTCGAAGGCGCCTAAGAGAACGGGGGGCACCCGTCGGCGCCAGCATCCCCGGATGGTGTCAGGCGGACGGCCCGTCGGTTGACCTCGGGGGGTCTGCGCACCGAGCTTGCGACGACCTGCCCGGCACCCTCTCCGATCGCGCATGCCATCTCCCGGAGATCTCGCTCCGCTCGAGGAGCCAGCAGAACCACTCCATCCGCCGGGCCACACCGACCTCGGTCTGGTCATGGGCGGCGGCGGCGCCCGCGCCGCGTACCAGGTGGGTGTGCTTCGCTTCCTCGCACGCCGGTTCCCCGAGCTCCACGTCCCCTACATCACCGGTGTGTCGGCGGGGGCGATCAACGCTGCCCTGCTCGCGTCGCACCACGGGACGCTCCTCCAGGCGGTCACAGAGCTGACCGAGCTGTGGGGACGCCTCACGATCGAGGACGTCTTCCGGGTGGACGGCCGTTCGCTGGCGTGGAACGCGGTCCGCTGGGCACGCCAGCTGGCGTCCGGAGGTCTGGCCGGCCCGCCGCGCGTGCGCGGCTTCGTGGATACGGAGCCCCTGCGCCGGTATCTGTCCGAGGTCCTGCACGCCGTCGGCGGCGAGCTGACCGGAGTCCGCTACAACCTCGAGAGGGGACGCCTCCGGGCGGTCGCCATCAGCACCTCCAACTACTCGACCGGTCAGTCGGTGACGTGGGTGCAGGGGTCGGACATCCATGAATGGGAGCGTCCCCAGCGCAGGGCGCGCAACACGACGCTCACCGTCGAGCATGTGATGGCGTCCGCGGCACTCCCCCTCTTCTTCCCGGCGGTCCGCCTCGACAGCGGCTGGTTCGGGGACGGCGGCATCCGGCTCACGGCTCCGCTGTCGCCGGCGCTGCACCTGGGCGCGCGCCAGGTCCTCGCCATCTCCACGCGCTACGCTCGCTCGACGGCCGAGGCGAACGAACCGTCCGTCCACGGCTATCCGCCGCCGGCTCAGGTGCTCGGCGTCCTGATGAACTCGATCTTCCTCGACCTCCTGGACGCGGACGCGCTCCGCCTCGAGCGGCTCAACCACCTCCTCGTGGCCCTCCCCGAGGAGAAGCGCGAGGGCCTGCGGCCGGTGAAGCTCCTGGTCGTGCGCCCCTCGACGGACCTCGGCATGCTGGCCAACCGCTACGAGGCACGGCTACCGCGCGCCTTCCGCTTCTTCACGCGCGGGCTCGGCACCCGCCAGACGCGCAGCCCGGACTTCCTGAGCCTGGTGCTCTTCCAGCCGGACTACCTGAAGGCGCTCATGGAGATCGGCGAGTCGGACGGGGAGGCGCGCGCCGACGAGATTGCAGCCTTCCTGGAGCGATGACCTTCGGCGGCTCGGCGCCCCCTCAGCGCCCCGGAGCGGGGGTGGGTGGCGTGATCTCGATCGCCAGTTGGCGGCTCAGCGTACCCTGGGTGGCGTCCTCCACGATCCCCGTCACCTGATACTGGCCGGGGGCATCGTACGTGTGCAGGCGGCGCCCCTTCGCGGACTGTGCGCCGTTGGTCGGGACGGAGTCGAGCGCGGTGCCGTCCCCGAAGTCGAGGATCACGCCGTTCAGGAACGACCCGTGCACGTCGTAGCTGAACTCGATCTCCGTGCCGACCGCCGCGGAGGTGTGGCTCGCCGTGAGCACGAGGTCGAGCGGCCCACCTCCCTCCACGGATAGGTCGGAGCAAGCCCACGCCAGCAGCGCGGCGCCGACGGCGAGCGCCGCGCCGGTCCTTCGTGTCGTGATCTTCATTGGCCGAGGAGAAAGGAGGGATGGAAGTCGCATACGGGGAATCTGTCACGGAATCGCCGAACCACGGTATCCATGAGGTAGACGCAGTGCCACCCGGGAGGAGCGAATGAAAGCGCGGCATTGGCCCATCGTGGCGATGAGCGGGGCCCTCGTTCTCCATGCGGGGAGCGTCGCGGGGCAGGAGAACGGTCGGCTTGTGGGCATCGTGATCTCGGAGGGACGCGGCATCCCCGTGCCCGGGGCGCTCGTCGCGCTCGACGCAGGCATCCAGACCACGGCCGATGAAGAGGGGGTGTTCCTCCTCGACGCCGTGCCAGCGGGTCCGTATCGCATCGCGGCGGTCGCACCCGGGTGCGACGTGGGACTCGGGGAGGTGCAGGTCGAGAGCGGCAGGGAGATCCGCGTCCGCTTGACCGTCCAGCTCTCCCCCGACGCCGAGGACCGGATGGCCGCGTGGACGCTCGGCACGCGCTCGCTCGGCGAGTCCGTGAAGACGCTCACCGCGGAGCAGATGTCGAAGCGGCACGTCCAGACCATCCAGGACGCGCTGCGCGTCATCGCGCCCGACATGGTCGGCGGGGAGACCAGCCAGGTCGGGGGCCGCGCCGCGCTGCGCAATCGCGGGGCGCCGACGATCGTCGGAAGCGCGGAGCCGCTCGTCATCGTCGACGGCATCCCGATCCCGCAGGGCTCGATCGACGCCCTCGCATCACTGAGCCCCGGCGACGTCGAGCGGATCGAGGTGATGCGCGGAGGCGCGGGAGGGTGGCGTTACGGCCTCCAGGGTGCCAACGGCGTGGTACGCATCACCACGCGCGACGCGTCGGGAGGCTACTCGGCCGGGACGCCTCCGTCGCAGTGCTCCTTCCGCTTCCCGGGATGACGCCGCGAGGCTAGAGCCACCCCTTGCGCTTGAAGTAGAGCAACATGGTGCCCCCGAGAAGCAGCATGACGCCCAACAGCGCGGGATACGCCCACCACACGTGCAGCTCGGGCATGAAATCGAAGTTCATGCCGTAGACACCGGCCATGAAGGTGAGGGGGATGAAGATGCTGGCCATGATCGTCAGCACCTTCATGACCTCGTTCGTGCGCTGGCTCATCGTCGACAGGTAGAGGTCCACCGCGCCGGAGACGACGTCCCTGAGCGCGTCCACGGTCTCCGCCACCTGCACAGCGTGGTCGTGGACGTCACGGGCGAAGATGCGCGTCTCCTTCGAGAAGTACGCCCCCTCCGTGCGCAGGAGCTGGTTGAGCATCTCGCGCAGCGGCCAGACGGCCCGGCGCACGGAGATCAGCTCGCGCTTCAGGAGGTGCAGCCGTTGCATGGTCCCCGACACCGGGTCCACGAGCACCTCCGCCTCCAGGTCGTCCGTGATCTCGCCAACAGCCTCGATCACGGCGAAGTAGTGGTCCACCACCGCGTCGATGAGCGCGTACGCCAGGTAGTCCGGCCCCCGTTGGCGGATGCGCCCGCGCGCGTTGCGCAGCCGTTCCCGAACGCTCTCGAATACGTCTCCGAAGCGCTCCTGGAACGTGAAGACGTACCGCTCCCCCAGGATCACGCTGAGCTGCTCCTCCTCGACCTGGGCGCGCTCGGCGTTCCAGCCGAGCATCGGCAGGACGATGAAGACGACCCCGTCGTACTCCTCCATCTTCGCCCGCTGCCCCACGGAGACGATGTCCTCGAGCATGAGCGGGTGCCACCCGAAGCGCTCCCCCACCGCACGGATCAACTCCACGTCGTGCAGGCCATCGATGTTGATCCAACTGACCGTGGGTGAATCCTTGAAAGGGAAACACCGCTGCACGTCCTCGACCTCGGCCTCGCTGAGCTGCTCCGCGTCGTAGTCCAGGTAGCGGATGCGGAGGCGCTCCACCTTCTGGACGCCGGTGTGCACGAGGGTGCCGGGCGGCGCACCGGGCTTCTTCGTCGCGCGGCGCACCCACCGTCCCACGAGCTTCATCTGGCGCAGCGGGTTGATCGCCTTCGGGAGGAGGTGTGGAACCCGTTTCTTCGCCATCTCCGGACCCTTGCTCGAGAGGACTTCCCGCGCGGACGCGCGATGGGAAGGGGATTTGGGTAGAATACGGTCCAGCCGGCCCCATGCCCAACGCGCACGGCCCGGTGCGATCGTCGCAACCCAGCAAGCGCTCCCGCCCATGAAATCGCTGCACACCCGCGCGTTCACGGTGACGGTGGTGTGGACGTTGCTGCTCCTCTTCCTCGGGAGCGTCGTCCACGCCACCCACTCGAGCCTGGCCTGCCCCGACTGGCCCACCTGCTTCGGCACACTGGTTCCGGAGATGACCGGCGGTGTGTTCTGGGAGCACCTGCACCGGCTCGTCGCCGGCGGCCTGCTCCTGATGTGGGGCCTCGCCACCTGGATCGCGCGGAGGGAGTTGGCCGCCGACCATCCGTGGATCTTCAAGGCCTGCCTGGCCGGCATGGGCCTCCTGCTGGTCCAGTCCGTGTTCGGCGGCATCACGGTGCTCTTCAAGCTGCCCGACCTGGTGTCCACGACGCACCTCGCGCTGGCCTTCCTCTTCCTGTCGCTCGCCACCGCGCTGGCGTCGCATACCGGGTGGTCGCGAGGGGTGGGACCCCTGCGATCCACGCGTCGCCGCGGGGCTGCGCCGATGGGGAGGGGCCGTGGCGACGCTCGTCTTCGTCCAGTGCGTGCTCGGCGCCCTGGTGCGCCATACGGACGCCGGAATGGCCTGCCCGGACGCACCCCTCTGCCTGGGTCGGGTCATCCCACCGCTCGGCAACCCCCTGATCGCACTGCACTTCACCCACCGGGTGCTGGCGGTGATCGCCGCGAGCGCGGTCATCGGGCTCGCGGCGTGGACGATGCGGGTGCACGCGCCGGGGGTGGTGCGGAGCTGGGCGAGCTGGGCCGCCGTCCTCGTGCTGATCCAGATCGCGCTCGGGTTCATCTCCGTGCTCACGGGCCTCGCCGTGGTGCCGGTGTCGCTGCACACCCTCGTGGCGGCGAGCACCCTGGCGGTCCTCGTGCACGTGACCACGGTGGGGTGGACGGCCCCGGTCGTCCACCCGTCGCCGCCCGGGCGGGTGGGCGTGACGTCCGCCTGAGGCGACTTCGAAAGGACCCATTCCGGATGGATCGAGCTCAGGTCGGGGATGCCCTCGCACTCTTGAACGCGAGCCTCAACGCCACCAGCGCGGTTGCACTCGCGACCGGGTGGTTCTTCGTGCGCACACGCCGCATCCGGCTCCACCGTGCGGCGATGCTGACCGCCCTCACGGCATCCGCGATCTTCCTGGTCTTCTACCTGACGCGCGTGGCCTTCACCGGAACCCACCGCTTCGCGGGCGTCGGCGTGGCGAAGGTCGCCTACCTGACGATCCTCCTCTCGCACATGGTGCTGGCGGTCGCGGTGGTGCCGCTCGTGCTCCGCCTCCTCTGGCTGGTGCGCCGGCGGCGGTTCCGCGACCACGCCCGCCTGGCACGGTGGACGTTCCCGATCTGGGCCTACGTCTCCGTGACGGGGCTGGTCGTCTACCTCCTCCTCTACCAGGTCTACGGATACCTCTGACCCGGACGAGGGACGCCGCGTCCCCCCCTAGCCCTGGAACACCCGACGAAGGAACCCCGTCACCGCCGGAGACACGACCCCATTCCCGTCAAGCAAACGACGAGGGGCCCCTCACCCCGAACGTCGTAGGGCGATGCGGCGCCCCGGGCGGGAGAGGTAGCGAGTGGTCGAGTCTTCTGCGGTGTGATGCACTTCCGAGGCACTCCCTTCGGCACGCAACCAAGGCGATGCGGGGTCACAGCGCGCCCGCATGCCCTTGGGATCTTCAGTGGATTTCCAACGTCGAGCGATCGAGCAGCCACTGCAACCTGAGTCGCACACGCCGATGAACTGCCCACGCGGACCGAAACCGCGGGCTCGCCAATCCAGCCCCTCGCGTCTGCCACGCCCATCCCTGGCGCCTTCCCGGTCACTGTTCCCCCCGGCCCGGTCCCCTTATCGTCCCTTGCCATGACCGACCCCCCCTCCTTCCTGGAAGAGCTGAAGCGCCGCAAGGTGGTGCGCGTGGCCATCGTCTACGCGGCGCTCTCCTGGGCGGTCCTGCAGGTGGCGGACATCATCCTGCCTGCCTTCGGCCTCCCCGAGAAGATGATGACGGGGCTGGTGGTGGTCCTGGTGCTGGGCCTCCCGGTAGCCCTGGGGTTGGCGTGGGCCTTCGACGTGACACCCACGGGGGTGAAGAGGGCGGCGCAAGTCGATGCTCTTCCGGCTGCGGACGGAGGGCCGTTCCACGGTTGGCTCTCCCTGCGCTCGTTGGTCGTGGCGGTGGCCATGCTCCTGGCCGGATGGTTGGGAGGCCGCTTCCTCCACGGCGGAGCCGATGCCGGAGCGGGCGCGGCGAACAAGGCGGGACTTCCCTCGGTGGCGGTTCTCCCGTTCCGCGACCTGGGCACCAGCGCCGACTCCATCCACTTCGCCGACGGCATCCAGGACGACATCCTCACCCAGCTCGGCCGTATCGACGCGCTGAGGGTCAGCTCGCGGACATCCACCGAGAAGTACAGGGACACGGAGAAGGACATCCCCACCATCGCCGGCGAGTTGAAGGTGTGGGCGGTGCTCGAGGGCGGCGTGCAGCGCACCTCCGACCGCGTGCACATGAACGTACAGCTCATCGACGGTGCCACCGACAAGCACCTGTGGGCGGAGACGTACGACGAGCCGCTCACGGCGGAGAACGTCTTCACCATCCAGTCGGAGATCGCCCGGAAGGTGGCCGAGGCCCTGAAGGCGGCCCTCACCCCTGACGAGGAGAAGGCGCTCAAGGAGGTGCCCACCCACGACATGGCGGCGCTCGACCTGTATCACAGGGGACACAGTCTGCTCGACTCCGAGAACGGCGAGGATGAAGCCGCGGCGATCCCCGTCCTGGAGGAAGCGGTCCGGCGCGACCCGTCGTTCGCCCGAGCGTGGGCAGAGTTGACGCGGGCGCGGAGCTGGCAGATCCGGGAAGGCGCTGAGCACGACACCCTACCGGCACGTCAGGCGCTGGACCGGGTCCGGGCCCTGGCGCCCGGAAGCCCCGACGCCGACCTCGCCGAGGGGAACTACCTCTACTACGCCCGGGGCGACTACGCAGGGGCCCTGAAGGCATTCCAGCGATTGGAGGGAACCGAGGCGGCCAAGGTGGACGTCGCGATGTTCACCGCCAACGTGCTACGCCGCCTCGGGCGCTGGGACGACGCCGATCAGCGCTTCAGGGATGCGGCCCGACTCGATCCGGAAAACCCACGCGCTTTCTTCGAACTGACGTACACCGACCAGGTTCTGAGGCGCTTCGACCAGGCGCGATCGGCGGCGGAGCGCACGCTCGACATCGCCCCGGACATGGCGGAGGCCGTCGCTCAGCAGATCGACATCGCCCTCTGGGGTGAGGGTGATTCGTTGCGGGCGCGTGCCTTGATACCCAAGCTCCGGGCCGTGGCGCGGGACGGGCGTCCCGATCTCGTGGCGGCGGACCTGGCGTACATCCACCGCGATCCGAGGGCGATGGAGCTCGCAGCGCACGTCGAGATCTCCGGCATCACGTTCACGGACTATTTCCGCCACCCCGACGGGCCGACCG
>CAWGKG010000014.1:0-700121 GCA_963823035.1 uncultured Gemmatimonadales bacterium
GCGCCTTGGCGTAGCTCACGAGGTCGACCCCCAGGGCCTGGTAGGCGACCACTCCGATCACGAGCGCGTCCTCGTCGGCCAGCACCTTGACCACGGTGCGGGCGGAAGGCACCGCGCCCTGGCGCGGCTCGACCTCGGTCAATCGAGAGATCGAGTCGGCGGCCGCCCAGGCGGCCTCGTCCAAGCGGCCGTCGAGCGTCACGCCGGTCGGCATGGGCGCGACCGACAAGGTCGGACGCACGCCGGGATCGGGTCCGGCGGTCGCCCCGCTCGACTGCGCCCACAGCGCCGTCGGAAGCAGCAGCATCGAGGCGAGGACGCGCTTGAGGCCGCTCAAACGGGAGCTCCTCCGAATCCGGGGTGTCGGGGCCGAGGGGGGGTGACGGCGCCAACTCCGTCCCTGGATGGCGCGGACTTCGACGACGCGAAAGCTAGTCCCAAGCCCGGTCGGCTGGTAGGCGGATTCGGGCGGCCGGCCGGGCACGCGCACCGGGAACATTGCCCCGCGCATGCCGGACGGCGACTTTGACGGCACGCCGTTCCCGCGCGACAGGAGGGGCACGTCATGGCCGAGAACGAGACCGACCGGGCAGAGGAGCTTCGCAGCCTGCTCACGGACGCCATCGAGGTGCAGCTCGCTGCCCTCAAGGCGGGCATCAGCTTCTGGAGCGATTGGATCGAGGAGGCGTCGGACTTCGTCCAGTCCGCCACCGACAGCCTCTCCAACATCAACTCCGGAAGCAAGAAGACCGAGGACGCGCTGCTCGAGTTGCTCGACAAGGGCCGCGCGAGCGCCCGGTCGATGACCGAGATTCCGCGCCACACCGCGACCCGCTTCATCGAGGAGCTGGACGCCGCGGAAGCCAAACGGACGGGCGCCAAGAAGTCATCGGCCAAGAAGCCCGCGGCGAAGAAGAGCGCCGCCAAGAAGGCGCCGGTGAAGAAGACGGCCGCCAAGAAGTCGGGCCGGGGGACGGCGCGCCCCAAGCGCTCGGCCCGGGCCAAGGAATAGAACCGGGGACGAGTGGCTACGACAGTTACGGGGGACGAGGTCCCGACGGGCCTCGTCATGGCGGAAGGGTTCGACCGGGAGCTGGACCGCCTCAAGACGTTTCTGGGTGCCTGGGTCGACGGCAGCAGCCGCGAGATGCAGCCGCTGCTGAGATGGCAGTTCCTGGGCCGCTCCAAGTACTTCCGCCCCGTGACCGTGTTCGCCTGTCACGCCGCCGTCTCGGAGGAGCCGGTGGACGAGGGGATGGTGCGGGCCGCCGCCGCGATCGAGATGGTGCACAACGTCTCGCTCATCATCGACGACGTCCTCGATCGCTCCCGCTATCGCCGCGGAGTCCTGACCCTGCACTGCCGCTTCGGCCTGCTTCCGGCGCTCATGGCCTCGGGCTACATCACGGCGGACGCCTACGAGCTGCTGAACAAGAACCCCTTCGCGGGCCGTCGCATCTCGGAGCTCTACCGCCGCCTGGCGGCCGCCGAGACGCTCCAGTGGCGGCTGCGCCGGCAGCCGCTCGGGATCGAGGACTGGCGCATCCTCGCGGGTGAGGACACGGGCAGCATGTTCGAGGCCTGCGCCTGCCTGGGCACGGGGGACGAGACGCTACGCCAGTTCGGCCGCCTGCTTGGGATGCTCTATCACGGCTGCGACGACGTGGGCGACGTGAAGGGGGCCGTCGCGCTCGGCGGCGGCGGCGAGGAGGACCTGCGGGACGGGATCCTCACGTTACCCGCGGCCATCGCGATCCAGGAGGCGGAGGCCGCCCTCCTCTTCCGCAATCCCACGCCCGAGGGACTGCAGGAGCTGTTGAAGAAGATGGAGGCGGCGCTTCCCGTCGCGGAGCGCCACCTGGACCAGATCGCGGCCCAGGCCGAGGCGGAAGCCCGGAGGGTGGCGCCGAGACCGGACGGATTGATCCACCTGGTCCGCAACACCCGGCGCCTCTCCGCCTGAGCGGCCTCAGGCCGACGCGGTCGACCTGAGCTCGCCGGGTCCCCGGGCCCGCGGATCGCGCAGCCGGACCATCCGCGCGAGCCGCAGCCACTTCCGCGCCACGTCCGCCGTCCAGCGCGCGTGCCACGCGGGGTCGTCGGCCAGGGAGGCCCACAGCCCCATCTGCCAGCGTCCCATGTCGGCGATCGCGGGAGCGAACGGTACCCTGCCGGAGAGGAGGTCGCCCGCGGCCCGGGTCCCCTGACCCATGAAATGCCCGAGCGCCTTCGCCCACATGCGTCCGACCATGTCCAGCGGCCGTATGTCCATCCCGCCGAAGCCGGCGCCCCCCGTACGGGCGAACGTCGCGTCCCGCATGGCCAGGTCACATCCCTGCGCCACGACGCTCAGCCAGAAGTCGCAGAAGTGGCGGTTGCGCATGACGCAGGCCACGTAGTCCAGGTAGCCCATCGCCGGATCGAAGTACGCGCGGAAGCTGCGCGCATACGCCGAGAGGAACGCCGCGTCCGTGCGGCCCCGCTCGAGCGCGTCGACGAGGACGTCGGCCCCGAGGAGCGACGACTCGGCTGCGGGGGTGATCCCCTCCCCCGTGATGGGATCCACGAAGGAGCCGGCGTCCCCCACCAGGATCCCTCCGTCGAAGTGGTTGGGGCCGTGCCCGCCGTAGGTCTTCACGATGCCGCCGATGGGCTTGGAGGCCAGGCGCATCGCGCCGCACCCCGGATGCAGGCGCCGCAGCTTCTCCAGGAACGTCTGCAGGAGCTTCGGCACGTTCACGCGCGCGCGGTCGCGCGTCTCCGCGAGGATGCCGACGCCCACGTTGGCCCGACCACCCGACATCGGGAACAGCCAGCCGTAGCCGGGAAAGAGGTCCCGGTCGAAGACGAACGCCGCCTCACCCCCCGTGGTCTCGACACCCTCCACGTACGCCCTCTGCGACACCGCCGTGTGGCGCGGATCGTCCGCCAGCAGCCCGAACGCGCGGGCGACCACCGAGTGGGTTCCGTCGGCGCCCACCACCAGCGCGCAGCGCACCACCCGGTCCGATTCGCCGTCGGCGTAGCGCACCACCATGCGCTCCCGTTCGCGCGTCACCTCCGTGACCTTGCATCCCTCGCGAAGCTCGGCGCCCACCGCCACCGCGGCCTCGAGGATGCGCACGTCGAGGGTCTCGCGCGGGATGATGTAGCCGTGCGGCGGCAGCTCGGGGTGGTCCGCGTAGAAGGGGATGCGCTGCCGGTAGGCGCTCCGGGCTCCGAGGAAGAGGTTGACGTGGGTGATGGCGAGCGGATCGTCCGCTTCCAGCGCGTCGAGACACCCCATCGACTGGAAGAGCCGAAGCCCGCGGGGCTCGACGAAGTCGCCGCACACCTTCTCCCGCGGGAAACGCGCGCGGTCGAGAACGAGCACCCGCACGCCCCGGCGCGCCAACGACCACGCCATGACCGCGCCGGCGGGGCCCCCGCCCACCACCACGACGTCGAAGCGGCGACGGCCCGAAGCCCCTCCGCGCTCAGTCCCGCTCAAGACAGAAGTCGCAGACCACCCAGGGAAGCCCCTCGGGGGTCTCCGCGAGTCGGTCGAGCGTCAGTCGGTAGGAGCCGCCCGCCATGAGAAAGCGCACCGAATCGCCGAGGTGCACCTCTCCCTCCCATTCGTTGCTGAGTCGCGGCGTGGGGGTGGGCGTGAGCCGCATGTCGCTCGCCGGCGCCAGCTCGGCGCCGCACATCGACATGGGGGCGACTTCGACCGTGACGAAGTCTCGCGATCGGGGCGTGCGCACGGCGAGGACCAGGTCGCCGACGACGGCGAATGGCTCGAAGCCGGGCGAGTCGACAACCGTGGCGTACCAACGAGCTCGCGCCATGCACGCTCCGGGGAGGGTTCGACGGGAGTTCCGCAACGGTGCGGCGGGCGCCGCCGCCGCGCAAGAGCGTGCCGTGGCGCCGCGGGGCGCAGGAGCCGCATCGCCTCGTCGCTCTTGACCCTGCCACCGCACCGGAATACATCGTATGCATCCCCGCACGCGGAGCGACGCATGGCCACCAACGTGCACGTAACGAGCATGGTCCCCGTCAACGTCAACCCGGTCGACGCGGACGTCACCTCGCTGCCGCCCGTGGACGTGTGCCTCCCTCCCGGATCTCACGATCACCGAGATCGGCGCCGTGGGCCCGGTGACGCTGGCCGGCATTCCGGACCGCTACACGGTCGCGGTGAGCGAGCTTCCGGATCTCAACCTCCGCATCAAGGAGATCCCGAACATCCGGGCGCACGTGCCGGCCGACTTCCGGCTCGGCATCTCGGTGCTCGGCGTGGAGCTGGCGGCGCTGCACCTGTGCGGTGAGGCGCAGGTCATCACCGAGCCCTACGTGCCCAACCCGTGCGAGCGCTGCGGTGCGCCGCGGTCGGTGCCCGCCACCAACCTCGAGACGGTCTCCGCGGTGCTCCGCCTGACCGACCAGGGATGAAGGCCGTTCGCGAGGGGGAGACGCTCACGCTCTCCGGTCCCCCGAGGAACGTCACCGCCACCGTCCAGCTCGACGACGCCTCGCAGCGCGTGGTCCGCGTCGCCGTGAAGCTCGCGGACGGCCCTTCCGTGCTGCGGGCGTACGTCCGCCCGTACGGCGGGGGCATGGGGGAGCTGAGGCTCAAGCTTCCTCCGGCCACGTCGCCGGGGACGTACCGCGGAGAGGCGGTGATCGGGGAGCGAACGCCGCCCGATCGTCGTCACGGTCACGCCGGAGCCCAGCGTCCAGCGTGGATCCCGCTCAGACCACCCTCCAGGCCGAGTCGGGCGGGCGGGCGGAGTTCGTGATCCGTGTGGCCAACGGCGGCAACGTGGCCTTCGACGTGCCGAAGGAGGCCGCCCGTCGAGCTCGACGACGACCGCGACCAGGTGTTCGCCTTCGGGCGGGCGCTGCGGGCGAAGCTGGGTGAGGGCGAGCAGCGCGTCGACCGCTTCTTCGAGGAGTTGGTGGAAAGCCACGGAGGACAGGGGCGCGTCACCGTGATCGAGGGCGCGGGCCGGCTCGAGCCGGGCCAGTCCCGGGCGCTCCGCTGCGGGTTGGACGTCCCGGAGCTCGCGAAGCCGGGTCGCACGTACACCGGTGGGTGGGAGCCCGCCTGGGCAGGTCACCTCCTCGTCCTCGAGGTGGTGAATGGGTCCCCGGACGAACCGCGCCTGCGCGCTGGGAGGAAGCCATGACGGAGGGCGACAACCGGGTGGACACCCGTGCGCTGGGCGAGACGATCGCGGGGCTGCTCACCGTGCCGGCCCAGATCGTGGCGGGACTCGCGGGGTCGCTGGCGGGCGCGAGGTCGTCCGGGTGTGCGATCCCTCCGCCCTGCTGGGAGCCCCAGCCCGCCGGCAGGTGCACCCTCACGCTCGCGCCGGGCTGCGCGGGCAAGATCCGCGTGCGCGTGTCGAACTGCGGGTGGGATCACCACGTCGTCGGCGTCACGGCGGTCGGCAAGATCGCCGGGTGGATGACGTTCGCGCCGACCACGATGGTGCTCGGCCCCATGGAGGAGGGCACCTTCGAGGTGATCGTGAAGGCGCCCGACGGCGTGAAGCCGGGCGAGAAGCTGTCGGGCCCGCTGCTGATCCGCGGGTGCCGCGACTGGTTCGTGCGCGTGGAGGTGCGAATCGAGGAGTGCGCGGGGTGCACCGGCTGCGACGTCTCCGTGGACGACTGCGCGGACCAGCTCCACCACTGGTACGACCACTTCTACTGCCCGCGTCCCTGCCGGACCACCCGCATCCCGGAAGATCCGAAGAATGGCTGACGGACCCGACATCTCCGAGCTCGTGCGTCGGACGATCGAGGCCAACACGCGCTTCTACCAGGGGTGGGTCAACCTCTCCCTGGAGTACTTCAAGGGCGTCACGGAGATCTTCGGCGGCGTGCAGTCCGCGGTCTCCGGTGCCTCCTCCGCCGATCCGGCCGAGCCCGCGTCCGACGCGGTGGTACTCGAGGCCGTCGAAGGCGAGACCGCAGGCGGGGCGTTCCTGGTCACGAACGACCTCGGGCGCACGCTGAAGTGCGAGTTGGTGGCGTCGGGCTTCGAGGGAGCGGACGGCGCCGCCGCCGCCACCGAGGTGAGCTTCGATCCGCCGCGCTTCGACCTCGCGCCCGGAGAGCAACGGGTGGTACGGGCCACCGTCGCGATCGACCGCGGACTCACGGCCGGCGCGGCCTACACCGGCACCTTCGGGATCAAGGGGATGGCGGGCTTCGCCGTGCCGGTGGTGCTGCGCAAGCAGCACGCGGTCGACGTGTCGCCGATCGATCGGCTGGCCGACGCCGCCGGTGCTACCGCGAAGACGGCGAAGACCGCGAAGACGGCGAAGACCGCGAAGACGGCGAAGACCGCGACGAAGGCGTCGACCGCGAAGAAGCCCGCGAAGAAGAAGTCCGCGAAGAAGAAGCCCGCCGCGAAGCCGCGCGTGAAGTAGGGACGCGCCTGCGACCTGCTAGAGGATGATCGCGAGGGGAAGCAGGACCACGTAGGCGAGCACGAGCAGCAGCGGCGCGGCCGTGATGGAGCCCTTCGCCAGCAGCCCGTACCCCAGCGCCAGCGTCAACAGCCCCGCCGCGGCGAGGATCGCGTTGACGGGCGTGTAGCGCAGGGCGGCGCGCTGGCCGGTCTGGGTGGGGGTCGTCTTCTTCGCCATCACGCCTTCTCCAGTTCTTGAAGATGCTCGGAGAGCTGGTCGCTACTGATGCCGAGCAGGCTCGCGGCCGCTTCCTCGTCGCCGCCCGTCCGCTCGAGGATCCGCCGGACGTGGCGCCCCATCGCCGAGGCGAGCGTCAGGTCCGCCAGGTTCTCGGGCTCGTCGCCGAGCACCAGGTGGTCGGGACCGATGATCGTGCCCCGCGCGAGGATGGCCGCGCGCATGAGCGCATTCTCGAGCTCGCGGACGTTGCCCGGCCAGAGGTGCTCCTTGAGGGCACGCATGGCCTCGTCGGAGATGCGGCGCACGTTGCGCCCCGTCTCCTTGCGGATGCGACCGAGCAGCGCCTCAGCCAGCACCTCGAGGTCGTCGAGCCGGTCGCGGAGTGGCGGCACGTGGATCTCGACCACCTTGAGGCGGAAATAGAGGTCCTCGCGGAATCGCCCCTCGCGCACCAGGTCCTCGAGCGGCTGGTGGGTGGCGGCGATCACGCGGGCTTCCGTCGTGCGCGGCGCTTCGCCGCCCACCGGGTAGAACCGCCGCTCCTGGAGCACGCGCAGGAGCTTCGTCTGGAACTCGGGGCTCGTGTCGCCGATCTCGTCGAGGAAGATCGTTCCCCTTCCCGACAGCTCGAAGTAGCCCTTCCGGCTCCCGGTCGCACCCGTGAAGGCCCCCTTCACGTGACCGAAGAGCTCCGATTCGAGCAGCGTGTCCGTGAGCGCCGTGCAGTTCACGGCGATGAAGGGGTCGTCCGCATGTGCCGAATGGACGTGGATCGCCCTCGCGATCAGCTCCTTCCCCGTGCCGGTCTCCCCACGCACCAGCACGGTGGCGCGGTTGCGGCTGAGCACCCCGATCGTCTTGTAGATCTCGATCATGCGGGCGTTCTTGCCGACCAGGGGCCGGCCGCGCTCCCCGTCATCCTCCTCGGGATCGGGACGGTCCTCTTCGTCGTCCGACGCCAGGGCACGCTCCCGGAAGCAGCGATCCGCCAGCGCCTGCAGAGCCTTGGGGTCGACGGGTTTGACCAGGAAGTCGAAGGCCCCCGCCTTCATGGCGGAGACCGCCGTCTCCATATCCTCGTGGCCGGTCATGACGACCACGTCGACGGCGGCCATGGTCTCGTGGATCTTCTCGAGCAGGTCCAGCCCGCTCATCCCGTCCATGCGGACGTCGGTCACCACGAGCTGGGGGTCGAAGGAGCCCAGGCGCGCGAGTGCCTGTTCGGCGCTCTCGGCGGTCTCCACGTCGTAGCCGCCGTGGACCAGCCGGGTGCGGTAGACCTCCAGCGCGTCGGTATCGTCGTCGACGATGAGGATTCGCTCGCTCATGGTGGTCCTTCTACACCTCGGGGAGGCGTCTCGGTTTCGTTCGTGTTCTCGGGGTCCTCCCACCAGGCGGGAGAGTCCGGGGCTTCGCCGGCCCTCAGGCGCGCCAACCGTTCTCGATTCCGGCCTCGCCGGGTTCTGGCCATGAAGAGCAAGAGGAGTGCCAGCAACATCCAGAAGACGGCCGAGCGGGTCAACACGAAGAACCAGCCGTACCGCGACTTGACCCACCGCTTCCAGTCCTCCTCCAGCTGACCGGAAGTGACCCCGAAGGTAGCGCGGAGGCCGACCTCGAAGGAGCCCTGGTCCCGCCACCGCTCCAGGAAGATCGGCAGCGCGCGCGCTCCACCTTCCTGAAGAAGATAATCCACAGCGCTGGCGGCGAGGAGGTAGGCCGCCTCGGCCGAAGCGCGATCCCGAGGCCAGGCGAGCGTCAACGAGTCCAACGGCGGCGCCCTGCCGAGGGCGATGAGGACGCGCAGCCGCCATGCCTCCGTGGCGTCCCACCCCCCGGAGGCATACTGCGCGAAGCCCTCGTCGAACCACCGAGGCACGCGGAGATCCCCGAGGTACTGGTGCAGCGCCAGGTGCGCCCACTCGTGCCGCAGGACCCGCCGCCCCTCGGGGTCGAGGAGCGGTCGCCCCTCGAGCGGCACCACCAGGAGGTCGAGGGCCGGGATCGCCACCCCCGCGCGCCACTCCGGCACCCTCCCGCCGGTCACCTCGTCGAACGCGCGGGCCGAGTGCGCGAGCACGGCGGTCACGTTCGCCGGTAGCGTGTCGGGAACCCCAGGGACGGGGGCCTGCCCCTCCAGGAAATCGAGCACGCGCCGCGCCGACAGGGAATCGCCCGGGGCATAGCGTACGCGCACGCGCGGGCCGGTCACCTCCGCGTAGGCCTCGCCGTCGAGCACATCCGGGATTCGCGGAGATCCCTGCCCCGCGGCGGGAACCGCGACGAGGGCCGAAGCGATGAGCGCGTACAACGGAGCGCTGCGTCGATCCATCGGATGCGGGCAGCTCTGGACGGCGACGCCCGAAGCGGGCTCACGCGCCCTGGAGCATCTCCAGGTTCGTGCGCACGGTCTCGTTGTGCGGATTCAGGTCGAGCGCGCGACGCCAGAGCAGGACCGCCACGTCGCGGTCGTTGTCCTTGAAGGCGAGGGTGCCGAGGCGCAGATAGACGTCGTCGCCGAGCCGGGGCGAGAGCTTGACCGCCTTCTCGTACTGGATGCGGGCCCCTTCGTGGTCGCCGCGGGCCCACGCCTGGTCACCCAGGTTCTTGTGCGCCTGCGGGGGCGGGGGCGTCATCGCGACGGCCCGCTTGTAGAGCGCCTCGGCCGCCTCCATCTCTCCCCGCCTTTCGAGCACGGCGCCGGTGTTCACCAGGATCGGGCCCGACTCGGGGTAGTGTCCGAGCCCTTCCCGCCCGACCGCCACCGCGTAGTCCAGGTCGCCGGCCACGGCCGACGCGAGCACCGTGTAGGCGTAGTAGACGGGCGACGGCTTCTTCAGCTTGGGCGACGTGCGGTGGGCGCGCAGCGCATCGAGCGCCTTGGCGGCGTCGTGCGACTTGAGGTGGACGATGCCCCTCAGCAGGTGGACGTCGGGGTCCTCAGGGCGGGCTTCCTGCGCCTGGGCGAGCGCCTGGAGCGCCTCCGGGTAGCGCCCCATGAGCTCGAGGGCGAGCGCGCGGTTGCGCTGCACGGAGTAGGCCTCGCGCATCCCCTCGGGCATCGCGCCGAAGCGCTGCAGGGCCTCGTCGAGCCGTCCCGATCGGAAGGCCATGAGGCCGAGCATGAAGTTCGCGCGACCCTGGCGCGGATCCATCTCCAGGGCGGCCTCGAACTCCCGCATGGCGTCTTCCATCATCCCCGAGCGGTAGAACGCGACGCCGAGGTTGAGGTGCTCCTGCAGGCGGGCGTCGCCCCCCGTCTCCGCGACGGTGGACTTCTCGCCCGAGCGGCTGACGAACCCGCCCTGGATCAGGCCGAAGAGCGCCTTCCCGGTGTCGAACTCCACCAGGCCGGCCTCGTTCATGATCTCCGTGACCGTACGCACGCCGTCGATGAAGGGAAGGACCTTGCGCTGGTCCTTCGTCAGCTCCACCTCCCCGTCGCTCTCCTCCGGGTCCTTGTCGAGCTGCAGCACGATGTCGAAGGTGGGGATCTTCTTCTCGACCAGGCTCCACTCGTCGGTGCGCCGGGCCGACTCCATGAGCAGCGACTCGACGTTGACGTTGACGAGGAAGAGGCCCTCCTCGTCGGGGCGCTGGTCCGGATCGAAGTGGAACGAGCCCTGGCTCCAGCCGAAGAGGTGGTAGACGGCCTCCTCGATCTGCATCTGCACGTAGCGGTGGAGGCGCTCCTCGTCGATGCTGTTCATGTCGACCAGGATCTCGCCCAGGCGCCGGGCGCCCTTGGACTCGGCCTGACGCTGCATCGCCACCGAGAGGTCCTTGCGGGTCACCACGTGGTTGCGGACGAGCAGCTCTCCGAGCCGGTCCGGCCGGTTGAGGACGGACGCGTAGATGACCCGACCTCCCTCGAAGTAGATGTACCCGAAGTTGGAGCGATCCGTGATGCTCAGGCATCCGGTCTTCCGGCTCATGCCCAGCAGCTGGCAGATGTCGGCCAGGTTGACGTCCTGGAGGCTCCCTTCGATCGCCACTAGTCCAGATCCTCCTGGAGGAGCTCCTCCACACGGGGCCAGTGGAGGGTCACGTTCTCGGGCGACGGGAACCACGAGCCACCGCGGCGCGGGGCCTCGGCTACCTTCGCCCCGGGCTCGGCGGCGGCCTCCGTCGGAGCCTCGGCGCCGGACCGCGGAGGTCGGAGGTGTCGATGAAGAGGCCCGCCCGCTCGCCGACCTCGATCTCGTCGAGGGGCGGCACCACACGATCGCCTCCCGACGACTTCGGCCGCTCGTCCCAGAGCCCCGTGGCCGGGGCCGGCTCCTCCACCTCCACCAGCTCCAGCTCACCCGAGCCGCTGCCGACGTCCACCTCCAGGACCAGACCGCCCTCGAAGCGGGAGCGCAGCCGTTCGTCGATGCGGGAGATCCCGGACGGCGACCGGTCGGCCGCGAGCAGGACCCGCGCGCCCCGTCGCTTGAGCGCCTCGAAGAGGTGGAAGAACTCGTCCTGAGCCCGTTCCGTCTCCGAGAGCGCCTCGACGCCGTGCACCAGGAGGAGGTCCACCGTCCACCACCGCTCGCGCCAGGCTCCGGCCACGCCGTCGCCCAGCGCGCGGATGAACTCCTCCGCGAACTCGCGCACCGAGACCACGGCCATCCTGGACTCGTCGTCCGCCGTCGCCTGGAAGGTCCGCCCCGCCGCACCCAGCAGCGTGCGCGCCCGCTCGGCCGGATCGGACCAGACGTACAGCGGGTTGTACTGCGGCTTCTCCGCCGCGACGAGCTGCTGGGCCGCCTTGAGGGCCATCTTCGAGAAGCCCTCCAGCGCATCGAGCTTCGGGCCGTCGCCCAGCTTGGGGAACGGACGCTGACGCTCGCGCACCGAGGCGAGCAGCGCTTCGGCCTCGTCGATACGGTCCGGGTCCTTGAGGAGGCCCGTCGCCGCCTCCGGCCACGGGTTGCCGAGGCGGTCGAGCTCGTCGTCGATGACGCGCAGGCGCTCCACGGACGCGCGGTAGTCCCGGACGATCTTCTGCCAGTCGGCGTGGCTCCCCCCCGCCCTGGCAGCTCCGCAGCCGTTGGGTCGAGAAGCCCTCGCGCTCCGCGGCGTCGATGGCCTCGCGGACCGCCTTGCGCCAGGGCTCCTCCTGGGCCTCGACGGTCTTGGCCACCACCCCCGTGAGGTCCTCGAGGAAGAGGCCGAACTCGTCGCGCCGGCCGGAGGGCGGGGCGGGCGCCTCGACGTCGCCGAGCAGGCGACGCACGTCGTCCGCCGAGACCGCTCGCTCCTCGAGGTCCTGCATCGCGAAGACCTTGTTCAACGCTCCACCCAGCTCGCGTACGTTCTTCACCGGGTGGCGTGCCAGCGCCTCCGCCACGCCCTGCTCGAGGTTGCTGGCCCGCCTCGTCGGCCTTGCGGCGGATGATGGCGACGCGGGTCTCGTACTCCGGAACCCCGATGTCCACGATCAGCCCGCCGGAGAAGCGCGACAGCAGCCGCGCGTCGAGCCCGTCGATGTCGGCCGGAGGGCGGTCCGAGGCGAGGACGATCTGGCTCCCGGCCGAGGACAGGTGGTCGAGCGTGCGCAGCAGCATCTCCTGCGCCTCGTTCTGTCCGGCGAGGAACTGCACGTCGTCGAGGAGGAGGACGTCGAGATCCGCGTAGCGGTCGCGGAAGGCGTCGCGCGCGCCCCGCTCCAGCGCCCCCGTGAGCTCCTCCAGGTAACCCTCCAGCGCCATGTACTCGATCTTCCGGTTCGCAGCCACCCGCATGGCGTGGTGCGCGATCGCCATGAGGATGTGGGACTTACCGAGTCCGGACGCCGAATACACGAAGAGCGGGTTGTAGCTCGTTCCCGGGGAGTCCGCGGCGCGACGTGCTGCGGCGCTGGCCAACCGATTGGCCGGGCCGACCACGAAGGAGTCGAACGTCAGTTTCGGATCGAGATCCGTCATGAACGCCGAGGGCTCGGGAGCACGCAAGCGAAGGTCTGAGTGAGGGCGGTTAAGTATCGGCCAGAGTGCGCCGGAAGAAAAGCCCTGGAATCAAGCGCTTTAGCTCGGTGTCGGCGAGTCCCGGACGCGGTCATCCCGAGGCGTTCCTCGCCCACGCGGCCGCGGACTCCAGATCGCGTGGCAGGGGCGAACGGAGGCGCATCCGGGCGCCGGTCACGGGGTGGTCGAACGCCAGCTCCGCGGCGTGCAGGAACTGGCGGGGCGTCCGCCTCGCCAGCTCCCGCACCCAGGCCCGATCCGGCCCACCCAGCCCGCGCTCCCACCCCTTGCCATACGTCGGATCGCCCACCACCGGATGGCCGACGTGGGCCAGGTGGACGCGGATCTGGTGCGTGCGGCCGGTCTGGAGGGCGACGTCGAGGAAATCGGCGCGCAGCCAGCGCTCGCGCACCCGGGCGTGCGTGACCGCCCGCCTCCCTCCCTCCACGACCGCCATCCGCTTCCGCTCGTGGGGATCGCGTCCCATGGGGGCGTCCACGGTGAGCGGCGTCTCGGTCAGGTGACCCCAGCAGGCCGCCCGGTAGAGCCGCTTCATCCTGCGGGCGCGCAGCGCGTCTGCGAGGCCGTGGTGGGCCCGGTCGCTCTTGGCCACCACCAGGAGACCCGAGGTGTCCCGGTCCAGCCGGTGGACGATGCCGGGACGCAGGCGCCCGCCCACCCCCGAGAGGTCGCGCACGTGGAAGAGGAGGGCGTTGACCAGCGTGCCCGTTCGGTGGCCCGGCGCAGGGTGCACGACCATCCCGGCCGCCTTGTCCACCACCAGGAGGTGCTCGTCCTCGAAGACACGCACGAGCGGGAGGTCCTCGGCGGGGATGTCGACCGGCGAGGCGGGAGGGACCTCCACCACCACCCGGCTCCCCGACTCCACCCGCTCGGACTTGCGGCCCGGGCGGCCGTCGACCTGCACGCGTCCCTCGGCGATGAGCGCCTGGATGCGCGTGCGCGACAGCGTCAGCCGCTCGGCGAGGAAGCGGTCGAGCCGGTCGGCCTCGCCCGGCGCCACCACCAGCCGCTCCTCGCGGCCGCCCGCCGCCCGCTCCACGTCACCCATGGGGTCGAGCGTCGGCCGGCGCCCCGGCGCGACGGCTCAGCCGGAGGCCGGGCGCAGCGCGATGCGGGCCGGCGTCCCGTCGATGTCCACGTCCCGGACGTGGGGGAACCCCTCCCCCACGTTCCCGTCGCCGACCGACAGCGACACGGCGAGCGTCTCGCCCGCGATGAACGCGCGGAACGCCTCGGCCGCCGCCTGCACGCCGTTCGGGCCGCCCAGGGCCAGCTCGATCCGGTCGGTGATCTCGAGCCCGGCGTCCTTGCGCAGCCGCTGGATGCGGTTGACCAGCTCGCGGGCGAGCCCCTCGGTGCGCAGCTCGTCGTCGAGCGTGGGATCGAGCGCGACGGTGAAGCCGCCCTCGCCCTTCACGAGCAACTCGCCGGACGCCTCCTGCACGACCTCGAGGTCGCCCTCGGTGAGCGTGTGCGTCGCCCCGTCCACTTCGACGTCCACGGAGCCGCCGGCCGCGTACGCGGCGAGCCCCTCCTGGGAGAGCGCGCGGATCGCGTCGGCAGCCTGCTGCGTGCTCTTCCCGAAGCGCGGGCCGAGCGCCCGGAAGTTGGGGCGCGCGACCAGGGTGACCAGGTTCTCCGCGGAGGCGAGGAAGTCCACCTCCTTCACGTTCAGCTCGTCGCGCACCAGCGCGAGGACGCCGCCATGCAGGGGCGTGCCCCCGGGGACCACGGCGAAGAGCTTCCGCAGCGGCTGGCGGACGCGGATCTGCACGTCCTCGCGCGCAGCTCGACCGAGCGACACGAGGGTGCGCGCGGCCACCATGTCCTCCTCGAGCCGGCGATCGCCTCGCTCCGGCCGCTCGGGGTAGCGTTGCAGGTGCACGCTCTCCCCCGTGAGCGCCCGGTGGATCCAGTCCGCCGAGAACGGCGCACAGGGCGCGGCGAGAAGCGTGACCGTGCGCAGGGCGTCCCAGAGGGTGCGGAAGGCGGCGCGGGCGTCCGCGCGGTCCGTATTCCCCCAGAAGCGCGGACGGCAGCGACGCACGTACCAGTTGGACAGGTCCTCGACGACGAAGTCTCCGAGCGCCCGGTAGGCGCGCGTCAGCTGGTAGCCGTCCAGCTCGCCCATGACCTCGCGCGTCAGCGTATCGAGCCGGGAGAGCAGCCACCTGTCGATGAGGGGCCGGTCGGCCGGCCGAGGATCGTCGTCGCTCGGCGCCCACGCCTCGACGCGCGCGTACAGCGAGAAGAAGCGGTACGTGTTGAAGAGGGTGTCGAAGTACTTCCGCGCGGCCTCGCGCACGCCCTCGGGGTCGTAGCGCTTCGGCACCCACGGGTTCGACGAGGTGATGAGGTACCAGCGGATGGCGTCCGCACCGTGCTCGGCGAGCGCGTCCCAGGGGTTCACGACGTTCCCCTTGGACTTCGACATCTTCTGGCCCTCGGCGTCGAGGATCAGGTCGTTCACGACCACGTTCCGGTAGGCCGGCCCCCTGCCCAGCATCGTCGAGATCGCCAGGAGCGAGTAGAACCAACCGCGCGTCTGGTCGAGCCCCTCGCAGATGAAGTCGGCCGGGAAGTGCGCCTCGAACTCGTCCTGGTTCTCGAACGGGTAGTGCCACTGCGCGTAAGGCATGGAGCCCGAGTCGAACCAGACGTCGATGACCTCCGGCGTGCGCCGCATCGTGCCGCCGCACTCCGGACAACCCATCGTGATCTCGTCGATGTACGGGCGGTGCGGATCGAAGCCCTCGGGCAGACCGCCGGCCGCCTCGGCCAGATCGGCGAGCGAGCCGATCCAGCGCACGTGGTCGCGGTCCTCCGAGCACACCCAGGCGGGGAGCGGCGTCCCCCAGTAGCGGTCGCGCGACAGCGCCCAGTCCACGTTGCCACGCAGCCATTCCGCGAAGCGCTTCTCGCCCACCTCGGGCGGGAACCACGACACCCGGTCGTTGTTCGCGATCAGCTGCTCCTTCATCGACGAGGTGGCGGCGAACCAGGAGTCGCGCGCGACGTACAGGAGCGGCGAGCCACACCGCCAGCAGTGCGGGTAGCTGTGCACGACGGTCCCGACGTCGAAGAGCGCCCCCACTTCACGCAGGCGGTCGACCAGGACGGGATCGGCGTCCTTGACGAACATCCCGCCCACGAGCGGGATCCCCTCGAGAAAGTGCCCGGCCTCGTCCAGCGGATTCAGCATCGGGAGCCCGTGCCGCTGTCCGGCGGCGTAGTCGTCCGCGCCGAAGGCGGGCGCCATGTGCACGATGCCCGTGCCGTCCTCGGCGCTCACGAACTCCTCGGCGACGACCGTCCACGCGTTGCCGCGGTCCGCCGGCTCGGCAACGAGGTCCAACGGCCTGCGGTAGCGCAGCCCCGCCAGCTCCTTTCCCCGGTGGCGTGCCACGACCTCCGCGCCCTCCCCGAAGATCCGCTCCTGCAGGGCTTCGGCCACGATCAGCCGGCGGCCGTCGCGGGCCACCTCCACGTAGTCGAGCCCCGGATTGACGGCGAGCCCCACGTTGGAGGGCACCGTCCACGGGGTGGTGGTCCACACGAGGAACGCCCGCGCGTCCGGGTCGGGCGCGCCCCGCTCGTCGACGATCGGCGCGAGGAAGGTCAGCGACGGATCCTCCACGTCCTGGTAGCCCTGCGCCACCTCGTGCGACGAGAGCGCCGTGCCGCAGCGCGGGCAGTACGGCACGCTCTTGTGGCCCCGGTACAGGAGCCCGCGGTCCGCCAGCGTCCGCAGGATCGACCACACGGACTCGATGTACTCGGTGTGGAACGTGACGTACGGGCGCCAGTACTCCAGCCAGTAGCCGATGCGCTCCGAGAGGCTCTCCCACTCCTCCTTGTAGGTGAACACGGAGTCGCGGCACACCTGATTGAACTTCTCGATGCCGACGGCCTCGATCTCCGGCTTTCCACTGATGCCCAGCTTCTTCTCGGCCTCGATCTCGACCGGGAGACCGTGGGTGTCCCAACCCGCGATGCGCGTCACGCTCCGTCCCTCGAGCGAGCGGTGCCGACACACCAGGTCCTTGATCGTCCGGCTGATGATGTGGTGCAGCCCCGGTCGGCCGTTCGCCGTGGGCGGGCCCTCGTAGAACACGAAGGGCTCGCCGTCGGCGTTCGCCTCCAGGGAGCGGCGGAAGAGATCCTCCGCCCGCCAGCGTGCGAGCGTCTCCTCTTCGACCTCGAGGAGGCTCTTGGGTAGCTCGGGGTAGCGCATCGATCGCCTGTTCCGTGCGTCCGTCGGGCTTCGGTCAGCCCCAGCGGGGGTCGTCCGAGCCCTCCCTGCGCGGGGGGGTGAAGAGGTCCCGCTCGTCGGGCACCTCCTGCTCTCCGTCCTCACGGTCCGTCGAGGCGTCCCCGGACGGTCCGTGATCGCCCATCGAGGCCGTCTCCGTGACGTCCTGGCCCTCGCCGGGGCTCCGCTCCCGTGGGATGCCGTACCGGGCCGCGAGGGCGTCGAGCGGCTCCTCCAGCCCCTCGTAGAGGGCGGCAAGCTCGTCCACGGCCATGTCGAGCGGCGGGCGCGGCTCGCCGTCCGGGGAAAGCGCCGCGATCACCTTCGTGGGGGTCCGCGGCGTCGCGTCGGGTCCGGAGCTCCGCGGCGCGTCGGTCGCGGCGGCGGCCGCCGCCGTCCCTGTCGCCGTCGTGTCGAAGTGCCGTCCGCCGAGGAGGTCGAGCTCGATCGGGCGGTCCTCGAGCGGCCTCCGCTCCTCCTCCACCTGGACCACGTCCATCTCACGCTCGAGGAGCTGGCGGTAGGCCTTCAGGAACCGCAGACGACGACGCTCCATCTCCTCCAGGCCGTCCTGCGCCTGCTCGAGCTTCCGCTCCGCGTCACGCAGCATGCGACGGACCTCGGCCTCGGCCTCGGCGCGCTGGCGGCGTGCTTCGACCTCGACCTCCTTGAGGATGAGATCCGCCTCACGCTGGGCCTGGCCGCTGATCTCCTTCCGTAGCTCCTGCGCGCTGACCAGTGCTTCCTGGACCGCGTGCTCCCGCCCCGTCTGTGAGCTCACCTGCTGCTGGAGCGACTCGGTGCGCTCGCGGAGGTGCATCAACTCGCGCACCAGGTCCTCCAGGCGGTCGCCGACGAGCTCCAGGAAGAGGTCGACTTCCTGGGGATCGTAGCCCCGCAGGATCCGCTTGAAGTCCCCGCGCTTGTTGCGTACGTCGAGTGGCGTAAGGTCGATCATGGCGTTCCAGGCCTCTCCCCGAACAGTGCGGTGCCGATCCGGACCATCGTGCTGCCCTCCCGGACGGCGATCTCGAGATCGTTCGTCATCCCCATGGAGAGCTCGGCGCCGATGCCGGCGTCCGCCCTCCGGACCTCCTCCAGCGTCTCCCTCAGGCGGCGGAAGGTCGTCGACAGGACCCTGTCGTCGTCAACCAACGGCGCCATCGTCATCAGCCCCCGGACCCGCAAGCCGGGAAGCGCGGCCATGCGCAGCACCTCCTCGACGGCCCCGGAGCCCTCCACCCCGCTCTTGGCGTCTTCTCCGGAGGTGTTCACCTGCACGAGGATCGGGACCTCGCGGCCCGCCTCCCCGGCCGCCCGCGACATCCGCTCGGCCAGATGGAGCGAGTCCACCGAGTGGATCAGGTCGGCCACGTCGATCACCCGCGACGCCTTCCGGCTCTGCACGTGCCCGATCATGTGCCAGGTGGCCGCGTCGCGCCCCAGGGCCGCGACCTTCTCCTCGAGCTCGTCGACCCGGTTCTCGCCCAGGTCGCGGAGCCCCGCGGCGAGCGCGGCCTCCAGGGCCTCCCTGGGATGACCCTTCGTCACCGCCACCAGACGCACGCCCGTCGGGTCGCGCCCGGCGGTTTCCGCCGCACCCGCGATCCGGTCGCGCACACGCGGCAGCGTATCGGCCAGGCGTTCCCGGTACATGGCTGAGAATTGTAGTGAATCAGCGGTTTCCATCACAGACGAACGTGGCGCAGCGAATAAGCGAAGAGGACCCCGCCGGCGCTCCGGCGGGGTCCTCTCGACCAGCGTGGACTCCGGGGCCCCGGGTTATCGGACCTGGAAGGTAATCGGGAACGAAACCCACACCGGGACCTTCTTGTCCCGGTTGAGGGCCGGTGAGAACCGGTAGATGTTCGCGACCTTCAGGGCCGCTTCGTCCAGAGCCTGGTGCCCCGAGGTCTGGTCGATCCGGGTGTCCTGGACCTGGCCGTTCTCGTCGATGAAGAAGTACACCTTCACCGTTCCGCCGATGCCGGCATCACGGAGCAGCGGCGGATACTCGCGCTCCATGGCGCGCACCACGTCGGGACGGTTCAGGATGGACGGTGCCACCGTGAAAGGCGTGAACGTCGGGGCGGCGGAGAGGTCCTGCGCCTTCTCCTCGGGCGGCGGCGGCAGGTCCTCGACCGGGTTTTCCTCGAACGTCGTGGGCGCGATCGTGATGTCCTCGTCGATGTTCGCCTCGGCGATCACCGGCGTGGCGGGACGCGCGATCGACTTCGGTGGCGGCGGGATCTCGATCTCCGGCGGGAGCTCGATCGCCTCCAACTCCGCGGCCGTGTAGGAGATGTCCTCCGCGGTGAGCTCCGGCCAGAAGGCGAAGATCCCGAAGTGGACCAGCGTCGCCACGATCATGGAACCCCAGAACCAGGTGCTGAACGAATCCTTGAGACGATCGTTGGCGGACCTGACCGGGGCGGCGGGTACGGCTTCAGCTGCGCTCATCGTCTCTCCCTCTGCATCCGCTGCTCCAGCTTCGTCGCGAACACCACTCGTACGACGCCGGCCTCCACGAGTTCCTTCTGGAGGGCGTCCATGTAGTGATAGGGCGTATCCCGATCGCCGCGGATCGAGATCACCAGGGCACGGTCGGAGGACGCGTACAGCGGCGCCACGACCTGCGATACCTCGCTCATCTGGTACTGCTGGTCGTTGATGAAGATCGAGCCGTCCTGCTGGATCCACACGTTCAGGATGTTCTTCTTCTTCTCGTCCGTCTTCTGCGCCGCTCCGGCCTCGGCCCAGTCGATGGGCCGCTCACGGTCTGACGGGAAGACCGTGCTGACCATGAAGAAGATCAGCAGCAGGAAGGCGATGTCCGCCAGCGACGACGAGGGGACCTCCTCCGACGCTTTGGACCGCTTCTGGAATCCGCCTTTCTTGGCCATCCGTCAGTTCTCCAGGATCTGGAGGGAGATGCGCTCGGCGTTGGCCATCTTCAGTCCGTCCAACACTTCGATCATCATCCTGTAGGGCGCGTCCGGGTGGGTCTTCACCGCCGCGATCAGGTTGGGGTTCTGTGCCACTTCCTGACGCCACAGGCCCTCGATCTCGCTCGGCCGCATCACCTGCTCCTGCTGGCTCTCCCCGCGCTTGACGCGCACGGTGCCGTTGGGCTCGATGATGAGGTGGAGGATGTTCTTCTGGCTGACCTGCGCTTCCTCACCCGGCTCCGGGAGCACGAGCGACAGCCCCTTGTCCTTCGGGAACACCGTCGTGACGAGGAAGAAGATCAGCAGGAGGAAGGCGATGTCCGCCATCGACGACGTCGGAACCTCGTCGCTGACCTTCGACTTCTTCTTGTTCAAGACCGCCATATCGCTGGACCTCGGCTCCGATCGAAGTTACTTGAGCTGTACCCCGAAGGTTCCCTACTTCTCCGCCTTGACGACCTGGAGGGCACCCCGCTTCTCGAGGTCCCAGGCCAGGTTGAGAATCTTCTGCGCGCCGTGCTCCATGTCCATGATGAGCTGGTCGATGCGCGTCACGAAGAAGTTGTACGCGATGTTGACCGGAATCGCGATGATCAGCCCCGCCGCCGTCGTGAGCAGCGCGACCTTGATCCCCCCGGCCACGAGGCTCGGGTCCACGTCGCCCGCCGTCTGGATGGCGCCGAACGCGAGGATCATGCCGGCCACCGTCCCGAGGAAGCCCATCAGAGGGGCCACGTTCGCGACCGTGGCCAGGATGACGAGCCCGCGCTCGAGGAAGCCGAGCTCGATCGCGCCGGTGGTGGCCACCGCCTTCTCGATCTCGCCCTCCATCAGCTTCTTGTGACGGATGCGCCGGAGTCCGACCAGCAGGATCGCCGCGGCGGGGCCGGGCGTCTCGATGGCGATCGCGACGGCCTCGTCGATCTGGCCGGCCAGCGCCTTGGCCTCCACCTCCTCGAGCAGGTGCGAGGTCCCGTGGTGCGCCTGCCAGAGCGTCCAGGCCTTCGCGATGATCACGCCGAGGGCGATGAGGGAGCAGAGGACGAGGGGATACATCATCCACCCGCCGTCGGCGAAGAGCGTCAGCAAACGATACTGAGTGCCCACGAAAGGCCGCTCCTGTGGTTCGGGTCGCCCCGCAGGGCCGAGGTCTGGGAAAAGGCTCGGCGGAATCTACGGGCCGTCCGAGCAGCGTGTCAACGCGCCCGGTCGACCTTCGGTACGTCGCGCCCCGACATGCATTTCAGGCCTTGGCGGGGGCCGGCGCCAGCGTGGTGTCGGCATCGGGCAGCGCCCCGGTGAGGATCTGACGGAGACGATCGGGCTCCACGTCGCGCTCCAGCCGCCCCCCCAGCGCCACCGAGACACGCGCCGTTTCCTCGCTCACCACGATCACCACCGCGTCGGTCTCCTCGCTCAGCCCCAACGCGGCGCGGTGCCGCGTGCCGAGCGAGCGGTCCTGCACGGAAGACTGCGTCAGCGGGAGGATGGCGCCCGCCGTCTCGATCACGTCGCCGCTGATGAGGATCGCGCCGTCGTGCAGCGGCGAATAGGGCGTGAAGATGGTGGCGATCATCTCGGCCGACACGCGCGCCTGCACGGGGCTTCCCGTCTCGGCGTACTCCTCGAGCCCCACGTCCTGCTCGACCGCGATGATGGCCCCGACGCGCGCGCGGGCCAGGCGCTCGACGGCGTCGACGATCTCCTCCGCCACCCGGCTGCCTTCCAACCGTTGGAAGACGCGCATCATCCGGCTCTGGCCGAGGCGGGCGAGCGCCGCCCGCAGCTCCGGCTGGAAGACGACCAACGCGGCGATGGCACCGTACTGGAAGAGGTACTCCATCAGCCGCGTGATGAGGACCAGATCGAGGAGACGCGCGAGACCGTAGCCGACGACGAGGAAGCACGAGGCCGAGGAGGATCTGCCGGGCCCGCGTCCGCTGCAGCACCAGCAGGATCCGGTACAGCAGGAAGGCCACCAGCAGGATCTCGACCAGGTCCGTCCATCCTGGCCTCAGGATCTGGATCTGCTCCCACATCCTCAATGCCGGGCTACCTCCCCTTCCCTCCGGCGGGTCGCGGCGATCGCCTCCGCCACGATCAACGCCTGACACACGGGACGAACGTCGTGGACGCGGAAGATCCGCGCCCCCTGAAGATAGGCGGCGACGCAAGCCGCCAGCGTACCGGCCAGTCGATCCTCCGGAGGGGCGTCGAGCAGCGCTCCGAGGAAGCTCTTCCGGGAGGGTCCCACCAGGACCGGAAACCCCAACGCACGAATCGGGCCGAGGTCTCCGAGAAGGGTCAGCGAGTGCTCTGCGGACTTGGCGAATCCGATCCCCGGATCCACCACCACGGCCTCGTCGGGGATCCCTGCGACGCGTGCCCGCTCGACGGCCGCGCCCAACTCTTCGGCGACCTCCTCGGCCACGTTCCCGTAGCGGGCGCGCCCGGTCATGTCGGCGGGTGTGCCCCTCATGTGCGTGAGGACGACCCCTGCGCCCGCGGCCGCCACCGTCCCGGCCATGCCGGGGTCGAAGGCCAGTCCCGAGACGTCGTTGACGATCCGTGCGCCGGCCGCGAGCGCCGCTCGCGCCACGTCGGCCTTGCGGGTGTCGACGGAGAGCGGAGCGTCGAGGCGGCCCGCGGCGCGCTCCAGGAAGGGGAGGATGCGGCGAAGCTCCTCGTCGGCCGAAACCGGGTCGGCGCCCGGTCGCGTGGATTCACCGCCGACGTCGATCAGCGCGGCGCCTTCGGCGACCATGGCCTCGGCACGATCGAGTGCCCGGTCGGCGTCGAGGTGAAGCCCTCCGTCCGAGAAGGAGTCGGGCGTGAGGTTGAGGATGCCCATGACGACGGGCGACCCGAGGGGGATGTCCCCCTCCCGGACCCGCCACACGGGAGCCGTGACGGGAGCCTCAGGCGTCGTCGAAGACCGTGAACCCCGGCGCGGCGCCGGGCAGCGGGTCGTCGCCCGGCAACGGGAGCGCAGGCGGCGGCGCCGGGACCGGACGGTGCATGACCTCCGGCGACTTGGGCGCCGGAGCCGGCAGGACGGGCGGCGGCGGCAGCGGGTCGCCGCGCTCGAGCGTCTCGATCTGCGTGCGGTCGAGCGTCTCGCGCTCGAGGAGCGCGAGCGCGATCCGCTCCAGCAGGTCGGAGTTCACCTCGAGCACCTGGCGCGCCTTGTCGTGCGCCTCGTCCAGGATGCGCTTGACCTCCTGGTCGACGAGACGAGCCGTGTGCTCCGAGACCTGACGGCGCTGCACCAGCTCGCGCCCGAGGAAGACCTCGTGCTCGGCGTCGCCGATCGCCATCAGCCCGATCACCTCGCTCATCCCGAACTGGGTGACCATGCGTCGCGCCATCGCCGTGGCACGTTCGATGTCGTTGCCCGCGCCGGTGGTGACATCCTCCTCGCCGAAGATCATCTCCTCGGCCACGCGGCCGCCGAAGAGCATGGCGAGCTGACCCTCCAGCCATTCCTTCCGGTAGGAGTGGCGGTCCTCCTCGGGCAGGCTGGCCGTGATGCCGAGGGCGCGTCCGCGGGGCACGATCGTCACCTTGTGGACCGGATCGAGCCCCGGGATCTTCAGCCCCATGACGGCGTGACCCGCCTCGTGATAGGCCGTGAGCTTCCGCTCCCGCTCCGTGAGGACGAGGCTGCGGCGCTCGGTGCCGAGCATGACCTTGTCCTTGGCCTGCTCGAAGTCGACCATCGACACCTTGTCCACGCCGCGCCGTGCGGCCAGCAAGGCCGCCTCGTTGCACACGTTGGCCAGGTCCGCACCGCTCATGCCGGGCGTGCCGCGGGCGATGAGCCCAAGCTCGACGTTGTCGGCCAGCGGCAGCTTCTTCGCGTGCACGCGCAGGATGCCCTCGCGGCCCTTCACGTCGGGCGCGTCCACCACGACCTGGCGGTCGAAGCGACCCGGGCGCAGCAGCGCGGGATCGAGCACGTCCGGGCGGTTCGTGGCTGCCAGGAGGATGACGCCCTCGTTGGACTCGAAGCCGTCCATCTCCACGAGGAGCGCGTTCAGCGTCTGCTCGCGCTCGTCGTGCCCGCCACCGAGCCCGGCGCCACGGTGCCGGCCCACGGCATCGATCTCGTCGACGAAGATGATGCACGGCGCGTGGGCCTTGCCCTGCTCGAAGAGGTCGCGCACGCGCGATGCGCCGACGCCGACGAACATCTCGACGAAATCGGAGCCCGACATCTGGAAGAACGGACGGCCGGCCTCACCGGCCACCGCGCGCGCCAGCAGCGTCTTGCCGGTTCCGGGCGGGCCCACGAGGAGCACGCCCTTGGGAAGTCGCCCGCCGAGCCGGCTGAAGCGCGCGGGGTCCTTGAGGAACTCGATGATCTCCTGGAGCTCCTCCTTGGCCTCGTCGGCGCCCGCCACGTCCGCGAAGGTCACCTTGGGCGTGTCCGGGCTGATCAGCTTGGCCTTCGAGCGTCCGAACTGGAAGGCTCGGTTCCCACCGCCCTGCATCGTGCGGAAGATCCAGAACCAGAAGGCGATGAAGAGCAGCCAGGGAAGCGCCGTCAGGAGGAAGGTGCCCCACCCCGCTTGCGGCTCCTCGGCCTCGACGATGACGTCGGCGCCCTCGAGCTGCGGGACCAGCGTGTCCTCGGCACCCGGCGGGATCGTGACCGCGAAGTCCGTGGTCTCCTGCCCCTCGCGCTGCACCGGGGCACGCAACTCACCCTCGAGGTTCCTTCCCTTGAACGTGACCTTGTGGATGTTCCCCGCCGCGAGCTGCGCCTTGAACTCGGTGTAGTTGAAGTCCGCCGCGGTCTTGCGGTCGCCGCGCACCAACTGGAGCGCGACCACGAACATCAGGACCATGAGGATCCAGAACGCAGCCGTCTTGGAGAGCCGCGCCCACCGGGAGCCGCCGTCGGGTCGGATGGGATCGTGATCAGGCATCGGCTGTCGTTCTCATGCGTGCGCTCACGCGTGCGGCGCGGGACGTCGTCCGGAGCATATTCTAGAGACTGGCAATATAAGGCAGATGACGGAAATCTTCCGCGTAATCTAGTCCATACCCCACGAGGAACTCATTGGGTGCATCGAATCCCACCCAGCGCGGCTCCGGATCCAGCGCCGTGAGCCGCTTGTGCAACAGGGCGCAGATGTCGATGCTCGCCGGCCCCCGCTCGCGCAGTCGGGGAATCAGGCGGTTCAGCGTCGCCCCGCTGTCCACGATGTCCTCTACGATGATCACCGCCCGATCCGTCAGCGACGCTTCCGGATCGTAGAGGAGCTGGACGTCTCCGGACGAGACCTTGCCGCTTCCGTAGCTGGCCGCGACCAGGAAGTCCACCTGAAGAGGGAGGTCGATCGCGCGGACCAGATCCGCCAGGAAGAGGAACGATCCCTTCAGAAGGCCGACCACCAGAACCCTGTCGGCGGCCGTGAAGTCGCGGGAGATATCCGCGCCCATCTCCAGCACGCGCGCCCGCAGCTGCTCTTCGCTGAAGACGATGCGCCGGAGCTTCTGGCCCCCGAGCTTCGAGTTCTCAGTCAGAATCGGCATGGGTGATCCCGATGTAGATGACCCCCTCCCGTTCCGAGGGCCGCGCGTCCGCCGAGCGCACCACGTCGGGCACCCAGAGAACCGCGCCGGTCGCGTCCAGCACCACCGGAATCCGATGGCGCCGCCCGGGCGGCACCCGGGCCTCCAGAAACAGCTTCTTCAACTTCTTGGATCCGTAGGGGAGCCGGGCCCGGTCACCGGGCATCCAACCCCGCACCTCCAGCGGAAAGCGGAGGGTCGCGAGGGCGAACGCTTCCCGCCACCCCTCTCCCCCCCATTCCTCTTCGCACCATCGGACCCGGTAGGCCGCGCCGCACAGGCGGACTCCGACCTCACCCGCGTTCGGCCCGTCGATGCTGGCCGGCGCATCCGGTCCTTCGGCCCGGACGCGCGCGAGCACGAGCCGTTCGAGCTCGCGGCGCAGCGTGAGCCCCCCACCGAGGGAGACCTCCCCGCCGCTCTCGCCCGAGCTACTAAACTCGACGGCCAATCGGGTTCCGGCTTGTCCGGGGGCCCTTCCGAGCCGGCGCGCCAACGCCCGGACCAGGCGCGCTCGCACCGCTCGGTGCAAGCGGGAGAACGCCGCGCGGTCCAGGGACACGCCCTCCCCCTCGGGGCGCGCGTCGACGCCTTCGAGCAGGCCCGGCAGGAGGCTGTGCCAGGCGTCCTCGTTCTCGCGGGCCAACCGGGCGAGCCCGGTGAGCGCGCGCCGCGCCTCCGGTGCCACGCGAGCCTCTGCCTCGGGGAGGATCCGGTTCCGGATCACGTTGCGCGCGAAGGGCTCGGCGTTGGTGGGGTCCTCCCTCCAGGACAGCCCCGACAAGACGGCGTAGTCGAGGATCTCCCGCCGCGTGAAGGCGAGGAGCGGGCGCCAGAGGCGCGGCACCCGCCGCTCCCGGATTCCCCGCAGCCCCCGGATGCCGGTGCCGCGCAGGGCACGGAAGAGCACCGTCTCCGCCTGATCGTCGGCGTGGTGCGCGGTCAGCGTCAGGCGAGCTCCCACCTCCGACGCGCACCCGCTCGAGGAAGGCGTAGCGTTGGCGCCTCGCCTCGGCCTCGCTGGCGGGTGGCGGGTCCAGGCGGACGCTCCTCGCCTCGACCCCCCACGCGGCGCACACCCCGTGGACCCAGGCCGCGTCCCGGGCGCTGCCGACGCGCATGGCGTGGTCCACGTGGGCGGCCACCAGGCGGAGGCGAGGGATCCCGGGCGCGAAGCGGAGGAGGTGGAGGAGCGCCATCGAATCGACCCCGCCGGACAGCCCCACCACGACCGCGTCCGTGTCGCCGAGGCCGCCCCGTGCGCGCACCCGGGGCGCGAAGCGATCCGCGAGCGGCCCGGCACGATCGGTCACGGGGGCACGTCCCCCTCCCGCAGACCGGGCGGCGCGGGTCGGCCCAACTCTTCGACGAGCACGCGTGCCAGGAGGTCCGGTCGGTCGGACTGGATCCCGTCGACGCCCCAGGAGAGGAGGCGACGCATGTCGTCCGGCTCGTCCACGGTCCACACCTGCACGGGGAGGTTGCGTCGGTGCGCTTCCCGCACGAACGCCGGCGTGACGATCTGCATCCCCTTCCACCGCTCGGGCACCTGCAGGATGTCCGCCGCCGGGGTGTACAGCGCACCCCCGGGCAGCCTGTGCGTGATCCACAGGAGGAGGGCGTGGTGCCGGCTGGCGCCCCAGGGGCCGGTGTAGCCGCGCGCGCCGGCCCGTCGGTGCTCGAACTCGGCCGCGACCAGCACGCGCTCCTCGGCGCCGTGGCGACGGATGACTTCCGCGAGGGGCGCCGCCGCCTCGGCCGCCTTCACCTCCACGTTCAGGCGGCTGTCGGGAAACTCGGTGAGGAGGTCCTCGAAGCGCGGGATGCGCACGCCCTGCCCCCGGAAGGCGGGGCGACCCTCGAGGTCGACGAAGCGGTATCCGGCGTCCAGCCGCTCCAGCTCCCGCATGGTGAGCGAGGCCACCGCGCCGGTGCCGTCGGTCGTGCGGTCGACCGTCGCGTCGTGAATGACCACCACCTCGCCGTCCGCGGTGAGGTGGACGTCCAGCTCCAGCATGTCCGCCTCCCACGCGTCCGTCGCGTTCCGGAAGGAGGCGAGGGTGTTCTCCGGGGCCAGCCGCGATCCTCCGCGGTGGGCCACCAGAAGGGGCGCGCCCGCGTTGTAGTTGCGCCCCGGCCGAGGGGTGGGAAGGGTCACCGCGTCGCCGGCTGATGGAGGGTCAGTTGCGGTGTCGGCTCTCGAGGCGCTCGATGTCGCCGCGGGCCAGCCCGTGGTACTGGTAGAGCACGAGGTCGATGAGGCGGCTCGTCATGTCCAGCTCGGTGCGCATGCGCTCCTCGCTGTCGGGATCGGGACCGGCCAGGCCATCCTCGAGCTCGACCACGCGCGAGGCCAGGAAGCCGAGGATGTCTTCCACGACCTCGGGGCGCGGGCTCGCGGGCGCCTTGGCGTCCGGCATCACCTCGGTGAGCAGCAGGCCGCGCACGAACGCCAGGAACCCCGGAAAGGCCAGCTCCGTGAGCGAGCCCTCCTCGAGCGCCTCCTCGTCGGTGATGTTCTCCCACTCGAGCTCGTTCCAGTAGAGGTCCTCCGCCTCCTCGCGCAGGAAGGCCCGGATCTTCGCGGAGAGGGGAGAACGGGGCCCCGTCCGGGGCTCGTCGACGTTGCGCCCGAGCTGGCGCTCCAGGCGCTCACGGCGGCCACCCAGAAGCGTGCTGACGCGATCGGTCATGATGTCCTCGACGTTGGAACGGTTCGCCCCGGACCCATCCGGGAGGAGGCAAGATAGGTGCCGCCAGGCGGCCAGGGAACCGGGCCCGCGTGCCGCTGGCGCGATCCGTCGCGGGGGCCGACTTTGACTCCGTCGTACCCACTCCCACGGGCACCGGACACGCCATGACCCGCTCCCTCCTGCTGGCGGCACTCCTCCTCCTCCCCTCCCCGGCCTCGGCGCAGGAAGCGCTGCTCCTGCGCCCCGACCGGGTGTTCGACGGCGAGGCCATGCACGACGGGTGGGCGGTGCTGGTGCGCGACGGCCGGATCGAGGCCGCGGGCGCCTCCGTCCGTCTCCCCTCCGGAGGGCGCGAGATCGTGCTGCGCGGCGCCACCCTCCTGCCGGGGCTGATCGAGGGGCACAGCCACGTCCTGCTGCACCCGTACGACGAGACCCCGTGGAACGACCAGGTGCTCTTCGAGTCGCTCGCCGAGCGGGTGGCCCGCGCCACCGTCCACGTGCGGGCGACGCTGATGGCCGGCGTGACGACGGAGCGCGACCTCGGGACGGAGGGGGCCGGCTTCGCCGACGTCGGGATCGCCGCGGCGATCCGCAAGGGCGTGATCCCGGGACCTCGCCTGCTCGTCGCCGGACGCGCGATCGTCGCCACCGGCAGCTACGGGCCCAAGGGCGCGCCCGAGTGGAACCTCCCGAAGGGCGCCCAGGAAGCCGACGGCGTGGACGGCCTGGTTCAGGCGGCACGGGAGCAGATCGGGCGCGGCATCGACTGGGTGAAGGTCTACGCGGACTACCGCTGGGGCCCGCACGGGGAGGCGCGGCCCACCTTCACGCAGGAGGAGCTCACCCGCCTCGTCGAGGTGGCGGAGAGCTCCGGCCGCCACGTTTCGGCGCACGCCTCCACGGACGAGGGGATGCGCCGCGCCGCGATGGCCGGCGTGCGCACGATCGAGCACGGCGACGGGGGCACCGACGAGACGTTCCGGCTCATGGCGGAGCGCGGGATCGGGTTCTGTCCCACGCTCGCCGCCACCGACGCCACCTCGCAGTACGCGGGATGGCACAAGGGCGTCGACCCCGAGCCGCGCGGGGTCGTGGCCAAGCGGGCGATGTTCCAGCGCGCCCTGCAGGCCGGCGTGGCCATGTGCATGGGGGGCGACGTGGGCGTCTACACGCACGGGGACAACGTCCGTGAGGCCGTGCTCATGGCGGAGTACGGGATGGACCCCGTGGCGGTGCTGCACGCCGCCACCGCGGGCAACGCCGACATCCTCGACCTCCCCGACCGCGGACGGGTGAAGGAGGGGCTGCTCGCCGACCTCGTGGCCGTGCGCGGGGATCCTTCCCGCGACGTCGCGGCGCTGCGCGACGTCGTGCTGGTCGTGAAGGGGGGCGAGGTGGTGCGGGACGAGACCGGCCGCTAGCCGCCGTGGAGGCCGTGCGCAACTGGATTGCCGAGCGCGTGGCCGGGCGGCGCTGGCTCTACCGCCTCCCCGTCCTGCTCGTGCTCGCCTGGATCGCGCGCGGCTACCTGGCCGACGCCGGGGCGACGTCGATCCTCTCCGGCGTCACGCTCGGCTTCCACGAGATGGGCCACGCCTTCTTCTCCTTCTTCGGGCACCGTTTCCTCACGGCCGCGGGCGGTACGATCTTCCAGCTCGGCGTGCCTCTGGCGGCGGCCGTCTACCTCGCGGTGCGCCAGCGGGACCCCTTCGGCGCCGCGTTCTGCCTCTTCTGGCTCGGCACGGCGCTGGTGGAGGCCGGCCACTACGCGGCGGACGCCCGCGCCCAGGCGCTCCACGCTGGTCTCGCCCTTCGGCGCCGTGGACGTCGACAGCCACGACTGGACGGTCATGCTCCTCAGGGTCGGCAAGCTGTCGAAGGACCAGGAGATCGGCGCCGTCCTCACCGGGGCGGGCCGCATCGTGCTGGTGGGCTCCATCCTCGCGGGGGCGTGGATCCTGCGGATCATGGCCACGACGGTCGGGCCGAGCGCTAGAGAGGCGAGCGCCGGCGCCACCCCTCCCCGTTGACGCAGAACGGCCCCCCGGGGAGCACCCGGGAGGCCGTCCCTTCCGAGAAGTCGGGCGTGACCTACGCGACCCGGCGCCGCCGCGCGAGCGGAACGAGCGCGACGAGGCCGGTGAAGAGCAGCAGGAGCGTGCCCGGCTCCGGGACCGTGGTCGTGCTCAGCGTGGCCGCCGCGTACACACCGCGGCCGGCGGCGTCACTGAACACCTGCGTGGTCCACGCGCTCGCGCCCGTGGCGGAGATGCTGTTGCCGTTGTTGCCGAAGATGCTCGACACGCCGGTGAACAGCGGGGCGCCGAAGGGGCCCATCGCGTCGAAGCCCGTCGTGTTCACCGTGCCGACGCCGTTGTACGTGCTCGCGAAGGAGAGCCCCACGCCGTTGAGGAACGTGTTGGAGTACGCGGCCTCGGCCGCGGACCCGCCGATGCCCGTGCCGCCCCAGTAGAAGACGTTGCCGCCTCCGCTGGCGTAGGAGGCGAGTCCGGCACCGTTCAGGGTGGTGACGCCCTCCGAGAAGACCGCGTCGTATCCGGCGAACGAGGCCGGCGCGGCGTCGACGGTGACCGAGTAGCCCAGGCCCGTCAGGTAGTTCTGGAAGGTGACGTTCGTCAGGAACGCGCTTCCGGAATAGAGCAGGACGCTCCCGCTCCCCCCGAGGCCGAACCAATCCAGCGCGTTCGACACGAACTGCTGCTCGTTCGTGTTGAAGTACCCGGTGTTGGTCATCCACTCGTCGTGGGAGACCACGACCTTCTGGGCCGCGAGGTCCATCCCCGAGAACGCGAAGCTGATCGCGAGCGCGACCCCGAGCACGACCGTCGACTTCCGCATGTCTTTTCCTACCTGAAGAGTGCCATCCGCTGAGCGAGCGGTCCCATATATGGGGGACGTGACAGGCGGGTGCAACCCTTTTCTTCGACGCCTCGGCGCGAAGCCGTGGTGCCCAGCGCGACAATGGCCCCCGGGAGGGCATCATCCCCCCCGAGGGCCGTTCTCCCCACAGCCATGCCGGAGGAGGGACTCGAACCCCCGACACGCGGATTATGATTCCGCTGCTCTAACCGACTGAGCTACTCCGGCTCGGGTGGAAAAGCTCATCCGCCGGCAGGGGGATGTCAACTGAGCGCGGCGGCCCCCACATCGGCCAGGAACGGGTGGGGCCGGAAGCTTGCGCGCGGGGCCCCGGGGCGCGACGCTCAGGGTATCCTCAGCCAGGGAGGAATGCATGGATCTCAACGCCTTGCTCGTCGCGGCATCGGTCGTCGGTGGGCTCGGGCTTCTCACCAGCCTTCGCGTTCTCTTCGAGTACGAGCGGGGGGTCATCTTCCGCCTGGGCAAGCTCACGCGCGCCAAGGGCCCCGGGCTGATCTTCCTCGTGCCGTTCGGCGTCGAGCGGATGCGCAAGATGGACCTGCGCATCGTGGCGCTCGACATCGCGCCGCAGGACACGATCACGAAGGACAACGTCAGCGTGCGCGTCAACGCGGTGGTGTACTTCCGCGTGGCCGACCCGACCAAGGCCGTGATCGAGATCGAGGACTACTACTTCGCGACCAGCCAGCTCGCGCAGACCACGCTCCGCTCCGTGATCGGCCAGTCCGAGCTGGACGAGCTGCTCGCCGAGCGGGAGCGGATCAACGAGGTCGTCCGCGAGATCATCGACGAGGGCACGGACCAGTGGGGGATCGAGGTCACCGGCGTCGAGATCAAGGACATCGACCTCCCGCAGGAGATGAAGCGCGCCATGGCACGTCAGGCCGAGGCCGAGCGTGAGCGGCGCGGGAAGGTCATCGCGGCCGAGGGCGAGTACCAGGCGTCCATGAAGCTGGTGGCCGCGGCCGAGATCATGGAGCGGTTCCCCGTGGCGCTCCAGCTCCGCTTCCTGCAGACCGTGGTCGAGATCGCGGCCGAGAACAACTCGACGACGATCTTCCCGATCCCGATCGAGCTGTTCCGACCGATCATCGAGCGCGGCGTGGGCGCCGCGGACCGGGAGTCCACCGCGCGGGCCCTCAAGTTCGCGGCCGAGCAGATGATCGAGGCCCTCCCCGAGGGAGGCGATCGCGCCGCCATCAAGGCGGCCGCACAGAGGATGATCGGCATGTCCACCGCGGTGCGCGAGGAGCCGGAGAAGGCGGTCCTGACGCGCCCGGGCGAGGAAGACGATCCCGAAGGCTGAGGGCGGATCGGGCGGGTCCCGCCGCCTCGCCGAGGAGGAGGTCGCGCTGATCCTGCGGCGCGCGGCGGACGTCGAGACCCGGCCCGAGCTCGCGGTGGCCGGGGACTCCACGCTCGCCGACGTCATGCGCGCCGCGGAGGAGGCCGGCCTCGATCCCACCGAGGTACGCAGGGCCGCGGCGATCCTTCCCCAGGCGGGTGGGGGTACCGCTTCGGCGGTCTTCGGTGCGCCGGACCACCGCGAGGTCCGCGCCTTCCTCGAGGGCGCGCGCCTCCCCACGGCACCGCACGAGCTGGTGCGCGCCGCCGAGGCCGCGCTCGGGCGGAGCGGCGCCGTGCGCGACAGCGATCCGGTGCGGTTCCGCTGGGAGGAGAGCCACCTGGGCGGTCGCACGAGCCTCGAGCTCGAGGAGAGCGGCGGCGGCGTGGCGGTCCGCGCCTCGGCCCACCGCGCCGGCCACTACCTGGGCGCCTGGTTCGTGGCGCTGGTGGGGTGGGCGACGCTCTCCGCGCTGACGCACCTCGGTGCCGTCCTCGCCCCGCTCCTGGTGGTGATCGGCTTCCTGCTCGCCCCGATCCTCGCGGTGCGGCCCTTCTGGACGAGGGCCGACGCCGCCACGCGGCGCCGGCTCGATCGGCTGGTCATGGACGCCCTGCGGGTCGTGGACACCGCCCCCCCGGACGCCCTGGCGCCCGGCGAAGCAGATACCCCGGACTGACGGCCCGAGGCGTCGACGGGCGGGTCGCGTCGCAGGGAGGCTCGGCCGCGCGTAGCGGCCGAGCGAGGCAAGCGGAGGAAGGTCGACGAAGCGACGAACCCGCGGCCGAGCGGCCGAGTCGCGACGCGATCCGTCCGCCGACGCCCCCACCCATGAGCCCGCCTCAGCGTCCCGACGCGTCCGTGGTGTCCGCCTCCGTGCTGTCCGCGGGCTCCGTGAACTGGTAGAGCGTCTCCCCGTCGCGCACCATGCCGAAGCGCTCACGCGCGAGCCGCTCGAGCGTGGCCGGATCCAACTCCAACGAATCCGCCCACGCCCTGAGCGAGTCGATCTGGCGTCGCCGCTCGGCGAGCACCGCCTGCTCGCTGGCCACCGCCTTCCTCGTGCGCCGGAGCGCGAAGTACGAGTACTCGCCGCCGAACACGGCGTAGTACACCGCGACCAGGAGGAGCCCTGGCAGGACGAGGCGCTTCAGCCGCGACACGAAGGGATCACCCGATGCGCGTCCCCGCTAGCCCCAGAGGCCCTTTCCGGGGAAGCGCGCCTTGGCACCCAGCTCCTCCTCGATGCGGAGCAGCTGGTTGTACTTCGCGATGCGGTCCGTCCGGCTGGCGCTGCCGGTCTTGATCTGACCGGACGCCGTGGCGACCGCCAGGTCGGCGATGAACGTGTCCTCCGTCTCGCCGCGAGCGGTGCGACACCACGTTGTTGAAGCCGGCCTGTGTGGCGAGCCGCATCGTCGCGAGCGTCTCGGTGAGCGTGCCGATCTGGTTGAGCTTGATCAGGATCGCGTTCGCCGAGGCGTCCCGGATGCCCTGGTCGAGCCGCTCCGAGTTGGTGACGAAGATGTCGTCCCCGACCACCTGCACGCGCCCGCCCAGCTCCGCGGTGAGCGCCTTCCACCCGTTCCAGTCGTTCTCGTCGAGCGGGTCCTCGAGCGACACGATCGGATAACGGTCGAGCAGGTCCTTCCAGAACTCGATCATCCCGGCGGCGTCGCGGTGCTCGCCGCTCGACCAGCGGAAGACGTACTCGCCGTCCTGGAACAACTCGCTCGCGGCGGCGTCGATCGCCAACGACACGTCCTCCCCGGGACGGTAGCCTGCGGCCTCGATCGCCTGGAGCACCACTTCGATCGCCTCCTCGTTGCTCTTGAGGTCGGGGGCGAAGCCGCCCTCGTCGCCCACCGCGGTGTTCTTCCCCTGGCTGGAGAGGACCTTCTTGAGGTTGTGGAAGACCTCCACGCCCATCCGCAGCGCCTCGGAGAAGGTCTCCGCCCCGAGCGGCATGACCATGAACTCCTGGATGTCCACGTTGTTCGGGCGCGTGCGCGCCGCCGTTCAGGATGTTCATCTGCGGCACGGGGAGCAGCGCCGCCTTCCCCTCGTCGGCCAGATAGCGCCACAGCGGCATCTGCTTCTCCGCCGCCGCCGCCCTGGCGCAGGCCATCGACACCGAGAGGATCGCGTTGGCGCCCAGCTTGCGCTTGTTGGGCGTGCCGTCGAGCTCGATCATCGTGCGGTCGATGTCCATCTGCTCGCGCGCCTCGAACCCCCGCAGCGCGTTCGCGATGGTCGTGCCGACGTTCTTGACCGCCTGGCGCACGCCCTTGCCCATGTAGCGGTCGCGATCGCCGTCGCGAAGCTCCACGGCCTCGTGCGCCCCGGTGGACGCGCCCGACGGAACGGCCGCCCGTCCCCGGACACCGGTCTCCAGAATGACCTCCGCCTCGACGGTAGGGTTGCCCCTGGAATCGAGGATCTCACGCGCGCGCACATCGACGATCGCCGACACTTGGCCTCCTGTGGTCCGCTGCAGTTCTAGATGTCATCGCCCGCCTTCGCGGGTCCGATCCTCGTCGCTTCGGTCGATCCGACCTGCCGTCATGAGCGCCGAGACCGCCTCGCGCGCCCGTTGGGTGAGGTCATCCCGATCGTCCGAGCGCAGCCCCTCGACCGCGATCGGCTCGCCGAAGCGCACCGTGATCGTGCGTCCGGTTCGGATCCGCCACGAGCCCTTCGCCATCACCTCACGGCTGCCGAGGATGGCCGCGGGCACGACCTCGACGTTCGCCTGGATCGCAAGGACGAACGCGCCTTTCTTGAAGCTGCGCAACTCCCCCGTCGTCGAGCGCGTGCCCTCGGGAAAGAGGATCACGGTGGGGCGGTCCTCTTCGAGCCGTTTCCTGGCCACGCTCAGCGACTCGATCGCCCGGCTCCGGTCCTGCCGGTCGATGGAGATGTGGCCGCAGGCGAGCCAGGCCGGCCCCCAGATCGGCACCTTCTCCAGCTCCTTCTTCGCGACGAAGCGATAGGGTCCGGGGATCCACCCGGCCAGCACCAGGACATCGAACCAGGAGGCGTGGTTCGACACGAGGACCTGGGGTCGATGCGGGTCGATCCTCTCGGGGTTCTCGAGCTCGACGCGCACGCCGGCCAGGCGCACCAGGATCCGAGCCCAGGTACGCGGCACCCAGTCGCAGATGGAGGGCAGCTTCGCACTCCGCCGCCAGGACGCCCATACGATCCTCGAGGCGTACCAGATCGTGACGGGGATCCCCAGCAGCGCCACGCGCAGGAAGCCGATCATGGCCGCGTCGTCCCGAGGTGGCTGAAGCCGCCGCGCGCCGCCGGACGCACGGAGCCGTCCGCCGCCTCGAGCCACACCCCCTCCCCCTCCTCCACCCGCCCCACGCGGGTGAGGGCCACGCCGGCCTTCGACGCGGCCGTGACGGCGTCCATCGTGGCGGGCCCGACGGCAAAGCACAGCTCGTAATCCTCGCCGCCGTGAAGCGCCGCCTCCAGGGCGCCCTGCTCGCCCAGGGCCTCCACGGCCGCGATGGCCACGGGGACCCGGGCGACCTCCACGACGATGCGCACCCCCGAAGCGGCCGCCAGGTGGCCCGCGTCGCCCGCGAGGCCGTCGGAGAGGTCGACCAGCGCGCGCAGGACGCCGGAGGCCGAGAGCGAGCGAGCCACGTCCACCCGCGGCGTCGGGTGGGCGAACGCGGTGCGGATCGCATCGGACGGGGTCTCGCCGCGCCCCCAGACGGCCACGGCCGCGGCGCTGGCGCCGAGCGCGCCGGTGACCCAGATCTCGTCGCCGGGACTTGCCCCGCCGCGCAGGACGGGCGCTTCCGCCCGGCCGAGCACGACGACGTCCAGGACGCACGGTCCGGGCGAGCTCGAGACGTCGCCGCCCACCACCACCGCCCCCACCGCATGCGCCGCCTCGCGCACGCCGGCGTGGAGGCGCTCCGCGTCGACGTCGCGCCCGGTCGGGAGCGCCATGGAGACCAGCACCGCCACCGGTCTGGCCGCCATCGCCGCCAGGTCGGAGAGGGCGGAGGCCGCCGCGCGATAGCCGATCTCGTCGTCACGCAGCCAGACGCGGCGGAAGTGCACGTCCTCCACCGAGAGGTCGGTGCTCACCACCCACCCTCCGTCGAGAACGGCCGCGTCGTCCCCCGGGCCCACGCGCACCTCCGCCGGCATCGCCTCGCCGTCGGCCAGGAAGCGGCGGATGAGGTCGAACTCGCCGCCCGGACCGAGCGGCGTGCCCTGCGACGCGGGATGCCGGGGAGGCGGCGACATGCCTACCTCGGGGGATCCAGGTCGAGCGTGACGAAGGGAAGGCCGAGGCGGTCCGTGCCCACGCCGCGCTCGGCCAACGCCTCGGGTAGCCAGCGCACGACGTCGGACGGCGTGAGGCTGCGCCCCTTCCCCGCGAGTACGGAGGCGCGCCCGCTCAGGTACAGGGCGACGGCGCCCGCGTCGCGCGGCATCGAGGCCCTGGGCGAGCAGCCCGCCGCACACCCCGGTGAGCACGTCGCCCATCCCGGCGGTCGCGAGGTCCGAGGAGCCCTGCGTATCGACCTGGACGGGAAGACCCGGCGCGGCCACGAGCGAGGGCGCGCCCTTGAGGATCACCGCGCACCCCAGGTCGTTCGCGGCCTCGCGCACGACGGCGACGCGGTCGGCGGCGATCGCCTCGGCCGACAGCTCCCTCAGCCTTCCCATCTCCCCGGGATGCGGGGTGAGGAGGAGCCGCCGCCGCTTCGCCACCTCGCGCGTAGAGCCCCCGCGGGACTCCGCCAGCAGGTTGAGGCCGTCCGCGTCGACGACGACCGGCGCGGTGCCCACGAGCAGCACGCGGGCCAGGAGCGCCTCCCCGCGAGCGCCCGTGCCCAGCCCGGGGCCGACCGCCACCGCGGAGGCCTGGTCGAGCGCCCGGTCGAGGGCGTCGATGTCGTCGGCGTCCAGGAAGATGGCCTCGGGCACGGCGCCCTGGATCACCTCGCGATTCCCCGGAGCCGAGCACACCTGGACGAGCCCGGCGCCGGCACGCAGCCCGGCACGCACGCACAGGATGGCGGCGCCGGCCATCCCCGACTGGCCCGCGACCACGACCAGGCGGCCCACGGCGTTCTTGTGCGTGTCCAGCGCTCGGTCGGGAAGACGAGCCTGCGCCCACGCCGGCGTGGTCACGGCGGCGGACGCCGCCTCCGGCGGCATGGGCGGGAAGCCGATCTCGACCGCGACCACGCGGCCGGCCCGGCCGCGGCCGGGGAGGAGGAGACAGCCGAGCTTCGGCGCGCCGAAGGACACGGTGACGTCCGCCCGGACGGCCTCCCCCGGCACCGCTCCGGTTGCGGCGTCCACGCCGGAGGGGATGTCCATGGCCAGCACCGGCCGGCCGGCCGCGTGGAGGTGACGGATGGCCCGCGCCTGGCGTTCGCGCGGTGCACCCTGCACGCCCGTCCCCAACATGCCGTCCACCACGATCGCCGCCCCAGCGAGAAGCTCGCCCCAACCGGCGTCGTCGAGGTCACCGTCCTCCACCCACGGGACCGTCCACGCGTGCAACACGGTCTCGGGACCCACGCGGTCGGCGACGAGGACCGCCCGCACCTCCCGCCCCCAGGCGGCCAGGGTGCGCAGCGCCACCAGGGCGTCGCCCCCGTTGTTGCCCGCGCCGACGAGCGCGACCACGAGGCCACGCGGATAGAGCCGGTCGAGGATGGTGGCCGCCGCGCGTCCGGCGTTCTCCATGAGGACCGGCTGCGGCACGCCCAGCTCTTCGATGGCCTGCCGGTCGAAGTCGGCCGACTCCTTCCCCGTCGCGGCCGGCACGTCCAGGCGGCCGTAGGGGCGGAGCGGGGGGTGGAGCACGCTCACCGGGCCCTCCGCCTGGCGTCGCGCGGGGCGCACCGGACGGCGCGGGCGGTGCGGCCGCTCCCGCGAGGGCGACATCGTAGGTAGAGGGTCACGGAGGGACGGCCTCCCCGGAAGGGGAGGGTCCCGCGGGGAGCTACTTGTAGCTCTGGCCGATGGAGCGACCGAACGTCACTTCGCCGTTGTCGATCCGGATGTTGAACCCGCAGTCGGGATTGGAGCAGACCCACGCCTTGTAGCGGATCGGAGCGCCGTCGCGACCGTAGTCGGACAACGGCAGCAGGATGCCGACCTCGCACTTCAAGCAACGCGGGAACCCGCTGTCTTCCACCATGTGCATCCCCTCCCATCGGCGAGGCGCCGAGCACCGTCGCAGAGGCGCCCGGACGTGCCGGGCCTGTTCTGGTTTGGCGCCCGAACCAGGTCCGGACGCAGGTCGTCAGGGTCGAGCTTCCCAGGGATAGTTCAGCTCGAAGGCCTCCTCGAAGTCGAACACGTCGGCGAAGTCCTCGAGCCGATCCCCTTCCTGCTTGACGAGGATGCCCTGCTCCACCAACGCGAAGACCACACATCCCACATCCTCGGTGGCATGGATTCCCCAGTGCTCGAGCACCGTTCGCGCCATCGGCCCGAACCGCTCCAACGCGAGCTCGCGCATCCCTTCGGCCAACTCCCGGCCCGTGATGTGCCTCGGCTCTTCCAACTTCTGGATGACGGAATGCAGCGCCGCAAGCACGAAGAAGTACGCCTTCGCGTGGAAGCGCGGGTTCCGCTCCTGGAGTTGGTCCAGGATCTCTTCGGCGAACTGGAGATCGGTCATGACGCCAAATGTGGTCGTAGCGCCACGCGTGCGCCAGGGGAGGCGGAGACGCGCGCCGGGTCCCGGCGCGCCTCGCCTGTCCGGGCTCGTGACCTCTCCGTTACGCCAGTTCCGCCAGCTCGCGGTAGAGCGGGAAGCCCTCGCACAGCGTGCGCACTTCCGCGCGGATCCCCGCGATGCGGTCCGCGTCCGCCGGGGCCCCCAGCACCTCGGAGATCCACGCGGCGATGCGTGCCATTTCCGGCTCCTTCATCCCGCGCGTGGTGAGCGCGGGCGTGCCGATGCGCAGCCCCGACGTGACGAAGGGCGAGCGCGTCTCACCCGGAACCGTGTTCTTGTTGACCGTGATCCCGGCCGTCTCCAGCACGGCCTCGGCCTCCTTCCCGGTCAGCTCGGCGTGGCTGGGCCGCAGGTCCACGAGCATGAGGTGGTTGTCCGTCCCACCGCTCACCAGGTGGAAGCCACGCTCCATCAGCCCCTCGCCGAGCGCGCGCGCGTTGGCGATGACCTGCGCCGAATAGTCCTTGAACTCGGGCCGGAGCGCCTCGAGCAACGCCACCGCCTTGGCGGCGATGACGTGCATGAGCGGTCCCCCCTGCATGAAGGGGAAGACCGTCTTGTCGATCGCCTTCGCGTGCTCTTCCCGACAGAGCACGAGGCCTCCGCGCGGCCCGCGCAGCGTCTTGTGGGTGGTGGTGGTCACCACGTCGGAGTGGGGCACCGGGGACGGGTGGTGCCCCGTCGCCACCAGACCCGGCGATGTGCGCCATGTCGACCAGGAGCTTCGCGTCGACCTCACGCGCGATCTCGCCGAACGCCTCGAAGTCGATGAGCCGCGGGTAGGCGCTCGCGCCCGCCACGATCATCTTCGGCCGCTCCGCGCGGGCCTGCTCGCGAAGCGCGTCGTAGTCGATGAGCCCGTCCTGGTCGCCGACCCCGTAGCTCACCACCTGAAAGAGACGCCCGCTGAAGTTCACGGGGGACCCGTGCGTGAGATGGCCGCCGTGGCTCAGGCTCATCCCCAGGATCTTGTCCCCCGGGTCCAGGAAGGCGAAGTACGCGGCCATGTTGGCCTGGGCGCCCGAGTGCGGCTGCACGTTCGCGTGATCCGCGGCGAAGAGCTCCTTCGCCCGCTCGCGCGCCAGGTCCTCGGCCACGTCGACGAACTCGCATCCGCCGTAGTAGCGCTTGGAGGGAAGGCCCTCCGCGTACTTGTTCGTCATGACGGTGCCCATCGCCTCCAGCACCGCCCGCGACACGAAGTTCTCCGAGGCGATCAGCTCGAGCCCCTCGGACTGTCGACGCGCCTCGTCGACGATCGCCCGGTAGACCTTCGGGTCCGTCTCCTTCAGGTGGTCCATCATGTCGGGAAGTCCCCTCCTACAGGTACGTCTTCTGGAGCTGCCGGGCCTCCATGATGCGGCTCTCGGCGACGCGATCCGCCGCGACGTTCGTGGAGACCCCGTCGGACTTCGCCCGCTCGAAGATGCGCAGCAGGGTGTTGTAGATGTCGCCGGCCTTCCGCTTGCTGCGCTCCGCCGACCAGTCGTTGATCTCGCCGTACACGTTGATGAGGCCGCCGGCGTTGATCACGTAGTCCGGTGCGTACAGGATGTTCTTCTTGTCGAGGGCGTCGCCGTGATGCGAGCGCGCGAGCTGGTTGTTCGCCGCGCCGGCCACGATGTCGAACTTGAACCCCGCGAGCGTGTCGTCGTTCACCACGGCGCCCAGCGCGCAGGGCGCGAAGATGTCCGCCTTCACCCCGTAGATCGCGTCGTGCTCCACGGCGGTCGCACCGAATTCCTCGACCACGCGCTGCACCCGGTCCTTGTCCAGGTCGGTGACCGTGAGCTTCGCGCCCTCGGCCGCCAGGTCCTCGCACAGGTAGTAGCCCACGTGGCCGACGCCCTGCACCGCCACGTGCTTCCCGGCCAGGGAGTCGTTCCCGTAGCGGAAGGCGGCGCACGCCTTGATGCCCCGGTACACGCCGAACGCCGTGACCGGCGAGGGATCGCCCGAGCCGCCCAGGACGCCGACGACGTGCTCGGTCTCCATGTGGACGAACTCCATGTCGTCCGGGCGACGTGCCCACGTCCTCGGCCGTGATGTAGCGGCCCTTCAGCGAGTCGACCGCGCGCCCGTGGGCGCGGAAGATCATCTCGCGGTCCTTCACCTTGTTGTCGCCGATGATGACCGACTTGCCGCCACCCAGGTTCAGCCCGGTGATCGCGGCCTTGTACGTCATCCCGCGCGACAGGCGCAGGGCGTCGACGATCGCGTCCGCCTCGCTCTCGTAGCTCCAGAATCGCGTTCCGCCGAGGGCGGGACCCATGGTCGTGTCATGGATCGCGATGATCCCCTTGTAGCCGAACATCGGCTCGCTCCAGAACACGAGCTGCTCGTGCTTCCTCTCGGACATCAACTCGAAGATTTCCATGTCGCTCACACTCCGCGCCTTTCTCTCGTCGTGAAGTGATTCCCGGTCCAGGGCCCGAGGTGGCCTAGGATTCGCGGGCCGCCCGCAGGATCTCGCGGGCGATCACGTGCCTCATGATCTCGTTGGTCCCTTCGTAGATCTCCGTGCCCTTCGCATCCCGGAGGAGCTTCTCCACGGGATAGTCCCGCATGTAGCCGTAGCCTCCGAAGATCTGAACGGCCTCGTCGGCCGCCCAGGTCGCGGCCTCGCTGGCCGCGAGCTTGGCCACCGCCGCGCGGGCGGTGAGCCCGTCGGGCCCGGAGCGGCTGCAACGGCCGCTCCCGACCCCGTCCAGCGCCGACCCGGCATGGTGCGCCATCGCGCGCGCGCAAGCAATCCGCCGATGCATCTCCGCCAGCTTCGCCTGCGTCGCGCCGAAATCCGCCAGCGCGGTCCCGAACTGGTGTCGTTCCAGCGCGTAGGCCGTGGCGTGCTCCAGGGCGGCCCGGCCGATGCCCACGGCCTGCGCCGCGATGCCGACGCGGCCCGCGTCGATCGCCTCCAGCGCCTGGCCCATCCCCTCCCCCGCCTTCCCCACGAGCGCGTCTCCGTCCAGCCGCATCCCGTCGAGGTGCACGGTGACGGTCTGGGAGGCGCGCAGCCCGAGCGTCTGCTCGGTCGCGCCGACCTGGTAGCCCTCTGTGTCGGGACGCGCCAGGAACGTGCTCACGCCTTCGTCCGTGCGCGCGAAGAGGACGGCCAGCCCCGCCCGCGCGCCGTTGGTGACCCAGCGCTTCACCCCCGTGACGCGCCAACCGTCGCCGTCGGGATCGGCCGTGGCGCTCAGCGCCGCCGCGTCGCTGCCCGCCTCCGGCTCCGAGAGCGCGAAGGCGCCCACCACCTCGCCCGACGCCAGCCGCGGCAGCCACGCGGCCTTCTGTGCGTCCGAGCCGTGCTTCAGGATCAGGCCGCACACGGGCCCGTTGTGGATGGCCACCGAGAGCGCCACCGCGGCGTCGCCCCGTGCCAGCTCCTCGAGGACGAGGAGGTACGTCCCGGCGTCGAAGCCGAGCCCACCGTGCTCCTCCGGCACGCGCATGCCCAGGAAGCCCAGCTCGGCCAGCTTGCCGAACACGGACTCGTCGAGCGCCCGCTCCGCGTCCCACGCCGCTGCGTGGGGTCGGAGCTCGCCGTCGGCGAACTCCCGCGCCAGGGTCTGGATCTCGAGCTGCTCGGGGGTAGGCTCCACGCGGACTTCCTATCCGTAGGTGTAGAAGCCGCGGCCGCTCTTGCGGCCGAGCCATCCCGCCGCGACGTACTTGCGCAGCAGCGGGGAGGGACGGTAGCGGTCGTCGCCGAGCTCGCGGTGCAGCACCTCGAGGATGTTCAGGCAGGTGTCCAGCCCGATGAGGTCGGCGAGCGCGAGCGGGCCCATCGGGTGGTTCATCCCGAGCTTCATGACCGTGTCGATCGCCTCGGTCGAGGCCACGCCCTCCATGAGCGCGGTGACCGCCTCGTTGATCATCGGCATGAGCACCCGGTTCGACACGAAGCCCGGGAAGTCGTTGACCTCGACCGGCGTCTTGCCCAGCTCCTGGGCCAGCGCGAACACCGCCGCGGTGGTCTCGTCGCTGGTGGCCAGCCCGCGGATCACCTCCACGAGCTGCATGACCGGCACCGGGTTCATGAAGTGCATGCCGATCACGCGGTCGGGGCGGCCGGTGGCGGCGGCGATCTCCGTGATCGAGATGGACGAGGTATTCGTCGCGAGGATCGCTCCCTCGGGGGCGCCGGCGTCCAGCGCCCGGAACACCGCGTGCTTCAGCTCGATCCGCTCCGGCACGGCCTCCACGACCAGGTCCGCGTCCGCGGCACCGGCGGCCAGGTCCGTGCCGGTCTCGATGCGCCCCAGGATCTCCACCTTGGCGGCCTCGTCGAGCGTACCCTTCTTGATCTGCCGGTCGAGGTTCTTCGCGATCGTCGCCGTCGCGTGCTCCAGAACCTCCGGTGAGACGTCGAGCAGGCGCACGGCCTTCCCGTGCTGCGCCGCCACGTGGGCGATGCCGTTGCCCATGGTCCCGCCTCCCACCACCGCGATCCGATCGATGCTCATCCTTCCTCCGTTCCAGTCTTCGCGTCGACGTCGCGTCGGACGCCGTCCTGCTCCTCTTCTCCGTCCCGCCTCCCGAACGCCAGCGGCCGGCGCGCCAGGGCGGCGGGCTCGAGCCGCGAGCCACCGCACCCGCCAGAGCGCGGCCGCCGCACCCAGGAAGCCGAGCGTCGCCACCACGCTTCCCTCCGGTCCGAAGGCCCCCCCGCTCCACCAATCCGGGCCGCGGGCGACACCTTCCACCAACGGCGCGTCCAGCAGCTCCAGCCCGCTGACCGGGAGGTCGGCGAGCCAACCGATCCCCCAGTTCCACCCGAGGTGGGCCGCTGCGGCCCACCACAGGCTTCCCGTGCGCAGGTACACCACGCCCAGGAACACGCCGGCGGCGGCCGTATTGGCCGCCCCGAGCACCGTGACGTCCGGGTTGGGCAGGTGCAGCGCCCCGAACGCCAGGGAGGTGATCCCCAGCCCCCACACCGGCCCCCAGGCCTCCGTGACGGCCTGAAGCGGGTATCCCCGGAGGAGTGCCTCCTCCGCCGCAGCCGGGATGGCGAGCAACGCCGCAGCGCCGACCGCGCCCCCCATCCAACCCGGGAACGATCCCCTGTCCCCGCTCCACGTGAGGCCCCCGGAGAGGGCGATCGCGCCGACCACCAGCACCGCGAGCGCGACACCGACCGCCAGCCCCCGCGCCACTTCCCCGGGCACCGAGGGCGCCAGGTGGAAGCCCAGCGCGCCCGGTCCACGCCCGTCCAGCGAGAGGCAGGTCGCGCCCGCCGCCCACGCCCCGAGGAGGATGGCGAGCGAGCCACCCACCAGCCCCAGGGGCTGCAACAACGCTCCGGCGAGCGCCCCCACCGTGAGGGCGATCCCGAACCAGAGGAGGAGGCGCCACCCGAGGCGCACCCTCCCGTCCCTGTCGCGGAGGAAGCTGCCGGCCGATCTCGGCCCGCTAGCCCTGCCCACGCAACGAAAAAGCCCCGGGCGTCAACGCCCGAGGCTCGTCGATTCGACCGACCTGGTCAGAAGAGCCGCCGCGAGGATCTTGGCGACGTCTCCGGCCAGGAAAGGCAATACGCCTACCTGGAGGAGCTCGCCGAGCCCCTCGCCGGTGAGGAGGAAGAGCCAGGAGACGCCGCCCGCGTAGATCGTCGCGAGCCCGAGGGCGAGCCCGCCGATGCGCCGCGGCCAGCCGCGGTCGCCGGAAGCCAGCAGGCCCGTGAGGAACGCGGCGGCCGGCATGGCCACGAGATATCCGCCGGTCGGACCGAGCAGCCAACCGACCCCGGCGCCGCCCAGCGCGAACACGGGCGCGCCGGCCGCCCCCACGGCCAGGTAGAGGGCCATCGCCCCCGCCCCGGCGCGCGCGCCCAGCACGGCGCCCGCCAGGATGACGAACAGCGGCTGCAAGGACATCGGAACGGCCGTGCCGGGGATGGGCACCGCGATGTAGGCGCCCAACGCCGTCGCGATCGCGAAGGCGACGATGCCGATGCCGCTACGGGCCCGGCGATCCGTCACCACCTCGCGTCCCGCGACCGTTCTCAGCGTCTCCGTCAGCGTGCTCATCGACCTTCCTTCTCCGGGTGTTGGATCAAACGCGCTCCACCGAGAGCGCCACGGCGTTTCCGCCGCCCAGACACAGCGTCGCGAGGCCCGTCCCGGCGCCGCGCTGCTCCATCGCGTTCAGGAGGGTGATCAGGATGCGGGCGCCCGACGCGCCGATCGGGTGGCCGAGGGCGACCGCACCGCCGTTCACGTTCACCCGGGCCTCGTCCATGCCCAAGGCGCGCATGTCCGCGATGGCCTGCACGGCGAACGCCTCGTTCACCTCGAAGAGCTCGTAGTCGCCGATCGCCTTCCCCTCGCGCTTCATGAGCCGCTGCACGGCGTCGATGGGCGCGAAGAAGAGGTCCTTCGGCTCCGTGGCTCCCGATGCGTACGCACCGATGATCGCGTCGATGGGGAGCCCGTTCGCCTCGGCGTACTCCTGCGAGGCCACCACCACCGCGGCGGCTCCGTCGTTCAGGCCGGGGGCGTTGCCGGCGGTCACCACGTACTGCGGCAGCCCGGCCGGGGCGTCCTTCACGAAGGCCGGCTTGAGCTTCGCCAGCGCCTCGATCGAAGTGTCGGCGCGCGGGCCCTCGTCGGTGTCCACCACCGTCGTGCCCTTCCGCCCGGCGATCTCGACGGGAACGATCTCGCTGTGGAAACGCCCCTCCTGGATGGCCGCGACGGCCTTCTGGTGCGACCGCAGGGAGAAGGCGTCCGCATCCTCGCGGCTGACGCCGGCCTTGTCGGCCGTGTACTCCGCGTGGCCGCCCATGTGGCAGTTCCCGAACGAGCACCACAGCCCGTCGTAGATCAGCCCGTCCTGGACCGTCTGGTCGCCGAACTTCACGCCTCCGCGCATCCCGCGCAGGTAGTACGGCACGTTGGACATCGACTCCATCCCGCCGGCCACCACCAGGCGGGCGTCGCCGGCCCGGATGGCCTGCGCCGCCAGCATGACGGCCTTGAGGCCCGACCCGCACACCTTGTTGACGGTGAGCGCCGGGATGGTGGCCGGAAGCCCGCCGTTCACCGCCGCCTGCCGGGCGGGCGCCTGGCCCGCACCGGCGCCGACCACGTTGCCCATGATGACCTCGTCCACGTCGCCGCCGTCGATCCCGGCGCGGTCGACCGCGGCGCGCACGACGATGGCTCCGAGGGCGGGAGCGGTCAGGGGGCTGAGGCCTCCGAGGAAGCGCCCGATCGCGGTACGGGCCCCTCCCTTGAGGATCACGGCGGTCCTGGACTTATCGGTCATGGGTTCGGCTCTCGGATTGTCACTGCGGGCGGGTGCTGGAAACGTGTGCTGGCGGGGATTCCAGCCCCTACAAGATAGGGGAAAAAGGGGGTGCGGTCACCCGAAAAGACGGAGGCGGCCACGTGGGGTGCGGTCGGGGCCCCGCTCATCGGTCCGCGAGCGCGGGACGGTCGGAATCGGGATCGAGTCGCCCCCACGGCACGGAGGCGTCGTGCTGGAAGATCAGCAGCCACGCCTCGGCGCGGGCGCGCCGCCAGAGGGCCCGCTTGGATTCCAGCGTGACCAGAGGCTCGAGGTCGTAGCCCATGATCCACGGGAGCGGGACGTGGGCCGCCGTCGGACAGACGTCCGCGAGGAAGCAGGCGACCTCCCCGTCGCTCTCGATCAGGACGGAGTGGTGCCAGGGGGTGTGGCCCGGCGTGTGCACCACACGCACCCCTTCGGTGACGGACGCGTCGCCCTCGACGGGGTCCCACAGGCCGGCGTCGGCGACCGGGTCGATGTTGTGCAGGAGGTAGCTCGCGCGGATGCGCTCGTTCTGCGAGTGGGCGAAGTCGAGCTCCCCCTTCTGCACCACGTGCCGGGCACGGGGGAAGGAGGGCACGATCCGGCCGTCCGGGAGCAGGCGGGTGTCCCCACCCGCGTGGTCGAAGTGCAGGTGCGTGTTCAAGACGATGTCGACGTCGTCCGGCTGGAAGCCCGCAGCCCGTATCGCGTCCTCCAGGCGCGTGGGATCGCCCGCGTTGGCGACGCCGAAGGTGTCGCGGAACTTCGGGTCCTCCTTGTTGCCGATGCCCGTGTCCACGAGCACGAGCGCGCCGGGTGCCTCGATCAGGAGGCAGCGCAGAGCCAGCGGGATGCGGTTGCGCTCGTCGGCGGGGATGCGCCGCTGCCAGAGTGGCTTCGGCACCACGCCGAACATCGCGCCGCCGTCCAGCCACGCCAGGCCGGCCTCGAGCGCGTGCACGCGGATGCGCCCGACCCGCTCGGAGCGGACGAGCGGGAGGTCGTCGGCCGAAGTCGGGAGCGGGGTCACGACGCCTCCTTCTCGGCCCGCGAGGGCCCGTCCCCGGAGAGGGGTAGCGTCGTCTGGCGCGGATCGCGGCGGCCGCGCCGTCGGCTTCGCCGCCGGAGATACCACTCGAGGGAGGCGACGTCGTCCAGTCCCCGCCCGCGGGCCTCGTCGAGGAGGCGGAGGAGGACCCGGGCGGTCGCCAGCGCGTCGCCGTACGCCCTGTGGCGCCCGTGGATGTCGACGCCGAAGTGGCGGCTCACGACGTCGAGGTTCCGGTGGCGCAAGCCGGGCACAAGGCGGCGCACCATGCGCACCGTGCACATGCGCACGAGCTGCGGGGCGTCGCCCAGCGCACGCGTGAGCTCCGTGGACACGAACGCCCAGTCGAAGGCGACGTTGTGCGCCACGAACACCCTTCCCTCCAGGCGGCTCCGCACCTCGTCCGCGACGTGGTCGAACCAGGGCGCCTGCGCGACCATCTCGTTCGTGATCCCGGTCAGCGCGACGACGCCCGGCGGGATGCGACGACCGGGGTTCAGGAGCGTCTGGTACTCGTCGACGATGCGGCCGCCCCGCACCTCGACGATCGCGATCTCCGTCATGCGGTGGCCCCAGTCCTGGCCCCCCCCGGTGGTCTCGACGTCGACCACGGCGAAGCCGACCTCGTCGAGCGAGCGGCCCAGGGGCGCGAGGTCGGGGTCGAGGCTCCAGACGCCGTCTGCGTCGACGCGGAAGCGACGGTCGGCACCCAGGAGCTGGAAGATGGCCGCCGAGGCGGCGCCCGGATGGCCGCTCAGTCCGAGGACGTCGCGCGCCAACTCCAGCGTGTGAACCGGTCCAGCGATGAGCCGCTTCTCGGCGGCACGGACCAGAGAGCCGGACCCGCCTCCCGTCACACCGACGTCTCGGCGCCTTGCGTGATGGCGAAGGAGAGCGCCTCCAACTCCATGACGAGGTTCACGTCGGCGACGGCGACGTCGGGCGGCACGCGCAGCTGCACGGCGGCGAAGTTCATCAGGCCGCGGGCGCCCGCGGCGACGGCGCGGTCCGCGAGGTACTGGGCGGCCTCGGGGGGCACGGCGAGCACCACGAGGCTCACGCCGAGCGTGCGGATGACCTCTTCGAGGTCCTGCGCGGGGCGGATGGGTACCTCCCCCCAGCACCGCCCGATCTTCTCCGGGTCGGTGTCCAGGATGGCCACGCAGTCATAGCCCCGGGCGGCGAAGTTCGGATACTCGAAGAGCGCGGAGCCGATTCGGCCGGCGCCGACGAGCGCCACCCGCCAGCGCACGTCCACGCCGAGGATGTGCCGGAGGCTCCTCGCCAGTTCGGGAACACGATAGCCCAGCCCGCGCTTTCCGAACGACCCGAACTGCGAAAGGTCCTTGCGGACGTGCGCGGCCGTAGTGCCTCCACGCTCCGCGAGCTCCTCGCTCGAGACCGTGGAAACGCCGTCGCCCTCCATCTTCTCCAGAGCGCGGAGGTAGTGGGAGAGCCTTCGGATCGTGGATTCTGAGACGCGGCGAGGCACGGCAAAGCTCATACGTTCTGGCCGGGGTCCCCCGGTCAGCAGGGCTTGTGAAAAGCTTCACAATCATAGGCCGCACGCTGGGTCACGGCAATGCGTCGGCGAGGCGCACGAAGGACATCCGGGGCGAGGCGCTCGGGGCGGTCCGTGGGATCGATGCCCATGCCCCGCAACACGTCCGCGATCGTGTCGGGTGGCACGCGCAACTCCGGGTGGTCGCGCAGGATCTTGCCAAGCTGCTTCCGCCGCCACTGGAAGGCGGCGCGCACCAGCCGGCGCAGACGTGCCTCCTGCTCGGGCGTGAGAGGCTCAGGAGCGATCGGCTCGATGCGCACGACCGCGGAATCCACGCGCGGCACCGGCCGGAACGCCTTGCGGCCCACGCGGAAGAGCCGCTCGGCGCGCGCGACGCTGCGCACACCGACGGCCAGGGCGCCGTAGGCGGAGGTCCCTTCCGACGCCACGATGCGGTCAGCCACCTCCTCCTGGACCATCAGCACGATCACGCGCGGCCGGGGTCGCTCGAGCAGCCGGAAGAGGATCGGCGTCGTGATGTTGTAGGGGATGTTGCCCACGACGCGCAGCGCGTCCGGACGGCGGACGTGCTCCTCGAGCGACACGTTCAGCACATCCGCGTGCACCACCTCCACGTCGTCGCGGCCGGCGTATTCGTCCGCGAGACTGGCGGCGAGGTCGTCGTCGAGCTCCACGAGCACCAGACGGCCGACCTTTCCCACGAGGTGCCGGGTGAGGGCGCCGCGCCCCGGGCCGATCTCCATCACCTCGTCCTCCGGGCCGGCGCCCACCGCCGCGACGATCTTGCGCTGGAGGTTGCGGTCGACGAGGAAGTTCTGGCCGAGCGAGCGCTTGGCCCGATGGCGGGGAGGACCGCCCATACGCTCCTTCAGGGGGTACGCACGACGAGCGCGGTGCGGTCGTCGCCGCGGATGGGCGGATCGGCCGCGATGGTGAGGTCGAAGAGCTCGTCCACGATGAGGCGCACCGGGCTCTCCCGGAGCGCGAGGACGGTCTCGAGGACACGTTGCTCCCCGTCCCCCCGGCCCTTGGAGGCGAGCACGTCCGAGAGCCCGTCCGTGAAGAGGAGGAGGAGGTCCTCGCCGGGCTCCCACGGCACCTCCACCTCGCCGAAAGCGTCCGGCCCGGCGAAGCCGACCGGTGGATCCGTGGCCGTCAGTCGGACCGGAGCCTCGTCCCGGTGCAGGACGAAGGCGTGCGGATGCCCCGCGTTGGAGTAGACGAGGCGCTTGCGGGCCGGGTCGAGGACGCCGTAGAAGACGGTGAGGAACATCTCCGTGGTCTCGAGCTCCTCGGCCAGCGCATCGTCGAGTCCACGCAGCACCTTGGCGGGGGAGTCGTGCTCTCGCGCGTAGATCCCGGCCGCGCTCATCGACAGCGTCATGATGAGCGCGGAGGGAAAGCCGTGCAGCGACACGTCGCCGAGCATCACCCCCACCTTCCCCTCGGAGAGGCGGAAGAGCTGGTAGAAGTCGCCCCCGACCTGCTCGGCGGGAGACACGCGCGCCGCGGCCTCCGCCCCGGTGAAGCGCTCGGCCACGGGGAGGAGCTTCTGCTGGAGGTCGTGGGCCAGCTCCATCTCCCGGCCCATCCGCTCCTTGGACACGCTCTCCTCGTGAAGGCGCTTGTTCTCGAGCGCCGAGCCGACCTGCGAGGCGATCGCAGCCAGGAGCTTCTGGTCCGCGGCCGTGTAGCGCTCGTCCGCACGCCGTCCGATCAGGTTCATCACGCCGAGCGTGCGGGCCTCCCCCGAAGGCGGCGTGTACCGGATCGGCACCGAGAGGAAGGAGTCGCCACGCTGGCCGCGCTCCCGCTCATCGGGCGTGGGCGCGCGCGAGGCGATCACCGCGCGCTGCTCCCGGAACACCAACGACGTGACCGCGTCCGGGTCGTCCACGGGGATGGGACCGTCGATGCCCTCGCCCCCGACGGCAGCCGTCAGGTGCAGGCTCTCGTCGTCGTCGTGGTAGAGCCAGAGGGAGCCCCGCCTGGAGCCCATCACGTCGCACACCTCGCGCAGGATCACGCGGGCGGCGTCGTCCATGTGCAGGATCGAGCCCAGCGTCTCGCTGATGGAGTAGAGGAGGTGGATCTCCTCGTACCTCTCGGAGAGCTCGACCGTGAAGAAGCGCATCTCGCGCGCCGTCTCGTAGCCGCGCTCGATCGAGCGGGCCAGCACGGTCGCGACGGCGTCGACGGTGTCGTCGCGCGAGCAGGAGATCTCGAGGTCGAAGGGCTCGGCGGCGCGGGGCGTGACCGGCACGCGCGTGCACGCATCACCGTTCCCGTCGGCGCGGACGCCCTCGGTGCGGTAGAGGATCCGGGGGGCGGCACCCGGCTCGGATGGGAGGGGCGACGAGCCTGAGCTCGAGGTCGAACGCCTTCTCGAAATCCCGCAGGGTCCGCTGAACCGGATCCGGCACCGTCCCGGGGACGAGCCGATCCGGGCTCATCATGCCTGAGCGCCACCTTCCAGTGCAGGGGTCGCCGTTCCCAGACGGAGTACGAGCGTGACCTCGTTGCCACGGTCGTTGAACGAGACTTCGTCGAGTAGCTGCCGCATCAGGAAGAGCCCACGCCCGCCGGCCTTGACGAGGTTCTCGGGGGTCGTGGGATCCGGCACGGCCGCAGGGTCGAAGCCGGTTCCCTGATCCGTGACGCGTGCCTTGATCTCACCCTGGGCGAGGGTCACCTCGACGCGCACGCGCTTGGTCGGGTCGTGCCCGTTCCCGTACATCATCGCGTTGGAGAGCGCTTCGGTGAGGCCGACCCGGAAGTTCAGGCGGAGTCGGTGCGCCTCGCGGTCACATGCCTGACAACGTCGGACGACGTATTCGACGGCATGTTCGATGGATCGGACGTCTGTTGGCAACTCGAGGACGAGATCGTTCTCCATACGGCTCCCGAGGTTCACGAGACGCGCTTCGGCGATGGGCATCGAGGGCTCAGAACCCCTCGAGCGCTTGCTCCTTCGTATCCGTGATCCTGAACAGCGTATCGAGCTTGGTCAGCTCGAACAGGGTCCTCAGATCCTCGTTCAGGCTGGAGAGGCGGAGCTCCCCGCCCTGCTCGCGGATCTTCTTCGAGAGGCTCACCAGGACCCCCAACCCCGAAGAATCGATATAGCCGGTGTTGGAGAAGTCGATGACGAACTTGCGGTCGCCACCTTCCAGGTGCTCCAGCACCTTCTGTTTGAGCTCCTGCCGGTTCCCGACGATGAGCTGCCCTTCGACCTCGACGAGTGTGACGCCGCCGTTCCGCGACACCTGAAAGCCCATGGATTCGTTGCTCCCGTGGATCGGATTCGGGTGCGGGTGCCGCGCTCGCAGGCATGCGACATCCCAGCCGGGACAGCCTGTTAATGATAAGCGGGGAACAAATGTCTGGGCAAGCGCCCATCCCCCCCGGACCGCACGGAACGTCAGCGGCCCAGCTTTTCGTTCAACCTCAAAGCAACCACGGGGGACACGAAGCGTGCGACGTCGCCCCCGAGGCTCGCGACCTCACGCACGAGCGAGGAGGAGAGGAAGGAGTAGTCCACCTCGGGTGCCAGGAAGACGGATTCGAGCTCCGGCCAGAGCTCCCGGTTCATCTGCGCCATCTGCAACTCGTACTCGAAATCCGATACGGCGCGCAGGCCGCGGATGACCAGGTGTGCGCCCCGGGAGCGCGCGAAATCGACCAGCAACCCCTGGAACGCCAGGGCCTCGACCCGTGGCTCGTCGGCGAAGACGCTCCGGATCATTTCCACCCGCTCCTCGACCTGGAAGAGGCTCTTCTTCGACTGCGAGGAGGTGTGGGCCACCGCCATGACCAGCCGATCGGCGATGCGCAGCGTGCGCCGGGCGATGTCCTCGTGGCCTCGGGTGATCGGGTCGAAGGAGCCCGGGTAGATGGCGACGAGGCTCTGCGTGACCGTCATGTTGGCGCCAGGATGAGGGTGAGGGCGCTGTCCCCGTAGCGACGCGTGCGATCGTCGGGACCGGAGGGGAGCGATTCACGCGAAGGATGCTCGACCCACAGCTCGCGCGCAAACGGCCGCGCGAGAAAGGCTTCGACGAGTCGGGCCGCGTCACCGGTGCCGTAGGGTGGGTCCGCCAGCGCCACGTCGAAGCCTTCCGCCTCCTCGCGGCGCAGCCAGCGGAAGACATCGTTCGCTACCACGCGGGTCCGGTCGCGCGCGTCGAGGAGGGCGATGTTCTCCTCCAGGATCGTCAACGACGCCCGGGCACGCTCGACGAAGACGACGCGGTCCGCGCCCCGACTCAGCGTCTCCAGGCCGAGCGCGCCCGAGCCGGCGAAGAGGTCGAGGACGGCGAGGCCGTCCATCCGCCCGCCCATCGCCGACATCCACGCCTCGCGGACGCGGTCCGTGGTGGGGCGGATCCCCCGACCCCTGAGCGCCTTCAGGCGTCGGCCTCGCCACGAGCCGCCGATGATCCTCACGGCGCTTCCCCGGAGGTGGGGCGCAGGTCCAGGATACGCGCCTGCGGGCGTGCGACGCCGCGCCATTCGTTGCGCTCGAGCTTGAGGAGGACGTCGTGCAAGCCGGTGTTCAGCGCCGCCACCGGGTGGCGATCCGCAAGCCCGAAGCCGATCCCGTCGAGGGCGCCCGTGCCCGCGTGGATGGACACCTTGAGGTGGGTGTCCTTGAGCACGCGGGCCCGGTCCAGGCGCACGCCGCGGGCGAGGAAGACCGGGCGCGCGTTGCCGATGCCGTGCGGGCCCAGGTAGTCGAGCCAGTGCAGGAGCCCGAGGTCCACCTCGGCGAGGTCGATCTCGAGGTCGGCGCGCAGCACGGGCTGGAGGTCGTCGGGGAGGAGCCTGCCGCGGGCCTCGGCGTTGAAGGCCCGCCGTAGCGCGGGCACGGAGGCGCGCGCCACGTCCATCCCGGCGGCCTGGCTGTGGCCGCCGAAGCGCCCCATGTGCTCCCGGCACGCGGCGAGCGCGTCGTAGAGGTGGAAGCCCGGGATCGAGCGGGCGCTCCCGCGCCCCTTCTCCCCGTCGAGCGCCACGAGCACGGTCGGGCGATGGATGCGCTCGACGACACGGGACGCCACGATCCCGATCACGCCGGGGTGCCACCCCTCGGCGGCGAGCACCACGCCGTAGTCCCGATCCGCGTCGTAGTCGCGCTCGAGCAGCTCGAGCGCCTCGCCGAGCGTGCGCCGGTCCTCATCCTGGCGGGCGCGGTTGATCGCGTCGAGCTGGCCGGCCAGTCTGGCGGCCTCGTCCGGGTCGTCGGTGAGCAGAAGGCGGAGCGCGTCGGCCGACTCCCCGATCCGTCCGGCCGCGTTGATGCGCGGCGCGACCACGAAGCCGAGTTGCCCCGCGGTGACGGAGCCCGCGTCGACCGCCGCCGCCTCGAGGAGCGCGCGCACCCCCGTGACGCTGGAGTGCGCGAAGCGGCGCAGGCCGAACTTCACCAGCACACGGTTCTCGCCGCGGAGGGGGACCAGGTCCGCCACGGTCGCGAGCGCGACCAGATCGAGCAGGGCGTGCACTTCGTCGGCATCGGCGCCGAGCGCGCGAGCCACCAGCTCGGCGAGCTTGAAGGCGAGCGCCGTCCCGCACAGCCCCTTATCGGGGTACGCGCACTCCGGGCGATGGGGGTTCACGAACGCGAGGGCCGGAGGTGGTGTGGGGCCCACGGTGTGATGGTCCGTGACGATGACGTCGATCCCCAGGTCGCGCGCGCGGGCGAGCGGCTCGTGCGCGACCGTGCCGCAGTCGGCCGTGACGATCAGGGACGCGCGGGCGTCGAGGGCGGCCCGCAGCCCCGCCTCCGAGAGGTCGTAGCCGTCGCGCAAGCGGTGCGGAACGAACGGCGTGACGTGGGCCCCGCGCCCCCGCAGGAAGCGGGTCAGCAGCGCGGTCGCGCAGATGCCGTCGACGTCGTAGTCGCCGTGCACGAGGATCGACTCCCCTTCACGCACGGCGCGCGCCACGCGCTCCGCGGCGGCCGGTCCATCGGCCAGGAGCGCGGGGTCGTGCAGGTGGGTCAGGAGGGGTCGGAGGAAGCGCTTCGCGGACTCCGGGTCCGCGTGGCCGCGGCCGGCCAGCACCGCGCAGACGGCGGCGGGAAGGCGCAGCGCCTCCGTGAGCGCCGCGACCACGGCCGTGTCGTGCCGCGGCGGCGCCTCCCAGCGGGGTCGCAGGGGCGTCAGGGCGGAGGGAGATCCTCCCGCGGCCCTCACCCTTCCTCGGGTGCCTCCCCGGGCGCGTCCGGCTCGGAGGGGGCGGCCAGGATCACGCCACAAGCCTCACAGCGGATCAGCGACGTGCCGTGTCGCACCTCGTTCTGCACCTGGAGCGGGACCATCCCGTAGCAGTGGCCGCACGCGCCGTCATGCGTCAGCTCGGCCACCGCGCGCCGCCGGCCACCGGACCGGATGCCGTCGTAGAGGCGCACTTCCTTCGGGTCCATCTCCTGGACGAAGCGCTCCCGCTCGTCCGCCAGACCCTGCAGGTTCGCCTTCGCCGCGTCGCGCTCGGTGACGAGGTCCTTCATGCGGGGCTCGACCACCCCCTGCGCTTCCTTGTAGGCGGCCTCCAGCTCCTCCATCCGCTCGTCCAGCTTGCGGATCTGGTCGATGAGCGTGTAAGCCTCCTGCTCGTCGCTCTGCAGCGCCCGGCGCACCATGTCGAGCTCCGCGCTGACCGCGGCCTCCTCACGGAGGTTGCGTACCGATCCCAGGCGGTCCTCGAGGCGCTTGACCCGCGCGCGCTTCTCTTCCGAGGAGGTCTCGAGCTTGCGTTCCTCGAGCTTCATCTCCTGGAGGCGCTTGCGCGTGTTGCCCACCTCGCCCTCGAGGACCAGGGCCGGCTCCTCCACCTCCGCGAAGAGCGGGTCGAAATCGCGGATGCGCTGGCGTGCGTCCTCGATCCGGTTGTCGAGTGCCTGAAGCTCCTTGAGTGCCGTACGGGTCTGCTCCGTCATCGGTCCTGCTGGTTCGGGTTCGGGTCCGCCCAGCGGCGCTGGGCCGTGGCCTTCCAGTACTCCGGGTCGATGGCCCGAAGCTCTCGCGACAGCCGTTGCTTCTCCACCACGAGCGGCGCCTTCTCGTCGTCGGTCCCCGCAGCGACGATACGCTGGTGGATCTCCAGCATACGCCGATCGAGGGTGACGGCCCGGATCCGGTTCAGCGCGGCGGTGAACTCCTCCCGCGCCCGGGCCGTGTCGAACGAGGTACCGAGCAACTCCTCGAGCCGTTGCCGCGAAACCAGGTCCATGCCTGGCGGCGGGCTGCGCAACTCAGGGTCTTCCAGAAGCGCCTCAAAGATGGCGCGGTAACTGGAATCGTCAAAGTCCGAGGGCGAAAGCCACTCCGCCGCCGAGTCCACGTAGGTCGGGTTCCGGATCATGAGGAGGAGCAGCGTACGCTCCGAGCTCATCTTGGGGACGAGGGGCGCGGCACGCACGGGCGGCGGGGCCTCCGCGCGTGGACGGGCCGGCCCCGAGGGTGCCTTGCGAAGCTCCGCCTCGAGCGTCTCCCGGCGCACGCCGGTCCGGTCGGAGACCTTCTTCACGTAGATGTCGCGCAGCGCCGGATCGGTCGTCGCTCGCACGGTCGACAGCAGCCGGTCCACGGCCTCGCGCGTGCGTTCGATGCTCGAGAAGAAGTTCCGTTCCTCCAGGATCTGCAGCTTGCGGTCCAGGACGTCGACGGCGTCGTCGAGGTACCCCTTCAGGGCGCCCGCGCCTTCACCCCGCACGACGGTATCCGGGTCCTCGCCCGGGGGCATCGTCACCACGGCCGGATGCAGTCCCTCCTCGAGCAGGAGGTCGCCCGCCTTGAACGTGGCCCGGAGCCCGGCGCTGTCGCTGTCGAAGAGGAGGAGGATCCGCTGCGCGTACTTCCCCATGCAGCTTCGCCTGCTCCGGGGTGAGCGCCGTACCCAACGGCGCCACCACGTTCTCGAAGCCGTGCGCGGCGAGTGACACCACGTCCATGTAGCCCTCCACCACGAGCGTGCTCTCCTCGCGGCGGATGGCGTGCCGTGCCCACGACAGCCCGTAGAGCATCTTGCCCTTGTGGTAGATCGGCGACTCGGGGGAGTTGAGGTACTTCGCGCCGCCCTTGCCCCCGCTCTCGATGACGCGGCCGCCGAAGGCGACCACCTTCCCGGAGAGCGCCTCGATCGGGAAGATGATCCGCCCGCGGAAGCGATCGTACGGCTCGGTGGAGCGCTCGCTCGTGGCCAGGAGCCCGACCTCGAGCATGTGTCGCTCGTCGTATCCCGTGTTCACCGCCGCGTCACGCAGCGCCCGCCACTCGTCGGGGGCCCACCCCAGTCCGAAGCGCTCGGCGATCTCCGCCGTGATCCCGCGGCCCTTCAGGTACGCCTGCGCCGCCGAGCCCGTGGCCGGATCCAGGAGGCGCTCCCGGAACCACTTCTTCGCGAAGGCGTTCAGCTCGTAGAGCGGCCGAAGCGGGTCCTCCTCCTCGCTCTGGCGAGACACCTCCTGGACCGCGATCCCCGAGCGGGCGGCCACGTGCTTCACGGCCTCCACGAAGTCGAGCCCGAGCTTCTCCATCACGAACGAGAAGACGTCCCCGGACTTGTGGCAGCCGAAGCAGGTGTAGAAGCCCTTGTCGGGGACGACGTAGAAGGAGGGCGTCCGTTCCTCGTGGAAGGGGCAGTTCGCCTTGTACTCGCGGCCCGCCTTCTTCAGCTGGACGAACTCCCCGATCACGTCGACGATGTCGGCGCGCGCCCGGACCTCCTCGACCTGATCGTCGGGGATCATCGCAGCGTCACCACCGTCACGCCGGCTCCGCCCTCCTCGGGCGTGCCCATGCGGAACGACGTGACGCGTCCGTCGCCTCCCAGCAGCTCGCCCACCCGCTGACGGAGCGCGCCCGTCCCCTTGCCGTGGATGATGCGCAGCTCGGACAGGTCCTCGAGGACGGCCTGGTCGAGCGCCCGGAGCAGCTCGGCATCGAGCTCGTCGACACGGAGTCCGCGCAGGTCCACCTCCGTGCGCACCTGCCCCCCGGTCGGGCCGCTCCATCCGCCCGCGCTCCGGCGACGCGCGGCCTCGTCGGCGGCGCCGCCGCCCTCCACGGGCTCCAGGTCGGCGAGCGGCATCTCGAGGCGCACCGCGCCCACCTCCACCAGCGCCCGGCCGTCGCGCAGCTCGACGATCCGCCCCTTCGCGCCGGTGGCGTGCACGCGCACGCGCTCGCCCTCGCGCGAGTTCGGTGGACGGACCCGTCCGGGCTGCTCCGTCGCGCGTGCCCGCGCCTTCCGCGCGCTCCGCGTCGCGGCCTCTTCGACACGGCGGCGGGCGCGCGTCGCCGCCTCCTCCAGCTCGGCCTGCGCCCTCCGCGGCGGAGCGCACCTCGGCGATCGCCTCCTCGACCTCGGAGCGCGCCTCCAGGAGCACGCGACGCGCCTCCTCGCGAGCGCGCTGGTCGGCGGTGCGCTCGGCCTCGCGCACCTTGCGCTCGCGCGCCTCCACCTCGTCGCGCAGGCGCTCGGCGCGTGCCTGCGTCCGTCTCCAGCTCGTCCAGGCGCGTCTCGGCCTCGCGCTCGCGGCGCTCCAGGCGTGCGAGCAGCTCCTCCATGCGTACCTCGTCCCCCTCGCGGTAGCTCTCCGCGCGGTCCAGCACCTCGCCGGGAAGCCCAGCCGGCGCGCGATGGCCAGCCCGTAGCTGCGGCCCGGGCGGCCCTTGATCAGCTGGTAGGTGGGCTCCATCCGGTCGGGATCGAACTGGAGCGAGGCGTTGACGATCCCGCTGCCCTCCCCGTCGAGGCGTTTCAGCTCACCCAGGTGGGAGGAGACGACCGTGAACGCGCCGCGCTCGACCAACACCTCGAGCACGGCCCGGGAGAGCGCGGCCCCTTCCGCCGGATCCGTGCCGGTGCCCATCTCGTCGATGAGCACGAGCGAGGTCGCGTCGGCGCCCTCGACCAGATCCTTCAGGTTGGCGAGGTGCGCCGAGAAGGTGGACAGGCTCTGGGCGATGGACTGCTCGTCGCCGATGTCGGCGAAGAAGGAGCCGAAGACGGGCAGCGTCGTTCCCGGTCCGACCGGCGGGACGATGCCGCTCTGCGCCATCGCGGACACGAGGCCGGTCGCCTTCAGGAAGACGCTCTTGCCGCCGGTGTTCGGGCCCCGACACCACGATCGCCCGCTCCCCTGCCAGCACCTCCAGATCGTACGGCACGATCGGGCGGTCCAGCGTGTCCAGGAGGAGGGGATGGCGCGCCTGCACCAGGCGGAACGCCGGCGCGCCCGCCTCCGCGATCTCCGGGACCGAGGCACGCCACTCGAGCGCGGCGCGCGCACGCGCGTGCAGCGCGTCGAAGTCGACGAGCGCGTCGAGCGCCCCCGCCAGCGCGTCCCGCAACGGCGCGAGGCGGGCGGTCAGCTCGCCGAGGATGCGGCGGATCTCGCGGTTCTCGTCGCGCTCCAGGTCGCGGAGCTGGTTCATCAGCTCGATGGCGATCGGCGGCTCCACGAAGATCGTCGCGCCCGTGCCCGACTCGTCGTGCACGATGCCGCCCACCTCCCCCTTCCCCTCCCTGCGGAGCGGGATGACGTAGCGTCCCTCCCGGATCGTCACCGAGGCGTCCGCCACCACGAAGCGCTCGGGGAGCGTGCGCATGTACGACTCGAGCTGCTTGACCACCCGAGCGTGCGCGCCGCGCAAGCGATCGCGGATCCGCTTCAGCTCGCGCGATGCCGTGTCCAGCACCTCCCCCTCGGCGTCGACCGCCCGCTCCAGGGCCTCCTGCGTCGGCGCGGTCCTCGATCAGCCGCTCGCGCACGCCGGCGAGCTCGGGGTAGCGTCGCTTCCCGGCCGTCGAGCTCCCCGGCAAGCACGCGCGAGGAGGCGAGCAGGACGGCCATCGCCATACAGCTCCACCGGCTCCAGCACCGCGCCTTCCGCCGTGAGCCCCCGCAGGGGCCGGCGCACGTCGGGCACGGCCGGCATCCCCCACCCCGGCTTCTCCTCGGCGAAGCGCATCGTCGCACCGACGCGCGCGAGCTCTCGACGGATCGACGCCGCGTCGTCGGACGGCGCCAGCGCCCGGATGCGCTCTCCCGCCAACGCGCTGCCCGTGCGCTTCGCGACGCGCTCCAGGACCCGTGCGAACTCGAGGACCTCCAGGGCGTGCCGGCTCAACGCACCTCCCTCACGAGGCCATCTCCTCCCGGACGATCCGGTTCGCCTCCTTCCCGTCGAAGCGCCCACGGATGCGCGGCATCAGCTCGCTCATCACCTGACCCATCTGCTCGGCGCCACCTTCCAGGATCGCGCGTACGATGTCGCGGACCTCGTCCTCGGACATCGCGGCCGGGAGGTACTCCTGCAGGACGTCGGCCTGCGCCTCCTCCTTGACCGCGAGGTCCTCGCGGCCGCCGCCGCGCATCTGCTCGGCCGAATCCTTGCGCTGCTTGATCGCCTTGGCGAGGACCTGCACCGCACCCGCATCGTCCAGCGCACCCCCTGTCTCGATCTCCTTGTTGCGGAGATCCGCGAGGATGGTGGAGAGCACGAGCGTCCGCTCCTTGTCGCGCTGCTTGCGCGCCGCATTGAGATCGGCCTGGATGCGTCCCTTCAGGTCGCTGGACATGTCCGCCGGCGGTTGGCACATCCTCCGGAAGAGCTCCCGGTGGACGGCGGATGCACGGGGGTACGATGGCGCCCTGGACGGGCGCGCGAAGACGGGAGCGCCCGAAGCTACCCCGACCCGGCGGAAAGGGTCAACGCGGAGCCGGCGCCCGGGCGGCGGCGTTCCCCGGTCCCACGCGGCTCAGCCGGGAGGCCACCCGAGCGAGCGGCCGCCCAGGAGGTGGACGTGCAGGTGGTGCACCGTCTGGCCGCCGTCGGCCCCGACGTTGACCACCGTTCGGTAGCCGTCTTCGGCCATCCCCTCGGAGCGCGCGAGGTCGCGGGCCGCGAGGAGGAGGTCGCCGAGGAGCGCGCGGTGCTCGCCGTCGGCCGCGTCGAGGGAGGCGATGTGCTCGCGTGGGATGAGGAGGATGTGGGTGGGGGCCTGCGGGTTGATGTCCCGGAAGGCGACGATGCGGTCGTCCTGATGGACCAGTGCGGCCGGGATCTCGCCGCCGGCGATCTTGCAGAAGAGGCAGTCGGACGGGCTCAAGGAGGCGGCCTCCGGGGTGTCGGGGGTGCTGGTGTCGGGTGTCGGGGGAGGGTCGCGCGAGGCGCGAGGCGGCGCGCTACGCGCGGCCGGTGCTTCCCTCCCACCCGATCATGATGGAGGGTGGGAGCAAGGTCAATGCGCCCCCGGGACGCCCGACGTCCCACCCTCGGAACTCGCCGTCCCGCCAGGCCATGGATTCGTCTCGGGCCCCGGAGCACGTTCCCCATCCGGCTCCCGCGAGCCCGTTCTCGATCCAAAGGAGGTCCGATGGATGCCCTCGTCCTCTCCGCGGAGATGATCCTGCGCAGTCAAGTCGCACCCGCGCTTCGCCTCACCGACCTCCTGGAGCGTGTCCGTGCGGACACGGGCGTGCGGAACCTCGACGCGGAGCGCCTCCGGGCGGCGCTGGAGCTGCGTCCCGATCGCGTCCGCCTGCTCGACCCCTGGCGGGGCCCGTGGCGCTTCGTCCGCAGCGGGGCTGCGCCCCCGCGGGTCGGGGAGCCGTGGGTCGTGGTCGTCGGCGATCCCGGGGACCAGGGCGCCGCGCCGGATGGCCGCCCGAGCGTGGCACGTCGTCTGAGCGCGTCGGTGCGGTGGCTGGGGATGAGCGTCGATGCGCGCTCGGGACGGGCGCTGACCCGATGGCACCGGATGGTGGTCGCGGAGAGCGCCGCGCGGGACGTCCTCGCGAAGAAGGCCGCCTGACGTGTGGCGCCTATCCGCCCCCGCGCACGAACCACCCGGACCGCCAGTCGCCGTCCTCGTCCACGGCCTCGAGCGCGAAGCCGGAGACCGTGACGCGCGCGGCGAAAGCGTCCCACTCCTCGGCGGGGATCCCGGAGAGGATGAGCCATCCACCGGGACGGAGCGAGGCCGCAAACCCCTCCAGGAGCGGACCGAGGACGCCGGTCTCGATGTTGGCCACCACACCGTCGCGTGGGCCGAGGGACGCGAGGAGCGACGGGTCCGCCCAACGCGTGCTCCAACGGACGCGATCGGCCACACCGTTCCGCTCGACGTTCTCGGCCAGCGCCTCCTCGGCGAGGTCGTCGCCCTCGAGCGCCAGGACCTCCGCGGCTCCGAGGGCGGCCGCCGCGATCGAGAGGATCCCGGAGCCGGCACCGACGTCCAGGACGCGCTCGCCGGGTCGGACCGTGCGATCGAGGAGCCGCAGGCATCCGCGCGTCGTGCCATGCTCGGCGGTCCCGAACGCCATCCCGGGGTCCACGACGACGACGTGCTCGCCCGGGCCGGGCTCCACCGGATGCCAGCTGGTCGTGACCCACAGCCGGTTCGTGATCCGCCGGGGCTCGAGCCCGCGCTTCCACGTCTCCGCCCAGTCCTCGTGGTCGATCCAGCGCGTGCGCAACTCCACCTCGCCGAGGGCCGGAAACCCGTCGAACCAGGCACGGGCGCCGGCGACGAATCCATCCGGGTCCGCGGGCTCCTCGAAGTGGGAGACGTACCAGCCGCCTTCCTCCTCGGCAACCGCCCGCCCACCCAACGCGACGAGTCCCTCGGCGAGGAGGGCCTCGGGCTCTCCCGCGGAGGGGCTCCGAACGGCGAACTCCATCCACCGACGAGGGGACTCGCTCATCCTCCGGTGATCGCCTCCTTCACGCGCGACCAGAAGCCCTTCTGCGTCTTGCGGCCGACCTTCTCCGGCGCCGGCGACTCGACCTCCCGGAGCCGACGGAGGATCTCCTCCTGCTCGGCGCTGAGGTCGTCCGGCGTCCACACCACGACGCGAATCAGCTCGTCACCCCGTCCGTGTCCGTTGAGGTCGGGCAGGCCGAGACCGCGAAGGCGGAGCATCTCGCCGCTCTGGATGCCGGCCGGAATGGTCACCTTGGCGCTGCCGTCGACCGTGGGGACCTCGACCTCCGCCCCCAGCGCCGCCTGCCCGAAGGTCACCGGATGCTCGTGGACCAGATCCGAGCCGTCGCGTACGAAGCGAGCGGTCTTCCTGCACCTCGAGGAGCACGACCAGGTCCCCGCGCGGACCACCCCGGGGGCCCACGCTCCCCTGCCCGCGGAGCGTCAGGAAGTTCTCCGACGTCACGCCGGCGGGCACCTCGACCTCGACCTCGCGCTCGCGGCGCACGCGGCCGTCGCCGCGGCACGTGCCGCACGGCTTCTCGATCACCCGCCCTTCGCCGCGGCAGGACCGGCACGGTTGGACGGACACGAACTGACCGAACACGGAGCGCTGGACGTGCCGCTCCTCCCCGGACCCGCCGCATACCTGGCACGGAGCGGGGCTCGATCCGGCCTCCGCGCCGCTGCCGCCGCAGGCGTCGCACGCGTCGAGGAGGGAGACGCGCAGCTTCCGCTTCGTGCCGTTCGCCACGTCCTTCAGCGTGAGAGGGAGGCGGAGCCGCACGGTCTGGCCCTTCCGGCTGGCCGTGCGCTGCGGACGCGCCCCACGCATGCCGAACAGGTCTTCGATGCCCGAGAAGCCCCCGAAGTCCCGCATGAAGACCTCGATGGCGTCGGCGAAGTCGAATTGGTGGAAGCCACCCGGACCGCCGCGGCCCTTGAGCCCCTGCTCCCCGTAGCGGTCGTAGACGGCCCGCTTCTCCGGGTCGCGGAGCACTTCGTAGGCTTCCGTCACCTCCTTGAACCGCTCCTCGGCTTCCTTCGAGCCGTTGTTGCGGTCCGGGTGGTATTTCAGCGCGAGCTGGCGATACGCCTTCTTGATCTCTTCGGTGTCCGCACTGCGTGCGACACCGAGCTCCTCGTAATAGTCCGCCATGGCAGGCTGGCCGATTTTCAGGTGGCGAAGAGGCGCGAGACCATCGACGACGTGTAGTCGACGATCGCCACCACCTTCTCGTAGGGCATGCGCGTGGGGCCGATGACGCCGATGACGCCCTTGAGGCTGCCCACGCGGTATTCGGCCGTCACCAGCGTGAAGTCCGCGAGCGCGAGCGAGACGTTCTCCCCGCCGATCGTGATCTGCAGCTGGCCACGGTGCTCGCGACTACCCACCGCATGGGCGAGAAGGTCCCTGCGCTCGGTGAGCTCGATCAGGCTCTTGAGCCGTTCCCCGCTCTCGAATTCGGGCTGGGAGGCCAGGACGCTGGCGCTGCCGAGGTGGATACGCGTGGTGTCCAGATCCTGCAGGCCGAAGAGCTCGGCGCCCGACTGCACGAAGACGTTGAGGAGCTCGGACGCTCCGCCCTCGCCGGCATACGTGTCTCGCAGCCGCTCCGGAAGCGTGCGCCGGATCTCCTGCAACGAGAGGCCGGCCAAGCGCTCGTTGAGCGCGACCGTGAGCGTCAGGAGCGTCTCCCGCGGGACCTCGACGGGGAGGTCGACATAGACCGTGCGCACCAACCCGCCGTGGATCGTGGCCACGAGGAGCACCTTGTCCGACGACACCTGGATCAGCTCCAGCCGCTCCAGGATCGCGCTCTCCACGCGCGGCGCCAGGGCGACACCGAGCTCGTTGGAGATCAGGCTCAGCGCCCGTACGGCGTGGCGCACGAGGCGCTCCACCGCCGAGCCCCCGGCCACGTCCAGCTCCCTCGCGAGCTTGTCCTGCTCCGCGCTCGAGAGGGTGAACGGCTCCATGAGCCGGTCGACGAAGAACCGATAGGCGAGATCGGTGGGGACGCGTCCGGCGGAGGTGTGGGGGTGGGTGAGATACCCCTTCTCCTCCAGGTCGCTCATGGTGTTGCGCACGGTCGCGGCGGACACGCCGAGCCCGAACCGACGGGACACCACCCGGCTGCCCGCGGGCTCCGCCGTGTCCACGTACGTGCGGATCACGGCTTCCAGCACCTGCCGCTCCCGGTCGGTGAGGTCACCGCCCACAAGCACGTGATTGTCCATTCCGGCCATGCGTTCGAAGATCCTAGATTCTTCGGGACAGCGTCAAGCGCAGCGTTCGTCGAGCTGGACCGCGAGTTGGTCGAGAAGGAGCCATCCTTCAGGCGGTGAGCCGCACGGTTCCGCCCTCGAGGCTCGCCCACCCCGAGCGCGTCCACGTCTCCGCCAGTTCGGCAGCGGCGGTCCCAAGGTCGGCCAGCGCCAGGCCTTCCGCCATGCGCAGCCCCAGCCAGATGCGCTCCAGGCGGAGCGCCGCGGCGTCGAGGGCCTCCCGCCCCTCCTCGGGGCTGCTGCCCGTCCGCGCCCTCTGGGCGTATTCCTCCCAGCCACGGAGGTTCCAGCGGCGGACCGGCGGCGCGTAGCTGTGCGCTCCGTTGCCGAGACCGAGGTACGCCGCACCGCTCCAGTACGCCCGGTTGTGCCTCGACGCGGCCCCGGGGCGCCCGAAGTTGGAGACCTCGTAGTGCTCGTATCCCGCTCCGGCCAACGTCTCCGCGGCCAGGAGGTACTCCTCCCGGTAGCGTTCCTCGTCGACCGCCGGCTCGCGCCCTTCGCGCACGGCCCGGCCGAGAGGCGTGCCCGCCTCCACCGTGAGCCCATACAGGCTCACGTGCGGCACGTCCAGCGCCAGCGCGCGCTCGAGATCCTCCTTCCAGTCCCGCCCGAGGTGGCCGGGAAGCCCGAAGATCAGATCCACGGAGAGGTTGTCGATGCCCGCCGAGCGAGCCGCGTGGACCGCGGCGAGGGCACCCTCGGGGCCGTGCATACGCCCCATCCAACGAAGCGCGGGCTCGTGGAACGTCTGCACGCCCAGGCTGAGACGGTTCACGCCGGCGGCACGCCAGCCGCGCGCGACCTCGGGGGTCAGGCTTTCCGGATTGGCCTCCGAGGTCCACTCGAGCTCGGGGCCGCGCAGGCGGTCCGTCCCGATCACCTCGGCAAGGCCGGACATCGCGCTCGGGCCGAGGAGCGAAGGCGTGCCGCCCCCCACGTAGAGCGTGTCGAGGCTCGCCTCCGGCACCAGAAGCCCCTCGGCGTCGACGACGGCCAGCTCGCCCCCGAGGGCCTCGAGCCATCCTTCGGTGTCCCCCGTGCGCCGGACCTGGACCGCGAAGTCGCAGTAGAAGCACCGCCGCACGCAGAAGGGTGCGTGTACGTAGACCGAGGCCGCCGGCGTCGCGCCGTGGGGGGCGTCAACCGGCACGACGAAAGCGCATCCCCGGCTCGCGGGCCACCCGGCCGCGGAGCTCCATCTCCGCCAGGAGCGCGAGTACCTTTCCCGCTTCGAGCCCCATCCAGCGGGCCACTTCGTCGGCGGTTCGGGTGCCCTCCGCGAGGAACTCGAGCAGGCGCACCTCCTCCACCGACAGGGACGTGGGCACCCGTGCCTCGCCCGGCTCCACGCCCAGCGCCATGCGCACGAAGCCGTTCACCGTCACGAGCGGGCGCGCTCCGTCCGCCAGGAGAGCGTTGCTGCCTTCGCAGAAGGCCTCGCCGAAGGGACCGGGCACCGCCCAGACGTCGAGCCCCAGGTCCAGCGCGTGCTCCACCGTGATGAGCGCTCCGCTGCGCGCACGTGCCTCCGCAACGACCACCGTGTGGCACAGCGCTGCGAGGATGCGATTGCGGCGGGGGAAGTGGTACGGGAGCGCGGGCGTCCCCGGGAGGAACTCGCTCACGACCAGGCCGCCCGCGAGGATCCTCCGGAAGAGCCGCGCATGGCGTCGCGGATAGGGCACGTCCGGCCCGGACCCCAGCACCGCGACGGTGGGACCGCCCGCGTCGAGCGCGCCCTCGTGGGCGGCTCCGTCCACGCCGAGCGCCATCCCGCTCACGACGGGAACGTCGACGCGCGCGACCGCGGCAGCGATTCGGCGCGCCGCCCCACGGGCGCGTTCGGTGGATCGGCGCGCGCCCACCACGCCCACACCCGGCGTCCCGAGCAGCTCGATGCGCCCGCGCAGGAACAGGACCGGCGGCGGATCGACGAGGTGAAGCAGCCGCTCCGGATAGCCCTCTTCCCCGAGCACCCGCGTCTCGATGCCCAGGCGGTCCGCGACGCCGAGCGAGCCACGGATCCCTTCGAGGCGCTGCGGGTCGGCCGCCGCCGCCGCGGCCTCCTCGCCGGCGAAGCCCCGAAGCAGCGAGGGCATCGCCAGGGCGCGGGCTGCCGAGCCCGCCCATTCGACCAGGGCGCGAACCGTGGCCGGCCCGACGCGCGGGAGGCCGTCCAGGACCAGCAAGGCCTCGACCTCACGGCGTCGGGCGTCCCTCCTGGTCCGGCCCGCACCGCCGTTCAAGGGGTCCACCACTCCTCTTCGTCGTCGCCCTTCTCGGCCCGCTCGACCGCGCGGCTACGCTCCCACAGCGCGTCGAGCAGCTCGGGAAGGCCCTGGCGGGCCACCGCCGAGATGGCGAAGACGCCGAAGGAGCCCGGTGCCGTCACGCTCGGGCGGGGGTCGTCGGGGCCGAGGAGGTCGGTCTTGGTCAGCACGACGCAGTGCGGCGTACGCGCGAGGGCGGCCGAGTAGGCGCTCAGCTCGGCGCGCAGCGCCTCGTACTCCGCCTGCGGATCCTCGGCGTCCACCGGAACAAGGAGCGCCAGCGTGCGCGTGCGCTCGATGTGGCGGAGGAACTGGTGGCCGAGGCCACGCCCCTCGTGGGCGCCTTCGATGATGCCCGGCACGTCGGCGAGCACGAAGGTGCGGTATCCAGAGAGCTGCACCACGCCGAGGTTCGGCGCGATCGTCGTGAAGGGGTAGTCGGCCACCTTCGGGCGCGCGGAAGTCACCGTCGCGAGCAGGGTCGACTTTCCGGCGTTCGGCTCGCCAACGAGTCCGACGTCCGCAATCAGCTTCAGCTCGAGCTGGACGCGCCGCTCCTCCCCCTCGCCCCCCGGCTCCCACCGGTGCGGCGCCTGGTTCGTAGACGTGGTGAAGCGTGCGTTGCCGCGTCCCCCGCGGCCGCCGTGGGCGACCACGAGCCGCTCGCCCTCGGCCAGCAGCTCGCCCAGCACCTCCTCCGAATCCGCGTCCGACACGACGGTGCCGGGTGGCACCTTGAGGACGAGATCGTCCCCCGAGCGCCCGGTGCGGTTGCTCCCCTCGCCGTGCTGCCCGCGCGGGGCGTGGTAGTGCTTCTGGTAGCTGTAGTCGAGCAGGGTGGAGAGTTGCGCGTCGACCTCGAGGATCACGTCGCCGCCCTTGCCGCCGTCCCCACCGGAGGGCCCGCCGCGGGGCACCATGGCCTCCCGGCGCATCGCGTCGGCGCCGGATCCACCGACGCCGCCGCGCACTTCGATGACCGCACGATCGACGAACATCAAGCATCCCCCCCGGTTCGCTGCCGCACCTCGTTCCACGTCTCCCCGGCCCGGTCGCGGGCATCCGCTCCGCTCACCTCGCCGGCCATCTCCAGCGCGCGCGCCACCTGGGACTCCGCGGCGCCCGCGTTCAGCGCTCCACGCAGATGCGAGTAGAGCTGGCGGGGCACGTCCTGCACGGCCAGCAGCGCGGCGATGCACAGCTCGCGCGTCGCCAGATCGAGGCCCGGTCGCCCCAGCACCCTCCCGTATCCATCCTCCACCATCCATCGCTCCATGTCGGGGTGCAGCCGCCGTACGTTGGCGCGCAACCCCTCGTACTGCCCTCCGTAGACGACGCGGCACACCGCCTCTCCGCGCTCGCTCCAGGCCTCCCGATCGTCGGAGGCCGCACCGCCCCGGCGTCCCGAAAGCTCGCGCCAGCGTGCGAAGCCGTTCAGCGCCGCCGGGTAGCCCAGGAAGAGATGGCTCTGCAGCAACACCTCCTCCACGGCGACCGGATCCGCGTCGCGAGCCGCCGAAAGCAGGGCGTCGTCGATCCGTTTCGCCTCGCCGCCGGCGAGCGCCGCGCTCAGCGCCACCAGCGCCTCCCTTCCCGCATCCAGCACCCTCATGTCCACGACAGGTCGAACGCCGGCTGGATCCGGCCGACCACCTCGAGTCGCGTGTTCCGCACGTCGGGACGCCCCCACGCGGAGAGCCCCTCCACGGTCGCGTCGTCGAGCACGTCCAGCAGGTGGAGCACCCGGATCAGCGCCACCTCGGCGGCGCGCCGCGCCCCGTCCACCACCTTGATGGCGATGCCGAGCCCACGCTCCGGCACGCCCGCACCGTATACGCCTTCGGCGCCCACCTTCACGAAGGCGCGCCCAGCCGCCCGCTCCATGATCGCCGTGCACGCGCGCCCGGTGCCTCCGACCATGAAGGGATGCTCCGTCATCGCGGCCACGATCCGGGCGGGCGCTTCCCCGCGCTCGGCCGCCGCCGCGAAGCGCGCGAACGACGCGGCCATGGCGTCGAGCGGCACGGAGAAGCACAGCACGCCGCACCCGTCCACCGCCGTCCCCACGCCGGCCTCGTCCACACCGGACCAGCGCGCGACCTCCCGGAGCATCCTCCCCTGCACGGGATGTCCCGCGCCATGGTATCCGGCGGGCGCCCACCCGTGGGCCACGGCGAGCGCGAGCATCCCGGCGTGCTTTCCCGAGCAGTTGTTGTGGATCCTGAGGGCCCGCCCGCCACCGCGCAGCACGTCGTGCGCCTCCTTCTCCGAGAAGGGGAGGTGCGGCCCGCACGCCAGGGCCTCCTCGTCCAGTCCCGCCTTCGCCAGGATCGAGCGCGCACCCGCGACGTGCGCCGGCTCCCCCTCGTGCGAAGCGCAGCAGAGGGCCAGCTCGGACGCGCTCAGGCCGAAGCGCTCGACCACTCCGTCTTCCACCAGGGGGAGGGCCTGAAAGGGCTTCGCCGCAGAGCGATAGAACGTGTTCGCGTCGACGTCACCCACGGACGCCACGATGCGCCCGTCCGCGTCCGACACCACCGCGTGCACGGCGTGGCGGGCCTCGACGAAGCCGCCGCGCAGGACCTCGATCCCACCCGACGAAAGGGACATCAGGCCGCGGGCCGCGGGAATGTCCGAAGCGGACGCCGAAGCGCCCGACCGCAGGGCGTCCTCAGGAACCTTCCGCGGCGGCGGCGTGCTGGATCAGCTCCGCCTGGGAGCTCGCGTGCTGCAGCAGGTCCACGGCCTCCGCGAGGGGCTTGTCGAAGCGGCGCTCCTGGAGGAACTGGCCCTCCGCGCCCCACGCCTGCATCGCGATCTCACGCTCGAGCTGGTACGCGATGAAGCGGCGCGCGGCCCGGAAGTCGGCCCGATCGACGGTGACGTCCGACGCGGGGAGCCTCCCGTAGAACGCCTCGAGGTCCGCGTCGTCGAGCTGGAAGCCCGGCTCGAGATCCGGATGGTCCTGGACGTAGCGCACGGCGTAGTTGAAGACCGCCACGCTCATGGCGCCGTTCTGGCGGTAGAGCGCGCGCACGGCCTGCTCCTCCTCGGCGGTGAGCACGTCCGGCACCACGAACACGTCCGGCGCGATGCCTCCTCCGCCGTAGAGCGTTCGGCCGGCCACCGACGGGTAGGTCGGCCGACCCTCGAGGTCCGCGACCGGACACGAACTGGCCGGTGAGCGCGAGGGAGCCGTGCCCGTCCTGGGCGGGGCGAGCCGTCGTGATCCTTGTTGATCGAGCGGCCGACGGGCGTGTACCACCGCGCCGTGGTCAGGCGGAGCACGTTGCCGCCCGACAGGCGGTAGAGGCTCTGCACGAGCCCCTTTCCGAACGTGCTGGAGCCGACGAGGATGGCGCGGTCGTTGTCCTGGAGCGCGCCGGCCACGATCTCCGACGCGGAGGCGCTGCCGCCGTCCACGAGCACGACCATCGGCATGCCGGCGTAGCGGTCGTCCTGACGGGCCTTGTACACGGCGTTCTGGTCGGACGCGCGGCCGCGGGTCTCGACGATCGAGCGTCCCTTGTCGAGGAAGAGGTCGGAGACGGCGATGCCCTGGTCGAGCAGCCCGCCCGGGTTGCCACGCAGGTCCACGATGAGGCCCTTCATCCCTGCGTCCTTGAGGGAATCGAGCGCCGCGCGCATCTCGTCGGCGGAGGTGCCGAGCACGCTCTGGAACGGCACGTAGCCGATCCCCCGTTCGACCATGAGCGCGAACGGCACGGCCTTGAGCTGGATGACCTCGCGGGTCAGCGTGAAGGGTATCGGGTCGTCGAGGCCGGGGCGCCGCATCTTCACGTCGACGGCCGTTCCCGGCTTGCCGCGCAGCAGCGCCACGGCCTGGTCCACGTTCATCGTGTCGGCCGCGGTGCCCGCGATCTCCCAGAACTGGTCCCCGCCGCGGATGCCGGCGCGCGCGCCCGGCGTTCCGGGGATCGGGCTGACGACCGTGACCAGGCCGTCGCGCTCGATGACCTCGAGGCCGACGCCGCCGTAGTCCCCTTCGATCCCCTGGATCCGCAGGTTCTCGAAGTCCGAAGCCTCCATGAAGGAGGAGTACGGGTCGTGCAGATCGTCGATGAGGCCGTCGATCGCCGAGTGGTAGAGGGCGCCCTGGTCGACCTCGTCCACATAGCTGGACTCCACGCGGTCGACCACCTCCTGAAGGAGGTGGACCTTCATGTACACGTTCTCGGTGCGGTCCACACCCCGCTGGAGGAGCCAGCCCCCCGTCAGGACGGCCGCGGCCACCACCGCCAGCGGCGCCACTACGCCTCTGCGCATTCTGCCCTTCTCCAGACGATTTCCACCCTCGGGAGCATCGGTCCCCGAAGCGAAGTTAAACCCCCGAGGGCGCGAAGGTTTCCGGAAGATCGCGCTGCAGCACCCGGCGGATGCGCGCGTGCACCTCGTCCGGCGCCCCGACGCCGTCGATCACCCGCACGCCTCGGATCCGAAGCCGCGAGCTCCAGATAGCCCTCCCGCACCCGGCCCAGGAAGCCTCCTCCCTCGCGCTCGATCCGGTCGGGCGCCTTCCCCTCGTCCCGCTGCCGGGCCGCGCCGACGGCGACCGGCAGGTCGATGTAGAGGTAGAGGTCGGGCACCAGCCCACCGGTGGCCAGGGAGATCGCCGCGCGCACGTCCGCGAGCCTCAGCCGCCGGCCATAGCCCTGGTAGGCCAGGGTCGAGAGATCGAAGCGGTCCGCGACGACGGTGCGGCCCGCCTCGAGCGCCGGGCGCACGATGTCCCGTACGAACGCCGCCCGTGACGCCAGGTAGAGGAAGAGCTCGCTCTCGGCGGGCATCTCGAGATCCGTCCGCGCCAGAACGACGGAGCGGACCGCCTCGCCCACCGCCGTCCCCCCCGGCTCACGCGTCACGAGGTGGGGCACGCCCAGCTCGTCGAGCCAGGCGCCGAGGAGGGCGGCCTGGGTGCTCTTTCCCGCACCCTCGCCGCCCTCCAGCACGATGAAGCGCCCCCGGGCCTTCTCAGCCATGGCTTGGAAGGCGCTATTCGTAGTACTCGACGCCCAGGTGGGTGAGCTGCTCCTCGCCCATCAGCCAGCGCAGCGTGTTCTTCAGCTTCCAGTGCTGGATGAAGATGTCGTGCTCCGGATAGAGACCCGGCGCCGTCTGCGGGCTCTTGAAGTAGAACGACAGCCACTCCTGGATGCCCTTCAGGCCGGCGCGCGACGCCAGATCCATGAACAGCGCCAGGTCGAGCACGATCGGCGCGGCCAGGATGGAGTCGCGGCAGAGGAAGTCGACCTTGATCTGCATCGGGTAACCCATCCACCCGAAGATGTCGATGTTGTCCCACCCCTCCTTGTTGTCCCCACGAGGCGGGTAGTAGTTGATCCGCACCTTGTGGTACATGTCGCCGTAGAGGTCGGGGTACATCTTCGGCTGCAGGATGTGCTCGAGCACGCCGAGCTTCGAGACCTCCTTCGTCTTGAACGACTCGGGGTCGTCCAGCACCTCGCCGTCGCGGTTGCCCAGGATGTTCGTGCTGAACCACCCGCTCAGGCCGAGCATGCGGGTCTTGAAGCCGGGCGCGAGGATGGTCTTCATGAGGGTCTGGCCCGTCTTGAAGTCCTTCCCGCAGATCGGCACGCCCCGCTCGGTGGCGAGGTTCTCCAGGGCGGCGAAGTCGGCCGACAGGTTGGGGGCGCCGTTGGCGTAGGGGATCCCCTCCATGATCGCGGCGTAGGCGTAGAGCTGGCTCGGAGCGATCCCGGGATCGTTGCTCTCCATGGCCTTCTCGAAGGCCTCGAGGTTCTCGTGCACGGCACCCGCGCGCACGTAGATCTCGGTGGAGCCGCACCAGACCATGACCAGACGGTCGCAGCCGTTCTCGTCCTTGAAACGCCGGATGTCCTCGCGGATCTGCTCGGCGAGCTCCCTCTTGGTCGCGCCCTTCTTCTTGTTCGGACCGTCGAGCTTCTTCACGTACATCGTGTCGAAGGCGGCCGGCATCGGCTTGATGGCCGACAGGAAGTCCTTGATGGGGTCGAGGTGCTGCTCCTTGTGCAGCACGCCGGCGTTGAGCGCGCTCTTGTATCCGTCGTCGGGGATCGGATCCCACGAGCCGAAGACGAGGTCTTCGAGCCCGGCCAGAGGCACGAACTCCTTGATGAACGGCGTCCGTCCCTCGGTTCGCTTGCCGAGGCGGATCGTCGAGAGCTGCGTCAGGCTGCCGATCGGCTTGGCCAGGCCGCGTCGCACGGCCTCCACGCCGGCGACGAAGGTGGTGGCTACGGCGCCGAATCCCGGGAGGAGGACACCCAGCTTGCCGGAGGCCGGTCGGATCTCGGATGGTTGCTTCACGAATCTCCCTCGTGAGTCTGGTTCATGTGGATTGGGGGCTCGTTCGGCCCCGCACGCACTTCAGGACGAGAGGATGATCCGGCTCTGGGCGCCTTCCTGGAGCCCCCGGGCCATCGTCTCGTTCACCTTGTACATCACCTTGTCGAAGTTCGACTGGGCCGCGACGAGACGTTGGAACACCGGCTTCTCCTGTAGCTCCCCGGCGGTCTCCTCGTAGGCTTTCGCCACGTCCTCCTCGGGCTGTTGCCCGGCCCGCAGCGACGCCTCGATGCGCTCCTCGATGGCCCTCAGCTGATTGCGCAGCTCCACGAGCTCGCGGTCCTCGTCCACGGCCGCGCTCGCTCGCTTGAGCGCCTGGTATTCGTCGGTCCGGGCCAACGCGCCGCCCAACTCCTTCGCCATGTCGTAGATGCCTGCCATTCGGTCGATCCCTCCCCTTCGCGTCAGCGTTCCAACTCGGTCTTCGTTCCCGTTCGCCGGGCCATCACGACGCGCTGGCGTCCCGCCAGGTCACGTCGCACCCGGACGTCGTCGTACCCACCCACCGCCTCCACCGCCGCCACCACCTGGCCGGCCTGGCTGGCGCCCACCTCGAGCGCCAACAGCCCACCCGCGCGCAGGAACGGGCCCGCGCCGGCCACGATCGACCGCAGAACCGCCAGTCCATCCGGACCGCCGAAGAGCGCGCCCGACGGCTCCCAGACCCCGACCTCGGGCTCGAGCCCGGCCGCCTCCGCCTCGGCGACGTACGGCGGATTCGAGACCACCACGTCGAAGCGCTCGCCCTCGGCGAGCGGCTCGAACAGCGAGCCGTGCCTCAGGTCGATGCGCTCCGCCAGCCCCGCCCCGCGGGCGTTGAGCGCCGCCACCGCGAGCGCCTCCTCGGAGGCGTCCGTGGCGACGACCCGCGCGAACGGGCCCTCCCGGACCAGCGAGAGCGCGATCGCCCCCGAGCCCGTTCCCAGATCGACGGCGGTGAGGTCGGCCGGGGCCCGGCCCGCGGCCCACGCCAGCACCTCGTCCACCAGGATCTCGGTCTCGGGGCGCGGCACGAGCACCCGGGGATCCACCGCCAGCTCCAGCTCCCGGAAGGCGGCCCGTCCGAGAATGTACTGGAGAGGCTCCCGTTCCGCCCGCCGCCGGAGAAGTGGACGGAATCGATCCAGCTCCTCGGCCTCGAGCGGGCGGTCGAACTGGAGGTAGAGCTGCAGCCTCGGGATCCCCAACGCGTGGGACAGGAGATGCTCGGCGTCGAGCCGGCCGCGCTCGACGCCCTTCCCCTCCAGGTACTCGCCGCTCCAGCGCATGAGGCGCAGCACCGTCCAGACCTCGCCGTCGCGTCCACGACCGACCTCGGGAGACTGCACGGCCGTGTTCACCCGGTCGAGGTCTCCAGCCGCTCCTCCTCCTTGGCGAGGCGCAAGGCCGTGACCAGGTCGTCCAGGTCGCCCTCGAGGACCTCGCCGAGGGAGTAGAGCGTCAGGCCGATGCGATGGTCCGTCACGCGGTTCTGCGGGAAGTTGTAGGTGCGGATCTTCGCGGAGCGATCGCCCGTGCCCACCTGCGTCTTCCGCTCGCGCGCCCGCGCCGCCTCCTGCTCCGCGATCATCCGATCGAGCAGCCGGCTGCGCAGCACCTTGAGCGCTTTCGCCTTGTTCTTGTGCTGGGACTTCTCGTCCTGACACGACACCACCAGACCCGAGGGAATGTGCGTGATGCGCACCGCCGAGTCGGTCGTGTTCACGGACTGGCCGCCGGGGCCCGAGGAGCGGAAGACGTCGATGCGCAGGTCGGAGGGATCGATCTCGAGATCGACCTCCTCCGCCTCCGGAAGCACGGCGACCGTGGCCGCCGACGTGTGGATGCGCCCCTGGCTCTCCGTTTCCGGGACACGCTGCACGCGGTGCACTCCGGACTCGTAGCGCAGCCGTCCGTAGACGCCTCGGCCGCGGACCAGGAAGATCGCCTCCTTGATCGAGCCGGGGATCCCCTCGGAGAGGCTCAGCAGCTCCGTGGACCACCCCTGGCGCTCGGCCAGGTGCTCGTACATCCGCATCAGGTCGGCCGCGAACAACCCGGCCTCGTCCCCTCCCGTGCCGGCGCGCACCTCGACCACCGCCGCCCGGTCCTCGAGCGGATCGTGGGGGATGAGGAGCTCCCGTGCCCGCGCGGAGAGCGTCTCGATGCGCTCCCCGAGGCCGGTGACCTCCTCCTCCGCCATGGTGCGCATCTCGTCGTCGTCCGTCTCGTCGACGAGCTGGGTGGCGCCGCGGTGCTCGGAAAGCGCGGCGCGCAGCTCGTGGGCGACGGTGACGATGGGCTCGAGGCGGGCGCGCTCCTGGCCCAGCTCACGGAGCTGTTCGGGGTGTTCGAAGACCTCCGAGCTGGCGAGCGCCTCGTCGACCTCCACGAAGCGGACCTCCGCCTCGCGCAGACGCTGGTCGAGCCTGGGATCCAGTTCGGGGGTCTTCATCGGAGGGCCACGGCCGGGGCGGCCGGGGGGCGCTCGGGGACGTGTGCGGGCGGCCGGGCCGAAGCCCGGCCGCGCGCGTCACTTGCCGACCTTCTCGTACTTCTTCTTGAAGCGGTCGACCCGCCCGGCGGTATCGACGAGACGCTGCCTGCCGGTGTAGAAGGGATGGCACACCGAGCAGATCTCGATGTGGACCTCCTCCTGCGTCGACATCGTCTCGAAGCGGTTCCCGCAGGCGCAGACGACCGTCGCCGGCTTGTAGTCGGGATGGATGCCCTGCTTCATATCCAGCTCCACGTTGCCGAAGTGGAACGGGCCCGGCGCCCTCGGAAAGCGGCCCCTGGCCCGGCGTTGCGAACGGATGGCGAAGGCGGGACGTCCGTGGTCCCCCGCCTCCACAGCCTGGGAAACCTAATGTCGAGGCCGCGCCGGGTCCAGGGAGTCCGGCAACGGGTAGCGACGGCCCAACCGCCACGCCACGAGCACCAGGAGGAGGGCGGCTGCGGCCGAGCCGTTGCCCAGGAGATCGCCGTAGCGCGTGTAGAAGGTCACGACGTCCGTGGTGTAGACCCGGCTCACGCGCACGTCCGCCCGGAAGAGCGGGGTGGCGTCGTAGACCCTTCCCACCGGGTCGACGAACATCGAGATCCCGGTGTTCGCCGCGCGCGCCACGCCCATGCGGTTCTCGATCGCGCGCATGACCATGTGCGCGGGATGCTGCCAGAGCGCGGTGGTGCGGGCGTACCACGGCTCGCGGCCGTACCAGGCGTCGTTGGTGATGTTCACCAGCACGTCCGCGCCCTCCCGGCGGAAGCTGCGGGCGCCCTGCGGATACGTCGACTCGTAGCAGATGAGCGGCGCGTACGCCGTCTCGTCGACGCGCGCGAGCGGCCACCCCTGACCCACGCCGAAGCCGCCCAGGTAGCGGAAGCGGCGGATCCAGCGCTCCGGCAGCCACGGCACACGCTCCACGAAGGGTACCAGATAGCGCTTGTCGTACTGGTAGTCGGTGAGCCCTTGCGGCCTCATCAGGAAGGCGGCGTTGTAGGGGACGTAGTGGTTGTCGACCGGCTCCGCGCCCAGGGACCCGAAGAGGACCGGCGCGCCCACTTCCCGCGACCAGGCCTGCAGACGCGTCTCGATCTCGTCCGCGCGGGGGTAGCCGGGGATCGTGAGGTACGCCGGGAACGTCACCTCCGGCATGACGACCAGGTCCACCGAGCCGGGCGTGATGCGAGGCATCAGCCGATCGAGCGACGCGAACGTGCTGTCGAGCGCCTCGTCGCCGGCCATCTTCAGGTCCTCGCGGATGTTGGGCTGGACCACCGCGACGCGACCCGCCTCCCTGAGCTCGAGGGTTCCGGCACGCCACACGCCCCACCCGGCGGGCAGCACCACCGCGAGCACCGTCGCCGCCAGGAGCGGCCACTGCCGACCGCGCGCGCGCCAGCGCAGCAGGAGCGTCGCCAGGAGGCCGTTCACGAGCACCAGCCAGAAGGTGACGCCGCGCGACCCCACGATCTCGGCAATGCCGACGAGGCGTGGAAAGCCGGTCAGCGACGAGCCGAGACCGAGCCAGGGAAAGGCGATCGGGCCCGGCAGGTGCGCCCGGGACCACTCGATCGCGGTCCAGGCGACGGGCAGCGCCAGCCAGAGAGGTGCCCGTACCTCGTGGACGGCGCGGTGCAGCATCCATCCCAGCAGCGCCGAGAAGCCCATGAGGGCGACGATCGTGCCGACGTACGCGACGACCGCGAGCCAGGTGAACCAGATGAGCGCGATCAGGATCCAGTAGAAGACGATGCCGAAATACAGCATCCCGAAGAGCATGCTGCCGCGCATCACGGCGCGCCGGCCCTCGCGGTCGGCCGGAAGCGTGGCCACCCAGATCGCGTAGGGCACGAGCCCCACGAACGGAAGGAGCAGAGGGTGCAGAGGCGGGAAGCACGCGGCCAGCAGCAGCGCCGACACCGTCGGCAGAACCCGCTCGCCGGGCCGCGGCCAGAGCGATCGGACCAGCGCCCGGCCCCGTGCGGCTATGGTGCCACCTCCCGCCGTTCCTCCGCGGCCCGGTAGGCCATCTCGATCAGGTGCATGAGCGCCACCTGGTCCGTGGGCAACTCCGCCTCGGCCTCCCCGGACACCGCCCGCACGAAATGATCGAGCTGGCGCCGATAGGCGTTCGTGTAGGCGTTCTCACCCCCTCGGGGGCGTGGCTGGCGCGGTGTGACCTCGAGCGGACGGCCCCCCAGCTGCTTGTAGATCTCGAGCGGAGGGAGCGAGGCCGAGCCCTCCGTACCCATGACGCGAGCGTAGTACCGGTCGGCTGCCCGCGAAGAGGCGCGAGCTCACCTCGAGCGTGAAGGCGACGCCGCCCTCGGTCTCGAACATGACGGTAGCCGCGTCCTCGACCTCGAAGTCCCCGTGCGTGGTCACGCAGCTCACGCGCCGTACCTCCGGATAGCCGACCATCCACAGGCAGAGGTCCAGCGCCGGCACGCCCAACTCCATCAGCGCGCCGCCCCCGGCTTCCTCCGGACTCTGCCGCCAGGTGGGACGCATGACCGGCACCCGGCGGGTCAGCCAGCTGCCGCGCAACGCGTAGATGTCGCCCATCTCCCCACCGGCCACGAAGCTGTGCAGCGCCGTCACGTCCGCCCGGAAGCGCTGCGGCTGCCCGACGACCAGGACCCGGCCCGTGGCGCGCGCGGCCTCCACGACCCGGGCGGCGCCCTTCGCGGTGGTGGCGATCGGGCGCTCCACGAAGACGTGCTTGCCCGCCTCGAGCGCCGCGACGGCCATCTCCTCGTGCGCGCCGTTGGGCGTGCACAGGACGAGCGCGTCCACGTCGTCGCGGCGGAGCACCTCGTCGGGCCCGAGCGCATCCGGCACGCCGAGGCGTCCCGCGATGGTGCGCGCCTTGGCGAGGTCGACGTCCGAGAGCACGGCCAGGTCGACGTCCTCGCGCTCGGCGAGGATCGGCACGTGCATGACCTGGCTGATCGCGCCCGTGCCCACCACGGCGAACCTGGGCGCCGTCCCGGTCGGGTTCATCGCGAGCGCTCCTCCCCCGGTGCGGACGGGCCGAGCATGAACTGCACGCCGAAGCGGACCCCGAAGTACTGCAGGTCGCCCATCACCTCGTAGCGGGCCTGCCCGGTGAGGCGCAGCTTCGGCCACACCGGGTACTCGGCGCCGCCGTGCAGGTTGAAGCCCGCGGTGACGGAGTCCAGGAGGTCCTCGACGAAGGTGCCGTTGATCGCCGTGCCGTTGCCGTTCAGGAGGTGGACGGCGGCGCCGGCGCCGAGGAACGTCAGGACGTCGTAGGGCACGCGCCAGACGATCTGGCCGTCGAGGGAGAGCGCGATGTCGCTCCAGTCGATGCGTCCCAGATCCACGGTCGGGGCGGGCCCGTCCGTCTGCGAGACGATGAGCGAGGCCACGCGCTCTTCGAGCGCACGGATCTCGCCGGCCTTGAAGTCCGACTTCCAGTACGTGAGGCCGGGCAAGATGCGCAGACCGGGCCCGAGATAGCCGAGGTCCATGCGGATGCCGAACGGTCTGGGTCGGCTCCACGCGGCTGGGCCAGATGTAGCCCCACTCCGGGGCGAATCCGCGGAACGACAGGTTCTCGTAGTCGAAGTCGGCCAGCCCCTGCGCCGACGCCGCGTTCGGCGTGACCAGGGCGACCGTCGCGGCCACGGCCAGCATTGCGCTCCAACGATCCATCCGCATCCTCACCGTCGCACCTCCGCCACCAGGTCGTAGTCCAGAGCGTCCACGATCTCCACCTGCACCATGTCTCCGGGCGTGAGCCCCTCGGCTCCGCGCAGGTTCGTCACACCGTCCACGTCGAGGGCCTGCGCAGCGGTCCTCGCCACCGCGCCGAACTCCGGATCGTCGTGCACGATCCGGTCCACGAGCGCGAGGGCGCGGCGTCCCACCAGGTCGAGGTTCTTTTCGAAGGAGATGCCCCGCTGGAGCTCCATCAGGCGCTCGAGCCGCTCCGTCTTCTCCTCCTCGTCGAGCTGGCCCTCCATCTCGGCCGCGCGCGTGCCCTCCTCCAGGGAGTACGTGAAGCCGCCCACGCGGTCGAACTCGATCTCCTCGAGGAGGTCGAGCATCGCCTGGAAGTCCTCCTCGGTCTCGCCCGGGAAGCCCACGATCACCGTGGTCCGCAGCGTCAGGTCGGGCACGGCGTCCCTCAGCCACGCCACACGCTCCGTGATCGTGCGCCGGCGCTCCGGCCGGCGCATGCGTCGGAGCATGCGGTCGCTGCCGTGCTGGATGGGCATGTCCAGATACGGGAGGATGCGCGGTTCGGTCGCGAGCAGCTCCACCATCTCCCGCGTGATCCCCGACGGGTACATGTAGAACAGCCGGTACCACGGCACGTCGGTGCCGTCGAGGAGCGCGCGCAGCAGGTCCGGCAGCAGCGGTGCGTCCTTCCCCGGACGGGGCGCCGGCGCCCCGTGGCCGCCCCCTGCGCAGATCGCGGCCGTACCACGTCGTGTCCTGCGAGACGATGTTGATCTCGCGCACGCCCTGCGCCCCCAGGCCGGCGGCCTCGCGCACCAGCTCGGCGACCGGCTGCGACCTGTGGAGGCCGCGCATGAGTGGGATCGCACAGAAAGCGCAGGTGTGGTCGCACCCCTCGCTGATCTTGAGGTACGAGGTGTGCGGCGTCTCGCTGGACAGGATCCGCAGCGGCCGCTCCATCGTGGGAATCACCTCGTCCGGCTCGGGCAGCAGCCCCCGGCTACGGAGCGCGGGCACCAACCCCTGCGAGCTCGGTGAGCCCCATGAAGAGGTCGACCTCGGGGATCTCGGCCCGCATCTCGGCACCGTGACGCTCCACCATGCACCCCACGGCGACCACGGCCTTGAGCGCCCCGTCTTCCTTGAGCTGGCAAGCCTCGAGGATCGTCTCGATCGACTGCTCCTTGGCCGCCTGGATGAAGCCGCACGTGTTGACGATCACGACATCGGCGCCCTCGACCTCCGAGGATACGCGGGCGCCGTGACCCACCAGGGCGGCCATCATGCGCTCGGAGTCGACCGTGTTCTTGTCGCAGCCGAGCGTGACGAGCGCGATGCGCGGTCCGCCACCCGCGCCTCTGGGCTCGATGTGCAGGCGCACGGCCTCGGCGTCCGCGGGCACGTCCGGGCGCACGGGACCCGTGGTTGCCCACGGGTCGATGGGAAAGACGGGAAGGTCACGGATACGCGCCATCAGCGGCCGGCCTCCGCGGTCGCGAGGAGCGTCATCGAGAGATGACTTGCGCCCCCGGGGGCGGCGTGAAGGTGAACCATCCGTCGGGGACCTTCGCGTCGAGCGTCACGTTCGAGAGCTCGAGCGTACGCACCGACTCGTTCTCCTCCTCGATCTTCACGCGGCGCAGGAGATGGTCGCTCCCGTCGATCCAAACCTCGGCGGCCACGTAGGACGTCGCATCCTTCGGCACGAGGAGGATGTGGTGCGTGTCGCGGCCGCCGATCCGCTCGATCCCCGCATAGGAGATGCGGTACTTCTCGGCGGGTCGCTCGAGGAACTCGCGGTGGAGGTCGAACCCGCCCGGGGCGTCGGCCACCGGGAGCCGGAGGACCGTCTTCGGGTCGGCGCTCTTGTAGTAGATCCAGACGTAGGTGCCGTCCATGACCACCACGTCCCCCGCGGGGTCGTCGAAGCGCATCGTGAAGCGGTCGGGCTGAGCCTGGCACAGCCGCCCCTTCCCGTGGTTCTCCTGCGAGAGCAGGGGCACGCTGAGCGTCTGCACGAAGTCGGCGCACACGGTCGAGGCCGCCTCGTAGCGGGCCGACGCGGCCTCCAGGATCGAGAGCGCCCGCCCCTCCTGGCCCGCGGCGGCGACCGGGAGCGCTCCCAGGGCCAGCGCGGCGAGCTCGAACCCGCCCAGTCGGCGACGACGTACGCGCCCGCTCACTGACCACCTCCGTTCAGCATCATCTCCAGCTCCTCGAGGCCCATCAGCACCTCCCGCCCCTTCGCGCCCTCGGACGGGCCGAGCACACCGGCGTCCTGGAGCTGGTCCACGATGCGCGCGGCCCGCCCGTACCCGATGCTCAGGCGCCGCTGCAGAAGGGAGGTCGAGCCTCCCTGGTTCTGGATACACACCTCGGCCGCGGCCTTGAACAGCTCGTCCCAGTCCCCGGCGATGGCCTCCACCGCGTCCTCCACCGACATCAGCTCCGCCGTGCGCACCTCTTCGAGGATGTCCGGCTCCAGCACGCCCACCACGGGCGGCGGCTCGCCGGCCTCCACGTGAAGCTCCTGCAGCTCCCGGTACCAGTGCATGAGCCGTTCCGTGTCCTCCGTCGGGAGGTAGGCCCCCTGGATGCGCACCGGCTCGCTCTGCCCCGGCGGGAGGAAAAGCATGTCTCCGTTGCCGAGGAGCGCGTCCGCCCCGTTCTGGTCGAGGATGGTGCGCGAGTCGGTCTTGGACGCGACCCGGAAGGCCATCCGTGTGGGGAAGTTCGCCTTGATCAGGCCGGTGATGACGTTCACCGACGGCCGCTGCGTGGCCACGATGAGGTGGATGCCGATCGCGCGCGCCTTCTGGGCGAGCTGCGTGAGCGGCTTCTCCACCTCGCTCTGCACGGTCATCATGAGATCTGCCAACTCGTCCACCACCACCACGATGTAGGGCAGGACGCCGTCGCTGTAGATCCAGCGATCCTCGTCTCCTTCGGGGCCCACGGGCTCGAAGCGCCGGACGAGGACCTCGTCCTTCACCTTCCGGTTGAACTCCTGGATCGAGCGGACGTGGTTGGCCTTCAGGAGCCCGTAGCGCCGCTCCATCTCCAGCACGGCCCACTTGAGTACACCGGCGGCGTCGCGAGGGTCGGTCACGACGTTGTGGCGCAGGTGCGGGAGGCGGGAGTAGACGGACAGCTCGACCATCTTCGGGTCGATCATCAGGAGGCGCATCGTCTCCGGCGTGTGCTTGTAGACCAGGCTGGTGACGATCGTGTTCAGGCAGACGGACTTCCCCGAGCCGGTAGCGCCGGCGATGAGCACGTGGGGCATCTTCGCGAGGTTGGCCACGTACGGGCGTCCGTTCAGGTCCTTCCCCAGCGCGAGCGGCAGCTCCCCCTTCGCGTTCTGGAAGGCGGACGTCTCCAGGATCTCGCGCAGGTTGACGATCTCGGGCTGCGGGTTCGGGATCTCGACGCCCACCGCCCCCTTGCCCGGGATCGGCGCCACGATGCGCACGCTCGAGGCCTTCATCGCGAGCGCGAGATCGGCGTCCAGGTTGGCGATCCGGTTCACCTTCACGCCGGGCGCCGGGATCACCTCGAACTGCGTGACCATCGGACCGGTGGTCCGGCCGCCCAGCTCGCACTGCACGTTGAAGGTGCCGAGCTTCTCGACGAGGATGCGCCCGAGCTCGTCGAGCTGGCGCTCCATGCTGGCCCGGTCCACCTCCTGCGGCGCGTCGAGGAGGTTCACCGGGGGAAGGAGGAGGTCGGAGTCCTCGCCGGGGGCCCGCGGGTCCGGGAGCCCGGAGCCGTCCTCGGCGAAGTCGACACCAGGCAACGCGCCCGCAGCTCCGGAGGCGGCCTCGGCCTCCTTCTTCCGCTTCCGACCCTTCCGCCCCGTCGGGGGCGGCGGAGGCACATCGGGCTCGGGCTCGGGGAAGGCCGGGTCCTTCGTCGCCGTCGCCGGCTCGTCGACGGCCTCGACGAACGGCGTCTCCTCGAGCGGCGGCGCGGGCTCGGCCTCCGCGCGACGCTGGGCCCGTTCGATCGCGGCCAGCCGGCGCTTCTCGTTCAGGGTGCGCGCGGTGCGCCCTGCGACCTCGCTCCCGGCCACCACGCCCCGCCCTACCGAGCGCAACGGGTTCCACCCCAGCGTCCCGACGGAGAGCGCCACGAAGCCCACGAAGCTCAGCAGCGCACCGCCCAACACACCCACCAGCCCCACGAGCGGCTCGCCCAGGTGCATGCCCAGCCACCCTGCCGCCGACGGCTCGGCGCTCACCACCCACACGGTGAGCGGAATCAGGATCAGCAGCCCCGCCGTGAGCAGGGCGAACCGGAGGGAGCGCTCCTTGCCCATCCACCCGCCGATGCGCAGCCCGGCGAGCGCGAGGAGGGGCGGCACCAGGAAGGCGCTTCCGCCGAAGAAGGCGTGCAGGAGCGCCCGCAGGGTGCCGCCCACGACGCCCATCGCGTTGCCCGAGGGGAACCACTCGAAGGCACGCTCGCCGAGGATGGTCACCGGGACGAGCGAAACGAGCACGAAGAGCGCGAGGGCCAGCAGGCCCACGGCAAGGATCTCGCGTTGCTGCTCCCGCGTCACCATCGCGCTCCCGTCACCCTCGCGCCGCGACCAGCGCCCTGTCCCGCATCTCGACGACGATCGCGTGCCGGTCCACGTGTCCGCATACCTCGAGGTCGGCATCGAGGCCGATGGTGGCCAGGGCACGGCCCGCCTCCGTGCCCGCGAGGAAGCCCGGGCCAGCCTCGATCGCCCCGCCCAGGGCGAGGACGGCGCGCGTGGCGTCGTTGTGGGCCGACTCTTCGGCGTCGACACCCAGGCGCTTGAGGAGGTGGCCGGCGCAGACCGCGTCGTCGAGGGAGAAGCGCCCCATCCGGCCCGCACACAGCACCACGAGCTCCTCCTCGTCCCGCACCGAATCGGCCACGGCGCCCAGGTTCGTGAACGCGCAAGCGATCACCCGGCCGGCCTCCTGCACGGCGGCGAGCGCCACCGTGCCGTTCGTGGTGCTCATGACGAGGCGCTTGCCCTCCACGACCGTCACGCGCGAACTCCGAGGGCGAGTTTCCCAGATCGAACCCCTCGACCTTCACGCCCTTGCGCTCTCCGCACAGCAGGGTGTCGTCGCGCCCCAGCGACGACATCAGCTTCACGGCCTCCTCCGTGGAAGCCGTCGGATAGATCGCGCGGGCCCCGTTGGCCAGGGCCTCCACGATGCTCGTCGTAGCTCGCACGACGTCGATCACCACCACGACCGCCTCGGCGAGGAGGGCCGGATCGACCTCGGACACGTTCAGGTAGACGCGCGCGTTCACCCCCCCGCCCTCCGACATCATGCGGGCGACGAAGCCGGTGTCGACGTCGCCCGCCAGGAATCGCTCGTCGTCCACGATCCGCCTCAGGAAGGGGATCGTGGTCGGCACACCCTCGATGATGAACTGGTCCAGCACGTGGCGGGCGCGCACCACCGCCTCGTCCCGCGTGCCGCCGTGCACGATCAGCTTGGCGAGCAGCGAGTCGTAGTTCGGTGGAACGCGGTAGCCCGTGTACACGTGCGTGTCCAGCCGTACGCCCGGCCCTCCGGGGGGGTGGAAGGTCGTGATCGTACCCGGTCCCGGCGCGAAGTTGCGGTCCGGGTCCTCCGCATTGATGCGGAACTCGATCGCGTGCCCGCGGTGGCGCACCGGCTCCCCGTTGTCCGGGAAGCTGAGCGGCTCACCGGCGGCGACGCGGATCTGCTCCTTGACCAGGTCGAAGCCCGTGGTCACCTCCGTGACGGGGTGCTCGACCTGGATGCGCGTGTTCATCTCCATGAAGTAGAACGAGCCGTCCTGGTCGAGGAGGAACTCGATCGTACCCGCGCCCACGTATTCGATCGTCTTCGCGGCGCGCACGGCGGCCTCGCCCATCTCGGCGCGCAGCGCCGGCGTCAGCGCCGGAGACGGAGCCTCCTCCAGCAGCTTCTGGTGGCGACGCTGGATCGAGCAGTCCCGCTCCCCGAGGTGCATGATCCGACCCTGCTTGTCTCCGAAGATCTGGAACTCGACGTGCCGCGGCCTCAGGATGCACCGCTCCAGATACACGCTCGAATCCCCGAAGGCCGCCTTGGCCTCGTTCTGCGCCGCGGTGAGGAGCTTCGCGAACGAGTCGGCGTCCGGAGCGATGCGCATCCCCTTCCCGCCCCCGCCCGCCGATGCCTTGATCATGATCGGGAAGCCGATCTCCCCGGCCACGCGGCGGGCTTCATCCATCTCCTCGACGATGCCTTCGGAGCCCGGGACGGTCGGCACGCCGACGTTCATCATCGTGCGCCGCGCCGTGGCCTTGTCGCCCATGGCGCGGATCTGCGCGGGGGTCGGGCCGATGAAGACGATCCCCGAGCGCGCGCAGATCTCGCTGAACTCGGCGTTCTCCGCGAGGAAGCCGTAGCCCGGGTGGATGGCCTCGGCGCCCGTGACCTCGGCGGCGGCGATGATGCGGGGGATGTTGAGGTAGCTCTCCGCGGCGGGCGGCCTGCCGATGCAGACGTCCTCGTCCGCAAAGCGTACGTGGAGCGACTCGCGATCCGCCTCCGAGTACACCGCCACCGTCTGGATGCCGAGCTCGTGGCAGGCGCGGATGATGCGCAGCGCGATCTCGCCGCGGTTGGCGATCAGGACCTTCTGGAACACGGATCTCTCTCCATCGTCGAAGCGCGCGGGACTCCTGAGTGTCTGGCACCGCCGGCCGCGCGCGGTCGGCTCGTCCGTGCGTCCCTCGGGGCCCCGGCTACGCCGGATCCACCCGGAAGAGCACCTGGCCGTACTCCACGGGGTGGGCGTTCTCCACCAGGATCTCGACGATCGTTCCCTCCACCTCGCACTCGAGCTCGTTCATGAGCTTCATCGCCTCGATGATGCAGAGCGTGTCGCCCTGCGAGACCCGCTTGCCCTTCTCCACGTAGGACGGCGCGTCCGGCGCCGGCGCCCGGTAGAACGTCCCGACCATCGGCGAGGTGATCTCGAGCAATTTCGACGCCACCACCGGCGGCGCCGGCTCGGGCGCGGCGGCCGGAGCGCCTCCGGCCGGAGCGGGCGCTCCCGACTGGGCCGGTGGAGCCGCGGCGCCCCCGGCCGACATCACGGTGGCGGGCGGAGGGGACTTCGCCAGGCGCACACGCGTGCCGCCCCGCTCGATCTCGATCGAGTCGAGGCTGCTGTTGTCGATGGCCTGGATGAGTCGTTCGATAAACTCGAGGTCGATCATCCCGTCACACCCGTGTGAGGTATTTGTCCTCGCGGCGGTCCACGCGGATCACGTCCCCTTCCTCCACGAAGAGCGGCACCAGTACCACCGCTCCGGTCTCCAGCTTCGCGGGCTTCGTGCCGCCCTGCGCGGTGTCGCCCTTCAGGCCGGGCTCCGTCTCCGTGACCTCGAGCTCGACGAAGTTGGGCAGCTCCACGCTGATCACCTTCTCGTCATGGACCAGCCCCTCGCACTCCATGTTCTCCTTGAGGTACCGGAGCTGGTCGTCGCCGATCACATCGTGCTGGATCGGGATCATCTCGAAGGTCTGGGCGTCCATGAAGTAGTAGAGCTGGCCGTCGGTGTACGAGTAGGTCACGGGGCGCCGCTCCAGGCGGACGTCGGTGAGCTTCTCGCCCGCCCGGTACGTACGGTCGACCACCGCCCCGGTGAGGACGTTCTTCAGCTTCGTGCGCACGAACGCGCCGCCCTTGCCGGGCTTCACGTGCTGGAAGTAGGTGATGGCCCACAGATCGCCGTCGATCTGGAGGACCATCCCGTTGCGGAATTCCGCAGTGCTCGCCATGCAGCCTCGCCCTGGGGTGGTTACGTCTTCTCGTTCTCGATCCGGGCTACCAGGCCCCGAAGCCCAAGAAGATAGCTGTGCACCCCGAATCCATAAACCGCGCCGACCGCGACGTCGGCGAGGTAGGAGTGTCTGCGAAACGGCTCCCGCGCGGCCGTGTTGGACAGATGGACCTCCACGAAGGGGAGATCCACGCCCAGGAGCGCGTCGCGCAGGGCGATGGAGGTGTGGGTCAGTGCGCCGGGGTTGACGAGGAAGCCGTCCACGCGCCCGGAGGCCTCTTCGACGAAGTCGAGCACCGCGCCCTCGTGGTTCGACTGGAACGACTCCACCTCCACGCCGAGCTCGGCGGCGAGGGCCGCGATGGCGCCGTTCACGTCGTCGAGCGTATCCGAGCCGTAGACCGCCGGCTCTCGGCGCCCGAGCAGGCGGAGGTTGGGTCCGTGGATGACCCCGATTCTCATGCGTCGGGCCCGGTGGGCCCCGCCGCGTCCAGCTCCCCTCCCTTCCCCTTCGTCGCCTTCCGCCGCCTCGCCCTGGATGACTCCCTTCGGGCTCCCAGGTCAGACAGGCGCTCGAAGTACCGACCGATGGCAGGTCCGGCGACCGGCGCGTCCTCCGCGTCCTCCCGCGTCCAGGCGAAGGGCGTCTCGACCTCGTGCAGCGCCTGCTGGGCCTGGGCGTCCCACGGGTGGCCGCTCATGCCCTCGTCTTCGTCGGACGAAGGTGCGACGACCCCGTACGGGTCGTGGGCCGCTTCCGCCGCTTCCGCGGCCGCGGCCGCCTCGGCCGCCTCGAGCTCGGCGATGCGTCGCCGAAGTCCAGGATCGCCCGGCGTGGCGTCGAGGAGCTGCCGGAAGACCTCCAGGGCCCGATCGGTCAATCCCTGACGCGCGTAGAGCTCGGCCATCGTGCGGGTGACGAGTTGCGGCTCGTCGGACAACTCGTCCGAGGGGAGCGGGTCGTCCGGGAGCACGTCGGCGGAGGACACGCCCGCGTCGGAAGCGAAGACCACGATGCCCGGGTCCTCCTGCGACACCCACCCCGGGGTGGGTGCCAGGTCGTCCAGCTCCACGAGGGGCTCGTCGGGAAGCAGCTCCGCGGCATCAGGTACCGGTTCGGACGCGTCGTCCGGCGCAGCGGCGCGAGGTCTCGAGGTCAGGCGTCTCCGACTCGTCAGGCTCCTCGTCGGCGGGCTCGTCCGGCGCCAGCGCCGCCAGGTCCATCACGTCTTCCTCGTCCGGCGCGGCCTCGTCCGGCGCCAGCGCCGCCAGGTCCATCACGTCTTCCTCGTCCGCGGGCTCGTCCGGCGCGAGCGCCGCCAGGTCCATCACGTCTTCCTCGTCGGCGGGCTCGTCCGGCGCCAGCGCCGCCAGGTCCATCACGTCTTCCTCGTCCGCCACCTCGTCCGGCGCCTCGTCCGGCGCCAGCGCCGCCAGGTCCATCACCGTCTTCCTCGTCCGCGCGGCCTCGTCCGGCGCCAGCGCCGCCAGGTCCATCACGTCTTCCTCGTCCGCCGCCTCGTCCGGCGCCAGCGCCGCCAGGTCCATCACGTCTTCCTCGTCCGCCACCTCGTCCGGCGCCAGCGCCGCCAGGTCCATCACGTCTTCCTCGTCGGCCGCCTCGTCCGGCGCCAGCGCCGCCAGGTCCATCACGTCTTCCTCGTCGGCCGCCTCGTCCGGCGCCAGCGCCGCCAGGTCCATCACGTCTTCCTCGTCGGCCACCTCGTCCGGCGCCAGCGCCGCCAGGTCCATCACGTCTTCCTCGTCGGCCACCTCGTCCGGCGCGGCAGGCGCTCGCTCCTGTCAGCTGGGCCAGATGCGACCGGAGCGAGGCGGCCTCGTCGGGGATCCCGCGCTGCTCGAGGGCTCCGGCCAGGAGCTCGAGGCCGAGGACGTTGTCCTCGTCCAGCTCGAGCACCCGTCGGGCCGCGATCTCGGCTTCCTCGACGAGCCCCTTCTCGAGGTAGAGCCGCGCCGCGACGGCGTGCGCGGACGCGAAGTTCGGATGGCGCTCGAGCCCGTCGTTGAGGAGCTCCACCGCCTGGCGGAAGGCTCCCGACCGGCGGTAGGCGTCTGCGAGGGGGACGAAGGCCCGGCCGTCGGGATCTCGGTCGGACCAGAAGAGGGTCCGGAGGACCCGGATCTCCTGATCGAGGGGAATCGACATGCGGGCTCGGAAAAGAGAAGTACTCGGCGGCCACGCGCGGGCCCGGAACGCCCCGGGCGCGGCGACGTGCCGAGAGGGTGACGCCGCGCCAAGATACGGAACCGCGCGAAAAAGTGTCAACGACACGCGCACTGCGGGACCACGCTCCGGGCGGAAACATCCCGTTCGCAGACCTGTATGTGATCCAGGGAGTTCGCGCCCGGCTTTCGGCCCTCTCGGGTCGGCCACCATCCGCTCGTTGAGGGTGTGTGGGCGAGCCGTTATCCTTTCAGGTCTATTCCGGGACGTTTTTCGTGCACACCTGCTCAGAGGTCGTGGGAGACGCTGTCCTATGATGCGTCAGATGCGAGAGGCCACGAAGCCGATCATGATCTTCACGGCGGCGGCGTTCGTGGCACTCATGGTCTTCCAGTGGGGCATGGACATCACCGGCCGCAGCTCGGGCGGCGCCGGTGAGATCGGCACCGTCAATGGCGATGCCGTGTCCTACGACGCCTACATGGCCTCCTACCGGAACCTGTACGACCAGGTCCAGCAGTCCCAGCAGGAGCCCATCACCTCCCAGCAGAACAAGGAGATCGAGGACGGCGCCTTCGACCAGGTCGTGAACCAGATCCTGATCCGTCAGGAGCTGGACCGGCGCGGGATCTCCGTGACGAACCAGGAGATCCAGCAGGCCGCGCAGTACGCGCCGCCCGCCGAGCTGCGTCCGCAGTTCACGGATTCCGACGGGCCGCTTCGACATGCCGGCCTATCAGACCTTCCTGGCGTCCCTCCCCCAGGACCAGCTGCTCCTCCTGGAGGCCTACTACCGGGACATCATCCCGCGGGGCAAGCTCCTGCGGCAGGTCTCGTCGGGGATCTACCTTTCGGACGCCGACCTGTGGCAGCGCTACCGCGACGCCCACGAGACGGTGCAGATCCGGTACGTGCCCCTGAACCCGTCGACGCGCTACGACGACGCGGACTTCACCGTCGACGCAGCCGAGGTGAAGGCCTACTACGACGCCCACCAGGACGAGTTCGAGGTTCCGGCACGCGCCACGGTGAAAGCCGTCGTGATGACCAAGGCCCCCACGGCTTCCGATACGGCCGCCGCCCTGGAGCGGGCGGAGGAGCTGCGCCAGGAGATCGTGGACGGCGCCGACTTCGCCGACGTGGCACGCCGGGAGTCTTCGGACAGCACGTCCGCCCGCCAGGGCGGCGACCTGGGGACGTTCGCGAAGGGCCGCATGGTCGGGCCCTTCGACTCGGCGGTGTTCGCGGCCCGCGTCGGGCGCGTGACCGAGCCGGTGAAGTCGAGCTTCGGCTATCACGTCATCGAGGTCACCCAGCGGTGGGGCTCGGACAGCGCGCAGGCCCGGCACATCCTGGTGCCGATCGAGCGCACGGACTCGAGCGAGATCGCCCTCCTGACGCGAGCCGACTCCCTCGAAGAGCTGTCGGCCAACGACGGGCTGGACGCCGCCGCGCAGGGCGTCGGCCTCTCGGTCACGACCGTCGACATCACGTCGAACTTCCCGTTCCTCGTGGGCGCGGGGCAGATCGGCGAGGGCGCGGACTGGGCCTTCGAGGACGCCAGCCCGGGCGACGTCAGCCCGGTGTTCGAGAACGACCAGGCGTTCTACGCCCTGGAGCTGGTGAGCGGCGAGCCGGCAGGCGTGCTGCCGCTGGACCAGGCGCGCACGTCCATCGAGGCGACGCTGCGCATGGACAAGAAGCTCGAGCGGGCGCGCGACGAGGGCCAGAAGCTGGTGGACCGCGTGCGCGCCGGCGAGGCGCTGCCCAACGTGGCGGCCGACCTGGGCCTCGAGGTCCGGGACGCAGGCCCGTTCACCCGCAACGACTTCGTACCCGGCATCGGGCGACAGAACGCGGCGGTCGGCGCGGCCTTCGCGCTGCAGCCCGGCGAGGTGAGCGACGTGGTGACCACGCCGTCGAACGCCTTCGTCATCCAGGACGCCGAGCACACGCCTGCCGATTCGACGGCGTGGGCGGATCAGAAGGCGCAGCAGCAGGAGTCGATCGCCCAGTCGCTGCAGCAGCAGCGGATGCAGGAGTGGATGGCGGCGTTGCGCAAGGCGGCGAAAATCGTGGACCGGCGTGACGAGGTCCTGAAGCCGGCGGACGACGTCGGTCAGGGGCTGCCGGCGCAGGGGGGCCGGGGGCCCTTCTAGACCCCACCGCTTCGACGTACGGCGAAAGGGCCGGGACGCTTCGGCGTCCCGGCCCTTCTCGTACCCTCGTCCCGCGTGGTCCTGGGGTTCCTACGCGGAGGTCACTCGCTCGAGCTGACGCGCTCCGACCCGTCGCTGAGCTTCTTCGGCTCGCGGTCTTCACCGCTCGGCGGAGGCGTCGTTCGGTGCACGGGCTCCTCGGGCTTCTTGAGCTCGTGCTCGATCTCGCGCACGGAGCTCTTGAACTCCCGGATGCCCTTCCCGAGGGCGGAGCCGATCTCGGGGAGGCGCTTCGCTCCGAAGAGAAGGAGCACGACGAGGAAGAGGAGGATCATCTCCCCCATTCCGAAGCTGCCGAATCCCATGTTCCTATCCCTCCATGCGGAGCCCGTGGCCCCGCGGGTTCAAGATCGCGTCAGATCCACGACCGTGCGACCAGGGCTACCATGCCGATGCCCACCAGCGTCAGCACGTTGAGCGTGACCGAGAAGGGGCCGAGGCTGAAAGCCATGGCCACCAGGTCCACGTCCAGAGGACCGAACGCCGCGTGCACGGACGTCGTGAGGAAGTCGCGTGCGGCGCTGTCCGGCAGGAACGTCTCACAGAGCTTCGTGAGGAGCCCGCCGAGGAAGAGTCCGAGGACCAGCGTCCAGGCGAGCCTGACGATGCCCCGCCGCCGGGTGTCAACGAGCATACCGATCCCGAAGGCCAAGGGTTCCAGGGATACGTGGCGCCGTATGCATTGTCCGAGATCAACGGCTCCGATCCACGGCATAGGAAACGGAATCGCGAAGGGCCTCCAAGGCCACGCTCTCCCCGAGGCCGGACAGGGCTTCCTCGGCCATGTCGGCGTAGTGGCGGGCGCGGCTCATCGCGTAGTCGAGGCCACCGCGGTCGGTCACGATGCGCACGATGCGGGAGATCTCCTCGTCGGTGGGGTCGACACGGGTGAAGAAGTCGCGGATCTCGGCCTCCTCCGCCGCGTCGGCGCTGCCCATGGCACCCACCAGGGGCAGGGTCACCTTCCGCTCGCGGAGATCGTGCCCGGTCGGCTTGCCCGTCACCGCCTCGGTGCCGGTATAGTCGAGGAGGTCGTCGGCGATCTGGAAGGCCATGCCGAGGTTGTGCCCGAAACGGGACAGCGCCTCCCGGTGCGCGGGGACGCCGGCCAGCGCACCCATCTCGCAGGCCGCCGACATCAGGGAGGCCGTCTTGGCGGCGATCAGCCGGTAGTAGTCCTGCTCGGTGAAGTCGAGCGCGTCGTACGAGGTGAGCTGGCGCATCTCCCCGACGCTCATCTCATTGGCCGCCTGAGCCAGAACGGCCAGCGCGTCCAGGTTGCCCAGGTGGGCCAGCTCCGTGACGCCGCGGCTGTACAGGTAGTCGCCCATGATGATGGCGACCTGATGGGTCCACAGGGCGTTCACGGTGGGCAGGCCGCGTCGCAGCACGGAATGGTCGACCGCGTCGTCGTGGACGAGCGTGGCGAGGTGTACGAGCTCCACCACCGCGGCCAGCGTCAGCGCGTCGTCCGAGGGCTCGCCGCCCACCCGGCTCGACAGGAGGAGCAGCGTGGGCCGGAACAGCTTCCCCTGCATGAACAGAAGGTGCTCGTTGACCTCCTCGATCATCTGGAAGTCCGACAGCACGATCCGCCGGATCTCGGCGCCCACGCGCTCCAGCTCGGCGCGCACGGGTGCCTGGATGGCCGAAAGCCGGGGCGGGCCGCCGCGGACGACCTGGCTCACGCCAGGTTCCAGGGGGGCCGGCACGGGGCGGGCAGCGGATGGAGGGGAGTCATGGAGTCGCCGTCAGCGAAGCGCCCGCAGGCGCTCGGTGACGTCCGCGAAGTTGATGTCGAGTGAGAACACGCGGTCGTAGAACTCGACGGCGTCTTCCTTCTTGCCCATCTCCTCGTACGCCCGCGCCAGGTAGTAGTAGATGCCGATCAACTCGTCCTCGATCTCGTAATCGACCTCGAGGGCGCGCTCCAGCGAGCGGATCGCCATGTCCGTGCGGCCCATGTCCATGAACGTCTGTCCGAGCATCTCGTACGTTGGGAGGTGGGCCGCCGAGGCTCGCAGCGCCTGCTGGAACTCCGACACCGCCTCGTCGTAGAGACCCATCTCCTTGTAGGCCGTCCCGAGGTCGTGGTGCGACCTGCACGTCGTCGGCGTCGAGGTTCTCGGAGACCTTCTCCTTGAACTGCGACAGCATCTTCGCGAAGTCGGCCTGCTCGTCCCCGGAGGGCTCCTGGTAGGCCACCACGAAGCGCGTGGTCTTCTCGGTCTCGTCGTCGAGGACGAGCGCGCCCAGGTCGACGTACTCCTCGTGGGCGGCGACTTCCTTCACGGGCTCCGGTGCCGCGCCGGCGGCCTGACCCAGCGCGGCCTTCGCGACCTCGTTGGCCGGATCGTGCTGGAGGCACTGCTGGAAGGCGACCTTGGCCCGCGCGGGCTGGCCCGCCCGCCGGAGCGTTTCCCCGAGACCCAGGTAGGCCGCCGCGACTGCGGCCTCGTCGCCCGACCGGTAGGCCGTCTCGACCAGCCGCTGGCGGAGGTTCACGTCGTCCGGCTCGTCCGCGATCCGCGCGCGGAGCGACTCGAGCGTCGGCGCTTCCTCGTCGGTCGCCTGGGTCTCGACGTCGCCGGCCGCCTCTTCCACGGCCTCCTCGCGTGCCTCGGCCGACAGGGCTCCCTCTTCCTCGGTCGCGAAGTCGATCATCGGAAGCTCGACGGGCTCCTCCGCTTCTTCCTCCTCGCTTCTTCCTCCACCTCCCCGACCTCGCCCAGCTCCGTCTCGAAGTCGATCAAGGGAAGCTCGAACCCCTCCGCCTCGTCGCCCTCCTCTACGTGGACGACCTCGCCGATCTCCTCGTCGTCGAACTCCATCAGCGGTAGCTCGAACGGCTCGTCCGCCTGCTCGGCGTAGACCTCTTCGGCGTATTCCTCCTCGGAAATCGCTTCGCCCTGCTCCTCGATCCCGGCGAACGGGACGCTCACGGGCAGGTCCGCCAGGAAGTCGACGGCGTCCTCTGCGACGGGCGCCTCCTCCTCGGACACGGCCTCCGCGACGGGCGCCTTCTCCTCCGATGCGGCCTCCGCGACGGGCGCCTCCTCCTCGGATGCCGCCTCCTCCCCGGCGGCATCCTCGTCGTCCCTCTCCCCGCCTGCTTCTTCTTCCTGCTCGTCGATGTACCCGGGCGCGTCCTCCCCGGCGAGATCCCGCTCCATGGAGGACACGTCGAGGACGTCACCCCCGAAGTCGAACGCCGCGGTCTCGTCGGGCGTGTCGGCGGGAAAGGAGGCGCCGACCTCGATGTCCCCGTAGCTGTCGACGATCTCGGCGTCCTCTCCCACCCCGGATCCGAAGACCAACTCGTCGGCGGTCCGGGTCGGCTCCATCACGGCGGAGAGGTCCGCGTCGGGGTCGAGCTCGCGGATCTTCGTCTCGATGTCGAACGCCGACATCGTCTCGCCCTTGCCCATCAGCGCGTGGTAGGCCACGGACAGCTGGCCCACGGCGTCGCCGACACGGCCGCGCAAGGCCATCTGGTCGGCGACGGCGATGCGCACGTCGAAGTCGTCGGGGGCCAGGTCACAGAACTCCACCAGCGCCCGGAAGGACTCGTCCAGGTCCCCGACCTGCTGCATTCGTTCCGCGTACGTGAGGAAGTTCGTGCGCGCGTCGGGAAGGAACCCCTGCTGAGCCCGGATCTGGCCCATGCGCAGATAGGCGTCGTGACGATCGGGCACATTGCGGATGATCTTCTTGCAGACCGCGATCGCGTTGTTGGGAAGCCCGGACTCCATGTAGAGGTCAACGGCACGGCCGTAGTGCTCCACCGCGTCGTCGAGCCGTCCGACGCGCACATAGAGGTCACCGACCCGGTTGTAGAGGCCGATGTCCGGCTGATCCTCCGCCTCCAGCCGGTGGATGGCCTTCTTGTACTGGTCCAGCGCCTTGAGCCACTCCTCCTTCTGCTCGTGGCGTCGGGCCTGTTCCTTGAGGGTCTCGATGCTCATGAGTCGTCCGGATTCTCCGTTCCGCTCGCCGCTCCTTCGGGCGGAGCGCCTGCCTTCCTCACTCGGTGCCGACCAGCCAGCCTGCTCCAGGGACACGACAAAGCGTCTCCGCGTCCCTGGAAAGGCGGCCGGCGAAATGCTCGGTGACGCGTTGCGAGGCGATGCGGGCAGGACCGAGGTCGAGAAGGTCTAATCTGTCCTACGCCGCCTGAAGCACAAGGGCGCCGGGCCCGACGGATCGGCCCGGAGACCGGGTTTCCGCCGCCTTGCGCCCCTCACCCCCAGACGCACCCCGGGGGGTCGCCACCACCGTGACGACTCCCCCGAGGAGAAACATACGGCGCCCGGCATGCGCGCCGCGAGCGAGACGATCCGGCTACCGCACGGTGATCCGCCCGAGCGCCGTCGCCAGGTTGGGCTCGTCGGGCACGAGCTGGTAGGCCCAGTCGAACACCATCAGGGCGTGGTCGTCCTGGTCGAACCCGAGCGTCACGACCCTGATGACGGCGTAGTGCGTGCGGCCGTCGTCGCCGCGGACCCGGAGCACGTAGCTCGTCTGGGAGGAGAGCCCCACGTCCTGCGTCGTGTAGCCCGACCCCGGAGCGCTGGACACGTCCACGCAGGACCCGTCGGCGGCCACGCCGCACTTCAGCGCCGTGGTCTCGAAGCCCGTCGGGTAGACCTCCGTCCCGGGACCCGGAACCAGCCACCAACCGGAATCGTCGACCTCGAGCCGGAAATGTCGGTCGGAAGCGCTTCCGCTCACGATGGGATTCGTGTTCTCGTCCGCCTGGAAGCGGAAGCCCGAGACGGCCGGCTGGCCGAAGAAGTCGTACAGCCATTCCCCGTGGTAGTCGGGCCGCGGGGTGCCGGACGCCAGCCCACTCCCCCCGCTCTCGTGGCCCTGGTCGTCCACGGCCGTGACGAAGTAGCTGTACGTCTGACCATTCTGCGCCAGCTGGTCGAGGAATCCCTCGGAATCGGTCTCGCCCAGGAGGTACTCGGTGCCGTCGCCCGCGTCGAAGTACACGCGGTAGAAGGAGAAGTCGGACGCGTCACGCGCGTTGCCCGACCAGCGCAGGTAGTTGGCGTGATCCAGCGCCACGACCTGGAAGCCCGTCGGGACGGGCGGGGGCGTGGGCTGCGGGACGTCGACCTGCACCGAGTAGTCGGTGGGCGTCTCCACGCCGGAGTCCGGGTCCACCGCGGACACGTAGTACTCGTAGCTCTGACCGCCGAGGATATTGCGGTCCTCGTACGAGCACACCCCGCCCGCGCAGCTCGAAACCTCCGCGATCAGGAAGTAGTCGGCGTCCGTCACCCGCTTCGAGTAGACCCGGAACGTCTCCTGATTCCAGTCGGGCGCGAGCTCCCAGGTCACGCGCACCACGCCGGCGTAGTAGTAGGCATCGAGGTTCCGCGGCGCCGCCGGATCGCCCACGGGCACGAGTACGGTATTGTCGCAGCCCACGAGGGCAGCAGTCACCAACAGGCTCGCCATCACCGCGCGTCTCATCTTCCCTCCCGGACCTGGTCGTCGCCGACCCCTCTCGAGGCCCTGGCATGTTCCCCGTCGGCCCACATCTATGAGCACAGGCCGTACCGTTCCCGTAAGTACATGTCACACAACCAACTACGTCATGTGTCGAAGTGGCTGACCGTCCCCTGACGAGGACACCTCGCAGGGTGCGAAGGACACGGGAGCGCGCCCAGCCCCGTGCGCCCGGAGCTCAGCGTGCCGTGGAGCGCGTGAAGCCCCCGGCGGCGTCGAGGTTCCGCTGCTGGTAGTCGAACTTGAGGTCCCGGTTGTCCGTCAACGACACCTCGAAGCGGAACTGCCAGTTCCCGGTGGCGGTCTTCAGGAAGTCGAAGTTGGCTTCCCACCGATGCAGGTCCCGCGTCAGCCGCACGCTGTGGTCGTTGAACCGGTGCAGCTCCAGGTCGTAGGAGGTGCGCCAGCTCATGTTCCACTTCGCGGTCGGACGCAGCGTCACGGCGGCGGTGACCATCTGGCTCGCCTGGGACTCCTGCCTGCGCGGCCTGCGCAGCGAATAGGAGAGGTTCGCGCTCCAGGCGTTCCCGCCCCCGAAGCCGCTCCGGTCGTAGCGGTCCTGGGCGCGACGGCCGTCCGCGCTCGGGATGATCGACGACTCGTCGACGCTCGGCGACGTGTAGGTCGGCGTGCCGACGGTGTCGGCCTGCTGCTCGTCCTCCTGGTCGCGTTGGTTTCCCTCACCCCCGCCGAAACCGAGCAGGCGCAGGATCTGGGAGCGCGGTGTCAGGGAGAAGCCGAGGTTGAGCTGGGAGAGGTGGGGGGAGAACTGGCGCTCGACCAGCTGGCGCCGTCCGTCGTCGCCGATCACCGTGCTGTCCGCCCAGAGCTCGTGGTCCATCGAGATCGACAGGCCCTGGAGGAAGTCCGACGTGATCTGGTTCGAGAGGGACGTGGTCTGGAACCCGGCCAGGAACAAGCCGGACTCGTTCGCCTCGACGAAGTCGTAGCGGACCACGCTCGTGCGCAGCCCCAGGAGCTGCACGATCTGGGCGCGCTCCTGGCGCCGCGGCTCCTCACCCGTAGGCCGTGCGGACCGAAACGGTCGGCCTCGGCCGGTCGGGCGGCGAGGGAGTCCGCGCCGAGTGAATCGGCCGCGAGGGAATCCGCGGCGAGGGAGTCCGCCGCCGTCGTGACCACGGACGCCGTGTCCTCGGGGGCGGCCCGCTTGGCCTCGATCGTGTTGTTGATCGTGATCGAGAGCGCTTTCCGGGCCTGGAGCACCTGCGTGCCGAAGACCTGCTGCTGGAGTGCGTTGGGCTGCGTCTCGGGCGCCCACTCGTAGTGGAACGACGGGCTGAACTTGTGACGCACGGCCGTGAAGCCCGCGAAGCCCGGCCAGAAGCCGTAGATGTCGGACTTGATATCGGCGGAGAGGGAGACCCTCGCCGGCTCGGCCACGTAGCCGCTGGTGACCGTGAGCGTGTCGGAACGGACGGAGTGGCCCGAGAAGGAGAGGCTCGGCGTGAGCGTGGTCGAGCCGATCAGGTGCTGCAGGTAGCTGATCGACGTGCTCCACGTCATGTCCTGGTTGTTGATCGCGCGGCTGGGCTCGCCCACCCGGACGGTGTCGGCCACGCCGCTGTCCGGCGGGGGGAGGAACCACGCGTCGGGCACGCCCATGGTGACCTTCTCCCGCAGGTTCACCGACTGGGACAGGGAGAGGTTGCCCAGGCTCAGCGAAGAGGAGGCGCCGCTCGTTCGGTCCTCGGTATTCGCCTTCCCGATGTCGAAGGCCTCACCGTTCTGCAGGTCCCGCGTGAGCGTCTTCCGGTCGAACTTCGCGCTCCCGGACCACGTCATGTTGTTGTAGAAGTGCGCCCGGTTCTGCGGGGCCCGGAAGAGCGTGATGGTCGAGAGGTTCAGGTTGACCGACGGGAGCGTCTGGGCGACCCGCTTGTCCGAGAGGTATTCCTGGCGGTTGGCCGACATCGACATCGTGCCCCAGTCGAAGCGCCGGTTGATGCCGCCCTGCGAGTTGATCGACTGCGTCACCTCGGCGGGGTTGAACGTGTTCTGCTGCAGGAAGTCGGTGCTCGTGATGTAGCGCGCCGAGACCCGGATCTGCGTGCGCTCGTCCATCTGCCAGCTGTGGTTCGTGTCCAGCGCCTGCTCCGTCGTGCCGTTCACGCGCCAGTACTGCCGGAAGCCGAGGTTCCCGTTCAGGAACTGCCGGTTCCAGCGGTAGTTGAGCTGGCCGGTGAGCGCCTTGTAGTTGCCGCTGAACCAGTCGAAGGCGACGATCGCGTCCGAGTAGTCGCTCATCGCCCAGTAGAAGCCCAGGTTGCTGATGCGGCGCTGGTAGCCCGTGGAGTTGCGGACGATGTCGTTGACGCTGAATACCGGCTGCAGGAGCCCACTGGCACGGTCGCGCGACAGGCTCTGGGCGATGAAGGGCAGCCAGGCGACCGGGACGTCCGCGAAGTAGAGGCGGACCGGGCGGGCGATCAGCACCTTGCCGCCGACGATCTTGATCTCGTCCGTCTCGAAGTGGTAGTGCGGGACCGTGAGGTCGCACGACGTGAAGTGGGCGTGCGACATGTAGCTGGAGTCCTGGGCGGCCAGCGGCATGTCGCCGGTGACGTACCAGTTCGCCCCGCCCTGGTCGTAGGCCGTCTTGGCGCCCAGCGCGGAGCCGATCCCGCCCCGCATGTCGTAGACGAGCCCCTGGGACTCGACCGTCTCGCCCGTGGGGGGCGCGAAGGTCGACGCACCCACGGTGCGGATCCGTCCGGAGGCCTCGTTGTAGGTGATGCTCGAGTCCGCCGCGACGTCCATCCCCTCGCGGTTCACGTGTGCCTTCTTCGCCGAGTCGGATTGCAGCACGAGCACCCGGTCGGATGCGTCGAAGTCGGCGCGCCCGCCCTCGTACTGCGTGACCGAGTAGCCGCGCATGCCGAGCAGCGTCGCCACGGTCGAATCCCGCGACCCGCCGCCGCCCCTCCCCCGCGTCTCCTGCGCCTCCGCGCGTCGGAGGGAGTCCTGGAGGAAGAGGATGCTGTCCGAGCCCAGGCGCCTGCCCAGGCGCTGGAGGCGCTGCAGGGCGCGCAGCCGGGTCGAGTCGACCTGCTGCTCCTGCTGCTGCTGCTGCTGTTGTTGCTGCTGCTGAGCCTGGACGCGACCGGGCAGGACCGCGAGCAGGACGGCGACGACGCCCATCACCCCCCGTCCGCACCACACGGCCCCGGTCCGAGTGCTCATCCGGCCTCGACCGTGTTCTCCGGAGGCCCGATGCTCGGCTCGATCTCCTCCGTCTCGGCCTCGTGGGCACGACGCCGGCGGACGATGCCGGCCGAGAGGAAGATCGACAGCTCGTAGAGGAGGAGCAGCGGAATCAGCATCATCACCGTCAGCGTGACCACGTCGCCCGGGGTGATGAAGCTGGCCAGGGCGGTCATCGCGACCGCGTTGTGCCGGCGCTTCTCGCGCAGGAACTCGGGCGTCACCAGCCCGAGGGCCGTCAGTACCATGATGACCACGGGAAGCTCGAAGACCACGCCGAAGGCCAGGAGCATCTTCGTGATCATGGCCAGCGTCTTGGTGATCTCGAGCTGGCTCTTCATGGCTTCGCCCTCGAACTTGGCGAAGAACTCGAGCATGCCGGGGAGGGCGAGGAAATAGCCCATCGCGACGCCGACGACGAAGAGGACGAGCCCCATGTAGAGCGCCGGGACGATCGCGCGCTTCTCGTGCTTCTCCAGCGCCGGGGAGAGGAACGACCAGACCTGATAGACCACCACCGGGAAGGCGAGGATCACCCCCATGACCAGCGCCAGCTTCAGCTTGATCATGAAGGGGTCCGCCGGCGACAGGTAGATCAGCTGGAAGTTCGGGTCGTTCCGCGCCCGGCGTACGGGAGCGATCAGCAGCTCCAGCACGTTGAAGTAGTAGACGATCGCGAAGGCGACGATCGCCCCGATCGTGACGGCCAGCAGGGACCAGAAGATGCGCCAGCGCAGCTCCTCGAGGTGGTCGAGGAACGGCATCTCGCCCTTGGGGTTGCGGTGGCGGATCATCGACGGTGGGATGGCTCCGTGGAGGTTCGTGCGGAGGCGAGGTGCGGAGAGGCGCGGCGGATCACAGGGAGGTCAGAACGGCAGCTCCTCCTGGATGCGGTCCAGGGCCTCCCGCTCCTGCCTCTCCTTCATCTCGTCGACGAATTCCTGGAACTCACCCGCGTCCTGGAAGTTCCGGTACACGGACGCGTAGCGGACGAAGGCCACGCGGTCGAGCGCACGGAGCCGCTCCATGACCATCTCGCCCAGCTTCACGCTGGGGACCTCGACGCCCGCGTAGCGCGACAGGGCGTCCTCGATCTCGTCGGCCAGGCGGTCCATGGCCGAGGCCGAGACCGGCCTCTTGGCACAGGCGACCCTCACGCTGGCCAGTAGCTTGCCGCGATCGAAGTCCTCGACCGAGCCCGACCGCTTCAGCACCTGGATCGGGCGCTCCTCGACGTACTCGTAGGTGGTGAATCGCGCCCCGCACACCGTGCATTCCCGCCGGCGACGCACCGCGCGCCCTCCTCGGCTGGCCCGCGTGTCGACGACGCGGTTGTCGGTCGCGTCGCACTCGGGGCAACGCATGCGTCGGCTGGCCTAGCGGCCGATCTCGCGGAGCTTGTCCGCCGCCAGCGTCGCCGCGTCCGAGTCCGGGTACGTGTTCACGACCCGCTGAAGCGTGGCGCGCGCCTCGGACGTGTTCCCGAGCTCGTTCTGGATGGTGCCCATCCGGTAGAGCGCGTCAGGCACCTTGGCGGCCGTGGGGAAGAGCTGCGGGATTTCGTTGAAGGCGTCGAGCGCTTCCTGTAGCCGGTTCTGCTGGTAGAGGATGTCCGCCAGGAAGTAGTGCGCATCGGGCGCCAGGTCCTGGGTCGGGTAGGCCTGCAGAAAGCTCTCGAAGGCCTGCCGCGCCGAGGTGAGCGAGCCGCGGTTGAACTGATTGACGCCCGCGTCGAACATGGCACGGGGATCGCCGCCCCCCCTGTCGCTTCCGGTCGGCGTGGCACCGGTCTCGACACCCGCGTCGCCGGGTGAAGCACCCGTCGAGCCGCGCCGCAGGTTGGCGAACTGGTCGCGCATCCCCGCGATGCCGCGCTGGTTCTCACCCGCGATCGCTTCCAGGCGCGTCAGGCTCTCGCTCATCGACCGCAGCGTGCTCGACAGGTCGCCGCGGAAGTCGAAGAGCTGGTTCGCCTGCTGGCGCACCGTGTCCTGGGTGGACCGGGTCTCACGGCGCAACTCGTTCAGAAGCGAGTCCTGGCGCGCGGCCAGGGCTCGCAACTCGACCTGCACGTTGCGCATGTCGCCTTTGGTGGCGCAACTGGCCACCGCGAGTGCGGCGGCCATCGTCCAGAGGACGCGGGCCGCCGCGTGCCGTTCTCTACGTCTCATCGCAGGGACGGTACCCCTCCCGACCCGCGAGCGGTCCGGGAGGGGAGACCGACTCGAAGGGTCGTCACATGGGCGGGTTGATCGCGTTCGCGCCCGCCGTGATCTGGAATTCCGCTCGCCGGTTCTGCGCCCAGGCCGATTCGTTGGACTGGTTCACCAGCGGACGCTCCTCACCGAAGGACGTGATGGTGAAGCGGCTGGCGTCCAGTCCGAATCCCGTCAGGAACTGACGCACGGATTCCGCGCGCCGCTGGCCCAGGGCGAGGTTGTACTCCGTAGAGCCGCGCTCGTCGGCGTGGCCGGCGATCCGGAGCCGCACCTGCGGGCTGGCCCGCAGCACGTCGACCTTGCTGCGAAGCACCGCCGCCGCGTCCGTGCGGATGTCCGACTGATCGTAGTCGAAGCGCACCATCTCCTCGAGCGTCGCCCGGGCTGCTGCGACGGCCCGCTCACGGGCGGCCGCCGCCTGAGCGGCGCGCTGCGCTGCGGCGATGGAGTCCGCTCTACGGGCAGCCGCGATCGAGTCCGCGCGACGAACGGCCGCGAGCGAATCCATGTTCGGGCCGGCCGGGGCTGGCGGAGGCGGCGGCTCCTTCTTGCAGGCCGCGACGACCAGCGTGGCGGCCAGGATGGGGGCGACGAAACGGCGGAGGATCATCCGTAGTACTCCGGGTTGAGCATCTCACGTGGCGAAGCGGCGTCGGTCGACGTCGCGCGGTGCGACGCACAGAAGCTAACGCGCTTTCGTGTAGGGGAAAGACCCAAGACCCCTGGCATATACGTCAAAAGTGCTTCTGGCGCAACGTCGGACCGCGGGCCGCCGGGGCCAGCCACGGCCTTCGGGTCAGCCTCCCGACCCGAGCGCCGGAGACCACGCGGGCACGCCGACTCGCCGGCTGCCCAGGAGGGTCCGGAGGTTGCCGGTCGCCACGTCCACCACCATCAGACCCGTCCCCCAGCTCCGCTCCCCGACGAAGACCAGGTGCCGCCCGTCCGGCCCCCAGCTCGGATCCTCGTTGTTGCCCACCCACGTGAGCTGGCGGATCCGTCGGCCCCGGTCCTTGAGGTCGGCCACCAGGATGTGGTAGGTGCCCCGCCGCACGGCGCCGTGGAACGCCACCAGGTCGTTGGTGGGCGACCAGTCCGGTGCCGAGTAGTAGCCGCCCCGCCCGTACTGGTACGGGGAGATGGTCTCCGGATCGCCGCCCTCGGCCGGCATCACCATGATCTGCGGGACGTTCGTGCCGAAGCGGTTCGTGTTGAACGCCATGCGCCGGCCGTCCGGCGAATAGGTCGGCGACAGGTCGTCGTAGCCCGGCCCGCCCGACAGGTGGGTCAGGCAGCATTCGCGGTCGAGGTTGTACGTGAAGAGCCCCGAGCGCGTCCCGCCGCTCACCGAGAAGGCGATCGTCTGGCCGTCGCGCGCGAAGGTGGGCGTGATGTAGATCCCGTCCCGCGGCGCCGGCATCTCCTTCTCCTGGCCGTTGGCGAGGTCGACCTCGTAGATGCGCCAGTCGTCGTCGTTCTTGTCCGAGGAGTAGGCGATCTTGGAGCCGTCCGGGCTCCACGCCGGCGACATGCTCAGCGAGTGGTTGTTCGTGAGGCGGCGCAGGTTCTCCCCATCCGAGTCGATGAGGTAGATCTCCTTGTCCCCGTCGGAGGTCACCATGTTGAAGGCGATCCGGCTCGCCGCCATCCCCAGCTCACCCGTAGCCCACTGGACGATCTGGTCGGACGCCTGGTGCACGGCCATCCGGAAGCCCTCGCTGGCCGGGTCGGGTAGGCGGAACCGACCGCGCTCCTTCACCTCTCCGTACACCACGTCGTGGAGCTCGAGGAGGAGCACGTACCCCTCGCCCGCGCCCTCCACCTGGCCCGACACGAGCCAGACGGCGCCGAGCTGGTCCCAGAGCGCGTAGTCCACCGCGTCACCCAGGAGCGAGGCGGGAAGCGAGTCCATCACCTGGAAGCGGTCGGAGTTGTGCAGGTCGCGGCCCACGATCGCCTCGACCTGCGGCGCCACACCGCCGCCCCCGAAGCGACCCGTGAACGGCTTCAGGGCGAGCGCCGGGGAGTAGGCCGACTCGTAGACGAGCCCGAGCGTCACCCCCGGGATGGAGTCCCGGACCTGCGCCAGCGCCGGGAGCGCGCCCGCCGCCAGCGTCGCCACGGCCAGGACGGCCCCGCGCGCTCCCCGACCCGTTCTCCGCCTGATCATCCTCATCGATTCGTCGCCGCCTGGTCGGTCGAAGGTGCGCCCTGCGGCGGCGTGCCGCCGCCGCCACTGGGCGTGAACTTGAACTGGATCGGAAGCTGCTCCCACGGGAGGTCTTCGGGAAGCGCCCCCAGGCGTCCCTTTCCTGCGCACTCCACCGCGCCCAGCGCCTCGAAGTCGAACTGCGCGTTGCCGGACTTGTCCACGAAGTCGAGCCCCGTCACCGTGCCGTCCCGTCGGATCACGAAGTACACGGTCGTCGCCCAGGTCCCGCCGGCCGTCCAGCGGAAGCAGCGGCGGATCTGGCGGATGATGTTGTCGTAGTACGCCGGATAGTCGCGCTTCAGCCCCTCCATGCGGACGTTGATGTCCTCCCCGCTCTCCTTCGCGTTCTCCGCGGGCTTCGCGGTCGCGGCGGCCGGCTTCTTCACCTCCGCTTCCTTCGGCGGATCCTTGCGCGGCGGCTGTTCCGGCTTGGGTTGGGGATCGGGCGGCTTCAGCCTCGGCTTCTCCTCCACCACCGGAGCCGGCTTCTCCTCCTTCGGCTCCGGTGGCTTGGGATTGGGCCGCTCGATGACGAGCTCTTCCTTCGCCGGCTGGGGCTCGGGGGCCTGGACGGCGGGCGGGGGCGACACCAGATCGACCTGGTAGGTCACGAACTCGAGGGGCGGACGCGCCTGCAACGAATTCCAGAGCGTGAGCAGGAGCACCAGCACATGCACGGCGATGGCGCCGAGCAGGGACCTGCCGTCGAAGCTCCCGCGTCGCTTCATGGCCCGTTACCGCCCTCCGGCGTACGGCTCGCCCACCAGCGACCACTTCACGCCGCTGCGCGCGAGGGTGGCGACCACCTTGAGGACCGGACCGTACATGGCGAGTGAGTCGGCCCGCAGGTACACGTGCTCCAGGTTGCCCGCCGTGGCGAGCTGGCCGAAGCTCTGCTCGAACTCCTGAACGGTGGTCGGGTTGTTCTCGATGAAGACCTGACCCGCGCTGTTCACGGTCACGTAGAAGGGCTTGTCCCGCGCCGTGAGCGGCTGGACGTCCGCCTTCGGCACCGCGACCTCGATCCCGCCCTGCAGGATCGGGGCCGTGATGATGAAGATCACGAGCAGCGTGAACGCCACGTCCACGAGGCTCGTGACGTTGATATCGGCGTTGAGCGGGAGGTCACCCCGTCGGCGCGTACGACCGTTCATGACGTCTTCATACGCGCCCTTCGCGGGCGAGGGTCCCGATGAACTCGGCGCTGAAGCCCTCCAGCTCGCCCGTCACCAGGTTGAGCTGGCCCACGAAGTGGTTGTAGCCGATCACGGCCGGGATCGCGACGAAGAGGCCCGCCACGGTCGTCACGAGCGCCTCGGCCACGCCCGGCGCCACCGCGCCGATGTTCGTGGAGCCGGCGGCCGTGATGCCCAGGAAGGCGTCCATGATCCCGATCACGGTGCCCAGGAGGCCCATGAGCGGGGATACGGAGCCGATGACCGCCAGCCAGGTGAGGCCGCGCGCCAACTCGTCGCGCTCCTCGGACTCCTCCTTCTCCAGCACCATGCGCAGCGCCTCGAGCTGCGTGGGCGACAACCCCTGGGTCGGCTGCGCCCCCTGGCGCAGCGCTCCGGGGCGGAGCTCGCTGAAGAAGTTCACCCCCTGGCGGAAGACGCGCCCGTAGGGCGACTCCGGGAGCGCCAGGATCGCCTTGTAGGCATCCTCGAGGCGCTGGGCCCGCTCCATCTGCTCGAGGAAGCGGTCACCCTGGCGGCGCACGTGGCGGAACTGTCGCCACTTGTGGAAGATCAGCCACCACGAGGTGAGCGAGAAGATCGCCAGGAACGTCAGGACGATCTTCGTGGACAGGGAGCCGCCGAGGATCATGTCGAGGGCGGTCTCGGGCGATCGCGCCTGCACCAGGAACGCGAGGGACGCCAGCGTCATTCGGGATGAACTCCCCTCTTGGCTTCGATGTGCTCGTACGTCTGGCGGAGCCCCTCTGAAAGCGTGTGGCCGGGGCTCCACCCGACCGATCGGATCCTCGACGGGTCGAGGGTGCTCTTCAGGAGCTCGCCCGGCCGCGCCGGACGATACTCCCGTCCTGGATGGCGATCCACGGCGTGCTCCAGCGTGTCCGCCAGCTGGTTGACGCTCGTGCCAACGCCGGTGCCCACGTTGAATGCGAAGGCGTCCAGCCCGCGGTCGTCCGACAACTCCAGGTCCGAGACCCTCATGTTCGCCGAGACCACGTCCTTGACGAAGACGTAGTCCCGGGTCTGCTCACCGTCGCCGAAGATCGTGAGGGGTTCGTCGTCCAGGAGCCGGCTACAGAAGATCGCTACTACACCCGCCTCCCCATGGGGATCCTGGCGCGGGCCGAACACGTTCGAGTAGCGGAGCGCGACGTATTCGAGCCCCCGGACCTTGCTGTAGTAGTGCAGGTAGTACTCGCCCGCGAGCTTCGTCACCCCGTAGGGCGAGAGGGGGAGCTTGGGCGCGCTCTCGGGGGTCGGGATCTCCTCCGGCTCTCCGTAGACCACGCCGCCGCTGCTCACGAAGACCACGCGGCGCGTCCCGACCTCGAGCGCCCCCTCGGCCACGTTCAGGAGGCCGAGGACGTTGATCCGGGCATCGCGCGCGGGGTCCGACACGGAGATGCGCACGTCGATCTGCGCGGCGTGGTGGTTCACCAGGTCGAAGCGCACCTCGCGGAAGAGGTTGCGCAGATCGGGATCGCCCACGTCCATCTCCACGAACGTCGCCCCCTCCGGGCACGTTCTCCCGCTTCCCCGACGAGAGGTCGTCGACCACCCAGACGTCGTCGCCTGCCGCCAGATACGCCTCGGCGACGTGGCTGGCGATGAACCCCGCACCGCCGGTCACGAGGACCCTACGCTTATCGTTTTTCATGGATTCTTGTCGAAAGTTGAACGTCCCCCGCCGGTCCGGATGAGGGACCGGCGGGGGACGCTAACACGCTTCCCCGTCGAGAGCGAGGCGGACCGCCCCGGCCTCGGTGGATCGTTACCGCATCTTCCGCGCCAGACGGACCACGATGCCCTGGTGGAACACCGCGTCGTCCATCGAGACGATGCGCGCGGCGGCGATACCGGACGTGATCCCGACGACCTGGAGCCGGCCCTCGACCACGCCGCTGCCCGCCGCGGGATTGAGGTACTCGTACTCGTCGCCGATGCTCACGCCGTCGGCGGCGCCCTGGTCGAGGAAGGCGATGCCGCCCACGTCCTGGAGGACGTTCAGGCCGGCGAAGCCCATGACCATCGCCTCGCCGCCGCCGGAGACGGCCTGGGGCCGCTCCATCGTGGGATCGTACTGCGGAAGCGGGCGGACGTAAGTCACCCAGCGTCATCCGGTCCAGCTCCCGGCTGACCACGGCCGCGGCCTCGTTGCCGTCCACCTCGCTGATCGTGATCACGCCGGTGGGGAGCATCACCTGCCCGACCTTCTCGATGATCTTGTCGGGCCGGAACACCTGCAGCTGCGTGCCCGCGGGGGGCGGCGTTCCCTCGAACGCGATGCGGACGCGGTCGTAGGTGCGCGCCGTCTCCGAGTTCGAGGCGCCGCCCGCGAAGCGGTCGACCGTCCCGAGGTACTCGGGCTCCTCACCGACGCGCACGAGCCAAGGAGCGGCGAGGACCATCAGGGGCGACACCGTCCACGCCTCCGCGGACCGGCCCTCCATCATGGAGGTGGTCACCCTCGCGGAGTCGCGGTGGAAGATCGTCCGCTGGCTGGCCATCGACCCCTGCGCCGGCGGCCTCTGGGGCTGCTGGCGCGGCGTCGTGGGCTGCGGCGCCTGGGTGGGCTGCGCCTCGGTCGGCTGCACCTGGGCCGCCGCCGGTTCCACGGTGACGCCCGACACCTCGGCCTCCCGCCCCGGAAGGGCGAAGACCTGATCCGGATAGATGAGGTTGGGATCGTTGATCTTGTCCCGGTTGGCTTCCCAGATGCGGCGCCACTGGAACGGATCGTTGTAGTAGTGCTCGGCCAGGTCCCAGAGCGTGTCACCGCGCACGACCGTGTGCGTGGCGACCTGCTGCATGGCGACGAAACCGGACAGAATCAGGACAGCGAGCAAAGCCGAGGCCGATCGGACCATTGGGAGCACCTTCGGCAGGAAGTACGCGCATTTCCAAGCACAGGACACTGTTCGAAGATAGGAAGCGCCGACTTGCGGGGTCAACGCGTTTTTTCCATTTGGATTCAAATGTTTATCGCCGGCCGCCGTGCGGCGGGCGTGCGGCGACCGGGAGAACGCCGGTGCGGCGGGCCCATCAGTCCGCGGCCGATCGCCAGCGCCCGTCGCCCACGACCACGTGGTCGAGCACGGGGATGCCGAGCGCGCGCCCCGCCTCGGCGAGTTGGCGGGTGACGGCGCGGTCCTCCGCCGACGGCGTCGGGTCGCCGGAGGGGTGGTTGTGCACGAGGATGACGCCGGCCGCCCCCTCGACCACGGCCACGCGGAACACCTCGCGCGGGTGGATCAGCGAGGCGTCGAGGATGCCGCGCGTCACGGCGACCTCGCGGATGACGCAGTGCCGGGTGTTGAGCAGGAGGGCGTGGAACTCCTCCTGGGCGAGGTCGCGCAGCCGGGGACCCATGCGCCGGAAGACGTCCGCCGGCCCGCGGACCGGGTCTTCCTGGAGGGTGGTCTCGGTCGCGGCGCGCCGGCCCAGCTCGAGGGCGGCGAGCACGCGGGCCGCCGTGGCCCGCCCGACCCCGGTGACCGCCTCCAGCGCGCGGGGGTCCGTGACGCCCAGGCGACGGAGCGACCCGCCGGCCTCGCGCGAGGAGGCGCTCGGCGACCTGGAGGGCGGTCGCGCCCCCGCTGCCGCGTCCCGATCAGGAGGGCGAGGAGCTCGCGCAGCGAGAGGTGGCGGGCGCCGACGGAGCGGAGGCGCTCGCGCGGGCGGTCGGCCACGGAGGGATCGGGAACGTCGGACGGGGTCGGCACCCGCCACGATCGCGGGCCCGGAGGGGCGCGGGGATGGTCGTGCGGGACGTCCTCCGCCCGAACCTACAGGCGCAGCACCATCAGGAGCGCGTCCTCGCGCGGATGGTCGTAGTAGTCGCGACGCACCCCGATCTCCTTGAAGCCGAAGGCGCGGTAGAGGTCGGCCGCACCGCGATTCGACACCCGGACCTCGAGATAGAGCGACTCGACCCCGCGCTCGCGCGCCACCTCGACGATCCGCGCCAGGAGGTAGGCCCCGTAGCCACGCCGCCGGAACCGATCCACCACGGCGATGTTGGCCAGCTCGCCCTGATCCAGGATGCACCACACCACCGCGTAGGCCACCACCCCGAACTCCGGGTCCTCGAGCACCCACAGCTCGGCGCCCGGCCGCTCCAGGAGCGTGTGGAAGGTGTCGGCCTTCCAGGGGGAGGTGAAGGCGTCCGCCTCGATCTCCGCCACGCGCACCACGTCCGCCGCGGTCATGCGGCGCGCCGTGACCCGGGGCGGCGCGCTCAGGCCGTCCATGCGCGCTCCGCGCTCGAGGCCTTGACGTACCGGGGCTCCCACGTCTCGAGCGCCGCCACCGGAGGAGCGTCCCGGTGCATCGCCAGGTAGCGCACCAACGCGTCGCCCGACGGCTCCCCGACGGGCTCTTCCAGCACGGCGAAGCCGGCCGCCTCGATCGCGGGCCGATGGCGTTGGGCGCCGTCGCCCGCGAAGGCCGCACCCACCGGCACGTCGGAGGCCAGCAGGGTACGCAGGTCCGTGGCGTAGGGCTCCACGAGCGTCTCGAGGCCGTCGGTGCCCACCGCGTAGCACGCGGCGTACACGCGGTCGGCTCGCGCGTCGAAGAGGACATAGCGAACGCCGTGGCCGTCGTCGGCCAGGGCGCCCGCGGCCAGGCTGGACACGGCCCACAGCGGCACGCCGCGGGCGCGCGCGAGCCCCTTCGCCGTCGCCGCGGCGATGCGCACGCCCGTGAAGGACCCGGGACCCTCGCCCACCAACACGCCACCCACTTCCTCGATGTCGACGCTCGCCTCGGTGAGCGCGGCGTCCACCGCGGGCACCAAGCGCGGACGCGTGCCCACCCTTGCGCTCGAGCCGGCGTCGGGCCAGCACCTGCGGGCCGCGCGACACCGCCACGTGTCCGACCGGCCCCGAGGTGTCCAGGGCCAGGTAGAAGCCGGAGGTCGGAGAAGCCCGGCGCGCTCACCGCCCGCCGCTCACCTGCATCGGGAAGCCCACCAGCTCGGGGGGAGAGCCCACGCGGCGCACCGAGATGTCGCGGAGCAGCGGGGCCCCCGACACCGGCGACAGCTCGATCTCCCAGCGATCGTCGGGCATGAGGGGCCCGGCGCGCTCCGGCCACTCCACGAGCACGATCTCGTTCATCTGGCCGAGGTCGTCCCAGCCCAGCTCCCGGAGATCCTCCGGGTCGTCGATGCGGTACAGGTCGAGGTGCACGACCTCGAGACCCAGCCGGGCCGGGTAGCGGAAGAGGAGGTTGAAGGAGGGCGACGGCATCGGGCGCGTCACCCCGGCGCCCTGCCCGATCGCCCGCGCCAGCACGGACTTGCCCGCGCCCAGCGGGCCCTTGAGCCCGAGGAAGATCGGCGTCTCGACCGTTCGGCCGATGCGCTCCCCCCAGCGCTCCACGCCCGGCTCGTCGAGCCTCATGACGCGGCCGGATCCCCGTCCGCGGCGGGAGCCTGCCGCTGTCGCGTCAGCCAGGCGACGGTGCGGCGGAGCCCCTCGGCCAGCGGCACCCGCACCTCGTAGCCCAGGCGTTCCCGGATCTTGGTGAGATCGGCGAGCGAGTCCCGCACCTCCCCCGCCCGCCCCGGCGCGTGCTCGGCGTCGACGCGCGCTCCCGTGATCTCGCGGATCTCCTCCCAGACGCGCGCCACGCTGATGCGCTCCCCACACCCGACGTTGAAGACCTCGCCCACCACGCCCTCCGCCTGCGCGGAACAGGCGCGGAAGTTGGCGTGGACGACGTTCTCGACGTACGTGAAGTCGCGCGTCTGGCCGCCGTCCCCGAGGATGGTCGGCGCCCGCCCGTCCAACGCCGCGTCGGCGAAGAGCGGGATCGCCGCGGAATAGGGGGAGTGCGGGTCCTGGCGCGGCCCGAAGACGTTGAAGTACCGGAGCACGACCGTGCCCAGGCCGAAGAGCGCCGGGAAGACCTGCGCGTAGTGCTCACCGGCCAGCTTCGCCACGGCGTAGGGCGATCGGGGGCTCGTGGCCATGTCCTCGTGCTTCGGGAGCGTGGGCGTGTCGCCGTAGGCCGACGACGAGCCCGCGTACACGAAGCGCCGCACGCCCGCCTGCGCAGCCGCGTGCAGCATGTTGAGCGTGCCGGTCGCGCTCACCTCGTGGGTGGGGCGCGGGTCCGTGACGGAGCGCTGCACCGAGGGGAGCGAAGCCTCGTGCAGGACGTAGTCGACCCCGGCGCACGCCGCGCGGCACGCGCTCAGGTCGGTGACCGACGCCTCGTGCAGGTCGATGCGGTCGGCGAACGGCGCGAGGTTCTCACGCCGGCCCGTGGAGAAGTCGTCGAGCACACGCACCCTCGCGCCCCCCTCCAGGAGGTGCTCGACGAGGTGCGACCCGATGAACCCGGCGCCGCCGGTGACCAGTACGGTGGTGTCTTCGAAGCTCATGGAGGGTCAATCTAACCACCGTACAACGCCTCGCGCATGATGACGTCCAGGACCGCCGGCGGCACGAGGGACGAGACGTCCTCACGAGCACGCACGCGCGCCCTCACGCCGGAGGAGGAGACGTCCACCCGCGTCACCGGCACGTGCACCGCGCGCTCCATCCCCGGGAGGTCCGGTGCCACCGCCGCGGCCGACTCCCCCTCGCGGTCCATGATGGCCAGCGTGGCCAGGCGCAGGATCTCCTCCGGCTCCCGCCATCCGGTGTCGAGCGTGCGCACCTGGTCGGCGCCGAGGATCAGGAAGAGGGACGCCTCGGGATCGCGCGCCCGCAACGCCCGCAGCGTGTCCACCGTCCAGGACGGACCGGGGCGGTCGAGCTCGATGTCGGAGACCTCGAAGCGCGGGTCGGAGGAGGCTGCCGCGGCGGTCATCTCCCGGCGGAGCGGGGCCCCGGTGATCTCCCGATCCGGCTTGTGCACGGGGTCGCGGGCCGGGATCCAGAGCACGCGGTCGAGCGCCAGGGCGTCCGCGACATCGCGGGCCACCGCGACGTGCCCCACGTGGGGAGGGTCGAACGTGCCGCCGAAGACGCCGACGCGGGGTCGGAGGCCTTCGCTATGCGTGCTGTCCGTTGCCATCGGCGCGCACCGAGGACGCCGCCGGAGAATCCGGATACTGCTCCAGCAGCTTGGTGCGCGCGTCATCGGCGAGGTCGTCGTAGCCGATGGCCTTGTTGGACTCGTAGATCCCCAGGAGCGCGCGCGGGGCGTACTCCGTCTCGGGATAGAGCTGCACCACGAACTCGTAGTACTTGATCGCCGAATCGAAGAGCTTCCGGCGGAAGTAGAAGTCCGCGTTCAGGTACTCCTTCTCGGCGAGCTTCACCCGCATGTCGTTGGCGAGCGTCGCCGCATCCTGAGCCTGCGGCGTGCCGGCGTAGTCGGTCACCACGTTGCGGCAGGTGGTGATCGCCTCGTTCGTGTACCCCTGGTCACGCTCCGGCACGGGCGAGAGGGCGACCAGCGACTTGCACATGCCGAGGGCCGCGACCGGGGCGCCGTCGTCGCCCGGATACCGGTCGATGAAACGCTGGTACTCGGAGCGCGCCGTGAGGTAGTCGCCCTTGCCGAAATACGAATCGGCGATCATCAGGCGCGCGTCCGACGCGTAGTCCGACGCGCCGAAGGAGATGAAGAAGCGGTCCAGCGCTCGAATCGCGTCGTCCCATTCGTGGTCCTGGAACTTCTGCTGGGCGAGCATGAAGAGCTGCTCGTCCGTCATGCCCTGGTAGGGGTTGGCGGAGCCGCAGCCCGTGAGGGCCGCCGCGAGAACCACGAAGGCGAGGTGTCGTACGGTCGAGGACATCCGTTGGAAATACCCGCTGGAGTGGTTGGGGTTTCTGGCGAAGCCGTCCGGGTGAGCCCGGTCTCTCGTCAGCGGCATCGACCGCCGCGGAGGGACTCGAGCCCCCGGCCGAAGCGGATCTCGTCGAAGCGGGCCTGGGCCCGGTCGACGAGCGAAGCGTTGTTGTCCAACGTGCGTACCCGCGCGTAGGCGTCCATGGCGGCCTGGCACTCGCCCAGCTGCGAGAGGATCTCCGCCTTCTCGAACCAGGCCTGGCCGAGGATGTTCCGCGGCGCCCCCACCTCGATCGCGCGGTTCACGCGCAGCAACGCGGACTCCAGCTCCGGCTCGGTCTGCTCGGGCTCCGCGCGGATCTCGCGTGCCAGGTTGAAGGAGCACGTGCCGATGTACCAGTCCACCTCGTCGCGCCGCCAGGGACGGACCATGCTCCGGTAGCGCTCGAAGAAGATCAGCGCGTGCGCGCAGTCACCGATCTCCTCGTAGGCCTGCCCCACCTCGAAGACGATGTCCGAGGTGGCGGAATCCGCGACCTCGGCCAGGGCCTGCGTGTAGAATGGAAGGGCCCGACCGTACTCGCCGGCCTGGAAGTAGTGGCGCGCCAGGTCGAGCGACATGTCGGAGACGCCGATGCCCGGACGGATGTGCAGCGCCTCCTCGACGGCGGACGCCATCGCGAAGCGGTCCTTCCGCTCGCGGGCCTCGAGGGCCATGCGCATCAGGTCCGCCACCGCCTGGTCCTCCATCGTGGAGTCCTTCTGGGCGGCCTCCAGGTAGAACGCGCCGGCGTCGTCCACGCGGTCCATCATCGCGTACGTGTGCGCCACCCGGGCCAGCGTCTCCCCGTCGTCGGCGCCCTGGCGCACGGCGAGCCGATACTCGGCGAGGGCCTCGTCGTACTTCCCCATCGCGAAGGCCTCGTCACCGCGGCGGACGGAGCTCTGCTCGGTCGCGCCGGGCCGAGCACGCCGCCGTGGCGAGGCAGGCGAGCGCGAGGAGGACGCGGATTCTCGGGGGGGCGGTCGATCGCATCACGGTTCCGGTTCCGGGGTTCGGCGCTTCCGCGCCGAGCGGCATGCAATATAGTCGCCCCGTGCCGCCCCGGTTCCTCAGTCGGGCTTCCCCGGTTCCCCGACGCCCTGCGTCGAACGTGACGCCGACCGAGGCCAGGTAGGCCCGCGGGCGCATGTCGTCCGGCGCGTCCTCGGCGGACCGCGTCCATTCGCGGATCGCCGCCGGGTCGTCTCCCAGGCGGTGGAGCACCACCCCCAGCCGAACGCGCGCACCCACGAAGCCGGGACGAGCGTCCAGGATGTCCTCGAGCTCCTCACGAGCCTGCTGGAGGTCGCCCAGCTCGATGAGCGCCTCGGCATACTTGCTCCGGATGTCCATGAAGCGGGGTCGGATGTCGAGGGCCGACCGGTAGTGCTGCGCGGCTTCCTTCGGATGGTTGGCCACCAGGTACAGGTCACCGAGCTGGGCGTGCGTCACGGCGATCCGGTTGCCGACCTCGGAGGGAAAGTCACGCGAATCGCGCGTGTCGAGCTCCCCGGCGCGGCTGAAGGCCGCGTGCGCCTCCTCGTGGCGGCCCAGCTCGTTGAGGACGATCCCCCGGTTCAGGTGGGCCTCGGCGTACGAGCTGTTGAGCTCGAGCGCCCTGTCGAAGTGCACCAGGGCCTCGTCCGGACGGCCGAGCATGGCCAGACAGAGCCCCGCCTTGTTGTGCACGTCCGCGAAGTACGGGTGGTCGACGAGCACCTCGTGGAACGTGGTCAGCGCCGACTCGTAGTCCTCGCGCTCCCACGCGCTCAACCCTCGCGCGACGACGTCGCGCGCCTGGTGGGGGTTGTTGGCCATGCCGCCGAGTTCGGGGTTGGGGGGAAGGGGGAAAAGGGCCGCTAGAGCGTACGCGCCACCGCCTCGTCGCGCTCGACCAGCTCCCGGAAGTAGTCGATCGTGCGGCGCAGGCCCTCCCGCAGGGACACCTGCGGCTCCCACCCCAGGCGGGCCCTCGCGATCGTGATGTCCGGCCGGCGCACCTTGGGATCGTCCTCCGGCAGGGGGAGGCGGCGCAGCTCGGAGGCGCTCCCCGTCTCCTCGATCACCATCTCCGCGAGCTCGAGGATCGTGAACTCCTTCGGGTTGCCGATGTTCATCGGGTTCGTGTAGTCCGAATGGAAGAGCCCGTAGATCCCCGTCACCTCGTCCGAGACGTAGCTGAACGAGCGCGTCTGGTTGCCCTCACCGTACACCGACAGCGCCTCGCCGCGCAGCGCCTGGACGATGAAGTTCGAGACCACGCGACCGTCGGCCGCGCGCATGCGCGGACCGTAGGTGTTGAAGATCCGCACGATGCGGGTGTCCACCTCGTGGTAGCGGTGGTAGGCCATCGTCATGGCCTCCGCGAAGCGCTTGGCCTCGTCGTACACGCCGCGCACGCCGATCGGGTTCACGTTCCCCCAATAGGTCTCGACCTGCGGGTGCACGAGCGGGATCGCCGTACACCTCCGAGGTGGAAGCGAGCAGGAAGCGCGCCTCCTTGGCCAGGGCGATTCCGAGCGCGTTGTGCGTGCCCAGGCTACCGACCTTGAGCGTCTGGATCGGCAGCTCGAGGTAGTCGACCGGACTTGCCGGGGAGGCGAAGTGCAGCACCCCGTCCAGGCGGCCCGCGATGATGATCGGCCTGGAGATGTCGTGCTCCACCAGCTCGAAGCCGTCCCGGGCCGAGAGCGCTTCGGCGTTGCCCCGCGAGCCCGTGATGAAGTTGTCGAGGCCGATGACCTGGTGGCCGTCGTCGAGGAAGCGGTCGGCGAGGTGCGAGCCCAGGAAGCCGGCCGCACCCGTGATGAGGACGCGCACGTCAGCGCGTCCCGATCGCGGAGGCCGGCACCGACGCGGCCCGACCGATGCAGGAGTACTCGAAGCCCTTCCCTGCCATGGACTCCGGGTTCCACAGGTTTCGTCCATCGAAGACCAGCGGCGTCTTCATCGCGGCCTTCATGCGCGCGAAGTCCGGGCGGCGGTATGGGTGCCACTCCGTGTGGATCACCAGGGCGTCCGCCCCGTCCAGCGCGGCGTAGTTGTTGGCCGCGTAGGAGATCCGGTCGCCGAGGTGGCGGCGCGCCTCCTCCATCGCCACCGGATCGTGGGCCACCACCTTCGCTCCACGGGCCAGCAGCCCCTCGATCGTCACCAGGCTCGGCGCCTCCCGCATGTCGTCCGTGTTGGGCTTGAACGCCAGCCCCCAGACCGCCACGGTGCGCCCGGTCAGGTCCTCCCCCAGCCGCTCGGTGAGCCGATCGAGGAGGATGCGCTTCTGCCGGTCGTTCACGTCTTCGACGGCCCGCAGGATCGACGCGTCGGCGCCCAGGTCCGTCATCGTGCGCATCAGCGCCTTCACGTCCTTCGGGAAGCAGCTCCCCCCGTAGCCCGCACCCGGGTACAGGAAGGCCGGGCCGATGCGCAGATCCGTGCCCACGCCCTTGCGCACCGCGTTCACGTCGGCGCCCGTCTTCTCGCAGAGCTGCGCGATCGCGTTCATGAAGGAGATGCGGGTGGCCAGCATCGCGTTGGCGGCGTACTTGGTGATCTCGGCGGACGGCACGTCCATGATCAGGATCTCGTTGCCGCTGCGCACGAAGGGCGCGTACAGGTCGCGCAGCACCTCGCCGGCGTACTCCGAATCCACGCCCAGCACGACACGGTCCGGCTTCATGAAGTCGTCGACCGCGGCCCCCTCCTTGAGGAACTCGGGGTTCGAGCACACGTGCACGGGAAGGTCCGTGTGCGCCTCGATCTCGGCCCGCACCAGCTTGGCCGTACCCACCGGAACCGTGCTCTTCGTGATGACGATCTTCTCGCTCTCCATGCTCTGGCCGATGGTGCGCGCCACCGCGAGCACGTGCTGCAGGTCGGCCGATCCGTCCTCGCCCGGGGGTGTGCCCACGGCGATGAAGACGATGTCGGAGGCGCGCACGGCCTCCGCCACGTCGGTGGTGTAGCGGATTCTGCCTGCCTCGAGGTTCGTCTGGATCATCTCCTCCAGGCCCGGCTCGTAGATCGGTACCTCGCCACGGCTCAGGCGCGCGACCTTGTCCTCGTCGATGTCCGCGGAAATCAGGTCGTTGCCGGACTCCGCGAGGCACGCGCCCAGGACGAGCCCCACGTATCCGGATCCGATGACGGCGACCTTCATGCAAGTACCCCTGGATCGGATGGCTAGCGGTAGAAGTCGCGGACGGCTTCGGCGACCACGGCCAGCCGATCATCGCCCAATTCCGGGAAGATCGGAAGGCTCAGCACCTCCTCGCAGAGCCGCTTCCGTGACAGGAAGGTCTCCCGGGGCGTAGCCCAGCGAGGCGAAGCACTCCTGCATGTGGAGCGGGACCGGGTAGTAGACGCCCGAGCCGATGCCCCGCTCGGTGAGGTGGGCCTTGAGCTCGTCGCGGCGCTCCGCGCGGATCGTGTACTGATTGTAGATGTGGAAGTTGCCCTCGCCGACGGTGGGGGTGCGGACGGCGTCCACGTCGGCGAGCATCCCCTCGTAGCGGCAGGCGTTCTCACGGCGCGCGGCGGTCCATCCCTCGAGGTACCGGAGCTTGACCCGCAGGACCGCCGCCTGCAGGGCGTCGAGACGCGAGTTGGTGCCCACCATCTCGTGTTGGTACATCTGCCGCCCCCCGTGCACGCGCAGCTTGGCGACCTTCTCGGCCAACGCCGCATCGCCCGTGGTCACGAGCCCGCCGTCGCCGAAGGCGCCCAGGTTCTTCGTGGGGAAGAAGCTGAAGGCGGCGGCGTCTCCCGCGGAGCCCGCGACGCCCGCCGCCGACTTCGCCCCGATCGCCTGGGCGGCGTCCTCGAGCACGAAGGCGCCGCGCAGCCCGGCCAGCGTGCGGATCTCGGCCATCGGCGCCATCTGCCCGAAGAGGTGCACCGGCACCACCGCCACCGTGCGGTCCGTCCAGACGGACTCCAGGGACGCGGCCGTGACGTTGAACGTGTCCGGGTCGACATCGCAGAAGACAGGGCGCAGCCCCGCGTTCCAGACGGCGCCGGCGGTGGCGAAGAAGGTGAAGCTCGGAACGATCACTTCGGAGCCCGGCTCGGCGTCGAGCGCCCGGAGCGGGAGAAGGAGCGCGTCCGTCCCGCTGGCGCAACCCACCGCGTGCTTCACGCCGAGGTAGTCGGACAGCTCGGCTTCGAGGGCCTCCACCTCCGGGCCCAGGACGAAGCGCTGACTCTCGACGACGGCGAGGACTGCGGCGTCCAGCTCGGCGTGGATCGATCGGTACTGAGCGGTGAGGTCGAGGAGGGGTACGGATGGGCTCACGGTGGGCGGGCTTCGTTGTCGGTGGCTCGGCGTGCTTCGAGTCCCGAAGATCGCCCGGAAAGGGCGGGAACGGGAGAGATGTCCCGTACCCTTCCCGATCAGGTCATCGGGTGTGCCTCGTCCATCGTCGTTTCGGAAGGCGAGTCCCCCGGCTCCGTACGCTCCGCGAAGGCCATGAGCCGCAGGATCGTCCGGGTATCGTAGAGATCGACTTCCTCATCCGGTGGAAAGCCCTCGAAGAGCTGAGGGAAGTCGCCGTAGCGCATCGGTCGCCCGTCCTGCATCCCGCTCCTCGAGCCTGGGAAGTCGGGAGGATCCAACCACGCTACGCGCGGGCTATCGGCACGGCCACACTTGGTTGTCTGAGCAACACTTTCCCCTGGACGCCGCCAGGTCCGGCTTGCCCTCCGGCGCGCGGATCGTCCCTACTTCTTCGCCGCCCTCAGCTCGAAGAGCTGGTCCCGCAGGAGCGCCGCCCGCTCGAAGTCCAGCGACTCGGCGGCCTCCGCCATCTCCTGCTCGAGGATCTTCACGTACTCCTCGCGATTCACCTCGTCGGCGTAGGTGGCGCGACCTTCGGCGATCGCGGCGGGCGCCGTGCGGGCGTCGGCCACGCGGGTGCTGAAGCCGATCTCCTCGATGCTCTTGAGGATGGTCGCCGGCGTGATGCCGTGTACGCGGTTGTGCTCGATCTGGATCTCTCGACGCCGGTTCGTCTCGTCCAGGCAGCGCTGCATCGACGCCGTGACGCGGTCGGCGTACAGGATCGCCACGCTGCCGACGTTGCGCGCGGCGCGGCCGATGGTCTGGATGAGGGAGCGGGCGTCCCGCAGGAAGCCCTCCTTGTCGGCGTCGAGGATCGCCACGAGCGACACCTCGGGGAGGTCGAGCCCCTCGCGCAGGAGGTTGATGCCGACCAGGACGTCGATCTTGCCGAGGCGGAGCTGCCGGATGATGGCCATGCGCTCGATCGTGTCGACCTCGGAGTGCATGTAGCGCACGCGTACCCCGACGCTCTGCAGGTACTCGCTCAGGTCCTCGGCCATGCGCTTGGTGAGCGTGGTCACGAGCACCCGCTCGTTCTTCCTCTCCCGGTCACGGATCTCCGCCAGGAGGTCGTCGACCTGCCCCTTCACCGGGCGCACCTCCACCTGAGGATCGACGAGCCCGGTGGGGCGGATGATCTGCTCGACCACCACGCCGCCCGCCTGCCGGAGCTCCCAGTCGCCGGGTGTGGCCGAGACGTAGACCACGTGGTCCAACATCCCCTCCCACTCGACGAACTTCAGCGGGCGGTTGTCCAGCGCGCTCGGCAGGCGGAAGCCGTGCTCGATGAGCGTGAGCTTCCGAGAGCGGTCGCCGTTGTACATCCCGTTGATCTGCGGGATCGAGGCGTGGCTCTCGTCCACGATCATGAGGAAGTCGGCCGGGAAGTAGTCCAGGAGGCAGGCGGGCCGATCGCCGGGTCGGCGGTGGCTCGTGTAGAGCGAGTAGTTCTCGATCCCCGGACAGGTGCCGATCTCGAGCATCATCTCCAGATCGAAGTTCGTGCGCTGCTCCAGCCGCTGCGCCTCCAGGAGCTTGCCGTCCTCGCGGAAGCGCTCGAGGTGCTCCTTCAGCTCCGCGCGGATGTGCGGGACCATCTCCTCGATCGTGCGCCGCCGCGTCACGTAGTGGCTGGCCGGGTAGATCGCGGTGCGGTCGAGCGCGGTGATGATCTCGCCCGTGAGCGGATCGAACCGGCTGATGCGCTCCACCTCGTCGCCCCACAGCTCGACGCGGATGGCCTGCTCGTCGTAGGCCGGGAAGATCTCGACGGTGTCGCCGCGCACGCGGAAGGCGCCGCGCTCGAAGAGGTAGTCGTTCCTCTTGTACTGGATGTCGACCAGGCCGCGCAGGATCTCCTTGCGGGGCTTCTCGTCGCCGACCTTGAGGTGGAGCATGAGTGCGCGATAGTCGGCCGGGTTGCCCAGGCCGTAGATGCTCGACACGCTCGCCACCACGATCACGTCCTCGCGCTCGACCAGGCTGGAGGTGGCCCGGAGCCTCAGGCGCTCGATGTCCTCGTTGATCGACGCGTCCTTCTCGATGTACGTGTCGGTCGCCGGGACGTAGGCCTCGGGCTGGTAGTAGTCGTAGTAGGAGATGAAGTACTCGACGGCGTTGTGCGGGAAGAGCGCCTTCAGCTCTCCGTAGAGCTGGGCCGCGAGCGTCTTGTTGTGGCTCATGACCAGCGTGGGCCGACCGTGCCGCGCGATCACGTGCGCCATCGTGAACGTCTTGCCCGTGCCCGTGGCGCCCAGCAGCACCTGGCTCCTGTCGCCGCGCGCGAGGGCCTCGGACAGCTCCTCGATGGCGCGGGGCTGGTCGCCCGAGGGCGTGTGCGGGGAGACCAGCTCGAACGCGGCGGACCCTACACCCACCCCATGTCCTCGTCGTCGAAGTGCTCGCGCCGCTCCACGGCCAGCACGCCCTTCACGCGCCCGATCGCGCGGCGCACCTTCTCGAGGTGGGTGAGGTCCTGCACCTCGACCACGAACTCCGCCGTCATGCCGCCCTCTCCGGTGCGCATGTCGGCATGCTGGATGTCGGTGCCGGTGTCACTGATGGCCTTGGCCACGTCCGAGAGGATCCCCCGGCGGTCCGTGCCGCGCATGTAGAGGCGCACGAAGAAGCGGTCTCCCTTCTCCGCGGCCCACTCGATCTCCACACGCCGCTCCGGGTCGCGCGCCAGCGCCAGGACGTTGGGACAGTCCTGCCGGTGGATGCTCACCCCCCGGCCCCGCGTGACGTAGCCCACCACGGCGTCTCCCGGCACGGGCTGACAGCAGCGCGAAAAGCGGACCATGAGGTTGTCCATCCCCTGGATCCGCACGCCGCGTCCCGAGATGCGCAGCCGCTCCGCCAGCTTCTCGAGCGTGGTGGGTGGGCGCCGCGCGACCTCCGCCGGATCGTGGTCCGGGAAGAGCTGCTTGATCACGGCGGTCGGGCCCACGTCGCCGCGCCCGAGCGCCGCGTGCACGTGCTCGAAGTCCGGGAAGCCGAGCGTGATGGCCGCCTCGAGGAGGTCGTGGTGGTCCGTGGGGAGCGAGCGCTTCGCCTTCTTCAGCTCGCGGTCCAGGAACTCGCGGCCGAGCTTGAGCGCCGAATCGAACTCCTCCTTGCGGATCCACTGGCGGATGCGCTGGCGGGCACGCGACGTCTTCACGAAGGCGAGCCAGTCGCGGTTGGGCCGCTGACGCGCGTTCGTGAGGATCTCGACCGTGTCCCCGTTCCTGAGCTCGCGCGAGAGCGGCGCGATGCGTCCGTTCACCTTCGCGCCCGCGCAGTGCAGCCCGACCTCGGTGTGGACGCTGAAGGCGAAGTCGATCGGCGTGGAGCCCTGCGGCACGGACTTCACCTCTCCCTTCGGCGTGAAGACGAAGATCTCGCCCTGGAAGAGGTCCATCCGGAGGAACTCCATGAACTCCTCCGGCTCGCGCGTGTCCTGCTGCCACTCGAGCACCTGGCGGAACCAGGTCAGCGCCTCGTCCACCTCGCTCTCCGACTTGTCGACGCCCACGGGCTGTCCGTCCAGGCCCTCCTTGTACCGCCAGTGCGCGGCGATGCCGTACTCCGCGGTGCGGTGCATCTCCTCCGTGCGGATCTGGATCTCGTAGCGCCGCCCTCCCGGCCCGAAGACCGTGGTGTGGAGGGAGCGGTACATGTTGGACTTCGGCGTGGCGATATAGTCGTGGAAGCGCTCGGGGATGGGGGTCCAGCGACTGTGGATGACGCCGAGCGCCGCGTAGCAGTTCTGCACGGAGTCCGTGGTGACCCGCATGGCCATGAGGTCGTAGATCTCCTCGTAGGGCCGGTTGCGGTACATCATCTTGCGGTGGATCGACCAGAGGTGCTTCGGACGCCCGTGCACCTCGGAGGGGATGCCGGCTTCGGTCAGCGCCTCCTCGAGCGGGCGCTGCAGCTCCAGGATCTGCCGCTCGCGCTCCTTGCGACGCTGCTTGACCTTCTTGCTCAGGTCGTCGTACGCCTCCGGCTCCAGGAACTTGAACGACAGGTCCTCGAGCTCCCAGCGGATGGCGGCCATCCCCAGGCGGTGGGCGAGCGGGGCGTAGATCTCCCGCGTCTCGAGCGCGATGCGCTTCCGCTTCGCCGGCGGCAGGTGCTCCAGCGTGCGCATGTTGTGGAGCCGGTCGGCCAGCTTGACCAGGATGACGCGCGCGTCCTCGGCCATGCTGAGGAGCATCTTCCGGTAGTTCTCCACCTGCTGCTCGGTGGCCGAGCTGAACTGCACGCGCCCCAGCTTGGTGACCCCGTCGACGATCGTGGCGACCTCCCCCCCGAAGCGCGCCTCGATGTCGGCGATGGAGATGGCCGTGTCCTCGACCGTGTCGTGGATCAGCCCCGTGACGACGGACGCCGTGTCCAGGCGGAGCTGGGCCAGGATCGTGGCCACCTCCACCGTGTGCATGACGTAGTCCTCCCCCGACGCACGCCGCTGTCCGGAGTGCGCTTCCGCGGCGAGCTCGTACGCCTCGCGGATCTTGTCCACGTCCAGCCGATCCGCGTACGCCTCCAGGGCTCGTGCAAGGGGGCGTGGAAGACCGCGGATGGTGGGCGTCGGGCCTTGAGTACCTGTGGCCGTCGCCATAGTGAACGCTAAGGTAGGACCGCGGGCGTGGTCGGGGCGAGAGTGACGATACCCGTCGCTGCGCCCCGCTGGATCCCGCTCACCCTCCCGGAAGGTGCCGCGATCTGCCCCATGAAGAGGATCGTTCCCGACAGCCGCTCGCGTATCACGAAGAGGAAGGGGCGGTCGACGCGCATGCTGAACCCGCCCCCGGCCGACGTGAGGCCCACCTCGACCGACGTGGCCGCCGCGGCCTCCGTACCCTCCTCGTTGACGTCCACCCAGCTCTTCTGGAGGACGTTGCTGATGTAGAGCCCGGCGCTCGGCGACAGGGGGCTGAAGTCCGCGACCCGGTCGTCGAACGCGTCGGTCATGCCCAGCGCCTTCAGGTCTTCGTTGAGCAGGCGCTTGTAGCTCATCCTGAAGCGCGGCAGCCAGAGCGTTCCCTTCACGCCGTGGAAGCCGCCCACCAGGTCGGCCCACCCGTCGGCGTCGAGGGAGGAGACGAGCTCCTCGAGCGGTACGTCCTCACGCGGAAGGAGGACCGTCATCGAGAACGCCTGGCCCCCGTACGGGAGGTCGACGGCCTGGTAGTCGGCGCCGGCGCGGTACGGCAGGGTCGCCTCGAGCTTCATCAGCTTCATCGACCGGCTGGTGCCGTCGGCGAAGTGGAAGGGCTCGTCGCGCGTGTCCCTCGGGTCGAACTCCTGCGTCCAGGTGCCCTTGAAGTAGATCGCGTTGATCAGGTACATGACCACTTCTGCGGGGATCGGATCCGGCACGATGGCGTCGATCCTGCCCTTCGTCGCGTCGCTCACCCAGCCGTTGACATGCCCGGCGGCCGACGCCTTCGCGAAGTCCAGCTCCTCGGCCTCGGCGTCGAAGTACTCCTTCACCGTGTCCAGGAACGTCTGGCGCACCGGGAAGCCCGTGCGCGACCAGACCGAGTTCGCCACCGCCATCTCGACGGTCGGATCGAGCCCCAGGAGGAGGTCGATCAGGCCGCGGTACGCCGCGTCGATCTCCTCCATCGTGAGGTCGCCGAAGCCGAGCGCCGTGCGCATCTGCGCGAGGGTCTCGCCGGCCGTGCCGTTCATCGTCATCCCCAGCGCCATGGAAGCCGACACGGGCGAGAGGAAGAGGTTCGAGTCCGGACGGCTGGCCACGTGGAGGAGATCGAAGGCGAAGCGATTGCTCGCCCCGATCACCTCGATCTCGTCGGCGGTCAGCGCCCGGGGCAGCTCGGTGATCTCCTCGACCGGCCCCGGCCCGACGGGACCGTCACCGCAGGCGGAGAAGGGCGAGGAAGGGTGAGCGTGCCGAGTGCTGCGAGGCGTATCTTCATCGGTGGTGTTCCCCGGGGTGTCCGTTGCGTCCGTCCGAAGAGAACGAGCCGGCGGCCCGCGGTGTGACCCGGGAAGGCGCGTCACGGTCGTCCCCTTCCCCGGACGGCGCAGGTCGGATGGCCTCAGCCCATCCGCGCGCGCATCTTCGCGACCCATGCCCCGTCCATCCGCTCCAGGCGCGCCTTCTTCAGGTTCTCGCGGAGCACCCAGCGCACGTCCGGGCTCCGATCGGCCGTCCGGTGCTCGAAGCGTTTCTTCCCTTCCGACGGACGCGCCACGATGGCCACGCTCCAGCCGTAGCCCAGCGCCTTGCGCAACACCCGAACGTCGTCGGCGCGCGGGTCCTGCTCCGCCGTGAGGGAGCCCGTGATCCGGTCCAGGATGCCGAGAACGGCGCGGGCGTGGCCCGGCCCGGCCAGGAGCCGCGGCTCGCACAGCCCCGCGACGATCGCGCGACGCTCCAGCGCCGAACCGTCGGCCCAGGCCTCCATCTCCTCGAGGAGGCGACCCATGTCCGCGTCCCCGATCCGTTGCAGGCCCATGGCGACCCCCTCCCTCACCCGCCAGCGGGGATCCCCCGCCAGGGCGCGGAGCCGGGGCCAGAGCCCGCTGTCGCCCGCCGCGATGCGCGCACCAAGGCCGGCGGCCCCGCACGCGGCGACGAACTCTCCGGGCGTATGGGTCGGAGACCCATCCGGGGGGTGTCGCTCCAGGAGCGCCAGGAAGCGCGGCGTGTCCCCCTCGTCGGCCACAGCCGCCAGCAGCTCGAGGTTGGCGCGCGGGCCCGGGAGGTTGGAATGCGCGAGGAGGTAGGGCTCCCAGTCGGTGAGGGCGCGGAGGGCGGTGCGGTAGTCGGTGCGGCGGGACATGGGCGTGGCGACGTGCCTAGTGGGCCCCGCGGCGCGCGAGCACGGTCGGCACGGTCATGAAGAGGATCCAGAGATCCTGGATGATCGACCAGTTGCGCACGTATTCGAGGTCCATCTCGGCGCGCGCCGGGAAGCCGACGTCGCTGCGGCCCGAGACCTGCCACGCGCCCGTCATGCCCGGCTTCACGCTGAGCAGGGTGGGAATGAACCCGCTGTACATCTCGAGCTCCGGCTCCACGACCGGACGCGGACCCACGAGGGACAGATCCCCCTTCAGGACGTTGAGGAGCTGCGGAAGCTCGTCGAGGCTCGTCTTGCGGAGGAAGCGGCCCACGCGAGTGACGCGCGGATCCTCGTCTTCGGGCAGCTTGTAGTCGTTCTCGGCGTATCGGTGGTACAACTCGTGGTCTTCCTGCAGGAACGCCTCCGCGTCCGCCCACATGCTCCGGAACTTCAAGAGCTCGAAGAACTCCCCCCCGAGGCCGGCTCGGCGGTGGCGAAAGAAGACCGGGCCCGGCGAGGTCAGCTTCACCGCGAGTCCGATCCCGAGCATGAGGGGCGCGAAGAACACGAGAAGCGCCAGCGACCCCACGATGTCGAGCGCGCGCTTCAGCACGAACTGGGACGCCCTCAAGGACGGCGCGGTCATCATGAAGAGCGGCACACCGCGCACCCAGATGCGCGTCGGGTCCACACCGACCAACTGGCCGGTGCGGGGCACGGTGAGGAGATGACAGCCGTGCGTCAGCGCGAAGTCCGTGATCTGGCCGAACTGCGTGGGAGGCAGGTCTCCGGAGATGAGGAGCGTGTCGACGCCCCCTTCCAGCCAATCCTCCAGGGCCTCCAGATCGCTCGGGAGGTCTCCGGCCTTCAGCGAAGCCATCACGCGGTAGCGCGGGCCCAGATCCGGCAAGCTTGGAGCCCCCCATCCCCCCCGGATCTCCAACACCTGCTGCGCCATACGCTGCCTGGGCAGACGGCGCGCCAGCCAGGACGCGGCAGTGCGCAGGGCTACCAGGCTCATGCCCAGAGTAAACCAGACGACAACGCCCCGTACCACGACGAGGACGGCCTGACCGTGCCAGAGATCGCTGTACAGGGCCATCGTGACGGCCAGTGCGGCCGCCGCCAGGATCCGCACCGGCTCTCGCCAGAGGTCTCCCGCCCGATAGCCCCCCGTGAGCACCATCGCCAGCACGAGGGCGAAGAGGAGTTGGGCTCCGGATACTGCGGACCGCGGCAGGAAGCTCAGGGCGAACTCTCGGATCACAGGCCCGAACCACCCACCTCTGGCGAATCGGATCAACTCGCGGCCCCCCGCGAGCGCAGTCCCGTCCACAGCCAGGAGAACGGCAAGCCGCACCAAGCTCTTGAAGAGGTGCGCCCGCAGGTTCCGCCGCATCCGACGCAGGAAGGACTCCGGCGAAGAGCCGGTCGCGTCGCGCCGGCCTCCCCGGAGTCCGCCCAACGCTTGAATGTCAGGCGTGGTCAGCACTCGCTATGACCGTCCGGTGTCGGAGACTCCGCCTCCACTTGGGGCGGGTTGGTTGCCAACTTGGGACTGTGTAACAGGTGCGGCAAGAGTTGGACCAACGAGCGGGGGGCCGCCCGAGTCATGCACCTCAAGACTCACGTGCGGGTCGATCGACGAGCACGGCAGCAACGCCCCTTTCACGCTATTCCTGCGACGGGTACTTCGACCGTCTTCCGTCCACCGTTCAAACCCAGATCACCAAGAGATCTGTTCGATTCCTCGAGGCGCCGGCAGACCCCCAGCTCCTTCCACCAGCAAGCGGCGACTCCCTACCATCTCTAGAAACGGGAGGTCTCCAATATCATCTGTGAATCCAACCGAACCCTGCCAGTCCACCTCGACGTCGCGAAAGTACGCCTTCACCGCCGCTGGCTTTTCGAACCCGAGCAGCTCAGGCCCGTCGATGCGTCCGGTGAGCGCCCCCCTCTGGTCGCACTCCGGCCTGCAGCAGAGCAAGTCCTCAACCGCGAACTCCTGGCAAAAAGGCTCGACCAAGAAGTCGAAAGCACCGGTGACCACTGCCGTCCTGAAGCCTTCGCTCCGCAGAGACTCTACTGCCTGCAACCCCAACGTCCTGAGACTGGGACGGATCTTCCGCTCGTAGAGCCTCCGGCCAAGCGTGCACACCTCGTCATTGCCGAACCGTCGGAGCGTCGAAAGTACGCCTTCCTTGAATCGGCGCGTACCGATGAGCCGCGCCTTTCGCAGAGCACTCCACCCAAGCACCTGAGGGGCATACCGCAGGTGCCTCGCCCGCTCACCGATGAGGATATGAAGGGTATTCCCCTGTAGGAGGGTCCCGTCGAAGTCGAACATGGCCAGTCGCACAGGCTCACTCACGGCCAGCGCAACCTCCGCACTTCCTCACCGAGCCTGGCGTATTCCTCCTCGAACGTCACGTACTGGTCTGAGTCGCTGGACCATGGAAACCGGCAGTTCGCACTAAAGAGCGCGTAGTCCACGACGTCACGGCCCATGGCCGTCGTGGCGGTAATGACGGCCACCCTCGTCCGCATCGGTCCGGCACCTCGCTCAACGGCCCACGATCGCGCAGCAAGCACGGAAGATCCCGAATCCGCTGCGTCATCCAGAATCAGGACCCGCTTCTCCGACAGGTCGTCTTCTTTGCCCGTCGGCAGCACCTCCCGTGCCCCCCTACGGGCGAAGCGCCGCGTTTGTTCGAAGACCCTCATGCCATCGACGACATTCCGAGGTAGTCTTCGAAGTGCGGGTGCCAAGCGCCGCTTCAATCCTGTCGAAGGGCGTCGCACAACGAGAGGGATCAGCCGCCACTCAGTGTGGGCCGCCAACCTGACCGCCAACAGCCGGGCCCCCCGCTCGAGGTAAACCACCCTGTCCGGCACGAATCCCGACGCGACAATCTGCGACGCGAGGCGCTCTGCGATCTCATCGACGTCGGACAAACGCACCTCTCGCACCCTGCTCATATTCGCTGTGAATATGACCGACTTGCCATTGCTCGTCCTCCACCGAGTTGCCGCCAACACGACGCACTTGACCTCTAGTTCACTCTTGATGGTACACACCCTTCCCGCTCAGTCGAGCTCTGAGTGACCCCATGACATCGACGAAGAAGCGTGGATCGAGCATTCGCAAGGCCTGCACTCCAAGAGATCGCAAGCTGTAAGGATCCTTCAGCTTCTCCGCGAAGGAACCGAAGAAAGTGTCGACAGAGAACATGTGCGGAGTGATGAACCCGCCGCGCACGAAACGGCTACCCTCTCGGGTTGGTTTCCCCAACCGCGATCGACATTCAGACAACGCAGGCGCGTCGACCCCGAACGCGCCGATGTGCAGCTCGTGGGTTATGGCGAGACTCTCTCCCAGCGCCCGCGTCATGCCGTTCGCCCGAGCAAACTCCACGAACAGGTCGGTGTCGAACCCCTCCTGCGCTACATAGTGGAGCGCAAGGAAGAAGTGCTCCAACTGGTATGTCCGCTCGGGGAACACACTATGAAACAGAATAATCGCCAACTCCGGCTCCGACCTCAACAACCTGACCGGCACCCCTCCCACGATGCCGTCGACCAAGAACGGCCGGAGTCTGTGCTTGTTCAGATATGCGAAGTAGTCGGTCGCCACCTCTTGGTAGAAGTCGACATAGTACGTTCCGCCCTTCTTGCCGACTCCGACGTGCCCCACCCCCCTGGGATCGACGATGGTCCGCTGCATAGGAGCCCATTCATGAAACAGGTAGCCCTCTCTCAGGAGCGCCGCATATACCACTTCATAGTTCTTCTTCGAACCCAAATACAGTACGTCCGTATCATTTGGAGTGGCCGGAAACGGCTTGATCGACTTGAACACCACGTACTGGTTCGGGCACATGCGATTGAGTATCCTCGCCACCTCAGCGATCACCGCATGCGTCATACCCTCCCGATGTCGCAGCACGGACACACGCTCCCTCAGGATCGCGGGCCAGTCGGCCCGTTCGTGGACGGTCAGCAGGAGGAGGGCGACGCGATTCGCGAATGCGTTGTCATAAGCCGCCTCGAGTTCCTCAACACCCATTCGGTCCGGTTTGATCCCGACCAGCGGCGAGCCGATGCCCCTGATGAGCTGAAGGGTCGACGGGACGCGAGCCCCTGTCACGTCTCCATCACTCACGCTCGGGCAAGGTCACCGTAGGTGGACTCCACAGCAGCACTCAACGCACACACGTCAAATCTCTCACGCACATAGCGCTGCGCCTCCAAGCCAGCGCCAGACAGATCCTCATGCTGCAGCACCCTAACGACAGCACAGGCCAGCGAGGCCGCGTCCCCGCGATCATAGAGCGCCCAGTGGTTACTTGCCGGCACTTCCTCCGGGACACCGCCGGCCCTAGGACCTACCACGATCTTCCCGGCCAGCCCCGCCTCCATCACCACTCCCGGTAGGGGATCCGGCTCGACGGACGTATGGACTACGACATCCGACGCTCTCATTACCGCTATCGCATCTCGTCTGTCTCCGAGGAAGCGCACCATTTCCGCAAGCCCCAAAGCCTCGACCCTTCGGCGTACGTTGGCTGCATACTCCTCCTTGCCCGTGACTTCCCCACCGACGATCCAGAATTCTAGATCGGGGCACGCGTCAAGGATTGCCGGAGCTGCCTCGACCAGTAGATGCTGGCCTTTCCAAGGCTCAAGCCGTCCGACCACCGTAATCACCACCTTGCCCGGACGGACGCCGAGGTCCGCCCTCACCGACACACCATCACCGTCCACCTGCCCCACCCGTTCCGGATCGAGCCAGTCGTAGAGGACGATGGCATTCTCTGGAGATCCCAGCGACCGTCGTATGGCGGTCGACACACAAAGCACTCGATGGTTGAGCGCGGCTACAGCCCTTCGAATCACCGTCCCCAGCGGCCCAGCAGGGGGAAACATGCGCACATGCTGCACCGTCGCCGCCCCGCCCAGCCGCCCGCCCAGTGAGGCAAGGAAGTCTAAGAGATCATTGCCGTGGACCACGTCCACCCGCAGCCGACGAACAAGGCGCGCCACGATCCACACCGTCCGGACCGCTGATGGCAGCAGGCGAAGCCAATACCCGGTACCCTGTCTACGACTCAGCCTCAGCACCGGTCGGACGAGCGTCTCAATTCCGTGCTGTTGATATAGAGCACAAACCGGTGTTTCAAGGCGAAGCAACACAAATGGCTCGAATCGCGTGCGATCCAGCTGAGTCACCATCTTCACCAGGCAGTAGTCCGCCCCGCCTATGTCCACACTATTGGCATGATAGAACAGGACTCGCATTCGACGTTCGCGAGACCCCGTGTCCATCAGTCGAGACCCTCGCTTCGGACTAGGGCCAATACGTCCTCACAAACCGCCTGGGCCGGTTGATTCGCATCGACTACGACGAATCCTCGCTCACCAGCGATCCTCTCGTACAGTCTCTGTCGTTCCCGAAGATACTCAACCGACTGGATGTTGCGCTTTCGCGCGTACGCCACCTCGCCGGTCACCCTCAACAACACACCGTGAGACGGAATCGGCAACACCGCCTCGAACACCCGAATGATCTTCCTGGCCCACCGCTGGTGTCCCAGCGTCACCGCCATATTCACCGCCTGATCCAGGTAGTATCGGTCTACAATGAGCAGCCGCTTCCCGCATCGGCTTCGCGCCCTGAAGACGCGCGGCCACGTCGTGACAACGTAGTCGCCACACCAGAGCGCCACATAGAGTGCGGCGCCGAGACCACAGCGCTTTGCGGCGCGTTGCTTAGCCGCGCGGTACCCCACGTATTTCCCATGCTCCGAATCTCTTCGCAATATGACGCGTCTTACCATCCAGCGCACCGGCGCAAGAAGAAAGGGGCGATGCTGTGCATAGAGCACACAAGTGGCTTCGCCACCAAGTACCCGGCTCAGGTTCCTCGCGAGCGTCGACTTCCCAGACCCGTCCACACCCATCACGTAGAGGCCGCGCACTATCGATCGCCTCTCACGAGGGGCCGTCCGAGCCCAGCACCCGACCGTAGATCTCCTCGAGCCTCATCGCGAAAGCGTCCATCCCATACTCCCTTACCGCTTCACGGGTCGCGCACGGCTCGGACCGCACTTCCTCAAGACATCGCATTGCTTCGCCGGGCGTCCCATTGAAGAACCGAAACCCCTGCGTCGGTGCGATGAACCGCACCAGAGCGTCGTAGCGGGTCGTGACCACAGGAATGTTGCAGGCCATCGCCTCAGACCCATAGCGGCAGATCGAGGCCGCCCACCGCCTCCCGCCGGCGGAAGAACCGCCCCTCGACCGCTGGCATCACCGGGAAGATATAGGCGTCCGCCGCCTGGTAGATCTTCTGGATATCCGGAACAAACTGCGTGTAGACTCGGCAGCCGGCAGCTTCTAGCGAGGATCGGAGCACCCCTTCCCACGATAGACTCTCGCTTCCCACGACAACCACCTCGTACCGTTGGCAACGGGCGATGTCAATCAGACTCTCAAGTCGCCGGTCCGTCTTGACATGACCTACGTGCAGAAGCACTGGCCTCGATCCCAACCCCCACTCCCCTCGGACTCTGGCCCTTTCCTCCGCATTCGCCGCTCTGAAGCGCTCAAGGTCCACCGGATTCGGCATGGGCACCACACGTGAACCTGCCGCCTTGAAAACCCGCTCCCAATAGAAGGCCTGAGAAAGAAAGTACTCGGGCGCCACAAGCGTCAGCAGTCGGCGCCCACTAGGCCCGAGGGTGGGCCGCGATCCCGTGGCGATCGTAGCAACTCGGCCCCCAGGGCACATCGATAGACCCATAGCGCCAACAGTCCCCGTATCGAGGGCGGTGACGTAGTGGATCGCCTGGGGTCGCAACCTCCTTGCCAGTGGGAGCGCCCGCCCGCTACAGAACGTCGATGTCGACACCCCAACTACATCATGATTGCGCCTCGCAACCCGCAGATAGTCCTGAGAGAGCTTGCACATACCCTCGTCAGCCGCCTCCTCGCGAAAATCGCCAACCAACAGCAGCCTCATGCAGCCTCTCCTGCCCCACCTGCTCCCAGGTTGCCCACTTCCTGACCAGCGTACTGGGGTGCAAGGGTGCGGGAAAGCGCCGGCGCACCTGGCAATGGGGGCACGATGAGCCATACGAGAAGGGTCAAGAGCGCAGGCGCATTGTGTTGGTCCGCGAAGGCGCCACTTGCCGGTACAGCGCAAAGAAACGAAGCGAGCGCTAGCCAGAACGGTGAGTGCCGCCTCCTCGCCTCCCCAACCGCAAAGACCATGGTCCGAACCAGGAGCCACACGAACAAGACTAGAGAGACCAAACCCCCGTAGAGCACGAGGGCCAGGTACAGGTTGTCCACCAGCAGGCCCTGGGTAGTCGGAAACCTCTCATTAGCGATAAGTCCCGTACCGAAGACCGCATTGAGCCAGGATGCACTGATATCGCTCAGCGCCCTGGCCCAATGAACGAGTCGCGCATAGAAGGACGAGCTGTCCAAGATGCCCGCTCCCACCGGCCCTGACACCAGCGCCAGATACACCGCACCCACAGTGGCTATGATCCCGATGCTGACCATAGCGGCCACAATGATGCCGGGGCGCTGACGGCTGTTCGCGATCAAATAGATCGCCAGGAGACTGATCGCCGCTTGCAGGTACACGCTGCGCGTCAGGGTCGCATAGATGGAATACATCCCCACGACGAGAAACAGAGCGGTAGCAAGCCGACCGGTGACGGACCTCACGTGTCCTACCATCCAGGTAGCAGCGGCGAGTAGGACCCCGAACAAGGCATACTCACCGAATGCCCATCCCGAAGTGAAGATGCTATTGGCTCGGCGCCCGCCGACGACGAATTCTACGGAGATCAGCGAAGATACCGCGCATCGGGATCGAGCTCGGGGAGAATGCTACTCCCCGTCAGGTGCTGGGCAGCGCCCAGTGCGAGAATCGGGACTGCAAGAACGAGAAAGATGACGGCGGCCCTCGTCATATCCTCGTCCCTGCCCCTCACTCCCATAGGTTGCTCCCGCAGGCACGTAAATGATTGCCGCAAGAAGGAACCAGAAGAAGTACATCACGTTCATAGAAAACGCGAGGTAAGTTGCATCGTATCGGAAGCGAATAGCGACAACGACTGCATCCACGATCGAGTAGGCAAGTAGCGCCACTAGAGGTACCATCAGGCCAGCAGTGCCGGGGGTGCGCCTCATGCGGGTAATCATCGCGCCCACGAACAGCCACAATGCAGCCACGGCCGCCGCCACGATCCTAAGGTGCACGCTGTACAGGATAACCCGACCCCACAGGGCATACTGGAGGTAGGCCACGCCGCCGAACAACCAGATCAGGGCCACCAGGGGAGCCAATACGCCGCGCATGAACGCCGGAGTCGACGACACCTGCTATCTCCTCAGCGACCCAAGGGCGCTACAGCCGCGTGTGCCATGCCGGCTTGGATCGGCGGGGCGGTATCGAGGGGCGACCGAGGAATCCTCATGACCCACGTCCCTCATTGGTCTGGAAGACAGCGCACATGCAGGTCCCCCGTGACCCGAGCCTGATCCAACGCCTGCGATTCATGAGGCGGACAATCTGCACGAGTCCTGCCATTCCGAGCGTTGCCGCAGTCCGCTTAACAAGACGCCGTATCGCGCTTCCATGCCGAAGGACGCTACGATCCGCCCCCATACGCGCAACGCGGGAAGCCACTCCCCCCGGTGGAGGGCGTCTCACCGTCACAATCCGACCTTGGTAGTAGTCCGAGAAATCCACCAGGTCCACAGTGCAGGACAACCGCTGGGCGAGCATCTGGAACGAGGCCTCGGAGAACCACCACAGATGCACTGGCGGCGGTTCGGTCTCCCAAAGCACGTCATCCTCATACAGCGACCGGTTGGGGGTCGTGACAATCAGGCAACCGCCCGAGCGCACCATCGAGAGGAGGACGGGAACAAGTCGAGGTGCGTCTGGCAAGTGCTCCACCACCTCGGTCGCAACTAGGACGTCATATGTACGCGGCGAGTCCTTGGCGAACGACCGGATATCGGCGCAGACATAGTACGGCCCGTAGCGGTCTGAAGCGGCCTCGACAGCTTCGGACGAAATGTCCACTCCTGTACATTCGTAGCCGGCTCGATTCAGGGCATAGGTCAGATACCCGAAGCCACTCCCCACATCAAGGACGCGCGCTTTAGGAGGAAGCCGGCGCCCCACTAAGACTCGCCTTACCGCCCAGTACATCTCCTCGCTGTTGGCGAGCTCACCAAGCGGATCCGGGCAGTGAAGCACCCGCTCCGCATACGCCGCGTACCTCGCGTATCCCGGCACCTCCGATGCCTGTTGGTAGATGCGGTCGTAGAGAAGGATCCAACTGCTGTGGCTCGGCAAACGACACCTTGCAGACGCTGCAAGCTGCAATCGTGGCGTAGCTCCCTTCCACATACCCCGGCTGAGAGTCACTAGCTACCCGGACCCCACCTCCACATACAGGGCACTGTTGCTTCTCCCCGCCCTTCCTCCTCACTGGACCTCCATGTCGGATTGGGCTCGCGTGCGGATGCCGGTCCCGGCTGCGCCGCTCATTGCGGGCCTAGCTTCGGTCGGTTCCTGCATCGGGTACGATCTCATGACTCGACGCAACATGTACAAGACGCCACTCAACAAGGTGCCGGCGAGAAGCCACGACAGTGGCGCCGTTGCGCGCACCACCGCAAGCATCAGCAGCAATGAAGTCGCAACCGCGAGCACCGATCGCCATGTCCGCCCCGCACTGGTCCTGATCACCGTCGCAGACACGATCATCAATCCTATGGACTCGATCGTGACGCGGGCCAGGACGGCGTACGCAGCACCCATGAGTCCATTTGCCGGAATCGCAAAGACCAAGGTCATCGCATAGAGGGGCAGTTCCGCGAGCATGAAGGTCGCCACCGCACGGGCCGCTCCCGAGGCTTGAAGAAGGGCGAACGGCACGAAGGCTAGCGAGTTGAGGAAGAAGGCCACGGCCAGGATCTCCAGAACCCGCCCGCCCCCGGATGCGAACGCCGGCCCGAGCCAGACACCGAGCAGGAACCTCCCGGCCAGTATGGCGACGAGGGCTATCGGGAGCGTCGCAGCTGCGACGTAGGCGCTCGCGTGGATGAACAGACTAGCTCGTTCATCCGGATCCGTGCGGGACAGGCCGCTGAAGGCAGGGAATACCGCCAACAGCACAGCGTTCGGCACCACCCACAGCTTCGAGACCATCTCTGCGGGCGTAGTATAGAAGGCCACACGCCCGAGGGGCACGAACGAAGCGAGCATGAGGCGATCCATACTCACAAGCAGCGGATTCACGACGTTGGTAACCGTAATCCATGATCCGTAGTGCAACGCTTCGCGCGCGATCGGCCAGGACAGACCACCGGAGCGACTCATGCTTCCGATCTCGCGCCGCACGGCAATGCCGTACAAGACGCAAGCCAAGAGCCGAGTGGCCAACAAACCACCAACGACGAGATCCAGCCGAGGCGATATCCACGCCAATCCGAGCGGGGCAGCGTAGTTCAGGGCGCCGACGGGAATACGGACGGAGTTCACCAGTCTGAATCGCTGATGTGCCTCCAGAACACCTCGAAAGCCAGAACTCAGCACCACGAGCGGAACGGACGCTGCCAAGACGCGCACAGCGGACACCGCGCCTACGACCTCACCTTGGATCTCGAACATCAATCGAACGACGGCCGACGCCGAGAACGCCAGCGAGACTCCAAGCACCACCCCGATCGTGAGCAGGACCATCGAGCCGGTGGCGACGATCGCGGGAATCTCTTCGACTTCCTTCGTTGCCAAACGCTCGGCCACCATCTTGGTAAGCGTCCGACCAATGCCGAGGTCCAGGACTCCGATGTATCCGACGAGCACCCAAACGACGGTCAGAAAGCCGAACTTCTCGGTACCCAGTGCCTGGACAAGCTGAGGGATCGTCACCAGGGCGACCGCAAGCGGTGCTCCCTGACCGATCAGGTTGTAGCCGGAGTTGCGGAGCAGGGCCTTTCTCACATCCGGTCCATGCTCGGGCCACCACGAGCATGTTGTCTGGGCCGTCCTGGCGACGGAGGCAATGCCCGAAACGAGAGGCCGCTAGCGCGCATACCTCAGCCGTTCTCCCCGCGTGTCGTGGATCGATTGAAAGGCATCAAGTACCAAGCCATTTCGTACGCGAGGGCACGCCAACCGAGCCCTCGAGCCTCCGAAACAAGAAGGTTGGCATAGGCAAATGCACTGAGCCACCGCCGCCACCAGGGGAGGCAGGCCAGATTCCGGAATCGCCCAATGGTCTCGTCGTGCTTCCGTGCAAGAAGTGCCTCAGAGATCACGATTCGCCTAGCCGTCCGCCATCGCGCGTACCGCAAAGGCGGCAGACCTCTCGTGGACATCCGAGCGGCAACCCCGAACGCTCCCCCGCCGACAGCGCCGAGGGTATTGCCCCCATGCTGACGGTACAGGAGCGTCGACTCGCGGATATACCCAACGCCTCCCAACACCGCTGCACGGGTGATCACCCACCAATCGTGCATTGCGATCCCAGCCGGAAACGGCAAGACGTCTGGGATGATTACCGATCTTCCCAGGACCGTACAGCCGATGGCGGGATTCCTGAGAACGAGCGGGAATGGGTTTGCCCCCCCGACGGGCTGGATGTGGCTCAACCTCCAGATCGAATCAGCAATCACTCTCAGCTTCTCGTCCACCACCGTGGCATCTGAGTAGACCGCGGCATCCCCGGTGCGACTGACATGAGCGACCTGTCGTTCGACCTTCTTCGGCAGCCACACGTCATCTTGGTCGGCGAAGCAGAAGAACGGCTCTTCCACGCCTCCCAGAAGTCGCTCGAAGGTAGGGATCACACCGAGATTGACCGGATTCCGGTTCAAACGAATCCTGCTGTCTTCCCTGGCACAGCTTTCCAGTTTCTCGTACGTACCATCTGTCGAACAGTCGTCCACCACATGAATCAGCAGATTCTCGTGCGTCTGAGCACGAAGACTCTGGATCATTTCGTCGAGGAACCGTTCGCCGTTGTATGTGGCAAGCAAGACCGCAACGGTCAAATCGGGATGCGCGGCCCCCTTGACGTTCACCGAGAGCTCCTCAAGTGCGCCAACGACGCGCCCGCCCGGTCAATCGCCCACCGACGTTGGGCGGGCCATGGTACCTCGATAGAGCGATCACTGAGACTTCCGGCCGCGCTCCGGATGGGACGCCACCATCCGGCATCTGCACCCTCGGCACTGTGGAGCCGGACGATACAAGAGTAGGCATGCGCAGCCCGTCCAGCATGAGTGAGTGGCGCAGGTCACGAGGAACCGAGTTGGCCCTCGTAGACTTGCAGCGCTATCTGGATCCCAGGATCCGCCGCTCAGCTGGGCCCGTGGTCATCCGCCGGCCTGCGGTGGTCGGTCCGTGCGGCTACAACGCCCGCCAGTCTGGCTTCCCCCTTCCGACCCTCCCCTAACTTTCCGTGGCACTTCTTGTGTTTCTTCCCACTCCCACACGGGCACGGATCGTTGCGGTCCGGGCTCCTTCTCGGCCGTCACCGGTTGCCGATTGCGCTCCTCGCCATCCCGAGCTCGTCCGCGCCCTGTCGGCCCTGGCCGGGCTGGCGACGACGTCCGACCGCATTTCTCGGTGCCGATCATCAGGAACGCAGGCAGGTGCTGGACGGCAGTCATGGGACGGACGATGCTCGAAGCGTGTGGCTCGAAAGGTTGACGAGGAGACGCCGCAGCAAGGTAGGGGACGCTTCACAGCGCCGCGAGCGAAAGCGTCCCATCCAGCTATGGGATAGCAGCCAGGCCGGGGCTACGTTTCTTCGGTGTATGTTCGGTTTCGGCGGGCAGCGCTTCTCGGTTGTGCCCGCGCCGGCTCTCGCAGACAGCTGCACTCCCACGGAGATCCGCTCTTGGTTCGCTTCTCTCCAGAATGGCACCCCATCCCGGGCCCAGGCATCCGCCTCGTGCGCGAGGCGCCTCCACCCTTCGCTGCATATGGAATGCCAGGCAGTCCCGGCCGCGGTTCCGCGACCCCGGCGTCGCCCACCCCGGACCCGCCCTCCCCCGACCCCTTCCACGACGCCGACGCGCTCGACGAGCTGGGGGACGAGATCGCCACGCTGGCAGGCCATATCCACGCGGCCACGCAGAGACTGCTCGAGCTCCTCGCCGAGTTCGACCGACGCCGCGGCTGGGAGATCGGGGGTCACCGCTCGTGCGCCCACTGGCTCGCTTTCCGCACGGGCATCGACCTGGGCGCGGCGCGCGAACGGGTGCGTGCGGCGCGGGCGCTGGTGGAGCTCCCCGAGACACGGGCCCGCATGGCGAGGGGCGAACTGTCCTTCGCCCAGGTTCGCGCGCTCACGCGCGTGGCGACGCCCGAGAACGAGGCGAAGCTCCTGGACTTCGCAGTGGGGAGCACGGCCGCGCAGCTCGAGCGGTTCGTGCGTGGCTGGAAGGTCGGGAGCCGACAGGACGAGGCCGCGTTCGAGCGCGCACGGCACGAGAGCCGGAGCCTGTCCGTCTTTCCTCGCGACGACGGGATGTACGTGGTCAAGGGTACGCTGGAGCCAGAGGTCGGCGCGCTGCTGATGCGAGCGCTGGAGGCGGCCGGCGACCAGATCTTCCGGGTCGAGGGCCCGCCGGCCGAGCTGGAGTCCGAAGAGGAGTCGCGTCGCGCGGCGGCGCAGCGGCGCGCGGACGCAATGGGGCTCCTGGCCGAGCGGGCGTTGGCGGCGGGGTTCGGCCACCGACACGGACGCCGCCAGGAAAGACGAAGCCGACGACGACGATCCGAATGGGGTTCCCGTCAGCGGCTCCCGAGCCGAGCGCTACCAGGTGGTCCTGCACGTGGACGCGCAGACGCTCTCGGCCGACGGCGAGCCGGAGCGCTCCGAGCTCGATGACGGCACACGCGTTTCCGCGGAAACGTCTCGACGCCTCTCCTGCGACACGGCGCTGGTGCGAATGGAGCACGGTCCGGGGGGAACGATCCTCGACGTCGGCCGCCGGACGCGCACGATCCCTCCCGCCCTTCGTCGCGCCCTCGAGGCGCGCGACCGGGGATGCCGCTTCCCGGGATGCGGCCTGCGCTTCACCGACGGCCACCACGTGAAGCATTGGGCCGACGGGGGCGAGACGTCACTTGGGAACTGCCTTCTCCTGTGCCACCATCACCACCGCCTCGTGCACGAGGGCGGATGGCGCATCGTCTGGTGGGGTGAGGGCCGGCCGGTGTTCATCGACCCGCGTGGCGGGGAGCATTTCGACGGTCGCTGGAAGCCCCCGACCACCGGCCCGCGGCCCGTCGAGACGCTGATCGCCCAGAACCGGAGCCGCCGCAGTCGACCCGGACGCCTGGACGGCCTCCGCGCGCTGGAGGCGTGAGCGCGAGGTGCCCGACGAGGTCCTCTTCGGAGCGATGGAGGCTCTTGGCTGAAGGGCGGTGGCGGCCGCTGTCCTGGCGTAGCCGCGTCAAGCATCGCGCGGAACGAGCTTCGGCGCGCCCCGGAGCTTCACCGCGCCGAAGTCCCTCAGGTCCAGCGTCGCGATGGCTTCGACCCCCAACCGCTCGGCCATCGCCATCACGACCGCGTCGGTCATGCCCAGGTCGAGATCCCGGTACGCTTCGCAAAGCTCGCTCGCTCGAACGAGGTCCGTAGGCTCCCCCCAGCCGATGACGAACGCACCGCTCGCGAGATCAGCGACGAATGCCCGCTCCACCTCTCCGCCCAGGTGGGAGAGGATGAGGTAGTCGACCTCTGGCAGGATCGCCCACGGAAGGACCCAGCCCTGTGGATCCGCATCGAACAGGGCGACCATCTGCTCGTGATGGGGATCGTCCGCGTCGATGAGCGCCACGACGGCGCCGGTGTCGGCGACCGTCAATCCCCTCGACCCAGTCCTTCCAGCAACTCCTCGGCCCGATCGGAGAGGTTCTTCCCGCCGCTGCGTCCCGCGCTGATGCTCCGCGGTCGGGGCCTGGCCGCGGCAGACCTGTGGGCGTACTCCGAGACGGCCTCGCGCACCATCTCCGCGGCGGTGCGGCCGTCGCGGTCCGCGAGGAGCTTCAGGCGCTCGTAGTCCGCCGCGTCCAGGTACACGGTGGTCTTGATCGTAGGCATGACATAGGGTATATGGCAGCCATACGTTCGGTCAAGGCCGGAGCGCTCGCCGACTCACGCCGCCCCGTGGCACTTCTTGTACTTCTTCCCACTCCCGCACGGGCAAGGATCGTTGCGCCCGGGCTCCTTGTCGGCCGTCACGGGCTGCTGCTTGCGCTCGTCGTCGTCGCCGCGGTTGGTCTGGAGCCGCCGCGGATCGGGGCCGGTGGGCGGGAGGCCCAGCCGCGCCGCCGGCGGATGCGGGCGTATCCGTGCGCGCGCTCCGGGCCATCCCGAGCTCGTCGACGCCCTGCTGGCCTTGGGCAGCCGTCTGGCCGTTTGGACCGGGCTGACGCCGCAGAGGCTGAAGCCGCGCCGCGCGCTCCGCCAGCTCACCCCCGGGCTGATCGACGGGGCCGGAATAGTTGAGGCGCATCGCCGGACGACGCTGGGCCGGGGGCGGGCCGAACTGCGCCCGGAAGAAGAACTGCGCCACGGCCTTCCGCAGGTCGCTCATGAGGTCCACGAACATCTCGTAGGCCTCCTGCTTGTACTCGACGAGGGGGTCCTTCTGCCCCCAGCCGCGGAAGCTGATCGACGCCTTCAGGTGATCCAGGTCGTACAGGTGGTCCTTCCACTTGTCGTCGATCACGCTGAGCATGATGAAGCTCGTGACCTGCTCGGCGTGCTCGCCCAGGCTCTCGAGCTTGCGGTGGAAGGCGTTCCTCAGCCCCTCGATGACCCACCGCTCCACCTCGTCCCGGTCGTACTCGGCCTCTTCGTCGTTCTCCTCGGGCAGCTCGGTCACCACCACGAACTGGTCGAGGAGGATGCGCCGGCGCAGCCCCGCCAGGTCCCACCGCTCCGAGTTGGTGCCGGGGGGGAGGTACTCGTCGATGGCCTCCTCCGCGGCGTGCTCGATCATCTCCCAGATCTCGCCCTTGAGATCCTCGCCGCCCTCGAGCGCGAACAGGCGGAGGTCGTAGATGACCTCGCGCTGCTGGTTCATCACGTCGTCGTAATCCAGCAGCCGCTTGCGGGCCTCGAAGTTGTTCATCTCCACGCGCTTCTGCGCGCGCTCGATGGACTTCGTGACCAGCCCGTGCGTGATGACCTCGCCCTCCTGCGCCCCCATGCGGTCCATCACGTTCGCGATCCGCTCGGACCCGAACAGGCGCATGAGGTCGTCTTCCAGGCTGAGGAAGAACTGCGTCGCCCCGGGATCGCCCTGCCGGCCGGCTCGGCCTCTGAGCTGGCGATCGATGCGCCGGGACTCGTGCCGCTCGGAGCCGACGATGTGCAGGCCGCCGTCCTCGAGCAGCTCCTGCGTCGTCCGCGAGGTTCATCTTCTCGGCCCGAACGGGATCGACGGGGAGCATCTCCTCGGGATCGAGCCCCTTCGCCTTCGCCCACGCCACGGTCCGGGCGTCCGTCACCCCTGCCCCGAGTTTGATGTCGGTGCCGCGCCCGGCCATGTTCGTCGCGATCGTGACGGCTCCGGGCTGGCCCGCGTCGCGCACGATCTCGCTCTCGCTCTTGTGGTGCTTGGCGTTGAGCACCTGGTGCGGCACGCCCCGCCGCTTGAGCATGCGGGAGAGCGTCTCCGACACGTCCACGTTCGTGGTGCCGACCAGCACGGGCAGCTCCATTTTGTGGAGCCGCTCGATCTCGTCCATGATCGCGTTGAACTTCTCGCGCTTGGTGCGGAAGATCAGGTCGTTCCTGTCGTCACGGACGATGGGGCGGTTGGTGGGGATGACGAGCACGTCCAGCGTGTAGATCTGGTGGAACTCGTTCTCCTCGGTCTCGGCCGTCCCGGTCATGCCGGCCAGCTTGTCGTACATCCGGAAGTAGTTCTGGATGGTGATGGTGGCGAGCGTCTGGGTCTCGCCGCGCACCTCCACCCCTTCCTTCGCCTCCACGGCCTGGTGCAGCCCGTCGCTCCACCGGCGGCCCGCCATCTGCCGGCCGGTGAACTCGTCGACGATCACGACGCTGCCGTCCTCGGCGATGATGTACTTCTCGTCCTTCTGGAAGAGCGTGTAGGCCTTCAGGAGCTGGTGGATGACGTGGATCTTCTGGCTCTTGGCCGCGTACTCGGCCTCGATCGTCTGGATGCGCTCGCGCTTCTCGTCCACGGAGAGCGTCTCGGACTTCTCGATCTCGCCCATCTCCGCCGACAGGTCGGGGACGATGAAGGCCTCGGGATCGCCGGGGCTCAGCTCGTCGAGCCCTCGGTCCGAGAGGTGCACGTTGTGCCCCTTCTCGTCCATGGCGAAGTAGAGCAGCTCGTCCACCTCGTGCAGCCGCTTGTCGCGCATGAAGTCGGCCTCGGCCTTGTTCACGAGCGTCTGAAGCGACGGCTCCTCGGCGAACATCTTCAGGAGCTGCTTGTGCTTGGGCATCCCGCGCTTCACCGCGAGCAGCTTCTCGCCGGCCTCGGCATTCTCCTCTGCCGCCAGGTGCTTCTGCGCGTCGGACACCAGCTCGTTGGTGATGCGCATCTGCTTCTTGTACAGAGCGGCCACCAGCGGGTTGAACTGCTTGAAGGGCGTCGACGTGTCCTTGCCGACGGGCCCGGAGATGATGAGCGGCGTGCGCGCCTCGTCGATGAGGATCGAGTCGACCTCGTCGATGATCGTGTACGCGTGCCCACGCTGCACGCGCTGCGCGAGCGAGTGCACCATGTTGTCGCGCAGGTAGTCGAAGCCGAACTCGTTGTTGGTGCCGTACGTGATGTCGGCGGCGTAGGCCTGCTGCCGCTCCGGGCTGCCGGGGTCGTAGAGGTCGATGACGTCCACCGTGAGGCCGAGCCAGCGGTACACGGTGCCCATCCACTCGGCGTCGCGCTGGGCCAGGTAGGAGTTCACCGTGACCAGGTGCGCCCCCCGCCCCGCCAGGGCGTTCAGGTAGAGCGGCATGGTGGCCACCAGCGTCTTCCCCTCGCCGGTGGCCATCTCCGCGGCCTTGCCCCGGTGGAGGGCGATGCCGCCGATGAGCTGCACGTCGTAGGGGACCATGTCCCAGGTCAGCTTCTGACCCGTGACCACGATCTCCCGCCCCACGAGCCGCCGGCAGGCGTCCTTGATGACGGCGAAGGCCTCGGGGAGGATGTCCTCGAGGGTGTCCTCGACGACCTCGAGCAGCTCCTTCTCCAGTCCGGAGATGTCCATCGACAGGCGCTCACGCTCCAAGGCGTCCTCGGAGTGCCGCTTCTGCTCGCGCAGCTCCTCGATCTGCCCGTGCAGCTCCTCCGTGGCATCGGATATGCGCTGCCTGAATTCGGGCGTCTTGGCCTGGAGCTCCTCGTCGGAGAGAGAGGAGAACCCCTCCGCGAGCTCGTTGATCTCGTCGATGAGGGGCTGGAGCTTCTTCGCCTCACGCTTGTGGCGTGAGCCCAGAAGCGTCTTCAGGGCTGATTTCAGCATGGAGCAACACTTGGAGGATCGTAAACCCGGATTCAGAGCAGGCCGTATTATACTCGGAAGCCGCCCGGAAGATCACCCTCCGCGCCCGATGGACCTTTCGCCGGCCCCGCGTTGTTGGGGGCGAGGCGCGGGTAGTACATTACCCGCTCGTTTTCTCCGGCGCCCGAACGCCGCCTCGACCCTGTGTCTCAAGGGCTTATCGCATTCCGCATCTTGTGAGAATTCATCTGTTTACGCTCGCGCTCGCGATGAGCTTCGCGCTCCCGACCGGTGGTTACGCGCAGACCGTGTCGGAGGCGAGTGCCGGCGCCGGGCAGCTGCGACCGGGCGACGTGGTGCGGCTGCGGATCTGGCGCGAGCCGGACATGTCGGGTGAGTTCACGGTGGACGAGACGGGCGTGGTGGTCTTCCCCCGCGTCGGTGAGTACAACGTCCTGCGAGGACACGCCGGAGTCGCTCGAGCCAGCGCCTCCAGGCCGACTACCGCATCTACCTGGTCAACCCGTCGATCGAGGTCACGGTGCTGCGCCGCGTGCGCATCATGGGGGCCGTGAACCGGCCGGGGCTCTTCCCGGTGGACCCCACGATCACCGTGGCCGACGCGCTCGCGATGGCGGGCGGAGCCACGCCGCTCGGCGACCCGGACAAGCTCCAGGTCCTCCGCAACGGGTCGCGCATCGACGTGGACGTCAGCCAGGACACGCGCATCGCCGACTCCCCGATCCAGTCCGGGAGATCAGCTCTGGGTGCCGGAGCGTAGCTGGTTCGCCCGCAACACCGGCATCGTGGCGGCCGCCATCACCGGCGCCGTGACCCTCCTCGCCGTTCTGCTCCGGTGAGGCCCGCCCACGCCATGGAGCCGCACGGCAACGCGCTCACCAACGGGGCCCATCCGGACGACGAGATCCACCTGCGCGACGTCTGGAACCTGCTCCTGCGCAACTGGCTGATCATCGCGCGTCGCCCTCGTGGTGACCGTGGGCGCCACGGCCGCGTACACCTGCTGGGCGGTGCCGGTCTACGAGTCGATCACGTCGATCCGCGTCGAGGAGGAGCGCACGGACCTCCCGGTGCTGGACGTGCTGCGAGACGCTCTCCGCGGGGAGCGAGGTCGAGACGGAGATGGAGGTGGTGCGCAGCCGCACCATCGCCGAGGACGTGGTCGAGGCGCTGGGGCTGCAGGTCATGGTGCGCCAAGCCGCGCGGCGCGGCGCGCGCCGAGCTGATGGTCGCGTCGTCGGTCTTCGTCGAGCGGTGGGCGCCCGAGGGGACGTACGTCCTCCGGCGCCAGGCCGACGGGTCGTTCTCGATCACGAACGAGGAGGACGGCGCCGACGCTGGGCACCGCGTCGAGCTCCACGGCCGGCCGCCCTCCCCGGCGCGACCTTCCAGCTCACGGAGGCCGCCGCCGACCACGCGGAGATCGTGGTGGAGGTGAAGACGTTCGAGAAGGCGGTCGAGGACCTGCAGGAAGCGATCACGGTCGCGCGCCCGAACCGCGAGGCCAGCATCATCACGGTGCGCTACCAGAGCACGGACACGCAGTTCGTGCACAGCGTGCCCAACCTGATCGCCGCGCGCTTCATCGACCGCGGCAAGGCGATCCGCAAGACGGAGGCGCGCAGCACGGTCGCCTTCCTCACCCAGCAGATCGACACGCGTGGGCCGACGGCTCACGGGCGCGGAGGAGTCGCTGCAGGACTTCCGCGAGGTCGAGCAGGTGGTGAGCATCCAGGCCGAGGCCGACGCCCAGGTCGCGCAGCTCTCGCAGCTCCAGGCCGACCGCAACACGATCGAGGCCGAGCGGGACGCGCTGTCCACGCTGGTCACGGAGATCGACCAGGAGGCGGCCACGGCCGATCCGGGCGGTGCCGTCTCCGTACGCGCGGCTGATCTCGTTCCCGACGCTCTTCCGCAACCAGGCCGCCGGCGAGCTGCTGCGCACCCTGAACGAGGCGAACGCCGCAGCGCGCCGTCGCTGCTCCGCCAGCGCACGATGCAGGACCCGGACGTGATCGCCGTCACGAACCGCATCCACCAGATCGAGACGCAGCTCCGCAACACGGCGCTGACCTACCTCCAGGGCCTCGAGAACCAGGTGGCCGGCTACGACCGGATGCTCGCCCAGTTCTCGACGGAGCTGGAGCGGATTCCGGGGAAGGAGATCCAGCTCGCGCGCCTGCAGCGGCAGCAGAAGGTGCTGGAGGAGATCTTCACGCTCCTGCAGAACCGCCTGCAGGAGGCGCGCATCCTGGAGGCCGTGGACGACCCGACGGTGCGCACGGTCGATCCGGCCATCCTCCCGAGCGAGCCGGTCAAGCCGCGCACGATGCTGAACCTCCTGCTCGGCGTGGTGCTGGGCGGGATGCTCGGCGTGGGCATCGCCTTCCTGCGCGAGTACATGGACGAGACGGTCCACACCCGCGAGGACGTGCAGGCCGCCGCGGGCGGCGCGCCGGTGCTGGGCATGATCCCGCGCATCCGCACGGTGGGCATGAACGGGCGCGCCGAGGAGGCCGTGGTGCCGGGCGAGCTGGGCGCCCGCCTGGTGGCGGGGCGCGACCCGCGCAACCCGGTGTCGGAGGCGTACCGGAGCCTGCGCACGAACCTGACGTTCGCGAACCTGGAGCGGCCACCGAAGACGATCGTCTTCACCAGCGCCCTGCCCCAGGACGGGAAGAGCACGAGCGCGGCCAACCTGTCGATCACCCTCGCGCAGCAGGGGATCCGCACGCTCCTCGTCGACGCCGACCTCCGCCGGGGCGTGCTCCACAACGTGTTCGGCGTGGAGCGCGAGCCGGGGCTGACCAACGCGCTGACGGGCACCTGCGACGTGACCGAGGCGATCCGCCAGATCGACCTGGGCGAGAGCGGCACGGCTGGACTTCCTGCCGAGCGGGCCGTATCCGCCGAACCCGGCCGAGGTGCTGGGCTCGCAGCGCATGCGCGCGCTCCTCGAGAAGGTCGAGGGCGCTGTACGACCTGGTCGTGATCGACTCGGCGCCGCTCACCGCCGTGACCGACGCGGCCGTGCTCGGCACCAAGGCCGACGGCGTGATCCTGGTGGCCCGCGCCAACGTCACCGAGCGGGGCGCCCTCACCTACGCGGTGCAGCAGCTGCACAGCGTGCGCGCGCCCATCCTGGGCTGCATCCTCAACGACGTCGATTTCCGCCGCGACTCCCGCTACCACAGCGCGTACGGCAAGTACGGCTACTACTACGCGTACTACTACGCCGACAACGAGAAGCGGCGGAAGCGCGAAGCCAGGCGAAGGGCTCCGTCCGGCTCCTCCTCGAAGAAGTCGAGGCTCTAGGCCGCGCGGACGCCGGCGCCCTACCCCTTCTTGACCACCCAGCGCGGCATGCCCGGGATCAGATCGGTGCCCTTCAAGTGCCGCGTCGCGTTGCGTGCGTCCACGAGCACGCGGGACTAGGTCACCACGCGCTGGTAGTCGAACGACGAGTGGTCGGTGAGGATCACCACGGCGTCGGCCGCCTGGAGCGCCTCGTCCGTCAGCTCGACGGAAGCCATCTCGGGGCTGCCGTCCTCGTCCGCGTGGATCTCCGGCACGTACGGGTCGTGGTAGGCCACCTCGGCCCCATCCGCCTGCAGCAGCCCGAGGATGTCCAGCGCCGGGGACTCACGCAGGTCGTCGATGTCCTTCTTGTAGGCCACGCCGAGCAGCAGCACGCGTGAGCCGTTCACCGCCTTGCGGATGCTGTTGAGCGCCTCGCGCACCTTCCCCACCACGAAGAGCGGCATCTCGGCGTTGATCTCCGAGGCCAGCTCGATGAAGCGGGTCTTGTAGTTGAGCGTGCGCATCTTCCACGACAGGTAGTGCGGGTCGACGGGGATGCAGTGCCCGCCCAGGCCGGGCCCGGGCGTGAACTTCATGAAGCCGAACGGCTTGGTGGCCGCGGCGTCGATCACCTCGTAGACGTCCACGCCCAGCCGGTCGGCGATGATCGCCGTCTCGTTCACCAGCCCGATGTTCACGGCCCGGAAGGTGTTCTCGAGGATCTTGGCCATCTCGGCCGCCTCGGTCGACGACACGGGCACCATGGTGTCGATGAAGCGCTCGTAGAGCGCCACGCCCGCCTCCGTGCACGCCGGCGTGATGCCGCCGATGACCTTCGGCGTGTTCTTGGTCTGCCACGTCGGGTTGCCGGGGTCGACGCGCTCCGGGCTGAAGCAGAGGAAGAAGTCCTCGCCCACCTTGAGGCCGGCGCGCTCGAGCGCGGGGAGCAGGATCTCGCGCGTGGTCCCCGGATAGGTCGTGGACTCCAGGGCGACGAGCTGACCGGGGCGGAGCGTGGCCGCCACGGCTTCGGTGGACGCGAGGATGAAGCTGACGTCGGGGTCGCGCGTCTTGGACAGCGGCGTCGGGACGCAGATCGACAGCGCGTCGCATTCGGTCATGCGCGACATGTCCGTGGTGGCCTGGAAGAGCCCCTGATCCACGAGCGGCTTCAGCACTTCGGACGGGACGTCCTGGATGTGCGAGTGGCCGGCGTTGAGCCCCTCCACGACGTGCGCCTTCACGTCGAAGCCGAGCACGGGAATGCCCGCCTGCGCCGCCTCGACGGCGAGCGGGACGCCCACGTACCCGAGTCCGATGATGCCGAGCTTCACGTCGTCGGTGCGAAAATGGTCTACGGAGACCTTGGTCATGGAGGATCCGGGGAGGTTCAGCAGGTACTGCGGGTGCGAGGAAGCTAAAACGCCTCGCGGGGCCTTACCAGCGGCACGTCACGAAGGGAGCCGGGGATCGAGCACCGCCGACGGCCTCGCCAGGCGCTGGACGCTCACCCGCAGCTCGTAGACGTCCAGGGCCCCCACCGCGTCCAGATAGTGCTCGAGCGCGCTCCGCGCCGCATGGCTCTCCATGGCGGGCCGCTCGGCCAGGACGACGGCGTGCGGCCCGGTCTCGCCGAGGCGTGGCGCAGCGCGGCCTGTCCCCCGAAAAGGGGCAGTCCGGCCAGCGTCGCCCGCGCGACCTGGCTGAGGGGCGCGGCCACGGCGGCCACCCGCAGCATCGGCTTGGGTATACGCGCGAGCTGCCGCATCACCAGCTCCGCGTCGTCGACGTCGGCCAGGACCACCACGCGGATGCTGTCCTTCCCGGAAGCGGTGCGTGGTGCCCTCGATGAGCCGGAAGGAGAAGCGGGCCCCGACCGTGAGGAGGCTGCACACCAGGAAGTCGATGGCCACCACGCCGCGCGACAGGCCCACCCGCTAGATCAGCAGGAGGGTGGCAGCGGCCAGGAACGTCCCCATGAGGTTGGCGCGCTGGATGCGCAGGGCGTCGTAGAGGCCGTAGGACCGCCAGGGCGTGCTGTAGACGCCGCTGAGCACGAACGCGACCACCTTGGCGCCCACCCAGATGAGCACGGTCGCCTGGAAATACGGGAGCTCGAGCGCCAGCTCACCCGGGTCCCACCGGAACATGTAGGCCGCGTAGTACGCGAGGACGATCCACACCCCGTCCATGAGGAGCGCGAAGATGGGGTAGCGCTCCTGGCTGCGCACCACGAAGCGGTAGAGGCTGAGCCCCTCCGTCGCTCCGTCGTCGAGCGCGCGGAAGCGGACGGCCAGGAGGTAGGCGCCCACCAGCACCAGCGCGCACACGAGCGCGCCGCCGAGGAGGAGGGCGGTACCGCGCGCGGTCGAGCGGAGGAGCAGGCCCACGGCCCCCCCCGCCCCCGCCAGCCCCCAGAGCAGCCAGAGCGTATGCCTCTCGGGCAGCCCGAGCGCCACGAAGCGGTGCGACGTGTGGTCCCGCCCGCCCTGGCTCACCGGCCGACCCTCGAGCACGCGACCCACCGTGACGAGCGTGGTGTCGAGGATGGGCACGCCCAGGATGAGCGCCGGGGCCGCCACGCGCCGCCGCCAGGCTCCGGGACAGGCCCGGCGCCCGGCGCGAGGGCCAGGCCGGCCAGGAAGAGGCCGAGGAAGAGCGAGCCGGAGTCGCCCATGAAGATGCGCGCCGGCGGGTAGTTGTGGGCGAGGAAGCCGATCGTGGAGGCCACGAAGGCGAGCGACAGGATCGCCAGCCCCCAGGAGCCTTCCAGGAGGAAGATGCCGGTCAGGTACGCCCCCGCGATGGCCGCAACGCCGGCGGCCAGCCCGTCCATGTTGTCCAGGAGGTTGAGGGCGTTGGTCACGCCCACGAACCAGAGGAGCGACAGCGCCGCGTCCACCGCGTAGATCCCGGTGAGCCAGACGCCGAGCCCGCTCAGCAGGAGCACGGAGGCCGCCAGAACCTGCCCGGCCAGCTTGGGCAGCGGGCTCAGGTGCACGAAGTCGTCGACCAGCCCCACCAGGAACGCCAGGGACGAGCCGAGCACCAGCCCCTCCCACGTCGTGAGGGGGAGGACCGCGTGCGGGGAGCGCCCCGCGAATCCCTGCGTGGCGTCGGGGTCGAGGAGGTAGGCCACGCCGAGCGCCAGCCCGAACCCCACGTAGATGGCCACGCCCCCGATGGCCGGCGTGGGCCGGCCGTGCCAGCGGTCCGCCTGGACCTGGCGCACCATCCCGCCCACGATCGCAGCCCCGCGCACGGCGGGCGTGAGCACCGCCGTCAGGATCAGCGCGAGCCCCGCGACGATGCCGGCGAGGAGGACGGGGCTCACGCGTCGCGCCGCTCCGCGTAGGCGCCGGACAGGACGCGGCGCCACCAGGACTCGTTCTCGAGGTACCAGAGCACGGTCGCCGAAAGCCCTTCGTCGAAGGCGTGCTCGGGACGCCAGTCGAGCTCCCGCTCCGCGCGCGAGAAGTCCACGGCGTAGCGGCGGTCGTGTCCCGGACGGTCCGCCACGTGCTCGATGCGATGGTCGTGGCGCCCCATGGCCTTCAGGATGGCCCGCACCACGCTCAGGTTGGTCCGCTCGGCGGCGCCCCCGAAGTTGTAGACGCGGCCCGCGCGGCCCCGCTCCGCGGCCGCGAGGATCGCCCGGCAGTGGTCCTCCACGTGCACCCAGTCGCGCACGTACAGCCCGTCGCCGTAGATCGGCACGGGCCGGTCCTCCAGAACGTGCGTGATGGCCAGGGGGACGAGCTTCTCGGGGAACTGGTACGGACCGTAGTTGTTCGAGCAGCGGGTCACGACCACGTCCAGCCCGTGCGTGACGTGGTAGGCGAGCGCAAGGTGGTCCGCGGCGGCCTTCGTGGCGGAGTACGGGGAGCGCGGCGCGAGCGGCGTGTCCTCCGTGAACCGGGGCGCGTCGGGCGAGGGCTCGGCGTCGGGGTCCCGCCACGGCAGCTCGCCGTAGACCTCGTCCGTCGACACCTGGATGAAGCGTGTCACACCCCGGGCCAGCGCCGCGGCGAGCAGCGTGTGCGTGCCGAGCACGTTCGTGCGCACGAAGGGCGCGTCCGAGACGATCGAGCGGTCCACGTGGCTCTCGGCCGCCAGGTGCAGCACCACGTCCACCCGCTCGAGCGCGGACATCACGGCCGTGGCGTCGCACACGTCGGCGTGCACGAAGCGGTAGCGGGGGTCGTCCGCCACGTCGGCCAGGCTGTCCGAGGTTCCCGGCGTACGTCAGCGCGTCGAGGTTCAGGACCTCGGCGTCGGGGCGGTTCGTGAGGATGTGGCGGACCAGGTTGGAGCCGATGAAGCCCGCTCCTCCGGTGACCAGGTATCGCATCAGCGCGGCGCCGGGCGCGTCAGTGGGCTCCGCCGCGGTGCGGGTGCACCGCGCCGTCCGCGAAGCCTGCCAGGACCGGATTGTCGCGCTCGGCGGCGACGAGGCCGGCGGCGCGATGGAGCGAGGGTACGGTTCCCGCGTCGGTCCACCACCCGTCCAGCACGCGGTGGCGCATCTCCCCGAGCGCCACGTAGCGGTTGTTGACGTCGGTGATCTCCAGCTCGCCCCGCCCGGACGGCGTCAGCTCGCCGATCATGTCGAAGACGCGCGCGTCGTAGAAGTAGCACCCGGTCACGGCCAGGCGGGTGGGCGGATCGACGGGCTTCTCGACGATCTCCACCACGCGCTCCCCCTCGATGCGGGCGACGCCGAAGCGCTCCGGGTCGGCCACCTCCTTGAGGAGGATCATCGCGCCGCTCGGGTCGGCCGCGAACGCCGCCACCGCGTCCGCGATGGGGTGCTGGTAGAGGTTGTCCCCCAGGATCACCACCACCGGCCCGTCGTCCGAGAAGTCGTGCGCCAGCGCCAGCGCCTCCGCGATGCCCCCCTCCCCCTCCTGGTAGGCGTAGCCCAGGCGCTTGAGCCCGAACTCCTGGCCGTTGCGCAGGAGGCGCAGGAAGTCCCCCGCGTGGTTGCCGCCGGTGACCACGAGGATGTCGCGGATGCCCGCGTGCACGAGCTGCTGCAGCGGGTAGTAGATCATCGGCCGGTCGTAGACCGGCAGAAGGTGCTTGTTCGTCACCCTGGTCATCGGCAGGAGCCTGGAACCGAGCCCTCCGGCCAGGATGACGCCCTTCACCTGCCGCCCACCCCTCCCCACAGCCGCATGATGGCGTCGGCCGTGCGCGGCCCGGCAGCCACCAGGTTGGGGAGGTCCGGCTCGCGCTGGTTGAAGGGCGGCTCGGAGCCGTTCGCGAGCGTGACGCGCCCGCCGGCCGCGCGGACCAGCGCGGTACCGCCCGCCACGTCCCACTCGCTCTTCGGCACCAGCGTCCAGGTCGCGTCGGCCTTGCCGGCCGCCACGCGCCCCATCTTGTACGCCACGGACCCGCAGGCGCGCACGGTGAACTTCGCGCCCTCGAAGGCGGCCCACTCGCCGCGCTTCACCTCGGAGCGGCTGGCCAGGATCTCGGCGCCCACCAGCGAGCCGCGGTCACGCACCTCGGCCCGCTTGCCGTTGAACGTCACGCCGGTGTCCAGCGAGCCGAGGATCAGCTCGCGCGTGGCCGGGTTGAACACGCCGCCCGCCACGGGGACGCCCTGCTCCACCAGGCCGATCGAGATGCACCACTCGGGGATGCCCTCGACGAACTCGCGCGTGCCGTCGATGGGATCCACCACCCACACGCGCTCGCACTTGAGACGAGACCTGTCGTCCTTGGTCTCCTCGCTGAGCCACCCCTCCCCCTTCTGGGGCAGGAGCTCGCGAAGAACGGCGTCCACGGCGTGATCCGCCTCCGTCACCGGGTCCTCGCGCTCCGCCTTCACCTCGAAGGCGATGTCGCCGGGCGTGAAGGGGCGAATCGCCTCGGCCGCGGCGTGCAGGGCGCGGTGGATGCGCTCGAGATCTCGGGTACGGTTCACGTCTCGTCCTCTCAGGGAAGATGGCTGCTATGGAAAAGTTAGCGCCGGCCGTGGACCGGTGCATCACGTTGGGGCTCGTCCAGGTAGCGGCGCAGCGCGGCGCGCCAGGGCTCCATCGCCCGCCCGAGGAAGGCCTCCGTGGCCCCCACGTCGAGCACCGAGTACTCCGGACGGGGCACGTCCGGCCAGAACTCGGCCCGTTCGGTCTCGGCGATCTCCGCTTCCAGGCCGGCGACGGCCAGCACCTCGCGCGCCTGCTCGAGACGGCTCGCCTCCCCGGCGTCCGCCACGTGCCAGACGCCGGCCGGCGCCTCCCGGCTCAGGAGATCGACCACGTTCGCCACGACGTTGGCGGTCCAGGAAGGGCGGCTCCATTGGTCGCGGACCAGCTGAAGGACACGGCCGGCGCGCGCGCTGGCGAGCACGTACTCCACGAAGCCCGTACGCTCGCCACCGAACAGCCAGCTCACGCGCACGACGAGCGCGTCGGGCGCCGACTCCGCCACCGCATCCTCCCCCTCCGCCTTGCTCCTCGCATAGGCGCTGAGCGGGTTTCGGGGATGATCCGGGGCGTACGGCGAGCGCTCCCGCCCGTCGAAGACGTAGTCGGTCGAGAAATGCACGATCCGTGCCCCGGCGCCCGCCGCGGATCGGGCGACGTTCCGCGCGCCGTCGCGGTTCACGCGGAACGCCTCCTCCGGCTCGGCCTCGGCCTGATCCACGCGGGCGCACGCCGAGCAGTTCAGCACGGCGTCCGGACGGGCGTCGGCGACGGCGCGCGCGACCGCGTCGGCGTCGGTCACGTCCAGCTCGGCGTGCCCCAGCGCGACCGTGTCGTGGCCCATGCCCGGGAGCCGCCGGCGGAACTCGCCTCCCAGGAGCCCGCCGGCTCCGGTCACGAGCAGCCTCACCGCCGCCCGAGCTCCGCGCGGTAGAGGGCGCCCAGCTCCTCGGCCAGCCGCGCCACCGAGAAGCGCCCCGCCACCGCCGCACGCACGCCGTCGGGAACGGGGGGCCCGGCCAGCTCCTCCTGGAGCGCATCGCCCCACGCCTCCGCCCCGGCGGAGCGCGGCACCACCCGGCCCGCGCCCGCACCCTCGAGCACCTCGGCCACCCCGCCCACGTCGCGCGCCACCACCCGCGTGCCGGCGGCCAGCGCCTCCAGCAGGGCCACCGGCGTGCCCTCGTCGTGCGAGGTGAGGGCCACCGCGTCGAGGGCGCCGTAGAGCTCGGGAAGATCCCGGCGCCATCCGAGCCAGCGTACGGCGCCCTCGAGCCCCAGCGAGGCGGCCAGCGCCTTCAGCGAGGCCTCCCGCTCCCCCGCCCCGATCACCACGGCCGTGGCGCCCGGAAGGCGGCGGCGCAGGGCGGCGACCCCCTCCAGGAAGAGCTCGTGGTTCTTGATCGGGACCATCCGCCCCACGATGCCGACGGCCGGCGTGGCGTCGTCGAGGTCGAGCGTGCCACGGACGCGTGCGCGCGTTGTCCGCCGGTCCACCTCGACGAAGCGCTCGAGCTCGAGCCCGAGGGGCACGACCGCGAACTTCCCCGCGGGCGCCACGCCCAGCTCCTCGGCCATCTGGCGTGCCTGGCGGCGGGTCAGCACCACCAGGCGCGACGTGGCCCGCGCGAGCTGGCGCTCGATCTCCAGGAAGACGCGGGTGCGCCGCGGGCTGAAGTAGTCGCCACCGAGGACGTGGCCGTGGAAGGTGTGGACGCGCACGGGCACCCCCGCGAGGATGGCGGCCACCCGCCCCAGCGTGCCGGCCTTGGCCGTGTGCGTGTGCACGACGTCCGGGCGCTCCCGGCGAAAGAGGCGCCAGAGCGACCAGAGCGTGCGCAGGTCGTCGAGCGGGCTGATCTCCCGGGACATCCCCTCCAGGCGGACCACGGCCACGCCGCGCTCCTCGGCGTAGTACTCCATGTCGCCCTCGCCGCGCGCGACCGAGCCGGCGATCAGGCGCGTGCGCCACGGCCCGTCGTTCATGGAGCGCGCCAGGTTCACGACGTGCATGGCGGGCCCGCCCACGTTCAGGCGGGCGATGACGCGGTGGATGAGCACGGGACGGCCGTCCGGTGCGTGGTGCTCGGCACCGCTCACGCGGCCGAGGCGTCCCGCATGTGCTCGGCGGTGGCGTCGATGATCTCGTCCAGCGAGTGCTCGGGGCGCCACCCGATCAGCGCCTCGATGCGGCGCGTGTCGGGCTTGCGGCGCTCCATGTCCTCGAAGCCTTCGCCGTACGCCTCGTCGTAGGGGACGAGCTCGATCGCCGAGTCCGACCCGAGCCGCTCGCGCACGCGCTCCGCGAGCCCCTGGATCGTCGTCTCCTCCTCGGAGCCGATGTTGAAGGCCTTCCCCCAGGCGTCGTCGCGCGCCATCAGGCCGAGGATCGCCCGCACGGTGTCGTGCACCATGCAGAAGCAGCGCTGCTGCCGCCCGTCGCCGAACACCTGGATCGGCTCGTTGCGCAGCGCCCGCCCCACGAAGTTCGGGAGCACCATCCCCCACTGCCCCGTCTGACGCGGGCCCACCGTGTTGAAGAAGCGCCCCAGGATCACCGGGAGGCTCCCGCTCGCGGTGGTAGGCCAGCGCGAGGAACTCGTCGAGCGCCTTCGTGCAGGCGTACGCCCAGCGGCGGTGCGTGGTGCTGCCCATGACGCGGTCGGCTTCCTCGTGCAGCTGGTCGCCGCCCTTCCCGTAGATCTCCGAGGTGGAGGCGACGAAGAGCGGCGTGCGGTGCCGATCGCAGCAGTCCAGCACGATCTCCGTGCCGCGCACGTTCGTGGTGATCGTGCGCACCGGCTCCTCGATGATCTTGCGGACGCCGACGGCCGCGGCCAGGTGCACGACCTGGTCGCAGCGCGCCACCGTCTCGTTCATCATCGGCCAGTTGAGGATCGAGTCGACGTTCAGGTGCAGGCGCTCGTGGCGGCGCACGGCGTCCAGGTTCGCGAGCCGTCCGGTGGAGAGGTCGTCCACCACGAAGACGTCGTCGCCCCGCTCGAGCAGCCGCTCCGTAACGTGCGAGCCGATGAACCCCGCCCCACCCGTGACGAGCACGCGCATCAGGCGGCCCCCGTTCTGGTGTAGATCTCGGCCCAGCGCTCCGCCACCACCATGGCGTCGTGCTCGGCGGCCTCCTCGCGGCCGAAGGTGCCGACGCGTGCGCGCAGATCCTCGTTCCGCAGGATGTGCAGCAGGTCGCGCGCGAAGCGGTCCGGCGGGCCGCCGGTGGAGGCCTCGCGGCCGGCGCCCGGCGGCACGTTGTCGTCGGCCACCCAGCGCAGCACGGGAATCCCGACGGCCATCGCCTCGACGCACATGCGGGACGCGCCGGGGAAGGACCCCGCGTCGACGGCCGCACGGCAGGTGCGCAGAAGCGCGGCCCGGTCCGGCGCCGCGCCGAAGAAGACGACCGAGTCCTCGAGGCGCAGCTCCTCGGCGTGCCAGCGGGCCGCCCCCTCCTCGGGGCCGGCGCCGACGAAGAGCAGGCGCAGGTCGGGGCTCTCCAGGCGGGCGTTCGCGAAGCCCTCCAGGATCTGTGCCGGCACGGCGCGGTCGGCGAAGTCCGAGTAGACGAGCACGGCGCTCTGTTCGTCGTCGAGCCCCAGGCGGATGCGGGCGTCGTGCTCCGGCAGCGCCCAGCTCGCCTCGCGCACCCGCGTCAGGTCGAGACACTGCGGCACCACCTCGACGCCCTCCACGCCGAAGCTGCGGATCACCGCGGTCTTGGCCAGCACGTCCGCGACCGTGATGAGGCAGCCGTCGCGGTGCCGGGCCGCCCGGCGCTCCATCCAATCCTGCATGCGCTGCTCCATCGTCTGCCGTCCCTTCGTGAAGCGCGGTGATCGTGCGTACCACCCGGGTCTCACGCGGGGCGGCGAGCTGAGCCGCGGCTCCCGACCACGGCTGGAAGGTGTGCACCACGTCCGCGCGCAGCCCGCGCAGCAGCCGGCGCAGCCGGGACACGGACAGGAACGAGCCGACCGGTCCGCTCAGCTCCATCGGGTGGACGGTCACGGAGAGCCGGCGCAAGCGCGCCGCGAGCGGGCCCTGAGCGCCCAGCCCCACGACGCGCGGCTCGAAGCGCGCCCGCGGAAGGCGTTCGATGAGCGTGGCGACCTGGTCCCCGACGTCGTCTTCCTCCAGCGAGTCGAGGACGTAGAACAGCCGGGACGGGGTCACGCCGTGCGCCTTCTCGGGGGTCTGGAGATGCGGTGCCCACCGAAAAGGGTGCGCAGGAGGCGCCCCGTCCGCAACTGCCGGCGAGGGATTCCCAGGACGGACGCGCGCGTCGCTACCCGGCGCGCCGCCGCAGCCAGGTCTCCAGCGTCAGCAGGGCCCAGAGCGCGTGGCCGTGGTCGGCCGTGGCCGCCTGGTGCTCCCCCCACAGCCGTTCGACGGGCGCTCGCTCGATCCACCGCCAGAGGCGCGCGTCCTCCGCGAGGACGCGGCCCTCGAAGAGGGGCTTCCAGCGCGTGCGGAACCAGAGCGGGAGCGGAACCCCGAAACCCCACTTGCTCCGGCCGCGGATGCGCGGAGGGAGCAGGTCCTCGAACGCGTGCTTGAGAAGCCACTTGAGCGTCCTGCCCCGCCGGCGGAGCCGGTCCGGCAGCCCGGCGGCGAACTCCATCACCGCGGTGTCGAGGAAGGGTGCCCGCAGCTCGAGCCCGTGGGCCATCGAGCACCGGTCGGCCTTCACGAGGAGGTCGTCGGGGAGGTACGTCTCGAAGGTGAGGGCCATCGCCCGCGTCAAGGCGCTCTCCCCGGCGAAGCGGTCCCAGGGCGTCCTGAAGCTCTCGATCAGCGCGCCTCGGTCGACGCCCGCGCGCAGGTCGGGGCGGAGGAAGGGCTCCATCTCCGGGAGGTAGCCGATCCAGCGCAGCATGCGTTCCTCCGGCGGGAGGGCGGCCGCGGCCGAAGAAGCGCTGGATCGCGTCGGAGCGGGTGACGGAAGTCGGGTCGGTGGGGCAGCCTGCGCGCCGCCGCGTCGCCGAGGCGGGCCACCGAGCCGCCCACGCGCGCGGCCACCTCCATGCCCACGAAGCGCGGGTAGCCGCAGAACATCTCGTCGCCGCCATCGCCGGTGAGCGCCACGGTGACGTGCTCGCGCGTCAGCCCGGAGACGATGTGCGTGGGGATCGCCGAGGAGTCGCCGAACGGCTCGTCGTACGCCTCGACCAGCTCGTCCACGAGCTCCACCGCCCGCGCCTCGACGGTGAACTCGGTGTGCTCCGTATGGAATCGCTCGGCCGCGATGCGGGCGAAGGGCGTCTCGTCGTAGTTGGGGTCGTCCGCGAAGCCGAGCGAGAAGGTCCGGAGCGGCCCTTCGATGCGCTCCCTCATCAGGCCCACCACGAGCGTGGAGTCGATACCGCCGCTCAGGAAGGCACCCAGGGGGACGTCGGCCACCAGGCGCCGCTCGACCGCCTCGCCGAGGAGCGTGCGCAGTCGACCCGCCGCGTCCGCATCCGAGAGGCCGTCGTGGCGCGTCCTCCAGTCGAGCGACCAGTACCGCGCCGAAGCCACGACACCACCGTCGACGCGCAGCAGCGTGGCGGGAGGAAGCGAGGCGACGTCCCGGTAGAAGGTCCCGGGCGCGGGCACGTACCCGTACGCCAGGTAGGCGGGGAGCGCCGAGGGGTCCATCTCCCCCGACACCCAGGGAAGCGCCAGGAGCGCCTTGATCTCGGACGCGAAGGCGAGGTGCGTGGCCGTGCGCGTCCAGAAGAGGGGCTTCTTCCCGGCCCGGTCGCGGGCCAGGAGGAGGCGGCCGCGCGCCTCGTCCCACACCGCGAAGGCGAACATCCCGTCGATGCGCTCGGGGAGAGCGTCCCCCCACGCTTCGTAGCCGTGGGCGAGCACCTCGGTGTCGCTCCGGGTGCGGAAGCGATGGCCCCCGCGCTCCAGCTCGACACGGAGCTCACGGAAGTTGTAGATCTCGCCGTTGAAGACGACCTGCACGGCGCCGTCCTCGTTGCCCATCGGCTGGTCGCCCGTCTCCAGGTCGATGACCTTCAGGCGCGCGTGGCCGAGCGCGCACGCGCCGCTGGGCGCCAGCCAGGCCGGCGTCCGTCCGGGCCGCGATGGCGGATACGCTCCGCCATGGCGAGCGCGTCCGCGCGCGTGGGTGGTGGAGCCTCGGGGGCGAGCCGCACCACGCCCGCGATGCCGCACATCTCAGCCGGCCACCGTCACCACGGGGCGCGTCATGAAACCGCCGCCTCGAGTGCCGCCACGAGCCGCGGCACCGCGACGTCCACGGAGTATTCGGCCTTCACGAGGGCCCGGCCGGCGCGTCCCATGCGCGCCCGCGCCTCCGGGTCGGTGAGGAGGCGGGCGCAGGCCTCGACCCAGGCCGAAGGCCCGTCGGCGTGCAGCCCCGTCTCCTCCGGACGCACGATGTCGCACAGCACGCCCACGGGCGAGGCCACGCACGGCACGCCGCACGCCAGGTACTGCAGCGCCTTGAAGCCGCACTTCCCGCGGCTCCACGGCGTGTCGTCCAGCGGGTAGAGCCCCACATCGAGCGCCTGGAAGTGCGCGATCTCGGCGTCGGGGCGCCAGGGCACGAAGTCGTAGCTCACACCCGGAAGGTGGGGGCGCGCGTGCCGGCGACCACCACCAGGCGGTGGGGCACGCGCTGCGCGAGCTCGCGCAGCGCGGGGCCGAGCGACTCCAGGTAGGGGACCGTGCTGTCCGAGCCCACCCATCCGAGCGTCGGCAGGTCGGCGTCGCGAGGAGCGGGAGCGAAGCGGTCGGTATCGACCACCGAGGGGAGGATGCGCACGCGCCCCTCCGACTCGGATCCCACGGCCTCACGGGCGAAGGTCGCCAGGTGCGCGTTGCCGGCCAGCACGATGCGCGCTGCGCGGCAGAAGGCGCGGGTGGTCCGCTCCGGGTCGCGGAGCATCTCGACCCACCGGCGGCCCTGCTCCTGCGGGAGATAGACGGCGTCGTCGAAGTCGTAGACGATGGGCACGCCGGCGCGCATCAGCCGGGCGAGGAGGCTCCGGTCGAAGAGGAGGCCGATGCCGCGCTGCACGAGCACGACGTCCCACGCGTCCGCGCCGTCCACCACGCGGCCCGCGCGCCGGAAGGCCCGCGCCACCGAGCGTCCCGCACGGCCGAGTGCGGGCCCGGCCCGCACCTGACGGTGCTCCTCGGTGGAGAGGAACGGGTGGAGGGTGAGCGACACGCTCCGCTCCCGGAGGGCGGGCTCGAGCTGCGCCACGCGATAGCGCGTGCTCGGCGACGTCTCCGGGTAGGGGGCGAGCGCGAGCACGCGCAGCCGGCCCGTGGCGTCCCCGCGGCGGCGCGCCCCGGTCACGACGTGCCCTCCGGCTCCACGCCGAGCGAGCGGTACACGCCGCCCAGGGCCTCCACGCCGGCCTCGAGCCCGACGGTCGCTTCGGCGAGGGCCCGCGCCCGCGCGGAGCGCTCCGGGTCGGCGATGGCCGCGGCGAGCCACGCCACCGCGGCGTCGGCCGGCTCGGTCGGGCGGTAGAGGCCCAGCGCACGGCCGTCCGCGAGCGCGCCGACGTCGCCCACCGGCGTGGCCAGCACCGCCATCCCCGTGGCCAGGTACTCGCCGATCTTCGTCGGGAAGCTCGCGTCCTTGGAGGGTGAGGTGCGCACCAGGGCCAGCCCCGCGTCGGCCGCCTGCAGCCAGCCGGGCACGTCCGCTGGCTCGGCCGATTCCACGCGGGCCTCGATGCCCGCCGCGGCCACCAGCGCACGGGCCTCCGCGACGTCCCGCGTGAGCACGACGAAGCGTCCCCCGCACCGCTCCAGGAAGGCGCGCGCGACCTCGAGCGTGGCCGGCCCGTCGTACCACCCGGTGAGCGTGCCCAGGTGCACGAGCACGGGCCCGTCGCCGAGGCCGAGCGCGGCGCGGGCCTCCGCCCTGCTCGACGCCGGGCGGAAGCGCGCGAGATCCACGCAGGTGGGGATCACCGTCCACGGCGGCGGCGGCGCGCCACCCGCCAGCTCGGCGAGTCGGCCGGCCGCGCGGCGGGCCAGGAGGATCAGGTGGTCCGCCTCGCGCAGGAGCGCCCGCTCCACCCGACGGCCCAGGCGGACAGGGAGGCTCCCCGCGGCCCAATAGCCGCCCTCGATGCGCTCGTCCACCCAGAAGCCACGCATGTCGAAGAGGAGGCGTACGCCGCCCCGGCGGCGTGCGCCGAGACCCATGAGACCCGGAAGGTAGCCGCGCGCGTGCACGATGCCCGGCCGACCCTCGCGGCGGAGCGCCCGCGCCCACGCGGCGACCCGCCGGCGCCCCTGCAGCACGTCCCACGCCGTCGCCGGGAGCGACGGACGCTTGTGGTAGGTCAGGCGCGTCCAGCCTATGCCCTCGGCCCGCAGAGCACCCTCCAGCGCGCCGAGGCGACGCGCGTCCGTGAGGTCGGCGGGCTTCTCGAAGGAGAGCAGGTCGATGGCGAATCCCCTTCCCCGCAGCGCCCGCACGTACGGCACCACCTGCGAGGCACCGAGGGGCTCGAGCAGCCCGTCGTAGGTGACGTAGAGGACGTTCGAGGGCATCCGCACTCGCGTTCCCGGGAGACGGCTCAGGATGGACGGCGACCCGCCCGCGGGCGGTCGGACGAGCGGCCCGGTCGCCAGCGACTTGGCGCGCCGTCGCCTTTCGGCCCGCGCCTTCCGACGGGCGAGATAGAGCGCCTGGACGTCGCGGATGCCCAGCGCGCAGAAGAGGAAGATCACGGGGAGCACCTGCGCCCTGTGCCGGTAGGCCGTGCCCACGTTCGCCTCGACGAGCGCGTACGCGAAGGTCACGAGCACCAGGGCGGTCAGCGGTACCGTGTAGGAGCGCGGGTCGTGGCGCAGCCCGAGGAACGCGCCCCAGATGCCGAGGGGAAGGATCGTGTACCAGAGCAGCGTCTCGGGGAGCGTGATCGCCTGGAGCGTCGAGCCGATCTCCCAGGGAAAGGGCGCGAGCATGAAGAAGGTCAGCCCCACCGGGAGGAAGCCGAGCGCGCCGGACGCCGTGGAGACGTTCGCCCCCCGCCCGTACGCCGAGTTCGCGCCGTAGAGGAAGCCCTCGCGCACCTGCTGCACCTGCTCGAGCGTCGGCTCCCCCGCCAGCGTGCGTCCGAGGCCGAGGATCTGGGCGGCGTAGGCGAGCGTGATCAGGAGGACGGTGCCGGCCACGAAGGCACGAGCGGGCGACCGGCTGCGCCCCATCATGATACCGGCGACGGCGGCACCGCCGACCAGGAGCGTCAGGTACTCGCGGAAGAAGGTGAGCAGCCCGAGCGTGAACAGGGCGCCCGTGAGCGCGCCGAAGCTGGGGCGGTGCTGGAGGCGGGCGCTGAAGTAGACCGCGCCCACCAGGACCAGGATCGTGGGCGCTTCGCGGATGTTCAGCACGGACCAGAGGATGAGCGACGGGAAGAAGACCGTCAGCCCGGCCGCGAGCCTCGCGACCTGCTCGTTGCGCCGGACGATGAGGAGCGCGAGGTGATAGATGGGGATCGCCGTCCACACCGAGAGGTACATGTTGACGACGGCGGGGGCGGCCTTGGCGAAGCCGAAGAGCGCGTAGAGCGTCGCGTTCATCGCGGGATACGCCAGCTGGAGCGTGGCCATCATGCGCGACGGCATCGGGCCGAGCCCGGACCAGTAGTTCAGCAGGCCGATGCCGCGCGACTCGTACGTCCACTGGTCGGGCGCGAAGACGTAGGGGCCGACCGTCTGGTGCATGAGCGCGAACACCAGCAGCCGCACGGCGACGCCGAGCAGCATGAGGTTGCGCAGGTACGTCACCCGCTCGGGATTCGACTGCAGCCGCGCGAGCGCCTCGGTGATCAGCAGGCCGAGGACCGCGAGGAAGGGCACGGCGAGCCGCGAGGCCGGGTCGGAGACGCCCACGGTCGCGGCCCCGACACCGAGGACCGCGAGCGCCGGCGCGGGCGCGAGGAAGGTGAGCCGCTTGCGGGTCATGAGCTCCTGGGAAGCCTCGGGCACGTCGAACGCGGGCCGCTGCAACGTACCCGAGCGGTGCGCCGCGGGTCAACGCGATTCCGGGGCATCCCCGCGTGCGAGCTTGAGGCCGAGGTGGTGCCGTCCCGACGCCGACAGGAGGCTCGGCGCGTACCGCGCCAGGAGGGGTAGCGCGGCGGCGCGAACGGGCGCCGAGCCCTTGAGCAGCGCCTGCCCGAGGATGTCCACGCGTTGCTGCGCCGCGACGGCACGGATCTCGTCGGCCGCGCCCGCCTCCCGATCGAGAAAGGTGCGCTCGAGAAGGTCGAGGGCCCGCATCCCGGCCCGCAGGTCGTCCGCGGTGGTGGTGGGGCGCATCCGGTTCACCAGGACGCGATGGGCGCCGTCCGCCACCGCCACGTCGATCGTGCGCGCGAGGTGGCGGCGCGCGCAGGTGACGAAGTTCTCGACCTGCACCTCCTCGTGGGCGCGCGACACGCTGTCCGGATGGACGCGCAGCCCGTACAGCTCGTCCGCGAGGTTGGCGAGCCCGACGCCCGACGCCAGCATGCGGGTGAAGAGCTCGTAGTCCTCCGTGTGGGCGGCTTCCGCCCCCGCCCCGTAACGATGGGCGCGCATCACGTCGGCCCGAGCGACGAGGGAGCCGTGCACGAGCGGGGTGGCGAGGAGCCCGAGGAAGCGCGCCCCGGCCGGCGTCGTGCACCGCGCCGGGCGCGTGCCCACGCGGCGGCCCTCGCCGTCCACCGTCCACGCGCCGGTGCCGACGACGCCCACGTCCGGGTACGCGTCCAGGAGCGCCAGCTGCCGCTCGATGCGCTCGGCGTGGCAGAGGTCGTCGGCGTCCATGCGCGCCACGTATGCGCCGCGCGCGTCCGCGACCGCACGGTTGAGCGTCTCGATGAGACCCAGATTCCGCTCGTTCACCACCACGCGCACCCGGGCGTCGTGTTTCGCGCGGGCCTCCAGGCGCGCGCGCGTCCCGTCGCGCGACCCGTCGTCGACGGCGAGGACGTCCAGCGCCGTCCAGCTCTGGCCGAGGATCGCGTCCAGCGCGGCGTCGACCCACGCCTCCACGTCGTGGCACGGAAGGATGACGGTGACGAGGGGCGCGCTCATGGTGCCGTCTCCCGCGGCGCGGGCGTCACCAGCCGGCGCAGGCGATGGCGGAGCGTGGGGTTGCCGGGTGCCACGAGCGCACCGCGCAGGAGCGCCGAGGCACGGTCGAGCACACGCGGGCCCGTGCGGCTCTTCCAGAGCAGGTAGTCGGAGACGGCGTACCGCCAGTCCGGTCCGGCCACCAACGGGTAGCGCGTCCCGGCGTCGAGCACTTCGGCCAGCCGGCGAGGCGGCCCGAACGGGACGCCGTTGTGGTGGTGGGGCGCGATCGTGCGCAGCGGCACATGGCGGAGCGCCTGATCGATCAGCGCGCGCTCGGGCCCGGCGATCTGGTCGGCGTCCACCGGCACGCCCTCCACGCGCGTCACCGTCGGCGGGTAGTGCCAGATGCAGAGGTCGGCCAGCCCCTCGGCCACGTTGAACGGGGCCGGAGCCAGCCCCGCGCGCATGAAGCGGAAGCTGTGCTCCGTATGGCCCCAGCGCCGGTACTCCGCGAAGTCCGGGTGCCACCCACCCACCGCACGCAGACCCGCCCCCGTGTAGAATCCGAACTGCCCGCCGCCGTACATCCCGTGCGTGAGGCGCACGCCGCCCACGTCGCTCGTCCCCGTCCGACGGCGCACGCCGCCGCGCTCGAAGAGCGAGAAGTGATGGATGTCGCTCGCCAGGTGGAGGTCGACGTGGGCGGGGAAGACGGAGCCGTCGATCACCTCGACGTCGTCGTCGAGGAAGAAGTAGTACGCGAAGTCGCCGAAGCGCTCGAGCACCCGGTTCCTGGACAGCCCGACACCCTCGCGGCGGTCCGACCAGACGAGGGGGATCTCCCACCGGTCGCAGAAGGCCCGGGTGTCCGCCTCGTCCCCGTCGAGCGCGACCACGAGCCGGAAGCGGGGGTCCGCCGCGCAGAAGCGCGCGAGGTGCGGGAGGTAGCGGCGCAGCGCCCCCACGCGTTGGCAGGTCGTGACGCAGATCAGCGCTTCGTACGCGTCGCTCACGCCTCCCCCCTCCCCACGCCGACCCGCGCCGACAGCACGCTCATCAGCTCGGGATCCACGTCGGCGTCGACCTTGCGCGCAAAGGGCTGCCCGCTGGCGTCCATGGCCGGCAGATCCGCGATCCCCAGCGTGCGCGGATGGTCGGCGTGCGCGGGGAAGTCGAGGTAGCGCAGTGCCTCGTTCACGATCTCGTGGTCCCGCGCGAAGGCCGTGCCCAGCAGGATGCTCTGGAAGAACATCTCGTCGGCGAGGAGGGTGTGCGCATGGTAGGCGCGGTACTCGGGGTGCGCGCGCGAGAATTCGAGCACCCAGGCCACGGCCGCGCGGCTGAGGTTCCACCACTGCGACCCGCCGAAGGGAGCGGCGCAGGCGGGGAAGCGCCGGTCGGGAAGGAAGGCGACGCGCGCCCGCAGGAGGGTGTTCAGCACCTTGCCCTTGAAGCTCAGCCGCGCCTGCTCCCCACGGGGGATGCACGTCTCGCGTCGCCCACGCACGGTGAAGGTGTAGAAGTCCGTGCGCAGCCGGCCGTCGTAGCGCCAGCGGGCGTCGGGGAGCGGGAAGGACGCCACGTAGCTGCGCTCGGGCGCCGCGGCGTAGAAGGCGTGGATGCGGTCGGCGGGCCAGAGGGGGAAGTCCTGTCCCGACAGGAGAACGAAGTAGTCGCAGCCGTCCGCCAGGGCGCGCGCCATCCCGGCGAGGGTCGCGTCCACCACCTCGATGCCCCCCCACAGCGAGGGGAAGCGCGGGAGCGCGACGACCTCCTCCCCTCCCACCGTGCGGAGCGCAGCGCGGAAGCCCTCGAAGTCGGAGCGCGCATCCACGTGCAGGTAGCGTGTGACCCGCGGGTGGTCGAGCGCGTCCAGCAGGGACGCGACCTGCAGGGGAGCGCGGTGCGCGAGCACGATGCACGCGAGCCTCACGCGGACGGGCTCCGACTCACAGGTACTCGTCCATCAGCTCGGGGGTCAGGGGGCCGAGGAACAGCGCTTGCCTGGCCCGGATCTCCGCGTGGCTCCACTCCCACCAGCGCGACGCGAGGAGCCGCTCCACGACCGGATCCTCGAAGCGGAACCGGACCGGTCGCGCGGGCGCCCCGACCGCGACCGCGTAGGGCGGGACGTCCTTCGTGACCACGGAGCCGGCGCCGATGATCGCACCCGTGCCGATCGTCACGCCCGCCATGACGTGGGCGCCGGCGCCGATCCAGACGTCGTGCCCGATCTCGACCGGACCGTCGGTGACCACCTCCTCCTCGATCGGGCGGCCCAGGACGTTGCGGCCGATGTAGTAGGTGGTGATGCGGCGCGCGTCGTGCCCGTAGCCGTGGATGCTCACCTGGCGTGCGATCGAACAGAAGTTGCCGATGCGGATCGGCGCGCCCCGCGCCAGCACGAAGATGCCCGGCCCCCAGAGCGACGAGTTCCGCCCGATGTGCACGGGACCGGAGATCTCGACGTCGTGCAGCCGCGCGTGGTCCGCGACGTGGACCGGGCCGTGCAGCGCGGAGGCGCTGACCCGCGCCGAGGGGGCCACCAGGGCCGCCGTGTCGATGCGGTTCGGCGGCTGCCGCGCGGCCAGCACGCGGTCAAGAATGCGGAGCTTGATCTTCGCGAAGAGCGATGAGGGCATCGGCGAACCTGTCGTAGTTGGCACCGGCTTCGAAATGCTCGCGCTGGAACGCCCGGATGCGCTCCCGGTCGAACCGCCCCGGCTCGAGGGCGTGGCACACGGCGGCGGCCGCGGCCTCCGCGGTCGTGTCCGGGGCGAGCCGGACCCCCGTGACGTCCGTCACGATCTCCGGAACCCCTTGCACCGCCACGGCCACCACCGGCACGCCGAAGCTCGCGGCTTCCATCATCGACACGGGCAGGCCCTCGGACGTCGACATCGAGATCATCGCATCCACGCGATGCTCGCGATAGAAGCGCAGGAGCTCGGCGTTGTCCACGTGGCCGCGGAGCTCCCAGCGCACCCGCTCGGGGAGCCGCCGGGCCGCCTCCTCGACCCGGGCGCGGTCGGGGCCGTCCCCGAAGTGCACCCAGTGGAGCGCGCGCTCCGTTCGGGCCAGCACCTCCGGCATCCGGTCGATCCGCTTGGTGGGGATCATGCTCCCCACGGAGAGCACCAGGGGCGGATCGGATCGCGGGAGGTCGGCGATCGGCGGCGCGGGCACCCCGAGCCGGAAGGTGCGGATGCGGTCGCGGGCGCCGGGAGGCGCCCGCTCGACGAGGTAGCGGGTGCCGAACTCCGAGACCGGCGCGACCATGTCGAGCGCCCGCAGCTTGAAGGCGCGGAAGGGCACCACCCCCGAGGACCAACGCTCGTCGTACAGGTCGAAGCCGTGCGCCCGGGAGACGGCCGTACGGACCGTGCCCTGCCGGCGCGCCAGCGCCAGCGCCAGTGTGCTGTTCTCGAACCAGTAGTCGTAGAAGACGGCGTCGCGAAGCTCGGGGCGCACGCGCACGAGCCTCCGCAGGGAACGGAGCTTGAGGACGTTGCGCGCCAGGACGTCGAGGTAGGTGCGCGGGTCCCCCGCGTGCGCGCGCAGCGTGCCGGGAGAGGCCAGCACCGAAAGCGCCTCCCCGGAGACGAGGGCGAGCCGCCGCGCCGCGCCCGAGGGGGCGTCGAGCCAGTCCATCCGCACGAGCTCGACGCCGTCGGGGAGGGATCGCTCGCCCGCCTCGACCGCGGACGGCAGCACCAGCACGCTCGGAAACCGGCGCGCCAGGACCTCGATCTCCGACTCCAGGAACGTCTCGCTCTTGTTGCCGAACGGATAGGTGGCGGTGAGCAGGACGAGCGGTGGAGGCCCGCTCACGCCCGCAACAACCTGCGCAGCCGCCCCCGGATGCGCTCCAGCAACGAGGGCGGCGGCGTCTGGACGTCGTGGAACGCCGCGTCCGGGCGCACGGGACGGAGCAGCGCCGCCACGTAGTCGCCCTCCTCGACCCAGATCGAGTACGTCTCCAGATGCGCGAGGTGGAGGCCGTGCTCGTGCGCGCGCGTGGCCACGCCGTGCGGGTGGATCGCCTGGTCCACGAGCTGCAGGATCTCCGGGCGGTGCGCCCGGCACCAGTCCAGGTACCACGGGTTCGGGTAGTGCAGCAGCACGAAGCCGTCCGGCTTCGTCCAGGAGGCGATGCGCTCGAAGAGGCGGTCGTGGTGCTCGAGCGGGATGTGCTCGATCACGTCGGGGAGCACCACGACGTCGAAGCGCTCCGTGAGGTCCATCTCGAGCACGTCGGCCGCCTCCAGCCGCACGTTCGTCGCGCCCCGCCAGCCGCCCGCGCGCCGCCTCGACGCTGCGCGGGCTCAGGTCGACGCCGAAGACGGAGCCGCCCGCGTCCAGCGCGTCGGACAGGAGCGCCGTCACCGTGCCGACGCCGCAGCCGATCTCGAGGACGCGGTGGTCCGGGCGCAGCCCGAAGCGCCGTAGCCAGCCGAGGATGGCACGGTGCCGCTCGTTGACGCCGACCGCCGTCTGGCGGCCGACGTAGTCATCGTAGAAGGCCTTTGAGTCCATCTCTCACGTAGCCGAGGTCACGTCCTTCCGGCACCACGCACGCGAGCGCCGGGAGCGAGGCGATGCGGGAGAACACCCACACCACCACGGCCGTGGTGACAAGGTAGGATACCGCCGACGCCGCGGCGGCACCCAGGATGCCGTAACGGGGGATGAGGACCAGGTCGAGCACGACGGTGGCCACCAGCCCCACGAGCGAGGCACCGAGGTTCACGTGCTGTCGGTTCACGCCGGCCAGGGCGGCCGCGAGGATCACGCACAGCGTGAAGGGCACGCAGCCGAGGAGGAGGACGGCGAAGGGCGCGGCGGAGGCCACGAAGGCGTCCCCGTACAGCAGCCCGAGCCAGACGCGGGAGAAGACCACGATCGGGATCGCGAGGGCAGCCGTCACACCGAACACGAGGCGGGCCAGGCGCGCGGCCTGGGGGAAGCCGGCGCCCGGATCTCCGGAAGCCATCGCAGGCATGAGCACCGTCGAGGTCGACCGCGGCAGCACCCACAGGGTCATGGCCAGGCTCGCCGCCAGCGAGTAGATGCCCAGCGCCGCCGATCCCGTGAAGTACTGCACGATCCAGATGTCGACGCGGTAGTTGAGGAACTGCGCGATGTTGGCCACCCAGGTGAGCGTGGCGTAGCGGACCATGTCGCGCAGGAGGGCGGCGTCGAGCAGATGGAGGGAGAAGCGCACGCCGAGCATCCGGTACGCGGCGAGCGCCAGCATGGCCGCGTTGAAGAGCATCACGGCGAGGTAGACCTGGAACACCTCACTCGAGCCGACGGCCCATACGGCCGGTGCGTTGCAGCGCGTACAGGGTCGCGTAGACGACCATCCCGACGGCGGCGAGGGACACGCTCGCCACGTTGAGGGCGGCGAACGAGCGGTGGCCCGCGAACACCGAGGCGATGTTGCCGTACACGAGGGTGCCCGCCACCACCCCCGCGAGCGCCAGCTCCATCGACAGGCTCTGCTTCGAGAGCGGGAGGAAGAGCTCGTTGTCGAGCAGTACGTCGTTGGCGTGCACCGTGGCGAACACCAGCACGGCGACGAAGGCCGCGAAGAGGAAGAGCGAGGTGAGGATGCGCTCCCTCGGCACCCTGTCCCGCGCCACGAAGTAGCGCAGCGACAGGTCGAAGCCGAAGCCGAACAGGAGGCTCAGGATCCCGAACGACGCGGAGAAGACCGCGAACTCGCCGCGCCCCACCACCCCGAGCGTCCGGGTGAGGAAGATCGAGTTGCCGAACGAGAAGACGAGGGTCAGCAGGTTGCTCGCGAAGACGCCGAGGGCGCTTCGGCCCATCCTCATCGGCGCGGCGCCTCCGGCTCCGCGTCCCCGCCCCCCACGCCGCCGACCGCGACCACCCCCAGGAGGCCGATCACGATCCAGACGTGGCGCAGGTCCTCGCTGGCGAGGAAGAGCGCGTGCACCGCCACCGCGAGCAGCGCGAGCAGCACGGCCGTGCGCGGGCGCGACGGAGCCGTGCCGCGCCGCACCCCCGAGATCACGAGCCAGAGCCCGACGCCGAGGAGCAGCAGCCCCACGACCCCGAACTGGCCCAGAACCGAGAGGTAGGCGTCGTGCGCGTCCCAGAGCGCGGGCGTGAACCCCGCCGCGGGGTCCGGGGCGCTCGCCAGGAAGGGTGCCGCGCCCACGCCGCGCACCGGTGCCAGCGCGATGGCCGCGAGGCTGCTCTTCCAGATCGCCGGGCGAAGTGCCGTCGTGACCACGTGCAGCGGGCCGACCTCCACGTCCAGCGGAACGACCAGCGCCACGAAGGTGGCGACGGCCACGACCATCCCCAGCCCCGCCACGAGCATGCCGACACCCCGGTGCCGGTCGCGCACCATGTGCACGCCGACGAGCACGGCCACGACGCCCGCGCCCACCCACGCCGTCGAGGTGGTGAGCGCGAGCGCACCGGCGAGCGCTCCGGCCAGGACCAGGCCCCCCGTACGCCCCGCGCCCCTCCAGCGTGGGCCAGCGGCCCCAGAGCAGGAGTGCGGTCACCACCAGGTAGTCGCCGAACATGTTCGGATGGAGGAACGGACCCGACACCCGCGCGAACGGCAGGCCCATGACGCCCGTGCCGCCCTGACGGACCGAGTCACCGATGCCTCCCGGCGGGAAGAAGCCGAGCACCGCCGTCACGAGCAGCGCGATCCCGGCTCCACCGAGCCAGGCGTCGCAGGCGCGTCGCCACCCGATGCCGCTCGACGCGAGCGCTCCCGCACACAGCACCAGCGCGACCGTGGCGCTCCCCTTCGCGAGCGCGTAGGGGAGGTGGAAGCCCCACACGCCCGAGGTCGCGACCCACAGCCCGAAGATCGCGAGCACGCCCAGCCCCATCAGGTAGCGTCGCGGGGGCAGCGCGGGCTCGTGCTCGCCCGCCAGGGCGCGCGTCAGCCGGCGGACACGGTCCGGATGCGTGGCCCGCTCGAACGCCCATGCCAGGAGGAGCAGGAGGAGCAGGCCGTCCGCGCCGGTGGCCGTGGCCCCACCCACCGGAAGCACCACCATGTGCCCGATCGGGAGGAGCAGCAGGAGCAGCCCACCGGCCACGATCGTGGGCGTGCGCCCCGCACGTGCGGGCGGCGGCTCGGGAGACGGGGCGGAGGGGTCGGAGGGCACGGTGGGCGCGGTGGTGAGGAAGGGCGGTCGACCGGCGGGTCTCCGTAATCATGCGACCCGCCCGGCCTCGGGGGAAGCGAAAGGGCCCCCGCGGATGATCCGCGGGGGCCCTTCGGGGTCTCGCTCGTCGGTCGGGCGCCGCCCGACCGGCCGGAAGGGTCGGTGCCCTCAGACGGTCGTCGCGGGCGCCTTGGTGACCTTCCCCGCCGAGATGCACGAGGTGCACACGCGCACGCGGCGGCGCTCCCCCTTCTCGTCCAGGATCTTCACGGTCTGGAGGTTCGGGAGCCAGCGGCGCTTCGTCTTGTTGTTGGCGTGGCTGACGGAGTTCCCGCTCGCGGGACCCTTGCCACACACATAGCACACTCGAGCCATCGTCTATGATTCCTGCGTTGATTTACCGTTCTCGGAGGCGGCGCCTCAGTTCGCGCCGCCGTCGCCAGTGCCACCGCTGCCCGCGATGACCGTCACGCGCGCCGCGTCGATGTAGTGCGTCGCGAACTCGGCGGCGAGCCTGTCGCCCTCGCCGATCGATCCCGCCGTACTCCAGGCGTTCAGCACGGAGTCCGACATCGGCACGACCGTGCCGATCACCGTGGCGTGCTGTCCCGCGGAGACCGTGACGCCCTCCGCCTTCACGGCCTCGGACATCGAGACGAGGAAGGGGTTCTTGTTGGGCATCTCGAGCCAGAAGCCCTGCTGCCCGAGCGGGGAAGCCACGGGCATGTCCTCGAGCTTCACCACCTGCCCCTCGTACGGCGACGCGTCCATCTGGATCGCGGAGGCCGAAATCGTAAGGGCACCCAGGTTGTCCTCGGCGCTGTCGGCCGCGGCCTGCTCCTGGATGGCCGCCGCCCGCTCCGCCTCATGCGCGCGCGCCTGCAGGTTGAGCCAATACAGGAACCCGATCATGGCGAGGAACGCCACGATCATCAGAGGCATCCCGAGGTTCGCAGCACCGCGCCGGGAAGCGTTGTCGCCCATGTCCGTCGTCCTGTCCGCTGGGTTGGTCCGTGGTTGAGAGACCGGCAACTTAATCGACCAACTCGATCAGCGACATCTCCGCCGCGTCACCCTTTCGGTTGCCGAGCTTCAGGATACGGGTGTACCCACCCGGACGCTCCGAATAGCGCGGACCGATGTCGTCGAAGAGTGAGCCCAGGACCTGGCGGTCCTGGATCTTCGTGGCGGCGAGCCGGCGCGCGTGCAGGTCGCCCCGCTTCGCGAGCGTGATCAGCCGCTCCGCGAACGGCCGCAGCTCCTTCGCCTTGGCCGTGGTGGTCTCGATCCGCCCGTGCCTGAACAGCGACGACTGCCATGTTGCGCATCGTCGCCCTCTTGTGGCTCGCGGTGCGGGAGAGCTTCCTCCCCTTCTTACGGTGCCGCATGGTTACTCCTCGCCACTCCCAGCCGTCTCCGGCTCTTCCTCGACGAAGAAGAGGCGACCATCGTCGCCCTCCTCGAGCATCATCCCGAAACGAAGACCGTGCTCCTCCAGGAAGTCCGAGATCTCCTTCAGGGACTTCTTCCCGAAGTTCTCGATCTGGAGCATGTCGTCTTCGGAGCGCTGCACCAGGTCACCCAGCGTGCGGATGTTCTCCTTCTGCAGCGAATTGCGCGACCGGACGGACAGCTCAGCGAGGTCCTCGATCGGGCGCGCGAACAGGTCCTGCAGCCGCTCCGGAACCACCACGGCTCCGGGAGGCGCCACCTCGGGGATCCCGCCCTCTCCGAAGTAGAGCATGTACTCGAGGTGCTTGCGCACCAGCTCGGAGGCGTAGGCGACCGCCGTCTCCGGATCGATCGAGCCGTCGGTCTCCACCTGGAGGGTGAGCCGATCGAAGTCGGTGCGCTGACCGACGCGGGTCTCCTCCACCGTGAAGTTGGCGCGGCGGACGGGGTTGTAGATCGAGTCGATCCGTACCAGGTCCACCGGGGCGCCGCGGGGCATGACGTGCTGATCGGCCAGCACGAAGCCACGACCCTTGTTCACGTGCAGCTCGACGTTCAGGGCGCGGTCGTCCTGCAGGGTGAAGAGGTGCTGGCCCGGATCGAGGATGTCGGCGCCCTGCTGGGTCTGGATGCTGCCGGCCGTGACCGGTCCGGCCTTGTCCACGTGGATCTCGAGCACCGTCTCGTCGACGTCCGGGTCCAGCGACACCACGAGGGCCTTGAGGTTCTGGATCACCTGATGCACGTCCTCGACCACACCACCGATCGTCTGGTGCTCGTGCACCACACCGTCGATGCGGAACGCCCAGACGGCGGAGCCGCGCAGCGACGACAGCAGGACGCGGCGGACCGAGTTACCGAGCGTATGTCCGAAGCCGCGCTCGAGCGGCTCGATCACGAAGCGCGCCGACCTGCCGTCTTCGGACTTCTCGACGGCTTCCACGCGCTCCGGCAGAACCAACCCGGTGAGATCTATCTCCACTGTGTCCTCCTGGGGATTACTCGGCCACTACAGCCGGGAAGCGACGCCCGGACCCCGCTCACGGGCCCGGGCACGCGAATTACTTCGAGTAGAGCTCGACGATGAGCTGCACCTGGGCCGCCAGCGGGACGTCCTCGCGGGTCGGCTTGCGCACCATCCGGCCGACGCGGCTCTTCTCGTCCAGCGCGAGCCAGTCCAGCAGCGACGGGCGCGTGCGGGCCTCGAGGGACGCCTGGATCGAGACCAGATCCTTCGACTTGGGGCGCACGGCGATCTCGTCGCCCGGCGTCACGTCGAAGCTGGGCACGTCCACCACACGGCCGTTCACCTCGACGTGGCGATGCCGAACGAGCTGGCGCGCCGCGCTCCGGCTGGACGCGAAGCCCATGCGGAACACGATGTTGTCGAGGCGGGACTCCAGCGACACGACCAGATTGTCGCCGGTGACCCCCGGAACCGAAGCCGCCGCCTCGAAGAGGTTGCGGAATTGCTTCTCGTGGAGCCCGTAGATGCGCTTCACCTTCTGCTTTTCACGCAGCTGGTTCGCGTACTCGGACTGCTTGCGACGGCGCGCCTGCGCGGGGCCGTGCTGGCCCGGCGGATAGGCGCGGCGGTCGACGGGGCATTTCTCCGTGTAGCACTTCTGCCCCTTCAGGAAGAGCTTCTGCCCTTCCCGGCGGCAGAGCCTGCAGACCGGACCGGTGTAGCGACTCATTCTTCTATCGTTCCCTGTTCCTCAGACGCGGCGCTTCTTCGGCGGCCGACACCCGTTGTGGGGGAGCGGGGTGACGTCCTGGATGGACTTGATGAACAGCCCCGCGGAAGCGAGCGCCTGGATGGCCGACTCACGTCCCGAGCCGGGGCCCTGGACCTGGACGTCGATGCGCTTGACGCCGAGACCGACCGCCTCACGACCCGCCTGCTCGGCCGCCACGGTCGCCGCGAACGGCGTCGACTTCTTCGAGCCCTTGAACCCGGCCTTGCCGGCGCTCGACCAGACGACGGTGTTCCCGGCCCGATCCGTGATCGTGATGATCGTGTTGTTGAAGGTCGCCGCGATGTGCGCGACGCCCTCCGCCTCCACGACTCGCTTCGTGCGTTTGGTACGGGTCTTGGGATTGGCCACGGTCTTCTCTGACTCTTCCTTTGCTCGTCACCTGGAACGCGGATGCGGCGTGCCGGAGCGCTGAAGGCGCTCCGGGGATCGCCGCATCGACTTCCTGCGGGGACGCCCTGGGGCGACCCCTACTTCTTGCTCGCCTTCTTCTTGCCCGCGATGGCCCGACGGGGGCCCTTCTTGGTACGCGCGTTCGTGTGCGTCCGCTGGCCGCGCACCGGGAGCCCGCGACGGTGCCGCAGCCCGCGGTAGCAGCCGATGTCCATGAGCCGCTTGATGTTCATGGACACTTCGGTCCGCAGCGAACCCTCCACCTTGTAGCCCGCCTCGATCGTCCGGCGCAGGCGGTTCACCTCGTCGTCGGAGATGTCCTGCGTTCTCCGGCTCGGGTCCACACCGCACTGCTGGAGGATCTCGGTGGCTCGCGACCGGCCGATACCGTAGATGTACGTGAGGGCGATCTCGATCCGCTTCCCGCGCGGGAGGTCGACGCCTGCGATACGTGCCATGTGTGCTCTCAGCCCTGGCGTTGCTTGTGCTTGGGATTGCGGCTGCAGATGATGCGCACCACCCCGCGGCGGCGGATCACCTTGCAGTGCTCACAGATCGGCTTGACGCTGCTTCGGACCTTCACGGTTCACTTCTCCACATTCGTTTGTGGTAGAGCTAGGTAGTATAACCAGGGTGTTCCCACCCTTCAAGCGCCCACCGCATCGACCGGATGGGCCGCGTTCGTCAGGACCCGAGGTCCATCGGTGGTGATCGCGACCGTGTGCTCGAAATGGGCGGACAACGTCCGGTCCGACGTCACCACCGTCCAGCCGTCGTCGAGCGTGCGGATGCCCGGCGATCCCGCCGACAGCATCGGCTCGATGGCGATGACCATTCCCTCGCGCAGGAGCGGCCCGTGCCCGGGGCGCCCCACGTTCGGGACCTGCGGCTCCTCGTGGACGTCGCGGCCCACGCCGTGCCCCACCAGGTCCCGGATGATCCCGTAGCGGGTCTCGTCCACGGCCGCCATGACCGCCGCGCCGATGTCCCCGACGTGGTTGCCACGCACGGCCGCCTCGATGGCCGCCCACAGCGAGCCTTCCGTGGTCTCCATGAGGCTCATCGTGCTCTGGTCGACCTCACCGACCGGGAACGTCCACGCCGAATCGGAGCACCACCCGTCCAGCTTGACACCCACGTCGACCGAGACGATGTCGCCCTCCGCGAGGATCCGCTGGTGCGACGGGATGCCGTGCACGACCTCTTCGTTCACGGAGACGCAAACCGCGCCCGGGAAGCCGTACAGACCCTTGAAGGCCGGCACCGCACCCTCGGTGGCGCGGATGTAGTCCTCGCAGAACCGATCCAGCTTCGCCGTGCTGACGCCGGGCGCGACCTCGGCACGCACCGCGTCCAGGAGGCCGCCGATGATGGCGCCTCCCCGCGCGATGGCGTCGATCTCGTCCGGCGTACGCAGATGGATCACTCGACTAGTATCCCACGGCCTTGCGGAAGGACTCGTGGACCTTGTCCACCGGGGCCCCCGCGCCGACGTGAACCACACGGGCGTCGGACCCCTCGTACCACTCGATGAGCGGGGCCGTCTGCTCCTTGTAGACCTCCAGCCGGTGACGCACCGTCTCCGGCTTGTCGTCCTCGCGCTGCACCAGCGTGCCCCCACACCGGTCGCACCGGTCCTCGGTGGTCGGCGCCGTGAGGTGCACGTTGAAGACGCCGCCGCAGTCCGGGCAACTCCGCCGCCCCGACAGTCGCTTCACCAGCTCCTCGTCCGACGCCTCGAACACGACCACGCGATCGACGCGCCGATGCACGCCCTGGAGCACGTGCTCGAGCCCCTCGGCCTGCGCGGTGGTGCGGGGGAAGCCGTCGAAGAGGATCCCCGCCTCCGGCGCGATTCCCTTGAGATGGTCACGGACCAGGTCCAGGATCAGCGAGTCGGGAACGAGCTCGCCGGCATCCATGTAGCTCTGGGCCTTCTTGCCCAGCTCCGTGCCCTCCCTGCGCGCCGCCCGCAGGAGGTCGCCGGTGGAGACGTGCTCCCAGCCGACGCTGTCCGCCAGGCGCACCGCCTGGGTTCCCTTTCCGACCCCTGGGGGTCCCAGCAAGATCACGACCATGGTATCCCTGCCTCAGCAACGCCGGCCACTGAACGCTACATGTACCTCGTGCGGCCGCGCATCTTCACCCGGCCCTTCTTCATGAAGCCGTCGTAGTGCCGCAGCAGCAGGAGCTGCTGTGCCTGCTGGACCGTGTCGAGGCCCACACCCACGACGATCAGGAGGCTCGTGCCACCGAAGAAGAACGTCGTGATGTTGAACCAGTGGAAGATCCAGAAGGGAAGCATCGCGATGAGGGCGAGGTAGATGGCTCCCGGGAGCGTGACACGCGTCAAGCACGCGGTCGATGTACTCCGCCGTGCGGGCCCCCGGCTTCACGCCGGGAACGAACGCACCCTGCTTCTTCAGGTTCTCCGCGAGGTCGATCGGGTTGAAGATGATCGCCGTGTAGAAGTACGTGAAGAAGAGGATGAGCAGCCCGTACGTGAGGTAGTACGTAGCGGTCTGTGGCTGGAAGATTTCTGCGATGGCCCGAAGGGGCCCGATGTCCAGGAAGGCCCCAAGCGTACCGGGAATGACGATGAACGACTGGGCGAAGATGATCGGCATCACGCCCGCCGAGTTGATCCGCAGAGGGATGAAGCTCTTCTGACCCTCACGGATGCGCCCCCGCCCCACGACCTTGCGCGGGATCTGCACGGGGATCTTCCGGGCTGCCATGGTCATCGCCACGACGCCCGCGCTCACGCCCACGACCACGCCCAGGAGGGCGACGATCGCGAAGGCGTTGATCTCGCCGAGCGTGAACGCCTCCCACGTGCGGCCCACGGCCGCCGGGAAGGACTCGATGATCGAGAAGAAGATCAGGAGGCTCATGCCGTTCCCGATCCCCTGCTCGGTGATCGCCTCACCCAGCCACATCACGAAGACCGCGCCCACCGTGAGCGCGACCACCGTCGTGAACGCGAAGACGAAGCCCGGCGTGTGCACCGCGCCCGGAATGGCCTGCAGGAAGGCGGAGTACCCGTAGCCCTGGACGGCGGCGAGGCCGACCGTGACGTAGCGGGTCCACTGCGTCAGCTTCTTGCGCCCCTCCTCCCCCTCCTTCTGCATCTTCTCGACGGTGGGGAAGACCGCAGCCAGCAGCTGGAACATGATGCTGGCCGAGATATAGGGCATGATGCCCAGGGCGAAGACGGTGGCCCGCGAAAGGCCGCCGCCGACGAACATGTCGTAGAGCCCGAAGAGCGAGTTCTGGCCCAGCGCGCCGAACTGCTCGCGTAGCACCCCCACGTCCAGCCCCGGAACGGTGATGTGCGCACCGATCCGGTAGATCAGGAGGATGAACAAGGTGAAGAGGATCTTGTCCTTCAGCTCCGGAACCCGGAACAGATTCGCGACGGGATTGTTGGCCATGGTCTTACTTACTCTTCTGTTGCGGCCTCACCGACCGAGCCGAGTACGCTCACGGAGCCACCTGCGGCTTCGATCTTCTCCCTGGCGCTCTTGCTGAAGGCGTGAGCCTCCACGGACAGCGCCTTACCGATATCGCCCTGACCCAGGATCTTCACCGGTCGAGTGGCGTGACCGATCAAACCGGCGCTGCGCATGGAAGCGACGTTCACGTCGCCCTCCATGCGCTCCAGGTCGCGGACGTTCACGACCTGGTACTCCACCCGGTTGATGTTGGTGAAGCCACGCTTCGGCAGGCGCCGCTGCAGCGGCATCTGCCCGCCCTCGAAGTGGGGCGAGACGTTGCCGCCCGCGCGGGCGCCCTGACCCTTCTGGCCACGCCCGGAGGTCTTTCCCGTGCCCGAGCCCGGGCCGCGACCCAGCCGCTTGCGGTTGCGGTGCGACCCCGCGGCGGGGCTCAAATCGTGCAGTTCAGCCATCGTTCCTACTCGTTGGTCTCCCGCACGCTCAACATGTGCGGGATTTGATTGATCATGCCCCTGATCGCCGGCGTGTCGTCGTGCACAACGCTCGTCTGGTTCTTCGTCAGCCCCAGCGCCCGCAGCGTGCGCCGCTGCTTCTCGGGCCTGCCGCTGACGCTCCGGACCTGCGTGATCTCGAGCTTGCCACCACCGCTCTGCTTCCGCTTAGCCACGTCGCACCCCCAGAGACTCCACGGGCACGCCGCGCTCCCTCGCCGCCTGCTCGGCCGTGACCAGCCGGGTGAGGCCGTTCATGGTCGCACGTACCACGTTGATGGGGTTGTTGGTTCCCAGGCTCTTCGTGAGCACGTCGCGCACGCCCGCGGCCTCGAGGACGGCGCGCACCGGTCCGCCGGCGATCACGCCCGTACCGGGCGCGGCCGGACGGAGCAGCACCTGCCCCGCACCCCACTGGCCGAGGATCTCGTGCGGCAGCGTGCCGTTCTCGACCGGGATCTTCTTCATGTCCCGCTTGGCGCGCTCGAAGGCCTTACGGATGGCTTCCGCCACCTCGTTGGCCTTCGCCAGCGCGATGCCGACGTTGCCCTTCTGGTCGCCGACGGAGACGAGCGCGGAGAACGAGAACCGGCGCCCGCCCTTCACGACCTTGGCGACCCGGTTGATGTGGATGACGTTCTCGACGAGGTCGCTGGGCTCCCGGCCCCGACGTTCCTGCTTCTTGTCCCTGGCCATCAGAACTCCAGACCTCCCTCACGAGCGCCTTCGGCGAAGGCTTTGACGCGCCCATGGTATTTGTAGCCGCCCCGGTCGAACACCACGGCGGTGATTCCCTGGGCCTTGGCCTTCGCCCCCAGGAGCTTCCCGGCGGCCTTGGCCTCCTCGACCCGGCGGTTCTTCCCCTCGGCCGAGAAGTCCTTCAGCTCCGATGCGAGCGTGGACAGCCCGACCAGCGTACGTCCGGCGTCGTCGTCGATGACCTGACCCTCGATGTTCCGCAGCGAACGGTAGACGCACAGGCGCGGCCGCTCGGCCGTGCCCTGCACCTTGTTCCGGACACGGAGGTGCCGACGCTTCCGCTGGAGTCCGCGGTTCTTCCTGAGTTTGCTCTGTTTGATCATAGCCATGGTCACGCCCCAGCCGTCTTGCCGGCCTTGCGCCGAATCTGCTCACCCTGATAGCGGACGCCCTTGCCCTTGTAGGGCTCGGGCGGCCGGAAACCGCGAATCTCCGCCGCGACCTGGCCCACGCTCTGCTTGTCGGGCCCGGACACGACGATGGTCGTCGGGTTCGGCAGCTCGATGTTCACGCCCGGGACGGGGGTGTAGTCGATCGTGTGCGAGAACCCGAGGCTGAGGGTGATCCCCTGCCCCTTCGCCTCGGCACGGTAGCCGACGCCCTGGATCTCGAGCGTACGCTTGAAGCCGTTGGTCACGCCTTCCACCATGTTGGCCACGAGCGAGCGCGTCAGGCCGTGGAGCGCCCTGTGCCGCTGCTGCTCCGAGGGCCGCTCGACGCGGATCTCCCCGTCGTCGATGGTCACCTTCATCTCGGCGTGGTAGGCCAGGGAAAGCTCTCCCTTCGGCCCCTTCACCCTGAGCGTGCCTCCGGCGTCGCTTGCATCCACGCCCTTCGGGATCGCGACCGGCAGCTTTCCGATTCTAGACATCGTTCCGTTTCTCGCCTTACCAGACCTTCGCCATGAGCTCGCCGCCGACACCCTTGTCGCGGGCTCCCCGATCGGAGAGCACGCCGACGGACGTGGACAGGATCGCCATGCCGAGCCCGTTGCGGACGCGCGGGATCTCCGTGGCCGGCACGTAGTGCCGGCGCCCCGGCCTCGAGACGCGCTCGAGGTGCCGGATCACCGGCTGTCCCTCGTGATACTTGAGGTAGACCCGGAGGACGCCGTGCTTGCCGTCGTCCAGGACCTTGTGATCGTGGATGTAGCGGTTCTCGGTGAGGACGCGGGCGACCTCGACCTTGAGCTTGGACACGGGCATGTCGGCCCACTTGTGCCCCGCCGTGACGGCGTTGCGCAGGCGGGTGAGCATGTCCGCGATCGGATCGGTCATCATTTCGGTTTCTCGCCCCTACCAGCTCGACTTACGGACTCCGGGGATCTCCCCACGGAGCGACATCTCGCGGAAGCAGATGCGGCAAAGGCCGAACTTGCGCAGGAATCCGCGCGGCCGGCCGCACCGCTGACAACGGTTCCTGTGGCGCGTGCTGAACTTCGGCTCGCCCTTCTGCTTTTCGATGAGCGCCTTCCTCGCCATGCTCTCGTATCTCCTGTCGTCAGGCGGCGCCGACCGGGACCGGCACCGTATCGCGGAATGGGAAGCCCATTTCGCGGAGCAGCGCGAAGGCCTCGTCGTCCTTGTTCGTGGACGTCACGATCGTGATGTCCATGCCATGGATCTTGTTCACCCGGTCGTAGTTGATCTCCGGGAAGATGATCTGCTCCTTCACGCCGATGGTGTAGTTGCCACGGCCGTCGAAGGAACGCGTGGGCAGCCCGCGGAAGTCACGGATACGCGGGATGGCCGTCGCGATCAGCCGGTCCAGGAAGAACCACATCCGCTCCTGGCGCAGCGTGACCGAGACGCCGACCGGCATCCCTTCGCGCAGGGAGAAGTTCGAGATCGACTTGCGCGCCTTGTTCACCACGGCGCGCTGGCCCGTGATCGCGCCCAACTCGTCCTGGACGCTCTGCAGGAGCTTCTGGTCCTTGGACGCGTCACCGACGCCCACGTTCAGAACGATCTTCATGATCCGCGGGACGCGGTGCGGGTTCGTGAAGCCGAACTCCGCCTGGAGCTTGGCCCGCGCCTGCGTGGAGTAATGTGTCTTGAGCCTGGGTTCCATGTCTCTGCCTTACTGCGGCCTCGGAATCGGATTGCCGCTCTTCACGGAAATCCGCTCCTTGGTGCCGTCGTCCTCGATGCGCACGCGTACCCGGCTGGGCTCGCCCGAGCGCCGGATCGATGAGCATCACGTTCGAGATGTCGATGGGCGCCTCGAAGGAGATGATGCCTCCGTCGGGGTTCGCCTGGCTCGGCCGTTGGTGCCGCTTGCGGGTGTTCACGCCCTCGACGCGCACGCGGCCGGCGTCCCTCAGTACCTCGAGCACCGTGCCTTCCATGTCGCGGTAGTTACCCCGGATGACGCGCACACGGTCGCCCTTCAGGATCTGGTGCTTGCGCGCGGCCATCAGAGCACCTCGGGCGCAAGGGAAACGATCTTCATGTACCTCTTCTCGCGCAGCTCACGGCCCACCGGGCCGAAGATACGGGTCCCGCGGGGCTCGCCCTGCGGGTTGATGATCACCGCAGCGTTGTCGTCGAAGCGGATGTACGTGCCGTCCTTCCGGCGCGTCTCCTTGGCCGTGCGCACCACCACGGCCTTGACCACGTCGCCCTTTTTGATCCCGGCGTTCGGGATGGCGTCCTTCACCGTGGCCACGATGACGTCGCCCACGCCGGCATAGCGGCGTCGCGAGCCACCCAGGACGCGAATGCACAGCGCCGTCTTGGCTCCGGTGTTGTCCGCGATCCGGAGGATCGACTCCTGCTGGATCATCTCAGTGTCTCTCTGTCTCTTTCAGTTCCGCAGCGCTTCAAACAGGACGCTCGATCAGCTCGACGACGCGCCACCGCTTCGTCTTCGACAGCGGCCGCGTCTCCTGAATCCGGACCACGTCGCCCGTCCTGTACTCGTTCTTCTCGTCGTGCGCATGGTACTTCTTCGAGCGCTTCACACCCTTCCCGTACAGGGGGTGCGCGAACCGCCGCTCGACCACCACGGTCACGGTCTTGTCGGACTTGTCGCTCGCGATGACGCCGACGCGCGACTTCCGACGGTTGCCACGGGCCTCACCGGCCGTCGCGGCTTCGTTCTGCTGAACTTCGGTCTCGCTCATGTTCTACCTGTGCGTGTCAGCCATTCTCGGCGAGCTCGCGCTCGCGGAGGATCGTCTTGAGGCGCGCGATGTCGCGCCGGATGTGCTTGAGCAGAGTCGGGTTCTCGAGCTCCATCATGGACGCCTGGAAGCGCAGCCTGAACCGCTCCTCCTTCAGCTCCTTGACGCGAGCGTTGATCTCGACCTCGTCCCACTCCCGGATATCTTCGGCCTTCATCCGTTGGCTCCTACAGCTGCTGGTCGCGGATGACGAAGCGGGTCTTGATCGGCAGCTTGGCCGCGGCCAGCTCCATCGCGCGCTGCGCCATCTTCGTGTCCACACCTTCGAGCTCGAACATCACCCGGCCCGGCTTCACGACCGCCACCCATCCCTCGGGGTTGCCCTTTCCCTTCCCCATCCGCGTCTCCGCCGGCTTGGAAGTGATGGGCTTGTCCGGAAAGATGCGGATCCAGACCTTCCCGCCGCGCTTGATGTGGCGGGTCATCGCCACACGCGCGGCTTCGATCTGGCGGTTGCTGATCCAGGCGGGCTCGATGGCCTGCAAGCCATACTCCCCGAAGGACACCTTGTTGCCCCGGGTGGCCTTGCCGCTCATGCGGCCCTTGAACTGCTTGCGGTATTTGACCCGCTTCGGCGCTAGCATCGTCTAGACCTCGTCAGCCTCTTCAGGAGCCCGTGGAGTACGTGCGGCCGGGCCGTTCCTCGACAACCTCACCCTTGAAGATCCAGCACTTCACGCCGATCACACCGTACGTGGTGAAGGCGTGGATCTGCGCGTAGTCGATGTCGGCACGGAGGGTGTGCAGGGGCACGCGGCCCTCGTTGTAGCCCTCGGTGCGTGCGATCTCGGCGCCGCCCAGCCGGCCGGCGCACTGGATCTTGATGCCTTCCGCGCCTGCGCGGATCGCGGACTGCACGGCACGCTTCATGGCGCGGCGGAACGAGATCCGCTGGCGCAGCTGGTGGGCGACGTTCTCCGCCACCAGGTACGCCTCGACCTCGGGCCGCTTGATCTCCTCGACGTTCACGGAGATCTCGGCGTTCGTGAGCACGGCCAACTCGTCGCGCAGCTTGTCGACCTCCGAACCGCGCTTGCCGATCACGACGCCGGGGCGCGCGGTATGGAGCGTCACGACGATCTTGCTCGGCTTGCGCTCGATGTCGATCTCGGCCAAGGCCGCGTGCGACAGGCGGCGGCGGAGATACTTGCGGATCGTCTCGTCCTCCATGAGGAGGCGGGGGAAGTCGCGCTCCGCATACCAGCGGGACCTCCAGTCCTTGACGATCCCGAGTCGAAAGCCGTGGGGATGTGTCTTCTGACCCATCAGTTCGCTTCCTTGGTGTCCACCACGACAGTGATGTGGCTCGTGCGATGCCGGCGCGGCGCCGCACGTCCCTGCGCGGCCGCCTTCCACCGGCGCAGCGTGGGTCCCTCGTCGACGAACGCCTCGCGCACGAAGAGATCGTCCACGTCGAGCACGCCTCCTCCGTCCTGCGCCTTCACCTGCGCGTTCGCCACCGCGGAGCGGAGGGTCTTCCCCACCGGCTCCGAGGCGCTCTTCTTCGAGAACTGCAGGATGCCGTAGGCCTCGTTGACCGACTTGCCGCGGATCTGATCCACGACGAGCCGCACCTTACGTGCGCTCATGCGGATGTGCCGGGCGATCGCTTTCGCTTCCATGACGTGCTCTCCTACCTGGCCTTGGCCCGCTTGTCGGCCAGCTTGCCGCCGTGGCCCCGGAACAGGCGGGTCGGCGAGAACTCACCCAGCTTGTGGCCCACCATGTTCTCGGTGATGTACACGGGGATGAACTTGTTCCCGTTGTGCACGGCCACCGTGTGGCCGACGAACTCCGGGGAGATCGTGGAGGCACGAGCCCACGTCTTGAGCACCTTCTTCTCACCGCGGGAGTTCATGATCTCCACCCGCAGGAGCAGGCGGTCGTTGATGAAGGGCCCCTTCTTTACGCTCCGTGGCATCTCTCAGACCTCGACTCGAGCCGTATTCCGAATCCGATCCACTACTGCGTGGCCTTGCCGCGACGGCGGCCACGCACGATCAGCTTCTGCGATTCCTTCTTCTTGTCCCTCGTCTTCTTCCCTTCGGGCTTGCCCCAGGGCGACACCGGAGGACGACCGCCGGAGGAGCGGCCCTCGCCGCCACCCAGCGGATGGTCGACCGGGTTCATGGCAACGCCCCGGACCTTCGGGCGCCGTCCCCGCCAGCGGTTCGCGCCGGCCTTGCCGAGCACCGTGAGCTCGTGGTCGCCGTTCCCCACCTCGCCGACCGTGGCCAGGCACTCCTTGCGCACCCGCCGCACCTCGGTCGAGGGGAGGCGGAGCGTCACGTGGTCGCCCTCCTTGGCCATCACCGACACACTCGAGCCGGCCGAGCGGGCCATCTGGCCACCCTTCCCCGGCTTCAGCTCGACGTTGTGCACCGAGGTGCCGAGCGGAACCAGCTCGAGCGGCAGGGCGCAACCGATGCGCACGTCCGCCTCGCGTCCCGAGGAGATGCGATCGCCGACGTTGAGCCCCTTCGGATGGAGGATGTAGCGCTTCTCCCCGTCCTCGTAGGTCACCAGGGCGATGTTCGCGGAGCGGTTCGGATCGTACTCGATCTCCGAGACGACCGCCGTCATGCCGACCTTGTCCCGCTTGAAGTCGACCCGCCGGTACTTCCGCTTGTGTCCGCCTCCACGCCGGCGCACGGTGATGTGGCCGTGGTGGTTGCGCCCACCCTTGCCGCTCAGCGACTCCGTGAGCGACCGCTCGGGCGTGCTGCGCGTGATGACGTCGCCGTCCAGCGTCGACCGGAACCGTGTGCCCGGCGTCATCGGCTTGAATTTCTTGATGCCCATGGTCAACCGACCTCGTAGAGCTCGATGTGTTCACCCTCTGCGAGCTGCACCACGGCCTTCTTGTAGCCCGGGCGCCGACCCTTGCTCCAGTTCTTGGCCATGCGGCCGAGGAAGGAGCGGCGGGTCTTGCCGGCGTAGCGCATCGTGCGGACGTCCTTCACGGTCACGTCCCAGAGGCGCTCGACGGCTTGGCCGATCTCGATCTTGTTGGCGTCCACCGCCACGATGAACGTGTAGACGCTGCGCGACTCCATCTGCTCGGAGGACTTCTCCGTCACCACCGGCGAGATGATCACGTCCTGAGGCTCACGCATCGCCGTCCTCCTCGCTCTCCGACGTCGCGTCGACCGTCGTCGTGTCCGTCATCCGCTCCATGGCGCTACGCTCGATGAGCACCACGCCCGCCCACAGCACATCGTAGACCGACTCCTGACCGAACGGCATCACCGAGACGTTCTTCAGATTGCGCGCCGACAGGTACACGTTCTCCTTCTTGCCGTCCGTGAGGATCAGCACCTTGCCGACGACCTCGATCGACCCGAGGAAGTTCATGAGATCCCGGGTCTTCGGCTGCTCCAGCGCCGGAACGTCCACGAGCACCACGCGGTCGTTCTCGGCGCGGTCGTTCAGCGCCGAGCGGCGCGCGAGCGCCTTGACCTTCTTGGGCACGCGCTGACGCCACGAATGCGGGATGGGCGGGAACGCCCTGCCGCCGCCTTCCCACTGCACGGCGCGGATGGTGCCCTGGCGGGCCCGACCCGTGCCCTTCTGGCGCCACGGCTTGCTGTTGCCGCCGGACACCTCGCTGCGGGTCTTGGCCGAAGCCGTCCCCTGCCGCTGGTTCGCGAGGAACGCCTTCACCACCTGGTGCATGACGCTCTCGTTCACGACGCCGTCGAAGAGGACGTCGGGCAGCGCCCGCGCCTTCCCCTTCTTGCCGTCTGCCTTGTAGTAGCGCGCCTTATACATGGCTCACTTCGAGATCAGGACGTAGCCGTCACGGGCCCCGGGGACCCCACCCTTCACGAAGAGCAGGTTCCTCTCGGGATCGACCCGGACCACCTGGATGTTGCGAATGCTCGTGCGCGTCCCGCCCATGCGTCCGGGGAGCTTCTTCCCCTTGATGACGCGGGACGGGTTCGTGCCGGGGCCGATCGAGCCGGGAGTGCGGGACATGGGATGTCCGTGCCCCCCGGGTCGGCCCGTGAAACCATGGCGCTTCACCACGCCCTGGAACCCACGGCCCTTGGAGTGACCGGTGACCTTCACCCGGTCGCCCGCCTCGAACACCTCGACGGTGAGCTGCTGGCCCACCTCGTAGTCCTCTCCGTCTTCCAACCGGAAATCGCGGAGGACGCGGGGCGCCTGCTCGAGTCCCGCCTTCACGGCGTGACCGACCTGCGCCCGCGTGGCATGCTTCTCCTTCCGGGCTCCGAAGCCCAGCTGGATCGAGCGTATGCCACCGTTGTCGCTCTCCGATTTCACCTGCACGACCGGGCACGGACCGGCTTCGATGACAGTGACGGGGATCTGACTCCCCTCCTCATCGAAGATCCGCGTCATGCCGATCTTTCTTCCGATCAATCCGGGCATTTCCGGAGTTCCTCCGTCAGTCGACCTTGATCTCGACGTCGACCCCTGCCGGCAAATCCAGCTTGGTCAACGCGTCGATCGTCTGCGGGCGGCTCTCCACGATGTCGATGAGCCGCTTGTGCGTCCGAAGCTCGAACTGCTCCCGGCTCTTCTTGTCCACGTGCGGGGAGCGAAGCACGGTCCAGCGCTGCCTGCGCGTCGGCAGGGGGATGGGCCCCCGTACCGTCGCGCCGGTCTTCTGCGCGGTGCGTACGATGTCGGCGGCGGTCTGGTCAACCACCCAGTGGTCGAACGCCTTCAGTCGGATTCGGATTCTTTCAGCCATTTCTCTCTCGGGTGGGGGGCCGGTGCGTGGCCCCCGCTGCGACTCGACCGCTCGGCCGCCGGGTATTCGCCCGGCTGGCCTTTCGGAAGGAGGGGACCTCTGGAGGCCCCCTCCTTCCTCGCCCTTACTCGATCACTTCGGTTACGACACCCGCGCCCACCGTGCGGCCGCCCTCGCGGATCGCGAAGCGCAACTCCTTCTCCAGGGCGATGGGGGTGATGAGCTCGACCTCCATCTGCACGTTGTCGCCGGGCATGACCATCTCCACGCCGCTCGGGAGCTGCGCGGAGCCGGTCACGTCCGTGGTGCGGAAGTAGAACTGCGGACGATAGTTGTTGAAGAACGGCGTGTGGCGGCCGCCCTCCTCCTTCGTCAGCACGTAGACCTCGGCCTTGAACTTCGTGTGCGGCTTGACCGTGCCGGGCTTGCCCAGCACCTGGCCACGCTCGATCTCTTCCTTGCCGACGCCGCGCAGCAGCAGGCCGACGTTGTCACCCGCGCGCCCCTCGTCCAGGAGCTTGCGGAACATCTCCACGCCCGTGACGACCGTCTTGCGGACCGCGCCGAAGCCGACCAGCTCCACCTCGTCCTGCACCCGGACGATGCCGCGCTCGATGCGGCCCGTCGCCACCGTGCCACGACCCGTGATGGAGAAGACGTCCTCCACCGGCATCAGGAACGGCTTGTCCGTCTCACGAACGGGCTCGGGCACGTAGGAGTCGAGGGCGGCCATCAGCTCCTCGATCTTCTCGACCCACTGCGGCTCACCGGCGATGGCCTTGAGGGCCGAGCCACGGATGATCGGCGTGTCGTCGCCCGGGAAGTTGTACTGGCTGAGGAGGTCACGGACCTCGAGCTCGACCAGGTCGAGCAAGCTCCTCGTCGTCGGCGATGTCGCACTTGTTCAGGAACACCACGATGTGCGGCACGTTGACCTGGTACGCGAGCAGGATGTGCTCACGCGTCTGCGGCATCGGGCCGTCGGTGGCGTCCACCACGAGGATCGCGCCGTCCATCTGCGCCGCACCCGTGATCATGTTCTTCACGTAGTCGGCGTGACCCGGGCAGTCCACGTGCGCGTAGTGCCGGTTCTCGGTCTCGTACTCGACGTGGCTCGTCGCGATCGTCAGGATCTTCGACGCATCGCGCCGACCCTGCGACTCGGACGCCTTCGCCACCTCGTCGTACGAGATGTACTTGGTGCTGTAACCCTTGTCACTGGACACCTTGGTCAGGGCCGCGGTCAGAGTGGTCTTCCCGTGGTCCACGTGGCCGATGGTGCCCACGTTCACGTGCGGCTTGTTCCGCTCGAACTTCGCCTTGGCCATGGCTCGTCCCTTGGTTCGATCGTCGTTCTTGGGTGAATGAACTACTCAGCCGGCCCCGTTGGCGGACATGATCTCTTCCGCCTTCGATTTCGGGACCTCTTCGTAGTGGGCGAACTGCATCGTGTAGACGGCCCGACCCTGACTCAGGGAGCGGAGCGTCGTCGAGTAACCGAACATCTCGCCGAGGGGGACCGAGGCGCCGATCACGCGGGCGCCCGCCCGCTCGGTCATCCCTCCGACCCGGCCACGCCGGGAGGAGAGGTCGCCGATGAGGTCACCCATGTACTCCGCCGGGGTGACGACTTCGACGTCCATGACGGGCTCCAGCAGGACCGGCTTCGCCTTGCGGATCGCGTCCTTGATCGCCATCGAGCCCGCGATCTTGAACGCCATCTCGCTGGAGTCCACGTCGTGGTAGGAGCCGAACACCAGCTCCACCTTCACGTCGATGACCGGATAGCCGGCCAGGATGCCGTTGTCGAGCGCTTCGCGGATGCCCTGCTCCACCGGGCCGATGTACTCCCGGGGGATCACGCCACCGACGATCTTGTCCTCGAAGACGAAGCCGCTGCCCGGCTCGCCCGGCTCGACGTTGATGACGACGTGGCCGTACTGGCCGCGGCCGCCCGTCTGCCGCACGAACTTCCCCTCGACCTTCTCGGCGCGGCTGCGGATCGTCTCGCGGTACGCCACCTGAGGGCGACCCACGTTGGCCTCCACGCCGAACTCGCGGCGCAGACGGTCGACGATGATCTCGAGGTGCAACTCGCCCATGCCGGCGATGATCGTCTGGCTCGTCTCCGGGTCGGTGTGCACCCGGAACGTCGGATCCTCGTCGGCCAGCTTCGCGAGCCCGTTGCCGAGCTTGTCCTGGTCCGCCTTCGTCTTGGGCTCGATGGCCACCGCGATGACCGGCTCCGGGAACTTCATCGCCTCCAGGATGATCGGGGCGTTCTCGACGCAGAGCGTGTCGCCCGTCTTCACTTCCTTGAGTCCGATGGCCGCCGCGATGTCACCGGCGAACACCTCGTCCCGCTCCTCGCGCTTGTTGGCGTGCATCTGCAGGATGCGGCCCACGCGCTCGCGGCGGTCCTTGGTGGCGTTGTACACGTAGCTGCCCGAGGGCAGCGAGCCCGAGTACACGCGGAAGAACGTCAGCTTACCGACGTACGGATCGGTGGCGATCTTGAACGCCAGCGCCGAGAAGGGCGCGTCGTCCGAGGGCGCGCGCGTGTCGTGCGTCTCGTCGTGGTACGGCAGGTGGCCCTGGATCGGGGGGACGTCCACCGGCGAAGGCAGGTAGTCGATCACGCCGTCCAGGAGGGCCTGCACGCCCTTGTTCTTGAACGCCGAGCCGCAGAACACCGGGAAGATCACGCCCTTGATGGTGGCGGCCCGGATCGCGTGCCGGAACTCGTCGTTGGTGAGCTCCTGGCCCGCCAGGTACTTCTCGATCAGCTCGTCGTCGTGCTCGATCGCCGCCTCGAGGAGCGTGTGACGCAGCTCCGCGACGATCTTCTTCTGTGCGTCGGGGATCTCGACCTTCGTGAACTTCGCGCCCAGCTCGTCCTCGAAGACGATGGCCTCCTGCTCGACGATGTCCACGATGCCCGTGAAGAGCTCGCCCTCGCCGAGGGGATACTGGACCGGGTGGGCGTTGGCGCCCAGCCGCTCCTTCATCATGCCGACGACGTTCATGAAGTCGGCGCCGACGCGGTCCATCTTGTTGACGAACGCGATGCGCGGAACGCCGTAGCGGTCCGCCTGGCGCCACACGGTCTCGGACTGCGGCTCGACGCCGCCGACCGCGCAGAACACGGCCACCGCACCGTCCAGCACCCGCAGGGACCGCTCCACCTCGGCGGTGAAGTCCACGTGCCCGGGGGTGTCGATGATGTTGATCCGGTACTCGGTGTCGCGGCGCTTCCAGTGGCAGGTCGTGGCCGCGGAGGTGATCGTGATGCCCCGCTCCTGCTCCTGCTCCATCCAGTCCATCGTCGCCGCGCCCTCGTGGACCTCGCCCATCTTGTGCACCCGCCCCGTGTAGAAGAGGATGCGCTCGGTGGTCGTGGTCTTCCCGGCATCGATGTGCGCCATGATGCCGATGTTCCGGAGCTGCGGCAGTGGCGTGATCCTGGGCATTCTATCTCGGGTCCTTCTGTAGTCCTTCGTGCGTAGCGCCCGGCTTCTGGGCTCGGGCGAAAAAAAGAGCGCGGCTCATATTGCTGCGGCCTCCAACGTGGAAGCTCGCAGACCGTCCGCGCTCACCGTGACCGGAGAGGGCCCGCAGGCCATCGCGCGTCCCAAATTGTCTTGGCCCCTTCACCACGCGCGACGCGCGTGGTCGGGGGCGTCACCTACCAGCGATAGTGGGCGAACGCCTTGTTCGCTTCCGCCATGCGGTGGGTGTCCTCCTTCTTCTTGATCGTCGATCCCTCGCTGCGGCTCGCCGCGAGGAGCTCGGCCGCCAGTCGCTCGGCCATGCTCTTCTCGGACCGCGCGCGGGCGAAGGAGATCAGCCAACGCACCGCCAACGCCGTCCGGCGCTCGGGCCGCACCTCGATGGGCACCTGGTAGGTCGCACCACCGACGCGCCGGCTCTTCACCTCGAGCGCGGGCTTCGCGTTGTTCAGGGCCTGCTGGAAGACGTTGAGCCCGGGCTGACCCGAGCGCTGCTCCAGCAGCTCCATCGCGGTGTAGAAGATCGATTCGGCCGTCGACTTCTTGCCGTCGAGCATGAGGCTGTTGATGAACTTCGTGACCGTCTGCGACTCGAACCGCGGATCGGCAGGGGTCTCCCTGTGCTCGGCTTGCGAACGACGACTCATCGGATCTCCGTCTACTTGGGCCGCTTGGCCCCGTACTTGGAACGCGACTGCCGCCGCCCGTCCACGCCCGAGGCGTCGAGCGTGCCGCGGATGATGTGGTAACGGACGCCGGGGAGGTCCTTCACACGGCCACCCCGGATGAGCACGATCGAGTGCTCCTGCAGGTTGTGTCCCTCGCCGGGGATGTAGGCCGTGACCTCGTAGCCGTTCGTGAGGCGCACACGGGCGACCTTCCGAAGCGCCGAGTTCGGCTTCTTCGGCGTCGTCGTGTACACACGCGTGCAGACCCCGCGCTTCTGCGGGTTCTTCTGGAGCGCCGGCGCCTTGTTCTTCTTCGTGACGGCCTGGCGGCCCTTCCGCACGAGCTGGCTGATGGTCGGCATGGATCCCCGATTCGTGAAAAAACGCGTCCTGGACCCCTTGGTCGTGACGCGCTCGGCCGCTCGGACCCCGAGGGGCCTTGCGACAGAGCATGGAAAGGTAGAAGGCACTCCAGGGGGTGTCAACGGGCGGGCGGCATTGTGCGGTGTGGGATTTCAGAGGGCACGCCTTCCCCTTTCTCCCGGGGATCGTGATACTCGTTGCGCCCGTTTCGCCGACCGACCGCGGAAGGGCCGCCGAGACCCGCCATCCCAGAAGGACCCTCCGCCATGTCCAGGCTCTCCTTCCCCAAGGAGAACATCCGCATCCTCCTCCTGGAAGGGATCGATCCCAGCGCGGTCGAGGCCTTCCGAAGCCACGGCTACACCAACGTCGAGCTGGTAGCCGGGGCCCCGGAGGAGGACGAGCTCGTCTCCCGGATCCGCGACGTGCACATCCTGGGGATCCGCTCCCGGACGCGCCTGACGCGGCGCGCGATCGAGGCCGCCCCGAAGCTCTTCTGCGTGGGTTGCTTCTGCATCGGCACGAACCAGGTGGCGCTCGACGAGGCGAAGCGGGCCGGAATCCCCGTGTTCAACGCGCCATACTCCAACACCCGCTCGGTGGCCGAGCTCGTGATCGGTGAGGTGATCCTCCTCATCCGCGGCATCCCCGAGCGGGCGGCGCACGCCAGGCGGGGTGGCTGGCTCAAGACGTCGTCCGACGCCTCCGAGGTGAGGGGCAAGACGCTGGGCATCGTCGGGTACGGCCACATCGGCTCCCAGGTGTCGGTGCTGGCGGAGACGCTGGGCATGCAGGTGATCTACCACGACATCGCGCCGAAGCTCAGCATCGGCAACGCCCGTCCGTGCACCACCCTGGACGACCTGCTCGAGCAGGCGGACGCCGTCACCCTGCACGTCCCGGCGACCCGCGAGACCGAGGACCTCATCGGCCCCCACGAGCTCGCGCGCATGCGGCCGGGTTCGGTGCTGCTCAACCTGTCGCGGGGGAACGTCGTGGACATCGACGCCTTGACCGAGGCGCTTCGGGCGGGTCACCTGCGCGGTGCGGCCATCGACGTCTTCCCGACGGAGCCGGCTTCCCCGGCGGAGGCCTTCACGTCCCCGCTGCAGGCGTTCGACAACGTCATCCTCACCCCGCACGTGGGTGGATCCACCCGTGAGGCACAGGCCAACATCGGAGTCGAGGTCGCCGAGAAGCTGGCACGCTACTCGGACAACGGCACGACGCTCGGCGCGGTGAACTTCGTGGAGGTCGCGCTCCCCTCGCATGGGGGGGCGACCCGATTCCTCCACATCCACCGCAACATCCCCGGCGTGCTGACCCACATCAACGAGGTGTTCTCGACACGGAGCCTGAACGTCGCGGCGCAGTACCTGCGCACGGACGGGGAGGTCGGCTACGTGGTGGTGGACGTCGACGGGGACCTGGACGGCGGGGAGAGCATCCGGCGGGACCTCGAGGTCGTCGACGGGACGATCCGCACCCGCTTCCTGACGTAGCGGCCCGCGTTCAGCCGCCGCCGGGATCCGTCGACCCGGGAGGCGCGACCGCCCACGGTGCCGTGGGACCCGGCAACGGTGCAACCTCGAATCCACCGACGAGATTGCTCTCCTTCCCCTTCTTGTCGCCGCCCTTCTTGTGGGAGACCGCGGCCTGGGCCAGGAGCGACGACGGGGCGGACATCGACACCACCACGGGCGCGGCGTAGGCCGCGTTCTTCGCCAGCTTCAGCAGGAACTCCCTGCGGGACGGGTCCATCGTGGTGCCGCACCTCCGTGGGGCGCATGCCATCCGGCGGCAGGACGCGCGCCTCGGTTCCCCACGCCCCGCCTTGGAGGATAACGCTAGACGGCCGGGCCGGGCGAGTCGGCCGCGTCCGCGTCGAGGTCCTCGATCCCGAGCGCGAGGGCGGCGAATTCGTGGCCTCGCCGCGACTCGCCGCTGCAGGCCGCCTGCCAGGTCAGCCACCCGGGCGCGCCGGCCGGATGCGCTTCACGGCGGACCGCGACCGTGACGCGCCCGCCCGCGGGAACCTCCAGGGGCGGATCGAGCGGCAGGAGCACCTGGCCCCAGGGCTCGCCCACCAGGTTGGGCTCGTTGGAGAACCAGATCCCGGGCGCGATCTCGAGGTCGAACCAGAGCGCCAGGGCGTGGACGGTACCGGAGGCCGTGGCCTGCCAGGCCCCCTCGACGGACAGGGCCTCGGGTGCGGGCAGAGGCAGAAGGGGAAACCGGGCCGAGCGCACGGGGGGCGCCAGGAGCTCCGACGGGGCGAGGTGCCCCTGCCGGGGATGGTGCGCGAGGAGCTCGTGGAGGGGCGTCCAGTCGAGGCCCCCGGTGGGACTTTCGTCCGGCGGAGCGAGGAAGCGGCGCCTCTGCGCCTCCGACTGAACCGGGCCCACGCTCAACCGGGCCGCGCAGGGCACCATGCGCCCGCCCTCGGCCAGGGTCTCGGACTGGACGCGCGCCAGGAGGGCGTACGTGCGCGCATCCAGCAGCGTGGTCGTGAAGTCCTCGAAGATCAGGACGTCGATCCCGGTCGGGAGGGGAAGCTCGGCGGCGTCGCCGTGCAGGCACTCGACGGTCCCGGTGAGACCGTTCGCGGCCGCGAGGCCCCGCGCGACGTGCGCGACCCGATCCCGCTCCACGGCCCACACCTTCCCGGCCCCGGCGCGGGCGGCGAAGAAGGCGTACGTCCCGAGGCCGCTGCCGAGGTCGAGCACGCGGTCACCCGCGCGCACCGCGGCGCGTATTCCGTCGCGGAAGGCCAGGATCCTGCGTCGTCCGTGGAGGAGGTCGGCGTAGTAGCCCAGGTCGGTCATCGCAGCAGGCCCTCCCGCGCGAACGTCTCCAGGGCGTCTCGGACGTCCCGCTGTGCGTCGGCCTCGGCCGGCGGCACGTCGAAGGCCCCCCGCACGGCCTCCACCATCGCGTCCAGGTCGTGCGCGCCGTCGCAGTGCGACCAGACGAGGGCGGCCGTCAGGTTCAGCACGTGGAGGCCGCGCGTCCCGGGATCGTACAGCACCCATTGCTCCGCGAGCCGACGGAAGACCACGTCCTCGCGCCGCTCGGGTCGGAGCGGCGCCCTCATCGGTCGAGGGCTCGGATCGCGTCCCCCACCCTCACGGGGAGACCTCCCCGGCGAGTTCCGCGAGCACCTCGGCAGCGTCCTCCGCCGAGCCGAAGCGCAGTGCGACGAGGATGGCGCTCTCGGCGATCGTCGCCAGACGCCCCACGCTGTCCGAGGGTTCCAGCCCCGCCTCCATCACGTGGTCGAGGAGGGCGCGCAGTCCCTCCGCGGCGGAGAGCGGCGTCACGCTCGGACGTGCCCCGGGCTCGAACGCCACCCGGGCCACCAACGCGACCTTCGACCACCGCCGGCTCCACCCCCCACCCCATTCGTGCGCGTCCCACCAGAGTTCATTCGACCGCGGGTCGGGCGCCACGGTGTCGGCCTCGCGCAGGCCATGCTCCCGCAGGAGCTCCCGCTCGACCTTCACCAGCCGGGGCACCCCGAGCACCCGTCCGTCGGAGCCGACCAGGACGATGTCGTCGGCGAGGAGACGGTGGCCCGCACGCGACCAAGCGAGCGCGAGGCTCGACTTCCCCGCCCCCGGGGCACCGAGCGCGAGGATCGCCCGACCGCCGACCATGGCGCCCGAGGCGTGCAGATGGGTCTCGTGACGATGGCCGGCCAGGAGGTGCGTGAGCACCGCGAACTCCGTGGCCGCGAGGAGCGAGGGGAGTCCCCGGAATCGGCGAGCGCGGAACGACTTTCCGGTGCCGATGTCCCGAAGGGACCACGAGGCGCCTGCCCGCCCGACCTCGAGCACGGCGCCAGCTCCCCCACCCGCCCCCGCGACGAGGGGCCGGAAGAGGCTCGCGACCGCGTCCGCCGTACCCGGATCGGGCGTGAGGACCGTGACGCGGCTCCGCCGCAAGGCGAAGCGTACCTCGACGTCCGCGGATGTCGCGGCCTTCTCCGTGGTGGTCGTCTCGTGTTCCATGCGGTGAAAGGTACCCGACGACGAAGAGGGGCGCCCCGACGGGACGCCCCTCGCGTTCGTACCTGGGCGGCCGGCGACGCCTAGTCTTCGTCGTGCAGACCGAGGGCCCCATCGCCGTCGCCCCCACCGAGCCCGAGGCCGGCCAGGACCTCGCCCGGCTCCGAGGACAGCGGCAGGATCTCCTCATCGTAGAACGCCTGCTCGACCATGAACTCCACGTTCTGGTACCGGTGGATGCCGGTGCCGGCCGGGATCAGGTGGCCGATGATGATGTTCTCCTTCAGCCCCTTGAGGTCGTCCCGGGCGCCGCGCACGGCGGCGTCGGTGAGTACACGGGTCGTCTCCTGGAACGAAGCCGCCGAGATGAACGACTCGGTGGTGAGGCTCGCCTTCGTGATGCCCAGCAGGAGCGGCTCCGAGCGGGCCGGCTTCTTGCCGTCCACGATCGAGGCCTGGTTGACCCCCCGGAACTCGACGCGGTCGACGTTCTCGCCCTCGAGGAGGTCGGTCTCGCCGGAGTCGGTGATGCGCACCTTCTGCAGCATCTGGCGCACGATCACGCCGATGTGCTTGTCGTTGATCTTCACGCCCTGCAGCCGGTAGACCTCCTGGATCTCGTTCAGGAGATACTCCTGCACCGCGCGCGGCCCCTTGATGCGCAGGATGTCGTGCGGGTTGATCGGACCCTCGGACAGGCGGTCACCCGCGCGCACCTGGTCACCCTCGTGCACACGCATGTGCTTGCCGACCGGGACCTCGTAGGTCCGTGAGGGCCCCTGCTCCGGCGTGACGTGCACCTCGCGCTTGCCGCGCTTGATGTCGCCGAAGCTGATGACGCCGTCGATCTCGGTGATGACCGCCGGGTCCTTCGGGCGCCGCGCCTCGAAGAGCTCGGCCACGCGCGGCAGGCCGCCCGTGATGTCGCGGGTCTTGTAGACCTCGCGGCTGATCTTCGCGAGCGTGTCGCCCGGGTTCACCTTCTCGCCGTCGCGCACGGTGAGCTGCGCGCCCACCGGGATGATGAACTCCTTCAGCTTCTCCGACTTCTTCGCTTCCCGATGGATCTGGATGGTCGGATGGAGCTTCTTGTCGCGGTCCTCGATGATCGTCATCTGGCGACGGCCGGTGGACTCGTCCAGCTCCTCGCGCATCGTCACCTCTTCGACGATGTCCTGGAAGTGGATCACGCCTTCGGAGTCCGCCACGATCGGCTCGGAGTACGGGTCCCAGCTGAACAGCATGTCGCCGGACTCGATCTCCTGGTGCTCCTCCACGGCCAACGTCGCGCCGTACGGCACGGACAGGCGGCTGCGGATCTGGCCTTCCTTCGTCTTGAGGAGGATCTGGCCCTCTCGCGAGGTGACGATCCGGTCCTCGTTCGGCGTCTCGACGATCGTCACGCGCTCGAGCGCCACGATCCCGTCCATCTTCGACTTCCGCTGCGTCGTGGCCGCGATGCGTGCCGCGGTGCCGCCGATGTGGAAGGTGCGCAGCGTGAGCTGCGTGCCGGGCTCGCCGATCGACTGCGCCGCGAGGATGCCGACGGCCTCGCCGATGTCCACGTCCTTCATGGTGGCCAGGTTCCGGCCGTAGCAGGACCGGCATACGCCCCGCTTGGACTCGCAGGTGAGCACCGAGCGGATCTTCACCATCTGGATGCCGGCGTCCTCCACGGCCTCCGATGCCTCCTCGTCGATGAGCGTGCCGGACTCGACCAGCAGCTCTCCGTCGATGGGGTCGTAGACGTCGTCGAGCGCCACGTTGCCGACGATGCGGTCGGACAGCGGCTCGATGATGTCCTCGCCCTCCTTCAGGGCGGTCATCTCCAGGCCGAGAATCGTGCCGCAGTCCTCGGAGGTGATCACCACGTCCTGGGCGACGTCCACCAGCCGGCGCGTCAGGTAGCCCGCGTCGGCCGTCTTCAGCGCCGTGTCCGCCAGGCCCTTCCGGGCGCCGTGCGTGGAGATGAAGTACTCCACCACGGTGAGGCCTTCGCGGAAGTTCGACTTGATCGGGCTCTCGATGATCTCGCCGATGCCTCCGGTCAGCTTCTTCTGGGGCTTGGCCATCAGACCGCGCATCCCGGCGAGCTGACGCATCTGGTCGCGGTTACCGCGGGCGCCCGACGTCATCATCATGTACACCGGGTTGAAGCCGTCCTTGGACCGCTCCAGGTGGCGCACCATCGCGTCGGCCACGTCGTTGTTGGCGTGCGTCCACGTGTCGATGACCTTGTTGTAGCGCTCGCCGTTCGAGATGACGCCGCTCGAGTAGGCCCGCTGGAAGCGGCCCACCTGCTCGTCGGCCTCGGTGAGGATCTCGGCCTTCTCGCTCGGGACCTCGAGGTCCTCGATGCCCACGCTGATGCCACCCGCCGTGGCGTATCGGAAGCCGAAGTCCTTGAGCGCGTCCAGGAACGCGGTCGTCACGCTGAGCCCAACCGTCGTGAAGCACTCGAAGACGAGGTCACCCAGCTCCTTCTTCCCGAACGTGCGGTTCAAGAAGCCGAGCTGGTCGGGCACGATCGAGTTGAAGAGCACACGTCCCGCCGTGCTGCGCAGCCACTTGCCCTCGGGCTCACCCTCTTCGTTCTCCGCGGCCGCGAACCAGTACCAGACCGGCGTGTGGAACACCAGCACGTCCTGCGCCACCGCCATCTCGACCTGCCCATAGGTCGAGAAGCGCGGCGCCCCGGCGTAGATCTCGTCGAGCGCCTCCTCGGCCTTCTGGCGGCGGCTCTTGGCCACCTTCGGATCGTTGACCTGCCGCTCGAGGTCGTGGATGCGCAGGCCGGGGTTGGTCAGGTAGTACGACCCGATCACCATGTCCTGCGTCGGTGCCGCCACCGGCCGACCGTTGGACGGTAGCAGGATGTTGTTCGAGGAGAGCATGAGCACGCGCGCCTCGAGCTGCGCCTCGAAGGACAGCGGCACGTGCACCGCCATCTGGTCGCCGTCGAAGTCGGCGTTGAACGCGCCGCACACCAGGGGGTGCAGCCGGATCGCCTTGCCCTCGACCAGCACCGGCTCGAAGGCCTGGATGCCCAGACGGTGCAGCGTCGGCGCCCGGTTGAGCAGCACCGGATGGTCCTTGATGATGTCCTCGAGGACCTCGTAGACCTTCGGATCGTCACGCTCGACGATCTTCTTGGCCCGCTTCACCGTCTCGGCCTCGCCGCGCTTCTCCAGCTCGTGGATGATGAAGGGCTTGAAGAGCTCGACCGCCATGGCCTTGGGCAGACCGCACTGGTGCAGCTTGAGCTCCGGGCCCACCACGATGACCGAGCGGCCCGAGTAGTCCACGCGCTTGCCCAGCAGGTTCTGCCGGAAGCGTCCCTGCTTGCCCTTGAGCATGTCGGACAGCGACTTGAGCGGACGCTTGCCCCGGCCGCGGATCGCCTTCGAGCGGCGGCCGTTGTCGAACAGCGCGTCCACCGCCTCCTGGAGCATGCGCTTCTCGTTGCGCAGGATGACCTCCGGCGCGCGCATCTCGATCAGCTTCTTGAGCCGGTTGTTGCGGTTGATCACCCGGCGATACAGGTCGTTCAGGTCGGAGGTCGCGAAGCGGCCCCCGTCGAGCGGCACGAGCGGGCGCAGGTCCGGCGGAATCACCGGCACCACGTCCATGATCATCCACTCGGGCTTGTTGCGCAGGTCCGGCGTGGCGCCGGAGTTGCGCAGGGCGTCCACGACCTTGAGCCGCTTCAGCTTCTTCTTCTTCCGGTGCTGAGAGGTCTCGGTCGCGATCTCCCGGCGCAGCCATTCCGCCAGCCGGTCGAGGCCACGGCCGTCCGTGTTGCGGTCGTGGATCTTCTTCTCCGGCGAGTCGAGCATCTTGAGCAGGGTACGGACGGCCTCCGCACCGATCTCGGCCTTGAACTGCTCGTCGCCCTCGTCGCGCGCCTTCACCCGCAGGTCGTAGTACTCGTCCTCGTCCAGGAGATCCTGGAACTTGACCTCCTGCTTGCCCGGGTGCGTGACCACGTACGCCGCGTAGTACACGACCTTCTCGAGGTCGCGCAGCGTCATGCCGAGCAGGTAGCCGAGCTGGCTGGGCAACGTCTTGAAGAACCAGATGTGGGCCACCGGGACGGCCAGCTCGATGTGGCCCATACGCTCGCGGCGGACCTTGGACAGCGTGACCTCCACGCCGCAGCGGTCGCATACGTGCCCACGGAAGCGGATGCGCTTGAACTTCCCGCAGTGGCACTCCCAGTCCTTGACCGGGCCGAAGATGCGCTCGCAGAACAGCCCGTCCCGCTCGGGCTTGAACGAACGGTAGTTGATGGTCTCGGGCTTGGTGACCTCACCGAACGACCAGCCCCGGATCTCCTCCGGGGAAGCGAGCTTCACCTGGATGAAATCGAAGTCGGCGCTGCGCTGTTCGCGGGTCCTGGGAAAATCGATCATGTCGCTTACTCTTCCTCGCCCAGAGTCACGGAAAGTCCGAGAGCCTGCAGCTCCTTCACCAGCACGTTGAACGATTCGGGGATCCCAGGCTGCGGCAGGTTGTCGCCCTTGACGATGGCCTCGTAGACCTTCGAGCGACCCTGCACGTCGTCCGACTTCACCGTCAGGATCTCCTGGAGCGTGTGCGCCGCTCCGTAGGCCTCGAGCGCCCAGACCTCCATCTCCCCGAAGCGCTGTCCGCCGAACTGGGCCTTACCGGCCAGCGGCTGCTGCGTGACCAGGGAGTAGGGCCCGATCGAACGCGCGTGGATCTTGTCGTCGACCAGATGGCTGAGCTTCAGCATGTAGATCGCGCCGACCGTGATCGGGAAGTCGAACTGGCGGCCGCTGCGACCGTCGCGCAGCCACACCTTCCCGTTGGGAAGCACCTGCGCGTGCTCGAGCAACTCCACCACGGCGTCGTCGAGGCCCGACTTCACGTTCTTGCGGCCTTTGAGCTTCTGCACGCGCGGGAAGAGCTCCGTGATCTTGTCGCCATGGCGCTCCGCCAACTCCTCGGCGGCACCGAGGAGGAACTCGATCAGGTCGTCGAACACATGCTGCTGGTTCTTCGTCAGATCCAGCGCCAGGTAGGCGTCCAGCGACTGCCCGATGCCATGCGAGTGCGGAGGGTGGCCGCCATTGCCTTTCCCGTTCCCGTTCCCCCCGAGGGACATCACGACCGGCGCCAGCGACGTGGCCGCGATCAGCGTGTCGATCTCGGCCGTGTCCGCGGGGAACGGCGTCGTGAGGTTGAGCCCGCGAGCCGCCCACTTCAGACCGGCCAGTTTGAGCAGCGCGCCGACCTCGTTCTCGGTCGCGCCCTGGAAGACCGGCGTCTTGGCCTCGAAGCCGAGGATGCGCGCCGCCCACCCGAGGTGCGTCTCGAGGATCTGACCCACGTTCATGCGGCTCGGCACGCCCAGCGGGTTGAGGACGATCTCGACCGGCGTCCCGTCCGGGAGGAACGGCATGTCCTCCTCGGGCGCGATGCGGGCGATGATCCCCTTGTTCCCGTGACGGCCGGCCATCTTGTCCCCCACCGAGATCTTCCGCTTCTCGGCGACGTACACCTTCACCAACTGCACCACGCCCGGGGGCAACTCGTCCGGCTGGAAGACCTTGTCGATCTGCTCCTCGGTCTTCTCGCGCACACGCTGGATGCGGCGCTGCGCCTCATCGACCACCCGGCGGATCCGCTCGTTGGCCTCCTTGTTGGCGACCTTGAGCGTGGCGAGGTCGACCTTGTTGAAGTCGATCCCATCCACGTCCTCCTTGGCGAGCTTCGTGCCCTCCTCCAACAGCGACTGGACGGTGCCCTTCTTCAGGAGGAGCGAGACCGTCTGGCGCTGCAGGATCTCGCGCAGCTCCTCGTCGCGGGCCTCGGCGATCCGCTGGATCTCCTCGCGCTCCAGGTTGCGGAACTCACCGATCTTCGCGCCGTGCTCTTTCTCGAGCAGCGGGTCGTCGATGCGGCGGGAGAAGATCTTCACGTCGATGACCGTGCCGCTCATGCCCGGGGGCACGCGCAGCGACGAGTCCTTCACGTCCTTCGCCTTCTCGCCGAAGATCGCGGTCAGCAGCTTCTCCTCCGGGGAGAGTTCGGTCTCACCCTTCGGCGTGATCTTGCCCACCAGGATATCGGCGCTCTTCACCCGTGCCCCGATGCGCACGATGCCGCGCTCGTCCAGGTCGACGAGGCTCTCCTCGGCGACGTTCGGGATCTCGCGCGTGATCTCCTCCATCCCCCGCTTCGTGTCGCGGACGTGGAGCTCGAGCTCCTGGATGTGGATGGAGGTGAAGACGTCGTCCTTCACCAGCTTCTCGCTGATGACGATCGCGTCCTCGTAGTTGTAGCCGTACCACGGCATGAACGCGACGAGCACGTTGCGCCCGAGGGCCAGCTCGCCGTTGTCGGTGCTCGGACCGTCGGCGATGATGTCGCCGGGCTGCACCTCCTCGCCCGCGCGCACCAACGGCCGCTGGTTGATGGCCGTGTCCTGGTTCGTGCGCCAGAACTTCTTCAGACGATAGCGGTCGAACTGTGCCAGCTTGGCCAGCGGCTGGTCGATGCCTCCGGGCTTCACCGTGCCGGTGTCCACCACGATCTCGTCCGCGGTGACGTGAACCACCGAGCCACCCCGGCGCGCGGTGATCACCGCGCCCGAGTCGGCGGCCACCTTGGCCTCGAGGCCGGTGCCCACCAGGGGCGCGTCCGGATAGAGGAGCGGCACGGCCTGACGCTGCATGTTCGAGCCCATGAGCGCGCGGTTGGCGTCGTCGTGCTCCAGGAACGGGATCAGCGCCGCGGCCACCGACACGAGCTGGTCGGGCGCCACGTCCATGTAGTCGATGTTCTCGGGCCGCAGGAGCGGGAAGTCACCGCGCTCGCGGCACAACACGAACTCGTTCTTGAAGGAGCCGTCGTCCTGGAGAGGCGCGTTGGCCTGCGCGATGCGGGCCTCCTCCTCCTCGTTCGCCGACAGCCACTCGATCTCGCTCGTGACCTTGCCCTTCTTCACCACCCGGTAGGGCGTCTCGATGAAGCCCAGCTCGTTGATGCGCGAGTAGCAGGTGAGCGAGGTGATGAGCCCGATGTTCGGACCTTCCGGCGTCTCGATCGGGCACATCCGCCCGTAGTGCGAATAGTGCACGTCGCGGACCTCGAAGCCCGCGCGCTCCCGCGTCAGCCCGCCCGGGCCCAGAGCGGACAGGCGCCGCTTGTGCGTCATCTCGGCCAGGGGATTCGTCTGATCCATGAACTGGCTGAGCTGGCTCGACCCGAAGAACGCCTGGATCACGGCGGACACCGTCCGCGCGTTGACCAGATCGTCGATGTTGATCTTCTCGGGGTCGGTGTTGATCGACATGCGCTCCTTGACCAGGCGCGCCATGCGGGACAGGCCGACCGAGAACTGGTTGGCGATCAGCTCGCCGACCGTGCGGATGCGGCGGTTGCCCAGGTGGTCGATGTCGTCCGTGAACCCGCGACCTTCGTTGAGGTCGATCAGGAAGCGGACGATCGCGACGAAGTCCTCCTTGGTGAGGACCGTCATGCTCTTCGGTACCTGGACGCCCAGGCGCTGGTTGATCTTGTAGCGACCCACCCGACCGAGGTCGTAGCGCTTGGGGTTGAAGAAGACCCGGTCCAGCGCGGTGCGGGCGGTCTCGACGTTGGGCGCCTCGCCCGGCCGCAGGAGCGAGTAGATGGCGTGCAGCGCATCCTCCTCGGTCTCGGTCGGGTCCTTCTTGATCGTGTTCTTGATCATCGGGCTCTCGCCACGGATCGCCTGCCGGTTGCTCTGGTAGATCTTGACCTTCTTGATCCCCAGGCGCTCCAGGATGCCGATGGCGTCCTCGTCGATCTCGTCGGCCTCCTCGATCAGCACCTCGCCGGTCTCGGGGTCCACGATCTCCTCGGCGATCACCTTCCCGAGGAGGAGGTCCGTCTTCTCCGTCTCGTCGGTCTTGCCGAGCTTGACCTCGGCCACGTCGTAGAAGAGCTGGAAGATCGAGGCGTCGGAGGAGTACCCGAGCGCGCGCAGCAGCGCCGTCGCCGGGAACTTCTTCTTCTTGTCGATGTGGACGTAGCAGATGTCGTTGATGTCGATGGTGAACTCGACCCACGACCCGCGGAAGGGGATGATCCGCGCGCTGTACAGCTTGGAGCCGTTCGGGTGGATGTTCTCCTCGAACACCACGCCCGGCGAACGGTGGAGCTGGCTCACCACGACGCGCTCCGCGCCGTTGATGATGAACGTGCCCAGCTCGGTCAGGAGGGGAAGGTCACCGAGATACACCTCCTTCTCGATGATGTCCTTCGGACGGCGTTCCGTGCCTTTCTTCGCGCCCTCCTCCAGCACCTCCCAGACGATGAGCCGCAACGTCGCCTTGAGCGGCGCCGCGTACGTCATGTCCCGCTCGATGCACTCCTCCACGGAGTACTTCGGCTCGCCGAGCATCGCGCTCACGTACTCGAGCGTGAAGTTCTCGTTGACGTCGGAGATCGGGAAGATCTCACCGAAGACGCGGTCGAGCCCGAAATCCCACTGCTCTTCGGGATCCGGCTCCGACTCGACGAGCTTCTCGAAAGAGCGGAGCTGAACGTCCAGCAGGTTCGGCATCGGCATGATGGTGTCGAGCTTGGCGAAGCTGACGATCGGCCGATTGTCTTTGCGCAGCAGTTCCAACTTGTGTCCCCCTTACGGGACCCGCTCGCGACGGGACCCGGGCGTCTCGGGTTCACCTTGAGCGTCAAGCACGCGAATCCCCGGTCCACAGGCACAACCCCACCTGGGGGTGCCCGTGTCGGGGACCCTCGCGCTCGACCCTCGGCTGCCGCGACCCCCGCGGCTGCCTCGGATCCGGAGCGATCGCAGTTCTCTCACGAACTGGCGTATTCTCCGATCCTTTTTACTTGAGAGCGACCGCCGCTCCAACCTCTTCCAACTTGGCCTTGATCTGCTCGGCATCGGCCTTGCCGACGGCCTCCTTGACCGTGCCCGGCGCACTGTCCACCAGGTCCTTGGCCTCCTTCAGGCCCAGGCCGGTGATCTCGCGCACCACCTTGATGACCTGGATCTTCTTGTCGCCGGCGCTCTCGAGAACGACGTCGAACTCGTCCTTCTCCTCGGCCACCGCCGCAGCCTCGCCGCCCCCGGCCATGGCCACCGGAGCGGCCATCGCCTGGACGTTGAACTTCTCCTTGAACGCCTCGACGAACTCCGACAACTCGAGCACCGTCATGTTGCCGATCGTGTCGAGCAGATCCTCGTGCTTCGTCGCCATCTCCCGCTTCCTCCTGACTCGTTCCGGCCGTCGCCGGCGATTGGGTTGACCCTGTTTCGCTCACCAGGGACGCGCCCGCGTCCCCACTACTGCCCGGGAACCGGGCGCTAACCGCCTTCTCCCAGCCGCTTCTCGCGAAGCGCGTCGATCAGGCCGGCCATTTCCTGCAGCTTCGCCTCGAGCGCCATCGCCAGCATCGCCGTGGGCGCATGCAAGGCGCCGGCGAGCTGAGCGAGCAGCTGTTCCCTCGAGGGAAGCCTCGCCAGCCGGTCGATCTGCTCGGGCTGGAGAACCTGATTCTCCAGGATGCCGAGCTTGAACGCCGGCCGGTTGTCGTGCTCCTTCGCGAAGTCCGTCAGCGCCTTGGCGGGCGAGACCACGTCCTCGTAGCCGAGGACGACGCCGGTCGGTCCGACCATGTCCTCGAAGATGTTCGGCAGCTCCGTATCGCCGAACGCGAGGCGCGCCAGACGGTTCTTCACCACCACGTACTCGGCCCCGTTCGCGCGGAGCGAGCGGCGCAGCTTCGTGATGGACTTGACGTCCAGCCCCGTGAAGTCCGTCAGATAGACCACGGGAGCCTTGGTGATGCGCTCGCGCAGCTCCGCGACGAACGCCTCCTTCTCCGTGCGGTTCATCAGGCCCTCCGATACAGGTTCGGGTCGATGGACACGCCCGGTCCCATGGTGCTCGAGACCGTCACGCTCTTCACGTAGGTCCCCTTGGCGCCCGACGGCTTCGCGCGCACGATCTGGTCCATGAAGGAGCCGAGGTTCTCGGCGAGTTGCGCCTCGGAGAACGAGATCTTCCCGATCGGCGCGTGCACGTTGCCCGTCTTGTCCACGCGGAACTCGATCTTGCCCGCCTTGATCTCCCTGACTGCACGCTCGACGTCCAGCGTCACGGTTCCGGCCTTCGGGGTCGGCATGAGACCGCGGGGACCCAGCACCCGGCCCAGCGGACCCACCTTCCCCATGAGGTCCGGCGTCGCGACGCAGACGTCGAAGTCGAGCCAGCCTTCCTTGATCTTGTCGATGTATTCGGTGCCCACGAAGTCGGCGCCGGCGTTCTCGGCCTCCTGGGCCTTGTCGCCCTGGGCGATGACCAACACACGCACAGCCTTACCTGTACCGTGGGGAAGCACGACAGTTCCCCTGACGATCTGGTCGGCCCTGCGGGGGTCCACGCCGAGGCGCGTCGCCACCTCGACGGTCTCGTCGAACTTCGCGAACGCGAGCTCCTTGACGATCTTCACCGCCTCGTCCGGAGCGAACCTGGCGCCTGCGGGCACCGCAGTGCGGGCCGCGGCGTATCGCTTTCCTAGCTTTGGCATGGCATCCGAGCCGTCTCGTGACCCTCCCACCGCTGGCGGCTCTCAGGCGGTGGTAACGGGCTGAAGCGTGTGCTTCGTCCTTCCGTGCAGCGGGCTTCCCCGCTCCCTACCCCTCCACCTCCACGCCCATCGACCGCGCCGTGCCGGCGATCTGCCGCATGGCGCCCTCGACGTCGTTCGCGTTCAGGTCGGGCATCTTGCTCTCGGCGATCTGACGGAGCTGAGCCTGCGTCAGCTTGCCCACCTTCTCACGGTTCGGAACGCCGGATCCCTTCGGGATGCCCAGGGCGCGCTGGATGAGCACGGCCGCCGGCGGCGTCTTCGTGATGAAGGTGAAGGACCGGTCGGCGAAGACCGTGATCTCCACCGGAGTCGTGATGCCCTGCTTGTCCTGCGTCCGCGCGTTGAACTGCTTGCAGAACTCCATGATGTTCACGCCGTGCTGGCCCAACGCGGGGCCCACGGGCGGAGCCGGGTTGGCCTGGCCACCCGGCACGTGGAGCTTGATGAACCCGATGACCTTCTTCGCCATCTCAGTAGCCCTTCAGCTGTGTGTAGTCGAGCTCCACCGAAGTGGGCCGTCCGAAGAGGGAGACCTCCACCTTCACCTTCCCCTTGTCGGCGTAGACCTCCTGGACCGTCCCGGAGAAATCCGTGAAGGGGCCCTGGGTGATCTCGACGACCTGCCCTGTGTGGAAGGGGATCTCCTCGCGCGTCGTCTCCTCCTCGGGCGCCTCGACGCCGAGGATCTTGTTGATCTCCTCGTCCCGCAGCGGCTGGGGGGACTTCCCCGAGCCGACGAACTTGATGACGCCCTGGATGTTGTTGATGGCGTGCAGGGTCCGTTCGTTCATGGCCATGCTCACCAGCACGTATCCCGGATAGAGCCGCTTGGTGACGGTCACGCGCTTGCCGTTGCGGATCTCGACCACCTCCTGCGTCGGCACGAGGACGTCCCGGATCTCCTTCTCCTCCGGCTCTCCCACCTCTTCCTCGATGCGGCGCTGAATCAGCTTCTGGACCTTGTTCTCGTGTCCGGAATAGGTCTGCACCGCGTACCAGCGCGTATCGGTCATCATGCGCCGAACAGGTTCATGATCTGGGCGAGCAGCAAGCGGATCACCGAGTCCATCCCCCAGATGATCAGGGAGATGGCGACCGTGAACGCGATCACCACCAGCGTGGCGTTCTGAAGCTGGTCCCGGTCGGGCCAGGTGACCTTCTGCAGCTCCGTCCACGATTCCTCGAGGAAGGTGCGCGTGCTCTTGACTCTGTCGACGACGGCCATGGCCTACTTCGTCTCTTTGTGCGGCGTGTGATTGCGGCAACGTGGGCAGAACTTCTTGTACTCCACCCGCTCCGGATGAAGCCGCTTGTTCTTCGTCTGCGAGTAGTTGCGCTCCTGGCAGACGGTGCAGGACAGAATGACTTTGTCGCGCATGGGTCGTGGTGCTCCTTCTCTTGCCCGGCTCTCTTCTTCGGCGCGGGCCCCGAGCCGGCGGGCGTCGCGACGAGACCGCTCGGCCGCCGGTCTCCGTATCCTCTTGCTGCTCCCCTTGCCTCGCTCGGCCGCTACGCGCGGCCGAGTCTCGCTGCGGTCGCCCGCCGGCTCGGGGCCCTCACTGTCCTTGCGGTACCGCGGCTCTTCGGGCTTCACTCGGGCCGCGGGCCCTTGTTTACACGTCGGTGGGCCGGTTCCTGGCTCCGACGCTTCGCGCTGCGTGGCCTCGTCCTCTTGCTTCCTTCCTCGGTTACTCCAGGATCTCGGTGACTACGCCGGCGCCTACCGTCCTTCCTCCCTCTCGGATGGCGAAGCGTAGCTCCTTGTCCATGGCGATGGGGGTGATGAGCTCCACCTCCATCTGCACGTTGTCCCCGGGCATGACCATCTCGATGCCTTCGGGGAGGCGTGCGGCCCCGGTGACGTCGGTCGTCCGGAAGTAGAACTGCGGCCGGTAGCCGTCGAAGAACGGCGTGTGGCGGCCGCCCTCCTCCTTCGTGAGGACGTAGACCTCGGCCTTGAACTTCGTGTGCGGCGTGATCGCGCCCGGCTTGGCGAGCACCTGGCCGCGCTCGATCTCGTCCTTCCCGACCCCGCGCAGGAGGAGCCCGACGTTGTCGCCGGCCCGGCCCTCGTCGAGGAGCTTCCGGAACATCTCGACCCCGGTCACGACCGTCTTGCGGCTGTCGCCCATGCCGACGATCTCGACCTCCTCACCCTGCTTCACGATGCCCCGCTCGATACGTCCCGTCGCGACCGTTCCGCGCCCCGTGATCGAGAAGACGTCCTCGACGGGCATGAGGAACGGACGGTCGATGTCGCGCTCCGGCTCCGGGATGTAGGAGTCGATGGCGTCCATCAGCTCCTGGATGCATTCCGCGTCCGGTCCCTCGCCCCCGGCCTCGAGCGCCTTGAGCGCCGAGCCCTGGATGACCGGAATCTCCTCACCGGGGAAGTTGTACTCGGTGAGCAGCTCGCGGACCTCGAGCTCGACCAGCTCCAGCAGCTCGGGGTCGTCGACCATGTCCACCTTGTTCATGAACACCACGATGTACGGCACGTTCACCTGGTACGCGAGCAGGATGTGCTCGCGCGTCTGCGGCATCGGGCCGTCCGCAGCGCTCACCACCAGGATGGCGCCGTCCATCTGCGCCGCCCCGGTGATCATGTTCTTCACGTAGTCGGCGTGCCCGGGGCAGTCGACGTGCGCATAGTGACGCTTCGCCGTCTGGTACTCGACGTGCGCGGTCGCGATCGTGATCCCGCGCGCACGCTCCTCCGGAGCCTTGTCGATCTGGTCGAACGCGACGACGTCCCCGCCGAACTTCTTGGCCTGGGCGATCGTGATGGCAGCCGTGAGCGTCGTCTTCCCGTGATCGACGTGGCCGATCGTTCCGACGTTCACATGCGGCTTGGTGCGCTCGAACTTCGCCTTGCCCATCCTGCGTCCTCAATTCGTTGTGCAGCTTCGAGAGCTCTGGGCGGGGATTGAACCCGCGACCTCCTCCTTACCAAGGAGGCGCTCTACCACTGAGCTACCAGAGCGCCTGCTCCGGCTGGTTTCCACCAGCCGTAAGCGGGAGACGGGACTCGAACCCGCGACCCTCAGCTTGGAAGGCTGATGCTCTAGCCAACTGAGCTACTCCCGCAAACTCGCCGGCGCGACCCAACCTCGCCGTACCCGACGTCATGGTGGGGGGAGGATTCGAACCTCCGAAGGCGTGCGCCAACAGATTTACAGTCTGTCCCGTTTGACCGCTTCGGTACCCCACCGGATGCAGGCACCCGAATGGTTGTCGGGGCCACCTCGCCCGCTCTCCCCGGCCGTCGAACCCGGCGATGGCGTGGAAAAGAGCCGCCCCCGGCATGTCAGGAGCGGCCTTCTCGGAACGAGCTTTGAAAGGTAATTGCGGCTTCGGAGGCCATCAACCCCCGAAACAGGGATGGTGAGCGGGCTCCCGGTCCGGAAGCTGGCGAAGGGACTCGAACCCCCAACCTGCTGCTTACAAGGCAGCTGCTCTACCAATTGAGCTACGCCAGCGAAGGCCGGATAACGATGGCCGGCCCCATCCCCGGGGTCAACCTCGCGGCGAGTCGTCGGGATTCTCTCAGCGATCCGAGCCAGACTTCGGTTGACCGGCCGGGGGCGCCGGGGTCAGGTCACGACCTTCCAGCGCGTGCCCCCTGCCCCGTCCTCCAGGACGATCCCCTTCTCGGCCAACTCGTCGCGGATCGCGTCCGCGGCCGCGAAGTCGCGGTTCTTCCGGGCGGCCGCGCGCGCCTCGATGCGCTCCTCCACCCAGGCGGCGAGCGTGTCGTCCACGGTGCGGGTGGCGTGCGCCACCTCGAGCAGCCCCATGACCTGGTCGAGGGAGCGCAGCGTCCCGAGGGCGGCCTCCCGGTCGGCGGGCGGCACGGCGGCGCGTCCCTCCAGGTCGCCGTTCACCCGGTTCACGAACATGAAGAGCGCGGCCATCGCGTCGGCGCCGTTGAAGTCCTCGTCCAGCGCCGCGCGGAATGCCTCGTCGGCCTCGCGCGCCCGCTCGGGGAGCGCGGTCGGCTCCGCGTCGTCGGACACCGCGAGCGCTTCGAGCCGCGACTCGAAGTCGAGGAGGCGCTGCACGGCGTTCTTGGACGCGACCAGCCCGTCCACGGTGAAGTTGAGCTCGCGCCGGTACTGGGCGCTGAGCAGCTGGTGGCGGATGGAGGCAGGGTCATGGCCCTGGTCGAGCAGCTGGCGCACCGTGATGAAGTTGCCCAGCGACTTGGACATCTTCCTCCCCTCCACGAGGAGGTGCTTCACGTGCAGCCAGTAGCGCACGAAGGGCTGGCCCGTGGCCGCCTCCGACTGCGCGATCTCGTTCTCGTGGTGCGGGAAGACGAGGTCCTCCCCGCCGAGGTGCAGGTCCAGCGTCTCGCCCAGCTCGGTCACGCTCATGACGGAGCACTCGAGGTGCCACCCGGGCCGCCCCCTCCCCCACGGCGCGTCCCACGCCGCGTCGGCCTTCTCGTCCACCTCCGTGGCGGCCTTCCACAGGGCGAAGTCCCGCGCGTCCTCCTTCTCGTAGTCGTCCTGCGCCACGCGCGCGCCCGTCTTGAGCGACGACGGGTCGATCCCCTTGAGCTTTCCGTAGCCCGGGAACTTCGCGATGGAGAAGTAGACCGCACCGTCGTCGGCGCGGTAGGCGTGACCCGACGCCAGGAGCCGCTCGATGAAGTCGATCATCTTCCCGACATAGCGGGTGGCGCGGGGATAGGCGTCGGCCGGGCGGATGCCGAGGGAGCGCGCGTCGGCGAGGAAGGCCTGCGCGAACGGCTCCGTGTGGTCGGCCACGCTGGTCCCCTCCTCGGCCGCACGCTTGATGGTCCGGTCGTCCACGTCCGTCAGGTTCATGACCAGGTGGACGTCGTAGCCGCTCCACTCCAGGTAGCGATGGACCAGGTCGGTGAAGAGGAAGTACCGGAAGTTGCCGACGTGCGCGAAGTCGTAGACGGTCGGGCCGCACGCGTACATGCGCACGCGCCCCGGCTCGATGGGCTCGAAGGGCTCCAGCCTGCGCGCGAGCGTGTTGTGGACCTTGAGTGCCATGCTTGCTGGTTCGCTGGGGGAAGTCGGTCGCTCAGGAGGCCCGGGCGGCGGCGGCCTCGGCGAGCGTCTGCAGCGCCGCCACCGGGTCGGCCGCCTGCGTGATGGGGCGGCCCACCACGAGGTAGTCTGCGCCGGCGGACACGGCGTCGGCCGGGGAGGCTACCCGCTTCTGGTCTCCCTGATCCGCTCCCTTGAGCCGGATGCCCGGCGTGACGATCAGCATCTCGTCGCCGATCGCCGGGCGGATCCATCCCGCCTCCACGGCGGACGCCACCACGCCGTCCAGCTCCGTCTCGGCAGCGAATTGCGCGAGGCGGACGACCTCGTCCCGGATGGAGCGGATCTCCCGGCCCCAGACCTGCTCCACGTCCGAGGGCGTGAGCGAGGTGAGCACGGTGACGCCGAGCAACCGCACGCGTCCCTCGGCCGCCTCGACCCCGGCGCGAAGCATGGGCCCGCCTCCACCGACGTGCAGCGTGAGGAGCTCGACGTCGAGCGCCGCCGCGGCGCGCACCGCGCCCGCGACCGTGTTCGGGATGTCGTGCAGCTTCAGGTCGAGGAAGACCCGCTTCCCGCGATCGTGGAGCGCGCGCACCACATCCGGCCCGGCGCGCGTATACAGCTCGAGGCCTACCTTGTAGAAGCCGCCGACGTCGCCGAGCAGGTCGACGAGGGACAGCGCTTCGGCGGCGGCGCCGTAGTCGAGCGCGACGATGATCTCGGCCATCAGGTCTCCGAGGGGACGGGGTGCGGCGCGACGAGCGCGGACCACTCGGGTACGCCGGCCCGGCGGCCCCAGCGCTCCAGACCGCGTACGATGCGCGCGGCGGCGCGGGGCTCGGCGAAGGACGCGGTGCCCACCTCGACGAGCAGGGCGCCCGCGCGAGCGTACGCCACCGCGTCGTCCGGGGCGCCGACGCCTCCGACCCCCACGAGCGGAAGGTGGGTCACGGCGCGCGCGCGCCGCACGGCGAGCAACCCGGTCGGGCGCAGGGAGGGGCCGCTCATCCCACCCGCGCCCGCGCCCAGCGTCGGATGGCCCTGCACGCCCAGCAGGATGCCCGGGAGCGTGTTCACCAGCGTGAGGCCGTCCGCACCGGCGTCCGTGGCGACGCGCACGCTGTTCTCCAGCGACGGGTCGTTGGGGGCGAGCTTGGCCAGCAGGGGCCGGTCCGTGCGGGCCCGGCATCCCTCGAGCACGCGCGCGAGGGCATCCGGGTCGAGCGCGAAGGGCGGGCCGCCGCGCTTGGTGTCGTTCGGGCAGGAGAGGTTCACCTCGAAGCCGAGGAACCCGTCCTCGTCGTCGAAGCCCTCCACGAGCGCCAGGTAGTCCGCGATCGAATGGCCGGCGATGCTCACGAACACGCGCGCGCGGCGGACGTTGTCGCGGATCCAGGGAAGAGCCTCACGGCGCGCGCCCTCGAGCCCCGGATTGGTGAGCCCGATCGAGTTGAGCATGCCACCCTCGAACTCGGCGACGCGCGGGGCCGGGTTCCCCCGGCGCGGCTCGGGCGTCACGGACTTGGTGACGAATCCACCGAGGAGGTCCAGGTCGACGACCTCGGCCAGCTCCCGTCCGAAGCCGCACGTGCCCGCGGCCAGGAGGACGGGGTTCTGGAACGACGTCCCGAACACCTCGGTCTGCAGTCTCAACGTGTCCTCATCTCCTGGAGGCGTCGGGCCAGCTCCTCCTCGAGCGGCTCGAGGCCCGGTGCGGGCTCACCACGGGCCGCCAGAACGTAAGGGCTTTCCGACCTTCCCTCCAAGCGGCCCCTGAGCCACGCGCGTCCGCCCGCGTCCGTGGTCACGTTCAGGGCGGCGAGCAGAGCCTTCGCCGTCCAGGGGCCGTCGGGCACCTGGTCCGCGTAGGCGAGGTAGAGCCCGCGCGCCAGGATCGGGGCGCCCGAGCCGCTCGCTCGCGACCTCGGCGGCGCCGAACAGGCCGAGCGGGTCCGAGAGACCGATCTCGGCCAGGTCGTTCATCTCGCGGAGCGCCTGCAGGAGGTCCGCGGCCGGAGCCTCGTCCTCGGCCGGGAGGAGCACGGTGAGGGCGTCGCGTATGTCGACCAGGTCACGCGCCCGCGCCAGCTGCCATCGGGCGAGCTCGACCCGGGCCTCCACGGCCGCCGGCCCGATCCCGTCCGCCACGCGCTCGACCCCGTCCTGCGCGGCGAGGCTGTCGCCGGCTTCGCGCAGCAGGCGCGCCCGTTCCAGACGCACCTTCCCCCGGGAGCCCTGGCTCCAGCGCGACGTGTCCGCCGCGGACAGCATGCGCGCCGCCGTGGCGGGTCCCCAGCGCCCCGAGGTGAGGCGGGCCAGCGCGACCACAGTGTCCGAGCGCTCTCCGGCCTCGGAGAGGGCCAGGAGCCGATCCATCCCCTCCTGAGCGCGTGCCGGCTGATCGTAGCGCACACCCGAGACGATGCGCTCGATGGCCGCCGACATGCGCACCGAGCCCGATCCCGAGCGCGCCTGGTCGAGGTCCCACCATCCCTCCTCGCGCTGGCTGCCGTCGAGGAGCGCCCGCCCGCGCCACAGGTGTCCCTCCGCCATCACGGGTCCCGGGCGCAGGGCCTCCAGCCCCGCGTCGAGGAGGCCGATGGCGGTCGGGAGGTCTCCCGCCTCGACGTACGAAGCCCCCAGGTAGACCTGTGCGCCCGAGCGCACCTGGTCGTCGTCGGTGACGCGCGCGGCGCGTTCGAGCGCGGCACGGGCGGCGCGCAGATCCCCCATGCGCAGGTACGCGCGCCCCATGAGGAGAAGCGCGTCGTCGGCCCACTCGCCGGTGGGCTCCATCCGGAAGGCCTTCGCGCTCTTCGCCACCACCTCCTGGTAGTCCGCCCGCGCGAGGGAGTCCAGCCCTGCCACGCGGTGGGTCTCGCCCAGGTCGAAGAGCCGTTCGGCGTTGTAGAGGGAGTTGTAGTAGACGCACCCCGCCGACAGCGCGAGGGCCGCCACGAGCCACGCGCCCGGCTTCATCGTCCCGCTCCGGTCACCCCTCCGGTGCCTGGAGGATACCGCTCGAAGAACTCCGTCACGGCCTTCGCGATCGCCTGGCCGGCCTTCTTCTGGAAGTCGGGGGTCGCGAGCAGACGCGCCTCGGTGGGGTTCGACAGGTAGCCGACCTCCACGAGCACGGCCGGCATCAGCGCGTTCGTGATCACGGCGAGGGGCGCCTGCTTCACGCCCCGGTCGGGCCCGGGATGGATGACGGCCACGTCGCGTTGGATCATCTCCGCGAGCAGCGCCGACCAGTGCTGCGTGTCGAGGTTCCTCAGCTCGCGCAGGATGAAGTCGAGGTCCCCTCCCGCATGAACCCCCTCCTCCTCGTGCCCCACGGGCGCGTTCTCGATCGCGGCCACGCGGCGCTCGTGCTCGGTACGCGCATCCGAGAGGAAATAGGTCTCGAAGCCGCGCGCCGGTGAGTTGAAGGAGTTGGCGTGCACGCTGATGAAGACGCCCGGGCGCTCTCCCTTCAGCTCCGTGGCCATCGCGCCACGGTCCCAGAGGGGGATGAACGTGTCGTCGTCGCGGAGGAGGTGCACCTCGAGGTCCGGGACCGACTCCAGCGTGTGGGCGAGCGCGAGCGCGACGCCCAGGGCCACGGTCTTCTCTTCGATGCCCGGAGCGGCTCGTCGAGCCCGGGTCCTGACCGCCGTGGCCCGCGTCGATGATCACCACGCGCACCCCGTCGTCCACCGGCGTCGCCGTGCGCTCCGCCGCCGCCCTCGTCAGGGTGGACCCACCTCCGTCGGTCGAGGGCTCGGAGACGGTCAGCAGCATGCGCAGCCCGTCGAAGGCGTACACGTCGGGCAAGCGGCGCGGGAGGAAGTCGGTCAGAAGCTGGAGGGGGACACGCAGGGCGCCCCCGTCGAAGTACGGCGGGTCGGACAGCTGGAGGGGCTCCCCGTCCCAACGGAAGAAGGGCGTTCCCGCGCGGAGGTCGATGCGCGTGTCGTGGGGCCCCGCGAGCGTCACACCGCCGTCGTTCGCAGATACGCGCCATCCGACCCGAGCCAACTCGGAGGCGGGTACGGCAGCGTATCCGCGCTCCGCGCCGACCACCACCGCCCACTCGCTGTGCCCGTCGCGCACGCGCAGGTTCGGGCGCCCCTGGGCGACGAGGTGCACGGGCAGGAGGAGAGCCGCCACGGCGACCAGGAGCGAGGCCGCTGGCCTCACTCGGCCCCCCGCTGCGCGGCCACGGCGCGCTTGGCTTCGCGCACCTGCTGCTTCTCCTTGAGCGCGGCGCGCTTGTCGTGGAGCTTCTTCCCGCGCGCGAGGGCGAGCAGGACCTTGGCGTAGCCCCGCCTGAAGTAGATCTCCAGTGGGATCAGGGTGAGGCCCTTCTCCTCCACCTTCCCCAGGAGCCTGCGGATCTCGATGCGGTTCAGCAGGAGCTTCCGGGGACGGAGCGGATCCTCGTTGAAGCGGTTCGCCTGCTCGTAGGGACTGATGTGCAGGCTACGCAGCCAGACCTCGCCCCGGTCCACGTGCGCGAAGGCGTCCTGGAAGGCGACCTTGCCCTCCCGCAGCGACTTCACCTCCGGACCCTTCAACGCGATCCCCGCCTCGAAGGTCTCCAGGATCTCGTACTCGTGGCGCGCCTTGCGGTTGCGTGCCACCACCTTGCGGGCGTCGTCCTCGCTCACGGAACCTCGGCTTCGGTCGGGGGACGGGCCGGAGAACCCTTCAGATCCGTCCGCCCGCGGCGCGCAGGGACTGCAGGCGGACGGCCTTTCGCATCGTGTACACCTGGGCGATCTCGCCGCCCAGAATGAACACCAGGGACTCGTAATAGATCCAGAAGAAGAGGATGGCCACCGTGGCCAGATTCCCCCACGTGGAGGAGTAGTCCGCGACCCCGGTGGCGTACCACGAGAAGCCCTGCTTCAGCACCTCGTGGAGGGTGGACGAGAAGGTCGCGGCCACGACCGCGGCCCGCCACGGAATGCGTCGCGCCGGGAGATAGCGGTACACGACCAGGAAGAGCGTCCAGATGGAGGCGAAGGCGACCGCGGTCCCGAGGAAGAACTCGGCGGCGCTTACCGCCGTCCCCCCCAGCCCGAACACCTGGCCGCCGTACGTGACGGCCGCCTCGAAGGTGACGGTCACGCCCAGGTTCAGCGTGAGCAGCAGGACCCCGACCACCACGACCTGGATGTCGAACAGCTTGCCGCGCACGATGCCGCGTGACTGCGCGATGTCGAAGATCTCCCGGAGCACGACACGCAGCGTGCCCACCAGGCGCGTCGCGAGCCATGCGAAGAACAAGGCACCCAGAAAGGTGAAGCCCGAGCGGCGCTCGAGCACGCCCGACACGATGCGCCGGACGGCGCCCGACGGATCCACCCCGCCCCTGGTCTGCGGGAGATTGCCCGCGAGCAACGTCACGATCGCCTGCACGGGATCGTTCACCTGGGTCGACAGCACGTAGCCCGTGAGCCCGATTCCCAGGAGCGCGAGGGGGATCGCCGCGATGAGGATGTTGAAGGCCACGGCGCTCGCCATCACGAAGACCTCGTCCTCCAGCACCTTCACCCACAGGCGACGCGCAAACTCCCCCACCCGGTAGCCCCGCTGGTGGGTCGGGCTCATGACGCGGCGCTACCGCCGCGAAGCGCCATCGGGGCCGGACGAGGAAACGCCGCGGAGGGAGAAGACGTCTCCCGCCGCGGCGTCGAGGGGCAGCGACCGATCCCGCCCGGAGGTGGGAAGCCTCTCAGGCCTCCTCCTCCGCATCGGCGGGCTCGTCGCCGGCCGCCACAGCCTGACGCGCCGCATCCACGCCGGCACGGTAGGCGGCCTTCGACCGCTCCAGCTTGCGCTCCAGATCGTCGCGCGCCTCGCCGGCGGCCTTGCGGCCCGCCTCGACCGCGTCGCGCACGCCTTCGACGCGGCTCTGGACGCCCTCGCGTGCCGTATCGAGCCGCTCCTCCAGCTGCTTCTGCGCCTCGCGCATCCGCGTCTCGGCGGCGGACTTGAGCTTGAGCGCGCGGTCCTTGAGGTCCTGCTGCGTCTCCTCCCCGCTCCGGGGAGCGAGGAGCAGCGCGGCTCCGGCGCCGACGAGCGCGCCGAGGATGAACGCGCCGATGCCGCTTCCCCCGCCACGCTCGATGACGATGTAGGGTCCTTCGTCCTGCTCACGCATGGTTTGCCTCCCTTGTGCCTGGAAGCTAATCAGCCGTAGTGGGTGCCGCGAGGTCGGGCTGCAGGAATCACACCACCCAACGCGGGTCGCCCGGGTCGAGTTCGGGGGCCTCGAAGCCTTCTCGCCCCATGAGGCCGTACGTAAGCACCTTACCCAGTTCCACCCCGGGTTGGTCCAGCGGATCCACGCCGTAGAGCGCGCCGGCGTACACGGTCGCGATCTGCAGCACCATGAACAGCGCGCCCAGTGCGCGCGCGTCGACGCGCGGGAGAAGGAAGGTCGCGTTCGGGCGCCCCTCCCGCCGGAGCGCCTCGGCGGTCGCGCGCCGCTCCGCGCTCAGCAGCCCGCCCAGCGTGTGCCCACCCAGGTAGGAGAGGGCGGAGATCTCGGGGTGGCGCTCCGGGATCGTCACGTCGCCGCCCGGGTCGTCGACCGCGACGAGAAGCACGACCTTGTCCTGTGGACCCTCCATCAGCAGTTGCAGGAGGGAGTGCTGGTCCGTCGCCCCGACCGCGGCGACCGGCGTGGGCCCGGTCGGCCGCGCTTCCCCGTCGAGCCCGTGCGCCTTCCCCAACGACTCCGCCCAGAGTTGCTGGAACCAGAGCGCCGTCGAGCGGAGACGGTCCGCGTAGGGCATGAGCACGTGGATCGGCCGACCCTGCTCGGTGTCGCAGGCGTGCAGCAGCGTGGCGAGGACTCCTGCGGGATTGGCGGACAGGTCGTCCGTCGCGCAGCGCTTCTCCATCCACGCTGCGCCCGCGACCAGCGCGCCCACGTCGACGCCACAGATCGCTGCCGGGAGCAGACCGACCGGGGAGAGCACCGAGAAGCGCCCGCCCACGTTCTCCGGAACGGGGGCGGTGGGGATGCCCTCCGCGTCGGCGATCTGCCGGAGCGCGCCCTTCGACGGATCCGTGGTGAAGAGGAAATGTCCGCGGGCGTGCGCCTCCCCGACGGTGGCCTCGACCCGGGCGCGCGTGACCAGATACTGCGCCATCGTCTCGGCGGTCGAGCCCGACTTGCTGACGACGTTGAAGAGCACCTTGGCGAGGTCCAGCCGGTCGAGCAGGCGCTGGAGCGTGAAGGGGTCGGGGTTGTCGAGCACGTGGAGGCGGGGAAAGTGATCCCGCTCGTCGTCCGACCGCTCGTTCCAGTAGGGGCCGAGCAGTGCGTCGCGCACGGCCACCGTGCCGAGGCCCGACCCTCCGATGCCGAGCACGACCACGTCCTCGAACCACTGGCCGAAGCCGTCGGCGAGCTCCTGGACGCGGCCGAGCGTGTCCGTGGCGTACGGGAGATCGAAGAAGCCCATGTCTCCCGAGGCACGTCGGCTCTGCACGGCCGCATGGGCCTCGCGAAAGCGGGCGGCCATCTCACCGGCGAGGCGGTCGGGATCGACCCCTCCCCGCACGTGGGGCGCGAGGAGGTTCGCGTAGTCCAGGCGCAGGCCGGCGTCAGCCATCGTCGTGCACCTCGATCGCGAGTCCGTCGTAGGCCGGCTCGACGCCGTCGGGAAGGCGCTCCAGGAGCTCGGCGTGCGTCACCCTGTGGGTCAGGTGCGTCAGGTACGTCCGGCGTGCCCCGACCTCGCGGGCCGCCTCCACCGCCTCCTCCACCGTGAAGTGGGTGGGGTGGGAACGGCCGAACCAGAGCGCGTTGAGCACCAGCACGTCCACGTCGCGAAGGGCGTCCATGGCCTCCGGCGGGAGGCACTTGCCGTCGGTCACGTAGCCCAGGCCGCCGACACGGAAGCCGTAGACCCGCACCGATCCATGGGGAACGGTGACCGGAAGGAACGTGCCGCCCAGGATGTCCTGGGGTCGTCCGGGCTCCAGGTCGTGGAGGTGGATCCTCGGCTTGTGACTGCCCTCGGGCGGCCGCACCGCGTCGTCGAAGATGTACTTGAAGTGGGCGGAGAGCGGGGCGTGGTATTCCGCCCCCACCCACGCGGGGATGTCCGGGCCGCCACGTACCGTGAAGACGCGCAGGTCGTCGATCCCGTGGATGTGGTCGGCGTGGATGTGCGTGAACCAGATGGCGTCCACACGCCGAACCCCGGCCGCGAGCAACTGCAGGCGCAGCTCCGGCGGCGTGTCCACGAGCAACTTCCCTCCCTCGAGCTCGAGCACCGCGCCGTGCCGGGTGCGTCGGTCCCGGGGATCGCTCGACGTGCACGCGGCGCAGTCACACCCGACGACGGGAACGCCGAACGAGGTGCCGGTGCCGAGGAAGGTGAGCTTCACGGTCCGCTCAGAGGCGTTCGAGGCGCATCGTGTTCGTGGATCCCGGCCGTGTGGAAGGGGAACCCGGAGGTCACCACCAGGGACGCACCCGGATCGCCCACCCCGCTCTCGAGCACCGCCTGGCGCCCGACCGCGGTGAGCGCGTCGTACGTGGCGTGCCCGGCGTCGCCCAGCACCGGGCGCACGCCCCAGACGGGTGCCAGCTGCCGGTACGTGGCCGGATCCGTGGTGACCGCGAAGACGGGCACGGGCGGTCGGTAGCTCGACACCAGGCGGGCCGTGAAGCCGGAGCGGGTGATCACCATGATCGCGGGCGCCTGGATCTGTCGGGCGGCCTCCATGGTCGCCGCGGCCACGGCGTGCTCGCGCGCGGAGGCCCCCCCGCGCGCCCGGGCGCTGGGGCGCGTGACGTAGCGCGGTCCCCGCTCCAGCACACCGCTCCTCTCGATCTCGCGCGCGATGCGCACGAGCGCCCCGAGCGCCTGCTCGGGATAGGCGCCGACCGCGGTCTCCCCCGAGAGCATCACGGCGTCCGTGCCGTCGAGCACGGCGTTCGCCACGTCGGAGGCCTCCGCCCGCGTGGGTCGCGGGTATTCGATCATCGACTCGAGCATCTGCGTGGCCGTGATCACCGGCCGGCCGTAGTAGTTGGCGAGCTGCACGATCCGCTTCTGTGCGAGCGGAACACGCTCGAAGGGGAGCTCGACCCCGAGGTCGCCGCGCGCCACCATCACGGCGTCCGTCTCGGGGAGGATCTCCTCGATGTACTGCAGCGCCTGCACCTTCTCGATCTTGGCCACCACGAGTGCGGCGCCACCCACGCGGCGCTTCAGGTCGATGATGTCGTCGGGCTTGCGCACGAACGACAGTCCGACGTACTCGACGCCCACGTCGAGCGCGAAGTCGAGGTCCGCCAGGTCCTTCTCGGTCAGCGACGGCGCCTTCAGGTTCACGGCCGGGAGGTTGATCCCCTTCCGGCTGTTGAGCGTCCCGCCGCGAACGACCTTGAGCAGCGTGCGATCGCCCTCCGTGGCCGTGCAGCGAAGCTCCAGGAGCCCGTCGTCCAGCAGCACCGCCTGGCCGGGCTCGATCTCCTCGGAGAGGGGCACGTAGGTCGTGGGGATCTCCCCGTCCCGGGCGCTGTCGGCCGGGGCCATGACCACCGTCTCGCCCGGCGTGAGGACGATCGGCTCGGGAAGGTCGCCGACGCGGATCTTGGGACCCGCCAGGTCGGCCAGGACCGCGATGGGGCGGCGTAGGCTCTCCGAAGCCGCGCGAACCGCCTCGATCGAGCGGCGATGGTCCTCCCAACTGCCGTGGGAGAGGTTGATGCGGGCCATGTCCATCCCGCCCTTACCGAGCGCGAGGATGGTCTCGGGCCGGGAACTGGCGGGGCCGAGTGTGCAGACGATCTTGGTGCGGAGCATAGGGGATGGCCCGGAAGACGCGAACCTCGGAGCGGGCGCGGGCAGGGGAGCCCAATCCGGGGCGAAGCAGTCGAATTGTCGCGGACCCCGAGGAGGCGGGCAAGCGCACCGGACTTGTGGGGAAGGCACGGGCCCGCTTCTTTTCCGCCCCGGGGCTTACCCTACCCCCGACCCCATCAGGAGCCCACACGCCCCCCATGTCCTCCGTCCAAGTCCGGGACGCCTCCGAGGCCGAACCCCTGGCCCGCTCCCTCGCGGGATCGCGCCGCTTCGCGCTCGACTGCGAGGCGGCGGGATTTCACCGCTATTCGGACCGTTTGTGTCTCCTCCAGGTGACGACCGAGGACGACACCTTCATCGTCGATCCGCTCTCCTTCGATCCTTCCGACCTCCTGCGCGGGCCGCTCGAGGACCCGGAGGTCGAGATCGTGATGCACGGTGCCGACTTCGACCTGCGCCTCCTGGACCGAGATCTCGACATCCGCCTGCACGGCCTCTTCGACACCCAGGTCGCGGCAGCCCTCCTGGGCGAATCTGCGCTCGGCCTCCAGGCCCTCCTGGAGAGCCGTCTGGGCGTGTCCCTCTCCAAGAAGTACCAGCGCGCCGACTGGGCGGAGCGCCCCCTCAAGGAGGGGATGCTGGACTACGCCGCGGACGACACCCGGTATCTCAGGAAGCTGGCCGACCTCCTGCGCGAGGACCTGCGCACCGCGGGACGGGAGGCCTGGGCCGTGGAGGAGTGCCGTGCGCTCGAGGAGAGCGCCACGGCACCGACCGACGAGGAGCCCGAGGACGTCGTGGTCCGCGTGAAGGGTGCGCGTGACCTGACCCCCCGCGAGGTCACGGCGCTGCGCGAGGCCATCGACTGGCGCGACGAGATCGCCCGTGCGCGCGACCGTGCTACGTTCCGTGTTGTGGGCGATCCGGCGCTGCTGGAAGCCGTGGTGCGCCGCCCCCTGAGCGACTCGGAGCTGGCGGCGATCAAGGGCTTCCCCAAGGCGCTGGCGCGCACGGACGGGGACGAGCTTCTGCGTCGCTTCGACCATGTGGCGCAGCTCCCCGACGACGAGTTGCGCCCCTATCCGCGGCGGCCTCGGGGCGGCGGCCCGGGACGGCCCTCCCCCGAGGTGGAGGAGCTGGCCGAGAAGCTCAAGAACGCGCGCAACCGACGGGCCGAGGCGCTCGGGCTCGACCGCGGCACGCTCCTTCCGAACGCGCTCCTCCTCGCGATCGCCCAGGCGGCACCCGCGGACGAGCAGGCGCTCTTCGCGGTGGAAGGTATCCGGCGCTGGCAGGTCGAAGCCGTCGGTGCGCAGCTCCTCGAGGTGCTGGGCGCGCGCCGCTGACGGCCTTCGGGGTCGCGGGCGACGCCTCAGGCCGCCTCCTCCTCCTTCAGCTTGCAGTCGATGCAGTAGCGGGCGTGCGGTAGCGCGTCCAGCCGCTCGAAGCCCACGTCGTTCCCGCACGTGTGGCAGGTGCCGAACTTCTTGGGATCGTTGTAGAGGCGGCGCAGCGCCTCCTCCAGACGATACAGGTAGCGCCCCTCCTTCGTCGCGAACACGGCCGCCTTTTCCCGCTCCATGGCCTCGGTGCCCTGATCGGCCATGTGGTCCGTGTACGCGGCAAGATCCGAATCGCCGGACTCACGGTCCGCCTTGGCCATCTCGTCGAAGAGGCCGAGGGCCTTGAGGGCCCGGGCGCGCTCGTCGAGGAGGCGCTTCTCGATGTGGGCGAGCTGCTTCTTGTTCAGGGGCATTTTCGATCTCGAGGCAATACGGGGTCGAATTAGCCTTCAAAGGTACACAATGCCCCGAACGTCGTCTACCACCGAACCAGCGCGGATCCCCAGGTGAATCCGGAGCCGAACGCCACCATGCACAGGAGGTCGCCGCGCTCCAGTCGACCCGCCCGCACGGACTCGGCGAGCGCGATGGGAATGGTGGCCGCCGTGGTGTTCCCGTAGCGGTCGATGTTGCTGACGACCTGGTCGTCACGCAGCCCGAGGCGACGCTGCACCATCTGGGTGATGCGAAGGTTGGCCTGGTGCGGGATGAGGAGGTCGAGGTCTTCCGAGCCGAGCCCGTTCGCGGCGAGGGCCTCCTCGACCACCTCGGGCATCCGGCTGACGGCGTGCTTGAACACCTCCTTCCCCTGCATGGTCGGGAAGTGCCGGGCTTCGCGGATCGCCTCTTCCGAGATGCGCGGCTGGTGCCTGCTCGAGGCGAACTCGGTCCAGAGGATCTCGGCGAAGCGCCCGTCCGAGTGGATATGCGTGGAGAGCACCCCCCGCGCGTCGTCGTCGCCCGCCGTGAGCACGGCCGCCCCCGCCCCGTCACCGAAGAGGACGGCGAGGTCGCGGCCGCGCGTCGAGATGTCGAGCCCGGTCGAGTGGATCTCCACGCCGACCAGGAGGACGTTCCGGTACTGCCCGCACCGGATCCACGCGTCGGCCACGGACAGCCCGTACATGAAGCCGGAGCACTGGGCCCGCACGTCGAGGGCCGGAATGCCGGTCACCCCGAGCTCGCGTTGCAGGAAGACCCCCGTGCCGGGGAAGAAGTGGTCGGGGCTGAGCGTCGCGAGGACGATCGCGTCCAGCTCCCCGGCGGCCATCCCCGCGTCGCGCAACGCTTCCTGCGCGGCCTCGCGCGCCATGTCCGCGCCGCTCGTCCCCTCGTCCACCCAGCGCCGCTCCCGGATACCGGTGCGCTCCACGATCCACGCGTCGGAGGTGTCCATGAGCCGCGTCAGGTCGTCGTTCGTCACCACGCGCTCGGGTACGTAGAAGCCGGTTCCGGCGAAGACGGTTCGAGGCACGTCAGCCTCCGTAGGTGTGCGACATGTAGAAGGATCGGTGGGCGATCGGACCCCCGGCGCCGCAGGAGGGTAGTCGCCCCGATCGGGCGCTCAGCGCCGGGAGAATCCGCCTCAATGATAAGACATGGCCGACGAGACGATCCATTGCCGCCGGTGCGGAGCCGATGCGCCGCGCATGATCCGGCCCCCCTTCAGGAACGAGTTGGGCGATCGGATCCTCGGGGAGATCTGCGCGGATTGCTGGAAGGAATGGCTCCAGCACCAGACGCTGCTCATCAACCACTACGGGCTCGATCCGCGCGAAGCGAAGGCGCGCGCCTTCCTCTACGAGCAGATCGAGCAGGTCCTGCTCGGCGGCGGAGAGGGGGAGCAGGTGGACACCACCCAGCAGGGCAACATCGAATGGTGAGGAGGTGCCCGGCCGCGGCCTGAGCCGCCCCACCGCCCTTCGTCCCGGCCAATCCGAGGGCACGGGCGCACGCCCCGTCCCAGGAGAGCCCCACGAGGATCTGCGGCGGCATGCGAGCCAGGATGCGCACCGCCCCGGGGCAGCGCTCCTCCAACAGATCGAGCGCGGCGCCGTGCACCAGCCCACCCTGCTCCAGGAGCAGGACGTCGACGCCGGCGGCCCACCAGAGCGAGAGCTGATCCGTGGGCGTCCCCCAGACGGGCGTCGCCCCGTCTTCGGAGCGGGGCATGAAGCGCGCGCTCGGCACCACGCTCCACCCACCGTGCAGGTGCAGCGCGGCCCAGAACTCCGGAGCCCCCACCACCGCGTCCGGCGGCGCCGTCTTCGCGAGCGCCTCGACGGCCGCGGCGAGGCGCCCGGCGCGCAGTCGGTAGCCGGCCACGGCCCACCCGCGCGCGTCACGGGCCGCCGAGACCACGGTGTAGGCGCCTACCCAGACGAACACGGCGGCGCCCAGGGCGCGGCGCACCCCCCGGTGGGAGACACGCCGCCCTACCTCGAGCGCCCCGACGCACACGGACGCGAGCACCCAGGGGTGCAGGGGAACGACCAGGCGTCGGTCCACGAACGGCCACAACAGCAGCATCCCCAGGTAGGCGAGCACCACCCACGGCACCGGAGGCAGGGTGCGCGCCAGCCGCATCAGGCCCACGGCCGACAACACCGCCACCGGAACCGCCACCGCCATGAGCCCCCACCCCGTCGCGCCCGGCACGAGGAGGGCGAACACGCGCTCGAAGACGCCGCGGGCCTGGGACGGGAAGGCCGCGAGGAAGGAGGCGGGCGCCGTCGTCAGCTGTCCGCTGAGCCAACCGCCGTACGGACCGAGCACGTCGCGCAGCCCCTCGGGTACGTCGGCCGCGCGCTCGGCCGCCCACGCGCCCCACGCCACCCCCACGGCGAGGGCCGGCGCGCACACCGCTGCGGCCACGAGGAGCCCGCGGCGGACCAGGACGGCCACGGCGAAGCCCGCGACGAGCGCTGCGCCGGCCGAGCGGGTGAGCACCGCCGCGACGAGGAGGAGCGCCAGGAGGGTGGCACCGCGCCGGTCGCCGGGTCGGCCGGCGGACGTCCAGGCCGCGAGGGTCGCGACCGCCAGGAGGACGAACATCGGCTCGGAGAGCGGCACGAGCGCGTAGCGCCAGACGTCCGCCGAGACGAACGCGAGGGCCGCGACGCCCACGGACGTCGCCCTGTCGAGGCCCGCCGCCCGGTGCATCACCCATCCAAAGAGCCCGCCGGCGCAGGCCAGGAAGACGAGGTTGAGCAGCCCGGCCGCGAGCGTGACCGCCCCGACGCTCCCCAGGACCCGCCACAGGACCGCCAGCACCATCGGGTATCCGGGAGGGAACTTCACAGCCGGCGGGCTGCCGGGCACGCCCACGTAGCGCAGCCCCTCCCCCTGGCCGAGCGCCTGCCCGACGAGCATGTAGACGCCGTCGTCGTGCCAGACCCCGGCGGGGACCGGCCGCCAGAAGGAAAGCCCCACGCCGAAGAGGGCGAGCCCCAGGAGGAGGAAGGGCCACCCGGCGGAAGGCCGCCGGAATCCGGGCGCCGGTCGGGTCTCGACCGACGCGGCGTCCGGCGTGCCGGGCCCTGGGCTCACCCTGCGCGCCGGCGCTGGGTCCGAGCCGTCACGCGCTCAGAACCTCGCGCACGTGCCCGAGGGCGTCTTCGAGCGTCTCCTGGTCGATGATGAGCGGGGGCGCGAAGCGGATCACCTGGCCGTGCGTCTCCTTGGCCAGGATGCCTCGGTCCTGCAGGGCTTCACAGTAGGGACGGGCCGTACCCGACGAAGCGTGGATGACGACGCCGATCATGAGGCCCCTGCCCCGCACCTCCGCCACGTGCGGCGATCCGATCGCGCGCAGCCCATCCATGAACCAGCGGCCCAGACGGTCCGCGCGCTCGGCCAGGCCCTCGTCGAGAATCACCCGCAGCGAGGCGCGTGCGATCGCGGCGCCCAGCGGGTTGCCGCCGAACGTCGAGCCGTGGTCGCCGGGATGGAAGACGTCCATGTACTCGGCGTCGGCGATCACCGCGGAGACCGGATACACCCCTCCGCCCAGCGCCTTGCCGACGATGAGCACGTCCGGGCGGACGTTCTCCCATTCGCAGCAGAAGAGGCGGCCGGTTCGCCCCAACCCCGTCTGGATCTCGTCGGACATGAAGGCGACGCGGTGCTCGTCGCACAGCGCACGCGCCCGGCTCAGGTAGCCGTCGGGAGGCACCACGACGCCGCCCTCACCCTGGAGCGGCTCGACCAGGAAGCCCACGGTGTTCGGGCCGATGGCGGCCTCGAGCGCGTCGGCGTCCCCGTACGGGATGAGCCGGAAGCCCGGCGTGAACGGCCCGAACCCCTCCCGGTACTGCGCCTCCGAGGAGAAGCCGACGATGGTCGTGGTGCGGCCGTGGAAGTTGTTCTCGCAGACAATGATCTCGGCCTTGTCCGTGGCGACGCCCTTGACGGTGTAGCCCCACTTGCGGACCATCTTCACGGCGGTCTCCACCGCCTCCGCGCCGGTGTTCATCGGCAGCGCCCGCTCGAATCCGGTGGCCTCGCACAACTCGCGCAGGAACGGGCCCATCTGGTCGTTGTGGAAGGCTCGCGAGGTGAGCGTCAGCCGACCCATCTGGACCGCCGCCGCCTCGAGGATCGCCGGATGCCGGTGACCCTGGTTGAGCGCGGAGTACGCGCTGAGCATGTCGAGGTAGCGGTTGCCCTCGACGTCCCAGACCCAGACCCCCTCGCCGCGCTCGAGCACGACCGGAAGGGGATGATAGTTGTGCGCGCTGTATCGATCGACCTCCTGGAGGTAGAGGCCGGTGTCGGTCGTGGTGGCTTCGCTCATGGGACGCTCGTCGTCGCGGAGGGGGCCGGAGGAACTCCCGCCCTCGATCCAGACTCTAATCGAGCCCCTTGGGCGCAATCAAGCAGCGCGCGGCGCGCTACTCGACCGGCCGGTGCGGCCGCTCGTCCACCTCCAGACGGAAGACGTCGGGGCGGGCGTAGTGACCGGTCACGTCGAAGTCGAACTTCCCGCGCGGAATCGCGGTCAGGTCGAGGTCGGTGGTGAGGATGCCGGCCTCCTCCCACACCGGTCCGGCCAGACACTCGCCCAGGGGACCGTAGATGGCGCTCCCACCGCGGCACAGCACCTCCGGCCATGCCTCCAGCTCTCCCGCGATCTCGAGATCGGCGGGGTACATGGCGCGGTGCACGTACTGGTTGCACCCGAGCACGAAGCACCGTCCCTCCATGGCGATGTGCTGGAGCGTGGCCTGCCACGTCGGACGGGCGTCGGCGGTCGGCGCCAGGTAGATCTCCACGCCCTTCCCGTACATCGCCATGCGGGCCAGCGGCATGTAGTTCTCCCAGCAGATCAGCCCGCCCACCCTGCCGAACGGCGTATCCACCACCGTGAGCGTGCTCCCGTCGCCCTCCCCCCAGATCAGCCGCTCCGCCGCGGTGGGCTTGAGCTTGCGGTGCTTGCCGAGCAGCGCGCCGTCCGGGCCGAAGTAGAGGAGGGTGCAGAAGAGCGTCCCCCCGCTGTAGGAGGAGTCGCGCTCGATCACCCCCACGCAGAGGTGGACGTCGGCCTCGCGCGCGGCCTCTCCCATGCGCGCGGTCTCCGGACCGGGGACGTCGATGGCGCCTCGCCAGTATCGCTCCCACGTGCGGCGGCCGGCGGGAGACCGTCCGCCCACGGCGGTGCCGAACGCGAGGCCCCACGGATATCCGCCGACGTAGGCCTCCGGGAACAGCACCAGGCGTGCCCCGTCCGCGGCGGCCTCGGCCGTGCGCGTGCACACCTCGTCGACGGCGGCCGGTGTGTCGAAGAAGGCGGGTGCCGCCTGGACGACGGCGACACGGACGTTCGGGGAGTCGGATGCGGTCACGGCCGGATTCCTGCGATCGGAGGGGGTCGGAGGGCCAACGGCGGTCAGCCCCCGGAGTACACGAGCTCGGCCATCACCTCGCCCACCATCTCGAGGTTCGCCGCGCTCACGTGGTCGGGCGTGTCGTTCGGCGTGTGCCACCACGCGTTGCCGGGCCCGTACGACAGGTCGATGACGTCCGCGGTGGGGAGCCCCGCCTCGATGAGCGGCACGTGGTCGTCGCCCACGGGCCCCCCCACGGTCTCGGGGAACGCCGACGCATAGCCCAGCCGGCGCGCCGCGCCCCAGACCTTGTTCACCACGGGGCGCGCGTACTCGAAGGAATACTCCTCCACGGGGAAGCGGGCGTCCACGTCGCCGACCATGTCGAGGAGGACGCCGTAGATCGGGCGGCCCGTTGTGGCCGCCTGGTCGGGGAGGCTCTCGGCGTAGCGGTTCGAGCCGAAGAACATGTCCTCGGTTCCGGGCCCGTAGTCCTCTCCGTCCACGAAGAGGAGGTCGATCCCCATCGGGGGCGCCTGGCCGTGGAAGAGGCGCGCCAGCTCGATGAGCACCGCGGTCCCGGATCCTCCGTCGTTCGCGCCCGGCACCGGGATCTTCTCGAGCTCGGGCTCGCTGGCGTTGTCCGAGATGGGCCGCGTGTCCCAGTGCGTGAGCAGGAGGATGCGGCGCTTCTCCTCGGGCTTGAAGCGCGCGACCAGGTTCGTCAGGCGCAGCGTGTCGCCGGAGGAGGCTACGACGGTGAAGCTGTCCACCACCAGGTCGTCGGCGAGCGAGTCGAGCGTGGCGCGCATCCAGGCGAGCTGGTCGGCGTGACCCGGCCGGCCCGGCACACGCGGACCGAACGCCACCTGGCGCTCCACCAACTCGAGGGCGCGCGTCCCGTCGAAGCGCGGGCGGCCCGGGAAGGGCCCCTGGACCTCGGACGAGGAATCGCAGGCCGCCGCCGCGAGGAGGCCGGCGAGCGCGAGGATGGCGGCGAGCCGCCCCGGACTTCCGTGAGGTGTCGACATCGTGGAGGCAACGTACATTGGTGGCCGCCCCGAGGTCCATGCGTGACCCCGATGCGCCCGCTCCTTCCAACCACGAGCGATCCATGAACCGCACGCCCCTCGTTGTCGCGCTGGCCCTGTCCGGCGCCTTCGCACCCCCGCCCCTCCGGGCGCAGGACGCGAAGGAGGCCGTGGTCCGGCACGTGGAGCGCCACGCGGCCGAGTACGGGGAGCTGGCCCAGCGCATCTGGGACCTCGCGGAGGTCGGGTACCAGGAGACGAAGAGCTCGGCGCTCCTGCAGGGGCGGCTGAAGGATGCGGGCTTCCAGGTCGAGGCCGGCGTGGCGGGCATGCCCACCGCCTTCGTGGCGAGCTGGGGATCGGGCGAGCCCGTGATCGCCGTATTGGCCGAGTTCGACGCGCTGCCAGGGATCACGCAGGACCGCGTCCCGGAGCGCAGCCCCATCGAGGGCAAGCCGGCGGGCCACGCCTGTGGCCACCACCTCTTCGGCACCGCGTCCACGGCCGCGGCGCTCGCCGTGAAGGACTGGCTCTCCACCAGCGGACACGCCGGCACGATCCGCCTCTATGGCACGCCGGCGGAGGAGGGCGGCGCGGGGAAGGTCTACATGGTGCGCGCCGGGCTCCTCGACGACGTGGACGTGGTGCTGCACTGGCACCCGGGCTCCGAGAACGAGGCCGACCCCACGTCGTCGCTGGCCAACAAGTCGGCGAAGTTCCGCTTTCACGGCGTGAGCGCCCACGCCGCCGCGGCGCCCGACCGCGGCCGCTCCGCGCTCGACGCCGTCGAGGCGATGGACCACATGGTGAACATGATGCGCGAGCACGTGCCGCAGGAGACGCGCATCCACTACGTCATCACATCCGGCGGAAGCGCGCCCAACGTCGTGCCCGACTTCGCCGAGGTCTACTACTACGTCCGCCACCCCGACCCCGAGGTCGTCCGCTCGATCTTCGACCGCGTGGTGAAGGCGGCCGAGGGCGCGGCGATGGGGACCGGGACGACGGTGACGTACGAGGTCATCCACGGGATCTACAACCTCCTCCCGAACGTGGCCCTGGCGGAGGTCGTGCACGCGAACCTGGAAGCCGTGGGCGGCGTGCGCTACACCCCCGAGGAGCGTCGCTTCGCGGAGATCCTCCACCGCACGCTCCCCGAGGACGCCCCGCCCCTCGAATCCGCGGCGGAGGTGAAGCCGTTCGAGGTGCGCCTGGGCGGCGAGGGCGGATCGACGGACGTGGGCGACGTGAGCTGGACCGTGCCTACCGCCGGCCTGAGCGCCGCCACCTGGGTGCCCGGGACGGCGGCCCACTCCTGGCAGGCCGTGGCGGCCGGCGGCACGAGCATCGGCAACAAGGGGCTGATCGTCGCAGCCAAGACGCTCGCGACCTCCGCCGTCGAGCTCTACGAACACCCGGAGCTGATCGCGAAGGCTCGGAGGGAGTTCGAGGAGCGCCGCGGGCCGGACTATCACTACGTCTCGCTCGTCGGCGACCGGGACCCACCGCTGGACTACCGCAACGCGGCCCGACCCGGCGGGTGAGGGAGGTCCGGTGCACGCCGCCACCTCTGAAGATCACCCCGCGTTCCGAACGGCCGTTCTCCCCATCCGACGGAGCTCCTCCATGCGCTGCTCCCGCTTCGTGCTCGCCATGCTCGCCACCGTCCCGCTGGCCACGCCGGCCGCCGCGCAGGAAGCGCGCAGGGACCTCGACGCCCTCCCCTTCCTGCGCAGCTACACGTCCGCGCGGGTGTCCAGCACCGACCCCACGGGCGCGAACGACGACGGCAACTGGGGGCACCCGATCGAGGCCGGTGAGACCCGCACCATCGCCGACCTGACGGGTCCGGGCGTCATCAGCCACATCTGGTTCACGATCGCCACGGGCGACCCCTGGCACCTCAAGAACATCGTGCTGCGCATGTACTGGGACGGGGAGGCCACGCCCAGCGTGGAGACGCCCGTGGGCGACTTCTTCGGACTCGGGCTCGGCCGCTACTTCCTCTACGAGTCCGGCCCGCTCTCGGTCGGCTCGCAGAAGGCGCTCAACAGCTACTTCCCGATGCCGTTCCGGCGCGCGGCGCGCATCACGGTGACGAACGAGAGCACGCAGGCCATCGGCGCGTTCTATTTCAACATCGACTACGAGAAGCACACGTCGCTTCCCGAGGACATGGGCTACTTCCACGCCCAGTACCGGCAGGCAACGCCCAACCACGGCTGGACGAGCGATTGGACGCGCAATGGACAGGCCGAGGTGAGCGACCGCCCCAACCCCGACGGGCGCGACAACTACGTGATCATGGAGGCGACCGGTCGCGGCCACTACGTCGGGGTCACCCACAGCATCCTCCAGAACCAGGGGGATTGGTGGGGCGAGGGCGACGACATGTTCTTCATCGACGGCGCCACGACGCCGCAGATCGTCGGGACGGGGTCCGAGGACTACTACCTGGGCGCCTGGTGCTACGGCGGATGCGGCATCGACCCGTTCGGCTCGAAGCACCCGACCTTCGCCTACCAGCGCTACGGAAACCCGGTGAACGGCGGCGACGACCGGGGCGCGAGCTGGATGGTGTACCGCTTCCACACCGACTCGCCGGTGGTCTTCCAGAAAGACCTCCGCGTGACGATCGAGAGCGGACACGCCAACCACCGCTCGGACAACTTCTACACCGTGGCCTACTGGTATCAGACCGAGCCGCACGCCCCCTTCCCCGCGCTGCCCGCCGCCGCCGACCGCATCCCACGGCAGATGGACACCGGCGGGCCGACCACGGGACGCTGAGCAGCCGCCGGCGGGCCGCTACTCCTCCCGCAGCACGACGGCCGGATCCAGCCGGGACGCACGCCGCGCAGGCAGCCAGCACGCGAGGAGGGCGACGCTGCCGAGCAGCGCCACCACCAGGAGGTAGTCGGTCGGAGCGAGCCGCCCTCCCTCGCTCAGCGTGTGGACCTCGGTTCGCCCCGCGCCGCCGAGGAAGGCGGCGAGGCCGCGGGTGAGAGCGGCCGCACCCCCGACGCCGATCAGGAGGCCGAGAGCCACCAGCTTCACCCCCTGGCGCAACACCACCGCGCGGACGCCGGCGGCCCCCGCGCCCAGAGCCATGCGGATGCCCAGCTCCCGCGTGCTGCGCCGGACCGTGTAGGACACGACCCCGTAGATGCCGAGCACGGCGAGCAGCAGCCCGACGCCGGCGAACGCGCCCACCACCAGCGGTCCCATCCGCTCCGAGGTGTACGTCTCGTGGACCAGGTCCGGGAGCGTCACCACCCGCTCGATCGGTTGATCCGGATCGACGGCCCACACCAGCGGACGGATCCGCCCGGCCACGCCGCCCACCGGCCCGTCCGTCCGCACCACCACGTAGAACCGCGCGGACGCGGCGGCCGTGGAGGGGAGATACCACGTATCCGCCAGCTCCCACTCCTCGCGCACCTGGGCCACCACGCCGATCACGCGCAGCCATGTGGTCTCCTCGCCTGCCATCCCGGAGCGCACGCGACGGCCGACCGGATCCTGGCCCGGCCAGTAGTGCTCCGCGGCGGACGCGCTCAGGACGACCACCGGGTCCCGGTCGCGGATCTCCGCCGCGGTCGGCGCGCGTCCCTCCAGGAGGTGCATCCCCATCGTCTCGAAGTAGTCCGGGCCGATCCCCCGCATGTTGGTGAGCACGAGCTGGTCGCGCTCGCTGGCGGGGCCGCCCTCGGCCGAGACCGCGCGCGTCACCGATCCGTCGGTCACGGGGAGGTGGTTCACCCACGACACGCTCGCCACCCCGGGTTCGGCGCCGAGGCGGCCGGCCACCTCCTCGAGGAAGCGGAAGGAGGCGTCGGTGTCGCGCGCCCGGTCCGCCGGGAGCGTGAGGCTCGCGATGATCCGGTGCTCCGTGCCGTAACCCGGGTTCGACGCCTGCATGCGGGCGTAGTCGCGAACCAGGAGGGTGGCGCCCGCGAGGAGCACCACGGACAGCGCCACCTCGGCCACCACGAGCGATCGCCGGGCCAGTCCGGCCCCGTCCCCGCTGCGGCCGCCGTCGCGCAGGTCGTCCATGGGATCCACGCGCAGCATGCGCAGCGCCGGGACGACGCCGAAGAGGACGGACGTGACCGCGGTCGAGAGGAGGGCGAAGCCCAGCACGCGCCCGTCCAGGCGCAGGTCGGTGAAGAACGCACCGAGGCTGGAGTCCGCCGGGACGCTCAGCGCCGCCATCGGCCGCAGGAGCGACGATGCGACGAGGATGCCGAGCCCGGCGCCCACGATCGCCATCATCAAGCTCTCGAGCACCAGCCGGCGCGCATGATCCCCGCGCGAGGCACCCAGGGCCGTGTGCACCGCCCGCTCCCGTCGCGTCGACACCGCCCTGGCCAGCAGGAGGCTGGCCATGTTCGCGCACGCGATGAGGAGGAGGAAGGCCACGGCGCCGAGCAGCACCCACCCGAAGCGCGGCTGGTTGCCGAGGAGGTCGACGCGCTGCGACACCGCGAGGAAGCGGATCGCCCGATGGGTGTCCGGATACGCCTCCGCGGCCCGCGCGCTCACCACGTCCAGCGCACGCTGCGTGGACGCCATGTCCTCCCCGGGACGCAGGCGAGCGGCCACGTTCGGGCCGGAGGCGGCGCTGGTGGGGTCGAAGTCGTCCGGGATCCACAGCTGCGAGCCGTACGGGTAGTTGAAGCGTGGAGGCATGACCCCCACCACCGTGTACGGCTCCCCGTCGAGCGCCACCGTGGCGCCGATCGCTCCCGCGCTGCCGCCGAACCGCCGCTGCCAGAGGGCGTGGCCCAGGAGGACCACGCGGGCGTCCCGTCCCGCGGCCTCCTCCTCGGCGGTGAAGTCCCGTCCCAGGACCGGGGCGACCTGGAGCGTCTCCACCCAGTCGCGCGACACGCCGATCCCCACCACGGAGACGGGCTCCTCTCCCTCTCCCGTCAGGTGGAAGGTCCGGTAGCGCTGCGCCGTGATCGACGCGAAGACGCCGCTCTCGCGCAGCACGTGGTACGAGCGCGCCGAGGTGTTGTACAGCCACGGCGCGCCGTCCGGCCGCACGGTCGCGTCGCGCATCCGGACGAGTCGCTCGCCGTCGCCGAAGGGGAGCGGCCGGAACACGAGCGCGTCCACCAGGGAGTAGACCGCGGTGTTCGCACCGATACCCAGAGCGAGGGTGACCACCACGACGGCGGGGAGGAGCGGCCTGCGGCGCAGCGAGCGCAGGGCGAGCTTGAGATCGCGGCGCCAGCCGGCGCGCCGCTCGGCGCGCCGTCGCCTGCGCGCGCGTCGAGCCTCGCCACGCGCCATGAAGTCCACCGCCTCCTCGACGTCGCCGAACTCGGAACGGGCGCGCTCCCGCGCCTCCTCGGGCGACAGGCCCTCCCGCTCGAGGTCCTCCGCGCGCATGTCCAGGTGGACGCCGATCTCCTCCCTCGCCTCGCGCCGCTCCTTGTCCCCCCTCGGATTCATCCCGCACCCTCCTCGCCCGTCTCCAGGACACGCCCCACGGCCCGCGCGAACGTCTGCCAGACGTCCGCCTCGACCTCGAGCGCGCGGCGCCCCTCGGAGGTCAGCTCGTAGTACTTCGCGCGCCGCCCGCGCTCCGACACCCCCCACTCCGCGCGAACCCACCCGCGATCCGCCTGGCGATGGAGCGCCTTGTAGAGCGCGGTGTCCTCGATCGTCAGGACACCCTCCGTCCGCTCCCGCACCCACCGCGAGATGGCATACCCGTGGCGCGGCTCGCCCTGGAGGCTCTTCAGCACCAGCGCGTCGAGTGAGCCGCTCAGAAGATCCTGCGGGCTCTTCGTCACACTTTCCTCCGTCGGTCACGTGGCTTGTCCACACCTGGTGTGGTCAATCTATCCCGATCGAGGCTCCCGGCGCCAGGCTGGCATATATAGTTGCCTGAGGCAAGTTACTTGATGCATACTGACAACCAAGCCTGTCGCACCAACCCGGCGAAGGAGCGTTCTCATGCCCGTGCACGAAGGCACCTCCCGGCCACCGCTGGACCTCGAGGGGCTGGTCGAGGCGCTCGCGGAGCCACGGGTCGCTCCGCAGGAGTCCTGGCGCGCGATCGTCGTGCACCTGGAGCCCGGGGAGTACGACGCCTTCGCGTCCCTCTGCGACGCGCACCACGTCCGACGCATCGACCCGCTCGACCGCCAGCTCGCGGACCTCGGCGCGGTGCGCCTACCCGGGGGTGGCGAGTCCGAACGTCACGCGTTCGTCGCCGAGCTCCTCGGGAGAGCCGGAGGAAGGGAGGCGTTCGGCAACTGGGTCTACGTCCCGTGGGAGGCCAAGGTCGTTCACCTCCTCGCGGCGGACGACTACTTCGACGTGATCACCGACCGCAATCGCGACAAGGTCACGCGGGAGGAGCAGCAGCTCCTGCGTACGCGGCGGGTGGGGGTGATCGGGCTGTCCGTGGGGGGTGAGGCGGCGGTCACCCTCGCCCAGGAGCACCTCTGCGGCAAGATCGTCCTGGCCGATTTCGATCGCCTCGATCTGTCGAACCTCAACCGCCTCGGCGCCGGCTTCGACGACCTCGGCCAGAACAAGGCGGTCCTGGTGGCACGCCGCGTCGCGAAGCTCGACCCGTACCTCGACGTGACGCTGTACCCCGAGGGCGTGACCCTCGACGACGTGGACGCCTTCCTGGACGGCCTCGATCTCCTGGTCGAGGAATGCGACGGCCTCTCCATCAAGCTCGAGATCCGTCGGCGGGCGCGCGCGCGCAGGTTGAACCTCGTGTTCGCCGCGGACGAGCGCGGGTTCCTGAGCGTGGAGCCCTACGGGCACCATCCCGAGCTACGTCCCTTCCACGGACGCATCGATGAACCCCAGGGTCCGCGGGAGTCCTACCCGACGCCGCTGGCGTTCATGAAGGACCTGACCGAGTGGATGGGCGGATGGGACCAGATCTCGGACCGGTCCCGCCGCTCCCTGGAGAAGCTCGGCACCGAACTGTGCGGCTACCCGCAGCTGGCCAGCGAGGCGCGCTACGCCGCCGGGCAGATCGGGCACGTCGCACGGCGCCTGCTCCTCGGCGAACGCCTCCCACCCTACTTCGGCCATCTCGATCTGGACGAGCTGCTACCGGGCTGAGGCGGTCGCCCGCCGCGCTCGAACGACCGCACCTTCCACCTGCACGCCCTTGTTGGAGGCTCGGCACCGTCGCATTAGATAGGAGCCGAGCCTCCAGCCCCCCTGGAAGATCCGCACGCAGGTCCGCCCCCGGCGGGACGGCGGGCCTTCGGTCCGGGAAAAGGAGGGGGACGATGTACCAGGAATACGACGCCGCACACGCCGCCTACGTCACCCGGGACGCGCAGGGGATCGCGCGGGAGATCTCCCACCGCCAGCGGCCCTTCCGGGCGGACGTCCACACACCCCAGATGCTGGCCCAGGCCTACCTGGAGCGGCACCGCGACCTCCTCGGGATCCGGCCGGAGTCGCTCACGAGCCTGAGCCTGCCGCCCGAGGCCGAGCCCGTCGACGCCGAAGTCGAGTACCGGCTCCTCGAGGAGAAGGCCTTCGGGGAGCTCGTCACGGTGGCCTACTACCAGACCTACTTCGGTCTTCCCGTGTGGGAGGCCGGCCTGGCGGTCCACCAGAAGCGAGACCCCCACGAGGTCCTCAGCTCGACCTCCTCGGCGCACGAGGACATGACCGTGAGGAAGCCGAAGGCCGCATCCCTTCGGCGATTCCGGAAGCTGACCCCGAAGGCGCTCGTCGGGATCCTCGAGCTCCCCTCGAAGGGGAAGGACGACGCCTACGATCTCGAGTCGCTCCGCGTCAACCGCACCCGCCTCATCATCTACCGCTACGTCGCGGCGAAGAGGCTTCCGCACGGAGGGCCGAGGGACGACGTCAAGGATCCCGCCTTCCCGCACGCATCCCCCTCCCTCCCGGTCCCTCCCCCCGACAAGGGGATCAAGGAGGGCAACCACTACGTGGCGGCGGAGATCCTCTTCACGCTCGCCACCGCGCGCTGGGGCACGCTGAACTGGATCGCCATCGTCGAGGTGGACACCGGCTCGGTGCTGTACCTGAGGGCGCTGGTCGACAACGTGGACGGGATGGTGTACATGGCCGATCCCTCGTCCCAGGCGAGCGCGGCCGCGCCGAGCGCGAACAACGCGACGCTGAACCCCCTGCGCACCTCGGTCACGCTGCAGGGGCTCGCGGCGCCCGCCGGCGGCAACCAGTCCCTGGCGGGCAACTTCGTGCAGGTGAGCGACCACGAGGCGCCCGTGGTGGCGCCGCCGACGCAACCCGTCGGGAGCAACTTCAACTACAGCGTGCGCACCAACAACTTCGCCGCCGTCAACTGCTACCATCACGCCGACGGCGTCTTCCGCCTGATCCAGGACCTCGGGTTCACGATCAGCAACTACTTCGACGGCACCACCTTCCCCGTCAGCATCGACCACCGGGGTCGCTTCGGGTCGACGGACGGGATCGAGATCAACGCGTCCTGCGGGGGGAACGCCACCAGCAACGGCATCGGCCTGCCGGACTTCGAGCTGGCGGACCTCACCGACACCACCAACCCCCTCGGCATCGCCGCGGACCGCCGTGTGGTCATGCACGAGCTGTTCGGGCACGGCATCCTCTGGGACCACGTGAACTCGGCCAACTTCGGCTTCGGGCACAGTGCCGGAGACAGCTTCGCGGCGATCCTGAACGACCCCGACTCCCAGGCCGCCGACCGCTTCCTGACCTTCCCCTGGCTCACGACCAGCCGGCGCCACGATCGCGCGGTGGCCAGCGGCTTCGGATGGAGCGGCTCCATCGCCCTCAACCCCTTCGACTCCGTCCTCGACTCGGGCGGATACCAGAACGAGCAGATCCTCTCCACCACCATGTTCCGCATCTACCGCTCCCTGGGCGGAGACTCGAGCCAGGGTCGCGAGACGCGCCGCTTCGCGGCCCGCTACGTGGCCTACCTCATGCTCCGGGCGGTGGCCACCCTGACGCCGGCGACCAACCCCGCGGCCGGGTCCGGCTTCGCGAGCGCGCTGCTCACGGCGGACGGTGTCGACTGGACCAGCGAGGGCCACGCGGGAGGTGCCTACGGCAAGGTCATCCGCTGGGCCTTCGAGCAGCAGGGGATGTACCAGCCCGCCGGCACGGTGACGCCCAACAACAACGAAGGCGCGCCGCCCGCGGTGGACGTCTACATCGACGACACCCGGCAGGGCGAGTACGCGTATCTCGCCAACCACTGGAGCTGCCAGAAGATCTGGAACCGCCTGGCCGCCGACGGCGGAGCGGCGCACGAGACGCCCATCGTGGGCGTGAGCAACTACGCCTACGTGAAGATCAAGAACCGCGGGAGCCAGACGGCCACCAACGTGGTGGTGAAGGGGTTCCACTGTCAGCCGGCCACCGGGCTGATCTGGCCCAGCGACTGGCAGGCCATGACCACGGCGCAGCTCGCCGCGCCCGACGTGGCCCCCAACGACGCGAGCGAGATCACGGTGGGGCCCTTCGAGTGGGTGCCCGTGCAGCCCGATCACGAGTGCATGCTCATGATCGTCTCCGCGGACGGCGACCCCAGCAACATCGACAACTTCAGCGGAGGCGACTCGATTCCCGAGTGGCGCCTCGTTCCGCACGACAACAACGTCGGCCAGCGGAACGTGGCTCCCGTGCCCGGTGGCGGAGGGTTCCGCGGGCTCATCGCCGCCTTCGCCGACCGCCACTTCGTGGCCCGCAACCCCCATCGCGAGCTGGCGAAGGTCGTGTTGCGGCCCAAGCTGCCGAAGCTGCTCGTGGAGCGCGGGTGGGAGATCTACTTCGACAATCCCGGGGGTGGCGCCTTCACCCTCGCCCCCGGTCAGAGCCGTGACATCGTCGTCAAGCTCCGGCCCGGCGCGGACTTCTCGGCCGAGGACGTCGCGAAGGCGGAGGACCCGGCCCTCCACGTCGAGGTCCTGGCCAACGGCATCCTCGTGGGCGGCATGTCCTACGAGCTCGACCCCAAGCTCCACGAGCCCGCGCCCGAGTTCCCGAAAGGAAGACCCGGAGCGTGCAGGGACAGGGCGAAGGAGCTCCTCGATTGCCTCGACCTCCCGGTGGACGGCGTCCGGTGCGTCCGCATCCGGAAGATCACCGTGGACATCGAGCTGGGGGACGACCGCGACTGCTGAGGCCGATCCGGCATCGAAAGGGCCGCGCCCGCCTCCCGGATGGGGGGCGGGCGCGGGGTGCTCGGCTTCGTTACGCTCCGGCCAGCATCCCGGCCACCCACTCCACCATCCGCCCGAACGCGGCGCCAGGGCCCTCGGGATCGGAGGACAGCGACCAGCCCGCGACCGTCACCCCCGACCCCGCCAGGAGCAGGAACAGACCGAGCACACGACCGGGCAACCGCTCCCACCAGGACGTGGAGACGTCGGCCCACCCCCACCGGGAGATCAGCAGGCCCAGGCCTCCTACGGCGGCCCAGATTCCGAAGACCATGACGGCCTCGCCAGGCCGGGCCGCGAGCCCGTCCCACAGCGCGTCGCCCCGGCCCAGCGCCATCGCGAGGCCGGCGCCCACCATCAACAGCCCGGGAACGAGGAACGTCACACCGAACAGGACGGCCGCGACGCCCGAGTGGAGCTTGACCAGGTAGCTTCGCTGGAAGCCCCCGGCCGTGCGGTGCCGGCGCGTGACCATGCTGTGCACGCCTCCGAGGATCGCCGCGACCCCGAACGAAGCGACCGCGCCCCCGACGAACGGCCCGCCCAACCTCAGGCCGAGGGCGCCGAGGCCGGCCCCCAACAGAACGAAGACCATCGCGATCTTCGCCGTCGTGCCCAACTCGCCCGACGTGCCTCCGCCGGAATGTGCCATGTCTCACCTCCGGTGTCTCCTGGACCACTTCCATGGCCTCCGCCACCAGCTTGCGAATATCGCCTGCCACCTCGGTGATCGCCTCCCCCTCTGCTTCCCCCAGAACGCCATAGGCCCGAAGGCTACGGGGCGAGAGCTCGGACAGCGCGATGTCGGAGAAGAGGAGCGCGGTGCGCACCGCCCACCCGCCTGCCCCGCCCCCCGGCACCCGAAAGCCACCCTCGTCCGGTCGGCGATCAACGCACCTGGAAGGTGATCGGAAAGGACACCCAGACCGGGACCCTGGTATCCCGGTTCAGCGCCGGCGAGAAACGGTACACGTCCGCGACCTGGAGGGCCGCCTCGTCCAGGGCCTGATGCCCGGAGCTCTGGTCGATGCGCGTGTCCCGAACGACGCCGTTCTCGTCGATGAAGAAGTAGACCCGAACGGTACCACCGATGCCGGCGTCGCGGAGCAGCGGCGGGTACACGCGCGTCATGGCGCGCACGACCTCGTCGACGTTGAGAATCGAGGGCGCGACGGTGAAGGGCGTGAATCTCGGGCCCTCGGACACGTCCTCCGCGACCTGCGCACGGGGCGGCGGCAGCTCCGCGACCGGGTTCTGGTCGAAGGTCGTGGGTGGAATCGTGAAGCTGTCGTCGATGATCGTCTGAGCGACCACGGGCGCCGCGGGGCGGACGAGGCGGGCCGGCTCGGGAGGGATCTCGATCTCCGGCGGCAGCTCGATGGCGGTGAGCCCCGGGCCACCCACGGCGAGCTCTGCCGCCCTGAGCTCGGGCCACAGGGCGAAGATCGCGAAGTGGACCACCGTCGCGAGGATCATGGAGGCCCAGAACCAGGACCTGAACGACGCCTTCAGGCGGTCGTTGGCGACGGGAGGGAAGGCGACTCCGGCCGAAGCGTGTGCGATGTCCATCGTGCCTCCTTCGAATTCCGCTGGATGTGGCGCTCATGCCCGCCTCCTGCCACGACGCGGGCTGCTCCTGGGAATTCGACGTATCAGCGCGAGAGGTTTGCACAGCGGTACGGGATTCCACCGCGGATCAGAAGTACGCCGTCATCCCGAGGCGGACCCTGCGCGGGGACACGCGCGCGAGGGGCGACTGGTACCAGGTTCCTGCCCACGCCCTGCGGAAGGGCGTATCGATGGCGTCGAAGAAGTAGTAGGAGCGGGTGCCGTGGTTCACCATCGTCTGGACCTCGGTCAGCGCCTTGCTCCCGCCGACGTTGAAGACGTCCAGCGCCACGCCCAGATCGAACGACGGAAGTTCGAAGACCCGCTCCAGGCGCAGGTCGAGACTACCGCGCCCCGCCATCTGGGGTGCGCCGCGGGGGCCGATGAAGATGTCGTTGCCCTCGATCGCCTCGAAGAACGAGAGGGGTAGGGGCTGGCCTCCGAAGTCCAGCTTGCACGCCGGATCCGCGGGGCTGCACGGGTAGAAGGCCTCCACGTTGGCCCGGTACCCGTAGAGGGAGTTCTGCCCGGAGACGCGGAACGTGGGCGCGTAGTGGTCTCCGCTCCGCAAGGTCCAGAACGCCCCGCCCCGGAGCTTCCACGGGAGCACTCCCCAGGCGGAGACCTTGAGCTCGTTGTCGGAGTAATTGGGGAGCTTGCCGTAGTCGTTGATGGACTCATTGACGCGCACGTACGGCCCGGGACTGTACTCCGACGGGTCGGCGTAGCTGCTGACGTTGTCGAGGTTGCCCTCCAGGCTCGTGAACACCGCGGAGATCGACCCGCCCCATCGGGGCCGGGCAAACTTGAACTGGAGCTGGACCTGCCCGAAGGTGCGCTGGGCGTCGGGGGCGTTGGTGAGGACGTAGTCCGGGTTCCAGGACAGGCCCAGGGTGTCGGCGAACGTCATCCCGGGGGGCGGGCCGCACGCGTCCGGGTGGGCGGCGCAGTAGCGCATCTCCTGGAGCACGACATCGTTGGGAATGAACACCTCGGGCATGTAGACCGTGGCGCCGTTGAAGGGCAGCGCCGGCCCGCTCGCCGCCCCCTGGTGCACGCGCACCCGTGAGAACCGGGTGTAGTTCGTGTCCCGGTTCCGATCCACCAACGCGATCATGTCGTGGTTGGCGCGCCGCGTGTAGAGCGCCTCGAACTGCGCGGACGTACCGAACTGCTTCTGGATCCCCACGAGCCACTGGTCGACGTAGGGTTGGTGGTAGTCCACCACCGGGCCCGTCGCGTTGAGGCCCACCACGCTCTCGCGGGTGAAGAGACCCTGCTCCGCAAGGGCGTCGCGCTCCGCCTCGGTGAACGTCGCAGAGGGGTCCGCCACCGGGGGACCGCGGTAGTACCAGGTCTCCTGGTCGGTGAACACGTCCGAGCCGCCGGCGCGGTCGAACATCTGGGCGATCATGTCCTGGTGGTAGCGGCCCCAGTGCCCCTTGAGGATCCACGTCCCGTCGTCGCTGAGCTGGAACGTCGCTCCCAGGCGCGCGTCCAGCGCCTGGTCCTCGACCGCCCGGAAGCGTGCCCCGCTGCGCGGCGTGAGCCACCCCTCCCACGCGCTCCACCGCAGGCCGGGCGAAAGCACCAGGCGCCCCAGGGAGAGCGAGAGCTGGGCAAAGGCCGCCGCGTTCCTCACGTCGGCGTCCAGGTTCACCTCGCCGCCCCATTCGGTGGGCACGTAGCCCCCCTCCGCGACCGGCCAGGTAGCGGGGTCCGTGGGCTCGAAGCCGTCCTGGAGCACGGGCGTCCAGGTCATGCCGCCGTTCCGCTTCCGCTGATCCAGGAAGCTCCCCCGCGTATACTGCGCCCCGAACTTGAGCAGGTGCTGCTGCTCACCGGTGCGGAAGTGGACCGAGGTCATCACCGTGGCCGACGTGCTGGACGGAGCGCTCCGGCGCGTGAGGTCGGCGTTGGCGAAGGTCGTGTACGGCGGGATGAGCGAGAAGAGCTGGACGCCCGGCACATCCGCGCCTCCGTAGGGGTCCGTTCGCTCGTCGCGCCCGAAGTGGTTCACCCGGGCCTCCAGCACCGCGCGGCTGCCCAGGGAGCGCCGCCAGGAGACGTTTGCGAACCAGGTCGGAGCACGGTACCGGGCCGCGGCACCGGGGGCCTCGTAGCCGGTCATGCCGTAGTTGTCCGCCCGCGTGCCCAGGAAGGCGGCCGACACATCGAGCTCGTCGGCCGGGCTCGGCGTCCAGGTGAGCTTGCCCAGCACCTTCTCGTCGGTGCGCTGCTCCAGGACCGGCGAGTAGCGGCCGTCGAAGTCCACGTGGTTCAGGAAGCGCGCGCTCCGGTCCACGTACGAGCCCCCCAGGTAGTAGAAGAGGCGGTCCGGGACGAAGGCGCCGCGCACCTCGCCCTCCAGGTCGTAGCGGTCCTTGACCTCCGAGCCGATCTCCGACGACACGAGGTTCGAGGCGGTGAGGGCGTCGTTGGACAGCGTGCTGCGGAGCATGGCGGAGAACTCGTTGCTCCCGCTCTTCGTGACCATGTCGACCTGGCCGCCCTGGAAGCCGCCGTACTCGGCGTCGGCGCCCAGGCCGCGCACCTCGACCCGCTCCACCCACAGGGGGCTGGGCTCGATCATGGCGCCGCCGAGACCCGGGTGGTTCGCCGCCAGCCCGTCGATCTGGTAGCTGTTGGCCTGGAAGTTGGCGCCGCCCCATACGTGCTCGGCCCGGGCGCCGGGCGTCAGGGCTACGAGCTCGGCGGGGTCGTAGGGCACCGGGAGCAGCTCCATCGCCGTCGCGCCCACCGTCGTACCGAAGTCGGTGTTCTCCCGCTGGATCTGGATGCGGTCGGTGCGCACGGAGAGGCCCTCGATCTCCACCGCCACCTCCTCCAGCTCGACCGTCACGGCCTGCGCCCCGCCCTCCGCGACCACGACGGTCGCGTCCGGGGGCGCTCGGTAGCCGATGATCTCGACGTGCACGCCGTACGTGCCCGCCGCCATGCCGACGAAGCGGGCCGCGCCGGAGACGTCCGTCGCGGCACCGCGCGCGGCCCGCGCACCCGACAGGAGCTGGACGGACGCGTTGACCACCGGGCGACCCTTGGCCGTGACGCGCACCAGGATCGAGGCGCTCTGGGCGCTCAGCGGCGACGGCCGGGGCAGGAGGAGCAGGAGGAGAAGGAGAACCGGAGCGAAGCGCATTCGGCGGGATGGCGGCATCGATCGATGGCATCCTGGAAGAGACAGGAGGACCGGGCCTTGCTCCGGCGTTCAGGAGCGGGCAGTGCAGGATGCATGCCCCGCCGGACACCGCGTCATCGCGTCCTCCGAGGCTCCCGCCGTCCGCCTCGTGGGACGCCGGATTGTACCGCCTGAGGGACAGTCGGGCCCGTCCCGGATCCCCTTCCCCACCTATCCTTCCCCGAGTATGACCGCATACTCCACCATGATCATCCCCTGAAGCTCTCTTTCATGCTCCGGCCGACCTCGTACGTACGTCGCCCCATCAGGAACGTATCGAACTGGGCATGCAGGCCGGCCACGCTTGTCATATGCTGCCGCGGCTGTCCTCCGCCTCACCCATTCGTACCGCAACCACGGACTTTGGGGGCTCTCCCGTCAACGCGGTCCTTGCCATGGATCGTAGGTTCCCACGCTCCACAACCGGGCCTCCGGGTCCCGGCACGTGAAGCCTCTTCCGCCATAGCTCGCATCGTCGAGCTCAATCACAATCTCTGCACCGAGCTTCTTGGCTCGTGCGTACACCTCGTCTGCGTCGTCCACCCTCAGATACACGTTGCGCGTCTCCGCGCCACCAATCTCAGCGGGCTGCTTGATCAATGGAGCAAATGGAGTGTCGTTCAGTGACGCCACGAAGATCATGCCCCCGCCGAGTTTGAGCTCCGCATGCGCCACCGTGCCATTCGGCCCTTCGTACACGGCATGTCGCTCGAAACCAAACGACGAGCAAAGCCATTCAATCGCCGCATGCGCGTCACGATACCGATGTCCACACATCACCGAACTGTGGCTCATCCTTTCCCCCACGGCTTGAGTTCTCCCGACAAGCCTCCGAGGCACAGGTCTCTTGTCTTCCGGCCGAGCTCTGTCGCGATCGGCCCCTCGGTTCTCCTGGCTACCTGTTGAAGCGCTTGCACACAACGTTCCACGTTCACTCGACGCATCGAAAGCCGTCTGTACCGCGACGAGCGAAGAGCAGCCGATCGATCCTTGCACGATGTTCGTGTGGTGGGGTTCAATTGCAGATAACGTTCAAAGTTGCCGACGTGCCGAAGGCATGTCCCGGAGCGAAGCGGAGGGCAAGGGCGCGCCAGCGCCCGCCGCGGCAACTGTTTGTTGGACTCAATCCGCCTGACGGCGGATAGGCCGCCCATTTTGACGCGCAGTTGAGCGGCGTAACGGGACGGAGGAACCTCTCTCCTCGTGGGACTCACCCTGTCGAGGAGGGAGCCATGACTCCGTTGCGCCGTCGCATGATCCAGGATCTCACGCTTGCCGGCTACGCCGACAACACCGTCCGAGCCTACGTCCGGGCCGTCGCCCAGCTCGCGGCCTTCTACGGCCGCTCGCCCGCCGAGCTCTCCGAGGAGGACATCCGCCGCTACTTCCTCGACCTGGCGACGGTCAGGAAGGTCGCCCGTAGCACCCACACCATCGCGTTGTGTGGCATCAAGTTCTTCTACGAGCAGACGCTCGGGCGCACGTGGAGGGTCTTCGACGTCGCCCGGCCCAAGAAGTCCAAGAAGCTCCCCGTCGTTCTCAGCCGCGACGAGGTCTGGAAGATCTTCGCCCAGGTCCGCAATCCCAACTTCCGCGTCTGCCTCCTCACCATCTACTCCTGCGGGCTCCGCTGTCTCGAGGGCGCCCACCTCCGGGTCGAGCACATCGACGGCGGGCGCGCCATGCTCCGTGTCACGGGCAAGGGCGGCAGGGACCGCTGCGTGCCCCTGCCCGACGCCTCCCTCGAGATCCTGCGCCAGCACTGGCGCACCCACAAGGATCCGGCCTGGCTCTTCCCGACCACCCACCGCCACAGCTCCCCTTCGGCCTCCATCAACGGCTCCGTCCCGATCACACCGGACATCCCAACTGCCAGCTCGGATTCAGTCCAACGACAGATTCTCGCCGCGGCTTCGCGCGGCAAGAATCTCTACTTCGTTATGAGATGCGCCCCTCCCGACGCGTTCACTGACCTCGGAAGCGAAGCCTGACAACTCTCTGCACGCCCAAAGAGTCCGTCGAGATCCCGAGTGCCGAGTTCTCGCCAACCCAAGCGGGGTAGTTCAGCCGTACGGAAGCTGGCCAGACTCGTCTCTCAACAAGCGATCCGTCACCCCCGTAGACATCAGCGCGCCGGTCGGAACCCTCCGGCACATTCAGCTCTACCCACAGCCGACCCAGGTCGTCAAAGAACAAGGCTCCTAACGGTGTCTTGTTCTCAGGCACCTCAGGATAGTCGGAAGGTCTTCCACCCCCTCGCGCCACATACTCTTCTAGTCGCTCCTCTGCCCTCTCGCGCTCTGCTGCCGAAAGCGGCGGACCGTCGTGTGACGGGCCGAGGATCTGCACGGACTCCATGCCGCGCCGCAGAGTGACGGCGTACTGCCCGCTAACTGCTGTAGCCCACCTCCCGCCAGGTCCGTGAGCCACTAGTGACAGGGGCCCGTTCGGCTGAGGGAAGTAGTACCGAGACATGCCTCCAGGGACGGCTTGCTCCTTCACCGTCGTCCCCAACTGTTCTGGCGAGGGCTCCTCAACCAACACCTGGTCCTGGACGGTTCCATCCTGCGTTACGGTGAATCTCCAAAGGCCGAGCGTGCCGTCAGAACCTGTGTGGTGTCCAACGTCGATCAGCAATCCGTCGATTCCGAAGGTGATCGGGGCGTATAGCCCGCCGTCAAAGTGGTTCATGCGCACCGTTACCGGATCGGCCTCGGGCCCTCCGTCTACGTCGACACCTTGGTACCGACGATTCTGGCTGTCGCGGATCCACAGACGACCGCCGGGACCGAACGCGATGCAACACGGCCACACGAACTCCCCTGGCCCCTCACCCTCTCGGCCGATGGACTTCTGGAAGGTCCCGTCCTGGTCGAACACACGAATGACGTGTTGCTGGGCATCACTCACGAAGATCCGACCGTCCGGTCCTTCTGCAAGCCCCGAGACTCTCCCAAACGCGTACTCGCTTGGGCCATCAAGGACACCAATCTCCAGGTCCGGGAATCCTATTCGCTCCGGTACGTCGGACACAGCAACGCGCTCACCCCCGGCACAAGCCGCAAAGGTGACAGCAACCCCCATCACGAACCTTCGAATGACTCCACCCTCCCCTCTGAGGCGTTTCTCATAACGTTCTAAGTCTCTGACGCCCGCCGGAGGGCGCGCCGCTTGCGCATGCAAGCGGCGTGACCGCAGAGCGGGTGTCCCGAAGGGCCGCGACCGCGTAGCGGGCGCGAGCAGAGACTGGTTGTTAGCAGAAGTCGGTGCCCACATGTCCACACTACACGCAGTTGCCTACGCCCACAGCTCCCGGCGCTCTCCCTCGACTCCCCAACAGCCGTGGCACCTAGGACCCCATCCCGGACGACTCACTTCGCCCTGCCGGGCCTTGCCCTGGACTCAGGACGCCGGTGGCAAAATCACGAATGAGGTCCGCAACGGCTTCGGGATTCTCGGCGTTCATGTTGTGGCCGGTCCGATCGAGGCGGACAAAGCCACCGCGAGAGGATCTAGCAGCGAGCGACTCGCTCTCTCCTATCCAGAACGCCTGATACACAGACGCTGAGTCACCGAACGCAGGGTTGGCGCGACCGGCCGCGATGACGAGGACGGGAAGGTCGCCGAACGACGCAATGGCACTCACCGCCGCGCCCTCCTGGAGCATGCCCATGTGCTCCGAGGCCATCGCGGCGATCAAGCGCCCCTGAGGCGAGAGGGGATCTGCCGCCGCTGATTGCGCTTGGAGTTCCGCACCCGCCGCCTCGGCCATATCCCAGAGCCCATGAAAACGCTCACCCGCCAGCCACGCCCGAGGCGGAGGATCCAGCAAGATCATCCCTGCGACAAGCTCCGGGAACGCCCGCCAAAAGGCGAGCGCGTTGAGGCCACCGATGGAATGGCCAACGAGGATGATCGGCCCCTCTAGGTCTAGGTGAGCAGCGCCAATCAAGCGCGCTAGATCCTCGGCATTTCGCTGGGGGGTCCGCGGTTCCGGTCCAGCGCTGCTATCTCCATAGCCGGCCCGGTCGAACGTACATACCGAGAGGCCATTGAGGCGGCGAGTGACCTCCTGCCATGACGCTGAAGACTCACCAAGCCCGGCGTCAATGACTATTCGGGGAGGCGTACCGCCGGAACAGGAGAGTGCAAGTGTGTGATCGCCCACCGAGAATATCCCGCTGCGCGGGGGCAGCTCTGGGGTCGTTTGGCACCCCAGTGCGCCGACCAAGACCAACACTGACAGTCGGTACATCAGCACTCCTGAAATGAGCCGCCCAACCCAAGAGTCAGTCCTCTCCAACAGCCGTTCCGATTTCCGATAACGTTCTAAAGTTGCGACGCCGGCGCTTCCTCACGCCCCGACGAGGCTACACTCTTCGATACTCACACGCACGCCTCCAGACTCCGCCATGTGTGCGCCGGTGTTCCCCGGAGCCGCGCGTAGCGCGGCGTAGGCGGTCGAGTAGCCCGGGTGGTTGCCCACCCGGGCCCTCCCGGAACCGAGCAAGGAGATTTCCACCACTCGGCTCTTCCGTTGTGCAGTCTCACGGAGCCCGGGCCCAGATTTGTACGGTGATTCTGGGTGGCGGGAGCGGATGCGCCTTTAGATAGGCATCGAACCGCTCCCAGGTCAGGCGCCGTCCGCGTTGACTTCGGCGCCGAAGCCACGTCATCCACAAGCGCCGGGTCCGATACTGCACCCGTGCCAGGCTTCGGAAGTTGCCGTTCACACCAAAGTACTGAAAATGTCCACGCAGCCGCCTGCTGAGCGCGGCGTGCTGTTCCTTGAGCGGCAGGTGCCGGTGGCGCCGACACCAGTCGCCGAGGGCCAGGAGGGCCCTCTGGATGCGCGCCTTGCGTGTCTTCATGCCCGGTCGCCACCCTCCTCGGCGGTCCTTGCACCAATACATCGTGAAGCCAAGAAAGTCGAACGTGCCGGGTCCGGTCCCGCGGCTCTGCCCTACCTGCGGCCTCGCGAACGGGATCAGACGGGTCTTGTCGGGGTGCAGCGTGAGACCGTACTTCGCCATGCGCTTGTGCAGAACCTTCAACACTCGCTCGGCGTCATCTTGCCTCTCGAAGCCAATCACAAAATCATCGGCGTACCGAATCAGTCGTGCGTGCCCCTTGAGGCGTGGCTTGATGTCGCGCTCGAACCAGACGTCGAGCGCGTAGTGCAGGCACACGTTTCCGAACATCGGCGAGATGATCGACCCCTGTGCGGTACCCTCGTCCGGCGCGCTGAACTCCTCGCCGTCGAGGACCCCCACGTGAAGACATTTGCCGAGCAGCCGCATGAGCGGCCCATCGGCCACCCGGATCTGGAGTAGCTCCAACAGCCTCTTACGGTCGATGCTGTCGAAGAACGCCTGGATATCGGCCTCCAGTACCACCGCGATTCCTTCTCGGGACACCATCCGGTTCACAGCTCGAAGCGCGTCGTGGGCACTGCGTCCTGGCCGGAACCCGTACGAGCATTCCAGGAAGTCTTGTTCGTAGACCGCCTCCAGAGCCTCCCGCAGCGCGCCCTGCACGATCTTGTCCTCCACCCTGGAGATACCGATCGGCCGCGTCTTGCCGTTCGCCTTCGGGATGTGCACCCGTCGGATCGGCTGATGCCGGTACCGCATCGTCCTCAGCCGCTCGTGCAGGTCCTTCAGATTCTCCTCAAGGTCCTGCCCGTACTGCTCCTTCGTGGTACCATCGACCCCCACGGCCGCGTCCTTACGGATGCGCCGGAAGGCCCGTCCCAGCGCCTCCTCGTCCAGCAGGTGCGCCAACGAGTTGAACCGTGCGTCCGGGTCTCGCTTTGCTCTCTCCGCTACCTTCAGAAGTCCCGGTGACATGAGGGGTCCTCAGTCTGTGCATAAGGTCATGTTTCCCTCCTGAAGCCCTGCCCAACACTGGCCGCCTTTGCTCCGCTGGGTCCCGGTGCCTCGCCGGTTCCCCACCTTCATCGCTCGTACGCGGCCATCCGACTCCCCTGTCGCTTCGGCACGCCTCCGGTCTTCCCTCGGCCGTGCCTTACCATTTGCTCAAGCGTGGGTTCTGTGCCTTCCGGCATCGCTGCCTCGCAGGCCGGCCGCCGGACCGCTTGATGCCGACGGCGCGTCGGAGGGGGTCTCCGGTCCTCCGTTGCCCGGACTCCCGAATGGACTTCAGGGGTCTCCCAGGTTACCGGGCCATCCTCTTCGGCCGCGCCACGGTCGTCCACCCCGCCGGTCCCCTTCGGCTCGCCTTTGCGCCTCCGGAGTGCTGCTTTCAGGGAAGTTGAACCCTTGAGCATCCTGGGAGTCTACAAATTTCGGGGCTGCATTCCCGCGGCTCACCCGCTCGCCTGACTACGCATCAACCGCCGCCTCACGGCGTCGGCTGCAAGCCTGGCTACCAGCCTGCCGGCTACGCTTTGGCTGGGTGGGTTTCGCACCCACCGGATGGCTCTTCAGAGTTTCGGCGCTCTATCCTCACCTCCCCCCTGACCGGCATTGCCTGGTCGCTTCCAACTTGTTTGTTACACGGCGTTGTCCACCTCGCGCTCACTCACACCACACTCGTTGAGGAGGCTTCGTAACAAGGCCCCCACGAGAGATGAAGCATTCACCAAGACCCGATCAACGTATTCTCTCCCCCGGTCGGATCAGCGCCTTGTTGCCAAATAGCCCTTTGTGAACAGCAGCACGGCTCCACCCGCCGCGCCGGTGCCGTACAGCAGCGTCGCCTCATTCGGTGTGAGCACGACGATGGCACCCAGGCCTTCGGGGGGCATCGCATACACCCCCTCAAGGGAAGTCGGCGTCCCGTCCAGTACCGCCAGCGCACAGGTCGCCCGACCCGGTACCAGCTTCACACAGGCATAAGGCTGCGGAGGTCGCTTCGACACGGGCAGGTCGTCCGTACGAACCACAGACATACCGGGGATCGACTGCCACTGCAGCACAGAGGCATAGTCCGTGGCATGCGCACGCTTCGCGAGAGCCACTGGGCCTACGAGTCTCTCCCCAAGCTCCTCGGCATGGACGCCAAACCTCTTGAGATCGTCTCTGATCCAGTCGAGCGCCCGCGCTTCGACTGTCATTCCCTCCAACTCGATGGGGTCGGGCGGCAACTCGAAATCCGCCTTCAGCGTCTTGCCCTCCTCCAAGAGCATGAGCGGCGAGACGAGGGCTCGGTAACCCATCGCGTCAACCTTGATGACGTACGGTCGTCCGTCAGGGGCTGTCACGAGGTAAAACCCCGCCGAATCAGATACAGCCGACGCGGCTCCCTTTCCCTTTTCAGTCAACAACTTCACTTCCGCCCCAATGATCGGGCGTTGTGACACACCGTCGGTCACCCGCCCTTGCACTGATTGGCCCTCGACCGTACGGGGCAGAAAGCAGCCGATCACCGTGGCTAGCTGAAAGACCACAGAAGCCGTGGCTCTAAGGGATTGTCGAATCATCTGTTATCCCCCCGAGTGTCAGCCAGCTGGAGGTCACTGCACAAGCAGGCGATGCGCCCCGGATCGCTCTCTACGTACGCTGCCATTCAGCCTCGCTTGCATCCACAGAGGCGCATTCTATCTCGCAATGTGAACGACTTGGCAGGCGTTCTCGTCCATGACAATGCCGTGTAACGTCCTATTGCCGAACACCCTCCCCATCCCCACCCCGCCCTTCCCCGCCACCACGTTCGCAATCCCAACGCCGGGCCCGCGATATCCGAATCAACCGGCAGGTCCTGGAAACACAAAGCGGCCCGACGATGACTCGTGTCGGGCCGCTGACCATTGTCCGCTGCTGATTCCGCGCGCGAGCCAAGTGCGATGGCTCAAGATCCGGTGGTCTGGCTTTGAACGCTGGCTCTTCTCCGATGGACCGTTGACTATTCCGCAACCACAAGTCAGCGCCTCACCCGCACTCGCTGTACCCGCAGATGTGGCACTTCATGCACCCCTCCTCGTACGCCATCTGCCCACCCCCGCACTCGGGGCAGGCCCCGATGAAGCTCTGCTGCTGGATGCGGTGGTACGTGGAGGCGGGCTGGATCTGCGGGCCGGTGGGCGCCGGCGTGTGCAGGGTGAGCGGCAGGTCCTCCTGCACGCCCTCCTTCTCCTCGAGGTAGCGCTCGATGGCCTGGCCCACGGCGTCGGGCGCGGACAGCACCTTGTTGGGGCCGACGCCCGACGGCGCGGTCGCAGGAGATGCCGCGGAGCTGGTCCTTGATGCGCGCGATGGGGATGCCGGAGCGGAGCGCCAGCGAGACGAGGCGGCCGATCGCCTCGGCGTCCGCCATGGCGGCGCCGCCGGCCTTGCCGAGCGTGCAGAACACCTCGAACGGACGGCCGTGGTCGTCCTCGTTGATCGTCACGTACAGGTCGCCGAGCGGCGACATCATCTTCATGGTGTAGCCGCGTAGCGCCTGCGGGCGCTGCCGCTTGTTCCGCGCCGCGCCGGCCGTGACGTCGCGCTGGTGCAGCTCGCCCTTCAGGCGCTCCACCTCTACGCGCAGGTTGTGCGCCTCCTCGCGCGCGTCGGCCAGGCTGCTGCTCGAGCTCCGAGACCTGCGCCTGCACCTCGGGCGTGGCGGTTTGGCCTGTCTTCCCGGTGGAGAGCACCTGGCCCTGCCGCGAGCCGTCGCGGTAGACGGTCACGCCCTTGCAGCCGAGCTCGAAGGCCAGCTCGTAGATCTCGCGCACCTGCTCCTCGGTGGCCTCGTGCGGGAAGTTCGTGGTCTTGCTGATGGCCGAGTCGCAGTGCTCCTGGAAGGCGGCCTGCATGCGCACGTGCCACTCGGGCGTGATGTCGTGCGCCGTGCGGAACACGCGCTGCACGTCCTCGGGCACCTCCGGGAAGTGGATGTGGCCCTCCGTGGCGATGCCCTCCATGAGCTCCTCGGAGTACCACCCCTGCTCCTTGGCGATGCGCACGAAGTCGGGGTTGACGTCGGGCATGAGCGAGCCCGCCTGGTTGCGCATGAACGCGACGGCGAACAGCGGCTCGATGCCGCCGGAGCAGCCGGCGAAGATCGAGATCGTACCGGTGGGGGCGACGGTGGTCAGGTTGCAGTTCCTGAGCTCGCGCTCGGGGCGCACGCGCGTCCCGTCCGGACGGGTCGCGGCCTTCCCCTCGGGGCCCCAGATCGAAGCCTCCCACGCGGGGAAGACGCCCCGCGTCTCGGCCAGCCGCTCGGAGGCCGCGCGCGCCTCCTCGTTCACGAACTGCATCACGCGCCGGCCCATCTCCACACCGTCCTCGGAGTCGTAGGGGATGCCGAGGCGCACGAGCATGTCGGCCCACCCCATCACGCCGAGGCCGACGCGGCGGATGGTCTGCGCGAGGTTGTGGATCTCGTCGAGCGGGTAGCGGTTGGCGTCGATGACGTTGTCGAGGAAGTGCGTCGACAGGTGGATCACCTGACGCAGCGCGTCCCAATCGACCGCCTCCTCGGGGTCGTCCCCGGGGTGCGCGTCGGCCTTCACGAACTGGCCGAGATTGATGCTTCCGAGGTTGCAGACGTCGTAGGGAAGCAAGGGTTGTTCGCCGCAATTGTGCTGTCACCAAAGCATTTACGACGATCGAGTGGGTGTGGAACTCGGTCGTGCAGTACACGTCCTCGCTGCCCGCCGGCTCGATCGAAGCCACCTGCGTGACATAGCGCTCGCGGTTCGAGCGGCTGCGTCTTCGTCGGCGATGGAAGGCCTCGGCCTTCTCCTGCTTCGCGGCGCGTGAGGAAGCCGATCTCGCGCAGATGAAGCGATCGCGGTTGATCTTGTCGAGGATGAGCTCGTACTGCGCGCGGTAGGCATACTCCTTCATGCCGCCGTGGCCGTCGGGCATCGCCTTGGTACCGGCCTCCCGACGCAGCCGGATGCGGCCCGAGATCCCGAAGTTGTGCAGGAGGATCTGGACCTCCCGCAGGAGCTCGGGCTCACTGCTGGCGAGGCGCACCGTGCAACGTGTGGCGCGTTGACGCTGGAGATGTTCACCGTCCCGTCGGCGGTGAACAGGCCCTGCAGGAAGCCGACGACGGCGTCGCGGGGCGCGCTCCACAGGGCGCGCGGGACGCGGCTGGACTTCCCGTCTTCCGTGACCAGGCCGAGCGACTCGAGGAAGTAGTAGAGACCCGAGCGGAAGATGAGCTGCACGCGACCCTGCCGCTCCGTGCGGTTCCCCTTCATGCCGGTCCAGCGCCGGATGCGCGCCCGGAACTCGGGCTCGAGCTCACGCTCCGCGTCGCCGAAGAGGAGGCCGACCGGGTAGTTCGGCACCGTGCGACCTTCGGGCAGCTCCTGCGTGACCCACCCGTCGCCCACGACCCAGCCGAGGAGCTGACCGAGCTCCTGCGACCACTCCCGCGGCAGCTCCGCTTCGCCGCGCTCGACGCGGGCGGCGAGCTTGTCCGTTGGCTCGAAGGGGGGGAGCGCGCGCTGGCGGCTCCAGGGGCCCTCACCGGACTGGACGAGCAGGCGGTCGCCGGGGCGGAGGTCGTCGAGCTCGACGGGTCCGCGCGGCGTGAAGAACTTGTGGTTGCCGGTGGCGACGATCTCGTGCCCGTGCGTGGTGGTGAGCCGGAAGACCTCCGCGTTCTCACGCGTCTTGAAGACGGGCACGGCCGGGAAGACCGTGATCCCGGTCCGTGCGCGCACCGCGACGCCGCCACCCCCGTGCTCACGCGCGAAGGCCACCGCGCGGGCGTGCGGCACGCGGTTGTCGGTCGCCACCTGGATCTCCATCGTGTCGCGGCAGAGCTCCTCCATGGTGAGGAGGCCGCGGTCGGTCGCCAGCCTGGTGGAGCCCACCACACAGGGGTTCGTGGCCTCGTAGCTCCCCAGCGCGGGCACGGGGTTGAACTCGTTCGCGCGGTCGATGAAGAACGTGCCGGGCTCCCCGGTCAGCCACGCGCCGTGCACGATCATGTCGAAGATGTCGCGCGCGTTCTCCTGCCCCGCCACCGCACCGTTCCGGGGGTCGACCAGGTCGTAGCTCTCCCCCTTCGTCACCGCCTCCATGAACGCGTCGGTGATGGCCACCGAGATGTTGAAGTTGGTGACCTGCGTCGTGTCGTTCTTGCAGTTGATGAAACGGCGGATGTCGGGGTGGTCGACGCGCAGGATCCCCATGTTGGCGCCGCGCCGCGTCCCGCCCTGCTTCACGACCTCGGTGCTGGCGTCGTACAGCTTCATGAACGACACCGGCCCGGACGCCACGCCCATCGTGGAGCGCACGGTGTCGCCCTCGGGGCGGAGGCGGGAGAAGGAGAAGCCCGTGCCGCCACCGCTCTGGTGCACGAGCGCCATGGCCTTGAGGGTGTCGTAGATGCCGCTGTGGCCGTTGGAGAGCGCGTCTGCGACGGGAAGCACGAAGCAGGCGGACAGCTGCCCCAGCGGACGGCCCGCGTTCATGAGCGTGGGCGAGTTGGGCTCGAACCTGCCGTTGATCATGAGGTCGTAGAACTGACGCGCGACCTCGCCCACGGCGGCCTCGGACGCCCCGTAGTCCGCGTCCACGTCGGCGATGGTCTTGGCGACCCGCCAGAACATCGTCTCGGGACCCTCGGTGGGGGTGCCCTCGGCGTCCTTCTTCAGGTACCGCTTGCCCAGCACGATACGCGCGTTCTCGGTGAGCTCCGCCGCGGGGACGTCCTCGGGAAGGACGTCGTCGAAGATCTTCGAATCGCGGGGCGGGCGGGGCTCATGGACGCGCGGCATCGGCGGGGACTCCTGTGGACAAAATCGTTGAAAACGCGTGCAAATCAGGTTGAAAAGCGGCGGGAGATGGCTCCCGCCGCGCGTATGCCTGTGGAAAGTCCTGGGAGGGACCTACGATAGGTTGAGGCGGACCCATATTAGGACCACCACATGTAGGGGTCAAGCACAAAATCCAGGGCCGGAACGGGTCGATTTCCGGAAGTCCCTGTGACGCGGGGATCTCCGGGATCCGACCCTTTCTGTTACACTGGCGGAGGCCGAAAAGTTTCGGTCTCTCTTCGGGTCATGGGACGCGCAGGGGACCTCAGAAGGGGAGTCCGAGGCGCACGTAGAAGGTCGGGCCGTCCCCCTCGACGAAGGGGTACGCGCCTCCCACGCGGACGTCCAGCGAGGCGGACCAGAAGGCGAGGAAGCCCGTCGTGAGCTCCGCTCCGGCCGACACGAGCGTGGATCTCCTCGAGTTCTGGAACCCGGTGATGCCCTCCTCGGGACCCCACGCGTTGCCGGCGTCGACGAAGAGCGCCCCCAGGATCCGGTCGGCGTCGAGCGGCCAGGCGCCGAGTCCGCCGTTGAGCACGGCCAGCGGGAAGCGGTACTCGCCCGAGGCGCTCCAGGCGAAGCGGCCGAAGCGCGTGACCTCGGGGTAGCCGCGCACGGGGAAGAAGAGCGACTTCCCGCCGAAGAGCGCGAGGCCGGTGATCGCCTCGCGCGTTCCGGACGCGCCGCCCACCTCGTAGGTGCCGGCGTTGGCGCCGGGTCCGCGCGCAGCGCCCCCGCTCACGCGCACGGCGAGCACGTGGGAAGCGTAGCCGGGCCCGCCGATCGCCTTGAAGGCGCGGAGCTGCCCCTGGACCTCGTCGAGCGAGAAGTCCGACCCCAGCACGCCGGTGAGGGAGTCGGGCAGCTGGAGCTGCGCCTTGGTGCGCGCCCTCAGGATGAGGTTCGTCCCGGCCGATGCCCCGACCTGGTAGCCGAAGCTCCGCGCCGACGAGTAGGAGAGCGTGACCCGCAGGTCGCGGAAGCGCGTCTCCGCGCGCGTGAGCCGGTAGGCGGTGGACGGCTCGAGGAAGTTGTCCAGCAGCTCGTTGTGCTCCCAGGTCATCCCGCCGCTCAGCGTGAGGCCGAGCGCGTGCCGCCACCGAGCGCGCAAGAGCGTGACGCCGGCGCTCACGCCCCGCGTGCGTTGCAGCACGAAGAGCGTGTCCAACGGCGCGCCCTCCTCGGCCCGGGCCAGGCGCACCCCGTCGTCGTCCCAGAACTGGCTGGCCGAGATCCCGAAGATCGGGTTGCCGAGCCCGAGGAAGTCGTACGCCGCGCCCCAGTCCCACAGCCCGCCGTGGGTCCCGGTGGAGACCCGCCCGAAGAGATCGTAGTCGTGCCGGCCCACCAGGTCGTAGCCCGACGTGTGCACGCCCACCGTCGGCCCGATGACCTCACGCCCCGGGATCACCAGCGACGAGGTGCTGACCGTGCCGGTGCGGGTACCGGAGCCGAATTGGGGCTCCCAGTAGGTCGGGAGGAGCGTCGGGAAGGGGGAATAGCCCTTCACGTCTCCGTCGGCATGGGCCTCCTGAAGCGCCACCGGCCGGGGCGGCGCATCGAAGCGGGCCGACGCCGGCGAGGCGGCGGGCCAACCGTCCGGAGCGAAGGGCGCGCGCTCGACGTCCCACCCGTACGCATGATATCCGCTGAAGTAGACCCAGCGTCCCTGCGGATCCACCGTCGGGTAGGCCGCGCCCGTGAGCACGTCGGTGACCCGGCGTGCCTCCCCCACCCTCCCCGTGCCCGGGTCCACCTCCGCGGCGAGGATGTTGGGGATGCCGGAGCGGTCCGAGGACCAGAGCAGCCAGCGCCCGTCCGGGCTCCACGTGGGCGCGAGGTCCACCGCGCGGTCGTCCGTGACCTGGACGGCCTGTCGACCCGTGGCGACGTCGAGCACCACCACGTCCAGGTGCGCGCCCGGCAGCCAACGCGACACCGCCACCCATCGCCCGTCCGGCGACAGGTGCGGGAAGGCCCAGTGCACGTCGCGCGCGGACTCCACGATCGTGCGCACCGCGCCGCTGGCCAGGTCCACCCGTACGATCGCGTTCGTGCCGAGCGTATCCTGGATCGCGACCGCCCAGCTCCCGTCGGAGGAGACGCTCGGCTGGCTCAGGCGCTCGCCGCGCGTGAGCCGGTGCGTGGAGCCGTTGGCGTCCACGCGATAGAGGTCGTCGTACAGGCGGTAGGGGTCCTGCAGCTCGAGCTGCGCGAACACGATGCCGCCGTCGGGCGTCCAATCGAAGGTCGACACGCCGTTGGTGCGCGACAGCTCCTTCCCGCCCTTCGCGTCCCGACCCGGCGACGCGGAGCTGCGCGTCCGAGCGCCCGTCCGCCCTCGCGTAGGCGAGCCGGCTTCCGTCGTCGGACAGGCGGGGGTAGAGCGCGACGCGGGCGCCCTCGGTGAGCCGCTCGGGCGCCGGGGGTGTGGGCCTGGCGTCGCGCGCCGCCCGGGCCGAGTCCGCCTCGGCGTCCACCTGGCGCCGCCACGCGTCCCACTCCTCGGAGAGCGTGTGCCCGAAGGCCTTGTGGGCGGCGGCGTCCAGCCGGTAGGGAACGAGCTGCCCGGCCACCGCTTCGGCGAAGGCGCCCATGCGGTCGGTGCCGTACTTGTCGAGGAGATGCTCGAAGAAGAGCGATCCGAACGCGTAGGCGCGGTTGCCCCCCGGCCAGATGGGCGAGTCGCCGGAAGCCCGCCCGAGCCCCGGGAAGCGCCCCTCGATCGCCGCGGTGCGCACGATCATGTCGTGGAACGTGCCGTGGATGCGCCCCGCCTCCGAGAAATAGGACTCGTACCAGGTGGCCAGTCCCTCCGTGGTCCAGCGCGGTACGCCGCTGCCCGGGAAGAAGGGCCACGGCGCGGGCACGCGGCCGAAGATGGCGCGCAGGAAGCGCCCGAGCGGACCGGCGCGATCCAGGTGGAAGATGTGCGACAGCTCGTGCGTGATCACGAGCTCCATCCAGTCGTCGAAGTAGCCGAGGCCGGGGTCGTCCACGGGCGGGCGGGCGACGATCGTGATGCGGTTCGAGGGCCGCACCTGCGCGTAGCCGTTGGTGACGTCCGTGTGGTCGGTGAGGAGGATGTCGATGCGCCCGGAGGGCGGCTCGACGAACGACCTCGGACAGCTCCGTCCACGCCCGTTCGGCGCGCGCGCCGGCTCGGCGCCCCAGCGCTTCGAGGTCGCGGGGGAAGGTGACGCGGAAGTGCTCGGTCTCGAGCGTGGACCAATCCGCGTCGGGCGGGACCTGCGCCGCCACGTCGAGGGGATGCAGCATCGCCCCGAGACCCAGGAGGAGCGGCACCGCGCGGCGGCGGGCCCGCTTGAAAAACCCCACGCCCGTCGCCACCGTTCGAACGCCCTCGCCTCGCTGGGATCTCACAGACCATGTCCTCCGATCAGAGCATCTGGTATCGCATCGGCTACGCGCTCGGGCGCGCCCGAGCCCCATCGCCTTCCGGCACCCGAAAGCTGCCGTCGCTCGCGCAGCGCCGCCGGAGCGAGCCGGCGCCCCCCGACGGCGAGCGTACCCCGCCGCCCGGTGGCAAGGAGGACCTGCTCGCGTCCGCGGCCGTGGTCGCCCTGGGCAAGCTCCTGGACGGCTGGCGCCCGCGGCATCCATCGGGTGTGCTGCGACTGCTGCGCGCGGGCGCGTCCGGTGCGGTCGCGGCCCTCGTCGTCGAGCTGCTCCGGCCGCTCCTGACCGGGGACCCGGGCGTCCGATCGCTCGACGACGAGACCGTCGACCGCCTTCTCGCGGGCGCGGGCCAGGGGCTCGTCTACGGCGCGGTGGTGGAGCCCCGCTTGTTCGGCCCCGACTTCCTCAAGGGTACGCTGTACGGCACCGCCGAGTACGCGATGCACCCGATGGGCGGTCTCTACCGCATGCTCGGCTCGCACGCCCCCCTGCGCCGCATCCCCGGCGTGGGAAGCCTGCTCGGGGAGCTGGACGCGCACGACCGCGCCTATCTCGAGCACGTGACCTTCGGCATCGCGCTGGCCCTCCTCTACGGCACCGAATCGAGATCGCGCAGCAACGGGATCGTCGCCGCCGAGGACGAATAGCCCGCCGTCCCGTCTCCCGCCACGTAGGAAGCCGGACAGGGATCGATACGGACGGACCCGTCCGGATCGGACGGCGTGGTCTGGAGAACCCGCTGCCCGGGGGGGAGGATCCCCAGGAGCTGCGTCCCTTCGCCGAAGCTCCCCATCGCGCACCACGCCCCGGGCGCCTGACGCACGGCGCCGGCCACGTAGCGGCGCGCCAGCCCGTCCCAGACGTCGAGAAGCTCGTAGCGGGCCCCCACCGTGGCCGCGAGGGAGAGGTGCGCCGCGAAGGCGGGGTCGAAGGGGAAGGTCCGTGAGGGCACACCGCTCAGCACGTAGAACATGCGGGGCTTGCGCGAGAGCACCGCGGAGCCGGGCGGAAGGTTGGCGCCCGACCACATCGCGGCGTCCACGAACGCGGTGACGCGCGGGCCGTAGCAGGCGAACGGCCCCTGGCTGCGCACGACGGCCGCACATGCGGACGCCTCCCCGGAGGCCCGCGCCCAGGACTTCATCTCCGGCAGGACGACGACCAGGAGCGCGACCGCGCCCACCAGCCGGGGCGTCGCGAGGCCGAAGCGCGGGGTCGCCTCCTTCAGCAGGCTGGCGGCGTAGAGGAAGAGGAGCGGGTAGAGGGGGAGCGCGAAGCGGTCACCGGACCACACCACCGGCCACAGGAGGATGAGTCCCGCATACAGGGGGAGGAAGAGCTCCGCGGGCCCCGGACGGCGCCGCAGGGCGAGCCCCCATCCGATCCCGCCGAGAAGCACCAACGCCAGCCCGAGCGCCGACACCAGCGTCCCGTGCGTGCCGACGATCCCCCCCGGGAGGTGCGTCCCGACGTACGCGGTGAGGTTCGTCCAGGCGCGGCCGACGAGCCCGAGCACGCCGACGCGGCCGAGCGCCGGCTGGTACGGGTCCACGAGCCAGAACTCGGAGACGTACTCCCCCTGCCCCGACCCGCGTGCGCGCAGCAGCCACAGCGCCATCGGCACCCCGAGCGCCACGGCCGAGACCGCCAGGGCGCGCCACCTGCGAGCGAGCGCCAGCCAGGCCAGGAGCGCCACCACGAGGGGGAGCCCCGCGGAGCGGGTGAAGTAGGCGAGCCCGGTGGCGACCACGCCCACCACGAGCCACCCCACGGGCGTCCTCTCCTCGTCGGCGGCCCGTTCCAGCGCATACAGGGCCAGCAGGGTGAAAGCGAGGAAGGTGGGATCGGAGAGGATCCAGTGCCCGTAGTAGGCCATCGACGTGGCCATCGCCGTCACCAGCGCGACGCCGAGCGCCCGGACCGCACCCACGCGGCGCTCCGCCCACAGCCAGGTGAGGGCGACGGTGGCCACGGTGGAGAGCGCGGCGACGATCTTCAGCGCCGACCAGGTCCGCGCCCCGAGCGCCATCGCGATCGCGAGGAGGGCCGGAAAGACGGGCGGATACTTCGTGTGCGGCGGTGCGGCCGGATCGAACAGCTCGGTGTAGGTGTGATGCTGTCAGGAGGGAGTAGCCGAGCGTCACGTAGCCGGCATTGTCGCCCCCGGTGTGCGGCGCCGGGTTGAACGTCGTGACCAGGACGACGACCGAGACCACGATGGCGACGGCCAGGAGCGCCCAGCGCTTCCCTCCCGTCATCCGGCACCCTTCCGCGCCGACCAGGCGAGCGATGACGCCGCCCGCTTCCTCCAGTCGGCGACGCGCCTCCGCGGCGTCGACCCCGAGCCGGCCCATCACGAGCGCCGTCTTCACGTGCCCGTCCGCGCCGTCGAGCAGCGCGCGCGCCTCGGTCGCGCTCGACCTCCAGCATCTCCATGAGGATGCGCTCCCCACGGTCCTGGAGCTTCTGACACGTGACCTGCAGGTCCACCATCAGGTTGCCGTACACCTTGCCCAGACGCACCATCGCGCCCGTGGTGAGCGTGTTCAGCACCAGCTTGGTGGCCGTGCCGGCCTTCATGCGGGTCGAGCCGGTGATCACCTCCGGGCCCACGAGCGGAGCGATCACCACGTCGTGCGTCGCCACCAGCTCGGGGCTGGGTAGGTGCACAGCAGGAAGCCGGTCTTCGCGCCCGCGCTCCCGGGCTCGCGCGAGCGCGCCGTGCACGAAGGGCGTGCTGCCGGAGGTGGCGATGCCGAGGACGAAGTCGCGCTCGTCCACGTGCCTCTCGTCGAGGGCGGTCGCACCGTCCTCGGGACGGTCCTCCGCGCCCTCCTGCGCCCGAACGAGCGCGGCGTACCCGCCGGCGATGATCCCCTGCACCATCTCGGGGTCCGTGCCGTACGTGGGCGGCATCTCCGCCGCGTCCAGCACACCCAGTCGGCCGGAGGTCCCGGCGCCGACGTAGATCGAGACGGCCTCCGGCGCGGAAGGCCGCCTCGACGAGCTCGAGCGCCCGCGCGATCGCCTCCCGCTGCTCCCCGACGGCCACCGCGACCTTGCGGTCCTCGGCGTTGATGAGATCCACGATCTCCAGCGCATCCAACTGCGTCGATGCGCATGGAGCGGGGGTTCCGCTGCTCGGTGAGACGGGGGTCGCGCACTGCGCTCGCCTTGCTTGTCGGGGTTTCCGGGACCCGATAACGTCGGGCGTCGAATGGTACCCGAGGGGTCGAAGGGCGGCAACGACGCGCCCCGCCCCCTTCCCGAATCGGAGCGTCGCATGTTCCTGCAGTCCGCGGCCCGCATCTTCCGTCCCCTCGTCCTCGCCGCTGCCCTCCTGGCGACCGCCGGCTGTCGCGACGTGTCCGACGTGCGCGCGCCGGTCGGCCGACACCTCGTTCCCCGCGGGCTGGCCGTATCCGCACGACGCCACGCCGACGACGGGCCGGAACGGGATGGTGGTCACCACCGACGAGCTCGCGAGCCGGGTGGGGGTCGACGTGATGAAGGCGGGTGGCAACGCCGTGGACGCCGCCGTCGCCGTCCAGTTCGCGCTGGCCGTGGTGAACCCCGAGGCGGGCAACATCGGTGGCGGCGGCTTCATGGTGGTGCGCCTGGCGGACAACACGGCCGCGGCGCTGGACTTCCGCGAGAAGGCGCCGCTGGCGGCGACGCGCGACATGTACCTGGACGCGCGGGGCAACCTGACCGACGCGTCCCTGGAAGGGCACCTCTCGGTGGGCGTTCCCGGCTCGGTGATGGGGATGTGGGAAGCGCACCAGCGCTTCGGCACTCTCCCTTGGACGGATCTGGTGGCGCCCGCCGTGGCGCTCGCGGAGGGCTTCCCGGTCACCGACCGCTTCCTCGTGTCGCTGGATCCGGAGATGGTCGGGGCGCTCGCGCGCTTCCCCACCTCCGCGGCGCAATTCCTCCCGCGCGACGGCGCGCCTCCGCAGGTGGGCGACACGCTCCGCCAGCCCGAGCTGGCCCAGACGCTACGCCGCATCCAGGAGCACGGCCCCGACGGCTTCTACCGCGGGCGTACGGCGGAGTTGATCGTGGCCGAGATGAAGCGGGGCGGCGGGATCATCACGCTTCGGGATCTCGACACGTACACCGCCGCGTGGCGCGAACCGATCTGGTTCACCTATCGGGGTCACGAGATCGTGTCGATGCCGCCGTCGTCGTCCGGCGGCGCGACCATGGCGGAGATCGCCAACATCCTGGAGGGCTTCGACCTGGGCGCGCTGCCGTGGCACGGGCCCGAGATGGTGCACCTCTACGTGGAGGCCTGGAGGCGAGCCTACGCCGATCGCAACGCGTACCTGGCCGACCCGGACTTCGTGGAGATGCCGATCGACCGGATGACGTCGATGGAATACGCGGACGAGCGGCGCGCCACGATCTCCGAGGACCGCGCCACCCCGTCGACCGAGGTGGCACCGGGCCTGGGCGCCCCCGCCGAGGGGATGCACACCACGCACTACTCGATCGTGGACGGGGAGGGCAACGCGGTCGCCGTGACCACCACGCTCAACTCGTGGTACGGGAGCAAGGTCACGGTGGCCGGCGCCGGCTTCGTGCTCAACAACGAGATGGACGACTTCGCGGCCAAGCCCGGCACCCCCAACCAGTACGGGCTCGTCCAGGGCGAGGCCAACGCCGTGGAGCCCGGCAAGCGCATGCTGTCGGCGATGACGCCCACGATCGTGGTCGGTCCGGGCGGGCACCTGCGCATGGTGGTCGGGACGCCCGGCGGATCGACCATCATCACCACGGTCTTCCAGGTCATCTCCAACGTGCTCGACTACCGGATGGGCGTGGTGGCCGCGGTGGACGCGCCGCGCGTGCATCACCAGCACCTTCCCGACCAGGTCTTCTACGAAGGCGGAGCGCTGAGCGAGCAGACGCTGCAGACGCTGCGCGACATGGGGTACACCATGGTCGAGCGCGGGGGGGAGAGCGGGGACGTACAGGCCATCCTGGTCGAGGAGGACGGAACCCTGCGCGGTTGGTCCGATCCAAGACGTGGAGGGAAAGCCGTCGGGTACTGACGTCAGGGTGCCCTCCCATCCGGGTAGAGCGCGGAGGGGCGGCGCACCCCCCGTAGCGAGACTCCGCCGCGCGTAGCGGCGGAGCGAGGCAACGCCCTCACCCCGCCGAGCATTAGCCAGAGGGCTCCGCCACGCCTACGCGGCGGCCGAGCGGTCTCGCCAAGGGGGGCGCGCCGCCCCTCCGCGCCCTCCATGCCGGGTGGCCCGTGGTTGGACCGGACGGTTCGCCCGGGAACCCGTTCCTCCCCCGGGGTAGACTCGCCCCATGGGTGACCTTCGTTCGATCCTCCCGTACTTCCGACCCTATCTGAAGCCCTTCTCGTGGGGGCTGGTGTTCGTGGTGTTCGCGAACGCCTTCCAGATCGCGGGCCCGTACCTGGTGAAGCTCGCGATCGACGGGCTGTCGGGTCCGGGAGTGACGGCGGCGCGCGTGGCGGGGCTGGCCGGGATGATCGTGGCGGCGGCGCTCCTCGGTGGGGCGGCGCGCTACGGGATGCGGGAGCTGCTGAACGGGGTCAGCCGGCGCATGGAGGCGGACCTGCGCAACGACTTCTTCCAGCATCTGCTCCGCCTGGACGCGTCGTTCTACGGGTCGATCCGGACGGGCGACCTGATGAGCCGCGCCACCAACGACACGTTCGCGGTGCGCATGGCGGTCGGCCCGGCCGTGATGTACACGGTGAACACGCTGGTCACCTTCGCGTTCGTGATCACCGCCATGCTGCTGCTGAGCCCGCGCCTGACGGGGCTGGCCATGATCCCCCTCGTGGTCATGCCGCCGATCGTGATCGGCTTCGGCCGTGTGATCCACCGGCGCTTCGAGGAGATCCAGGAGCAGTTCTCCACCCTGTCGACGATGGTGCAGGAGAACCTCACGGGCGTGCGCATCGTGCGCGCCTACACACAGGAGCGGGAGCAGGCGCGGCAGTTCGACGCGTTGAACGACGAGTACCGGCGCCGGAACATGGGACTCGCGATCTCGGCGGGCGCGTTCCACCCGGTGCTCGGCCTCATCGCGGGGGCGGCGATGGTGATGGTGCTCCTGCTCGGCGGCCGCGAGGTGATCGCGGACCAGATCACCGTCGGGGCCTTCGTCGCGTTCGGCTTCTACCTGATGCTCCTGGTCTGGCCGATGATCGCCGTGGGGTGGGTCGTGAACCTCTACCAACGCGGCGCCGCGTCCATGGGGCGCCTCAACAAGATCCTCCAGGCGGAGCCGGCCGTGGCCGTCCCCGCCGAGCCGGTGTCGCTGGAGGGCATGCGGGGGCGCGTGGCGTTCCGCAACGTCTCCTTCACCTACCCGGGCACCGAGCGCGTCGTGCTGCACGACGTCACCTTCGAGGTGGAGCCCGGCCGCGTGATCGCGCTCATGGGTCCGACCGGATCGGGGAAGAGCACGCTCGTCGCCCTGCTGGCGCGGATCTACGACCCGACCTCGGGCGAGGTGCTGCTGGACGGCGTCCCGCTCACCCGCGTGGACCCGGCGGAGCTCCGCCGTCGCATCGGCATGGTGCCCCAGGACTCCTTCCTCTTCTCCGAGAGCATCGAGGCGAACATCGGACTGGGGCTCGACGACGCGGAGCCGCCCGCCTCGGAGGGTGACCCGTCGGCGGCGGTGGCCGCGGCCGCTCGCATCGCGCAGCTGCACGACCAGATCGAGGACTTCCCGCAACGCTACGGGACGATGCTGGGCGAGCGCGGCATCAACCTCTCGGGTGGGCAGAAGCAGCGTGCCGCGCTGGCGCGGGCCATCGCGCGCGACCCGCTCATCCTCGTGCTCGACGACGCCCTCTCGGCGGTGGACACGCACACCGAGGCGAAGATCCTCGAGGACCTGCGCGACGTCATGAAGGGCCGCACGTCGTTCATCATCAGCCATCGCGCCTCGGCGGTGATGACCGCCGACGCGATCCTGGTGCTGGAGGACGGCCGCATCGTGGAGCGCGGTACGCACGCCGAGCTGGTCGCGGCCGACGGCACCTACGCGCGCCTCCTGCGGCGGCAGATGCTGGAGGAGGAGTTCGCGTCCGCAGCGGTCGTGGAGGCCGCCGGCGACTGACCGGCTGTCAGCGCGCGATGACGAGCGCCGCGGCCAGCGCGCCGATCAGGACGAGGGGCTTCCACCACGACGTCTTCCCCACGCCCCGCCGGGGCACCCGCGTCCACACGACCAGGACGCCGCACGCACCGCGGGCGTACTGGGGCGGGGTGGTGGCCGTGGTGTAGATCTCGACCGCTTCGACGTCGTCGGGATGGAGGATCATGTCGAGGCTGGTCCCCTCGTACGACGCCACACCGTCGATGTAGAGCTTCGGCGTGCACCCGCCGTGCAGCAGCAGGCGCGCGTCGCCGTTGCGGTCCGGGACGACCCTGATGCCCGCGATCGTGCGGAAGAGGTCGGTGACCTGGTGGGGCCGGCGACGCTCGATGTCCTCGCGGGTGATGAACGAGCCCATGCCGAGGGCGCGTCGCCGCTCGAAGTCCTGCATGACGGCGGAGGTCCGCCGCTCGACCGTGACCACCAACGGCTCGAGGTCCATCGCCTCCGGAACGAGCGACGCCGTCACCTCCGTGTCGACGCGCGCGTCCAGGACGAGGTCCCGCGACAGCTCGCTGTAGCCGAAGCTCCCGATGGTCAGCGTGTACGAGCCCGCGGCCAGGGGCGGGAAGACGAACGTGCCGAGGCTGTCGGACTCGACGCGGCCGGCACGCGTGCCCGTCTCGACGTCCACGAGCTCCACGAGCGCCCCGGCGATCGGCACCTCGCTGACCCGGTCGAGCACGGTACCGGCGAGGCCCGAGCTGGCGTGGCGAGGAGGCGTCTCCGGCGGGGCTTGCGCCACGATCTCGACGGCGGCCAGCCACACGAAGAGCGTCGCGGCGCCCGCTGCGAGCGCCGGGCGAAGGATGCTCTGACGAGGGAGGGCCGTCCGCATCGGTGCCGCGACTCCGGATGTCCGACGGAGGAGTCCGCCGACCGCGGCCCCGCACCGGCGCCGCACCCGAAACGTAGGGCAGCCCCGGCGGCGGCGCCAAGTCACCCCGCCCCTTCGGGGGGGAGTGGCGTCGCCGCGCGTCGTCCACTAAGATTCTTTACTGAAGGTCCTTGAGGATCCCTTTCCCGTCTCGACGACGGCCGCTCTGGAGCCGATCCTTGACCGAGCTCGCCTCGATGAAGCTGGTGCGTGGCACCGTCGACCTGATCGTATTGCGAACGCTGATGCAGGGGCAGATGCACGGCTTCGAGATCGCGCGCTGGATCCGCGACCACAGCGGAGACGCGGTGTCCTTCGAGGACGCGGCCCTCTACCAGTCGCTGCACCGGCTCGAACGGCAGGGGCTCGTCGAGTCCTCGTGGGGGCGGTCCGAGAACAACCGGCGCGCGCGGTTCTACACGCTGACGCGAAAGGGGCGAGGGCGTCTGCAGGTCGAGACCGATGCATTCCACAGCTACGCGGCGGCGATGAAGAGCCTGCTCGAAGCGGAGAAGTGAGGGGAGGATGGGAAGACGGGAGCGGGGTACGCGCCTGACCGGGGACGCGGATCCGGCGCGTGAGGTGGACGACGAGCTCGCCTTCCACCTGGGGCAGCGTGCCGAGGAGCTGCGCGCCGAGGGGATGTCCGCCGAGGAAGCGCGACGGCGGGCCGAGGAGGAGTTCGGAGACCTGACCGAGACGCGTCGCTACTGCGAGGAGGAGGATCGTCGTCGCGTCCGCCTCAGGCGGCTGCGGGCATGGCCGCGCTCGTTCTTCGACGAGTTGCTGCTCGCTTGGCGCGCGATCGCGCGCCGACCGGGCGCGGTGGCCGCCCCGGTCGCGATCCTCGCGGCGGCCGTGGCCCTGAACACGCTCGTCTTCACGGTCGTGCGCGGCGTGCTCTTCTCCCCCTGCCCTTCGCCGACCCGGACCGTCTGGTGGCGGTGGACGAGGTGAGCGAGCAGTACGGACTGTCGCGGGTGTCCTACCCCGTGCTCGACGCCTGGCGCCGGGATGCCCGCTCCGTCGACGTCGTGGCCGCGTATCTCGAGACCGAGTTCAACCTCGTCGGTGCGAACGAGACGGTCCGGATCGCGGGCGCGACCGTCACGGACGGGTTCTTCGACCTCCTGGACGCCCCCATGCTGCTCGGCCGGCCCCTCCCGGACGACGCCTTCCGTCCGGACGCGGCGCCGGCCGTGCTCATCTCGGAGGGGCTCTGGCGGCGCGCGTTCCACGCCGACCCGGGCGCGATCGGCCGCACCTTGCACCTCGGGGGCCTCGAGGTGCCGGTGCTCGGGGTCGTCCGCGGCGACCGTGTCTTCCCCGACGGCACGGAGGTGTGGATCCCGCTGGAGGCCACGAATCCCGGCCTGATGGAGGTCGCCGGCGCGAAGATCCTGCGCGGCCTGGCCCGGCTGCGGGTGGGATCGACGACCGAGGAGGTCGCGCGCGAGCTGGGCGCCATCTCCGCCGGCGTGACGGGGGGAGCCCCGGCAGCGTCCGCCGTAGCGATCTCCGAGCGCCTGCTGGGTGACGTGCGTACCCCCCTCCTCCTCCTTCAGGGGGCGGTACTTCTCGTGCTGCTGGCCGCCGGCGCCAACGCCGGCGGGATGCTGCTCGCGCGCAGTGTGCGAAGGCGTGGCGAGCTCGCCGTGCGTGTGTCGGTGGGGGCGGGATCCGGTCGCGTGGCGGGGGGCCTGCTCCTGGAGGGCGCGCTTCTCGGCATGGGCGCCGGACTGATCGGGCTGGTCGCCGCGGCGGTGCTGCTGAGGCCGGCGCTGGCCCTCGTTCCCGACGACCTTCCGCACGCGGCCGCGATCGGCCTCGATCCGACGATGGGGCTCCTCGCCGTCGGGGTCGCGGTGGCCACGGGGCTCGCCACGGCTCTGGCGCCGGCGCTGGTGGGATCCGGCACGCAGCCGGCCGCCCTTCTGCGCGAATCCTCGCCCGGCACCGGTGAGGCCGGATGGCTGCGCCGCCTCCTCGAGGGCTTCGTCGTGACGCAGGTGGCGCTCGCCGTCGTCCTCACCGCCGGGGCCGGGCTGCTCCTGCGCAGCTTCGTGGCGACCGTGACGGAGGACCCGGGTTTCGATCCCGGAAACGTGACGGTCGTGGACGTGGGTCTGCCCGACTACCACTATCCGGATGCCGCGGCGCGGCTCGCCTTCGCCCACGAGCTCCTGCGGCGCGCCGCCGACCTCCCCGGCGCGACCGCCGTCGCGCTCGGTCGCAACCTCCCGATCTCCGGCTCCAACATGACGTCGCCGCTCCTGACGGAGGACGGGATCCAGACGGGCTCCGTGCAGGTCGCGCTGGTGTCCGCGGGCTATTTCGACCTCATGCACATCCCTGTACGGGACGGTCGCGGCTTCCAGGACGACGACCGCGAGGGGGGCCCCGCCGTCCTCGTGGTCGATCCCGACATCGTCACCTCGGAGGGGGACACCCTGGGCGTCGGCAGCAGGGCCCACTCCTTCTACGGATCGCCCACCGGTCCCGACGGGCCGCGCGACGTGGTCGGGGTCGTGGGCGCCGTGCGCCACGACGGGCTGCGTGCCGCGCCACCGCCCGTGGCGTACGAGCCTTTCTTCCAGAAGGGAGGCGCCGCGGGCTTCTCCCTGCTCGTGCGCTCCGACGCGCCGGCGCCGGTGGTAGCGGACGCGGCGCGAGCGCTCCTGCGCTCCCTCGACGCGGAATTGCCGGTCGACCGCATCGGGACGATGCGCGCGCGCATCTCGCGCTCGTTGGCGGAGCCCAGGTTCTACACCCTGGTGCTCTCCATCTTCGGCGTCCTCGCGGTCGTGCTCGCGCTCGCCGGATGCCAGGCGGGGCTGGCCCACCGCGTCGCCGCCCGCCGACGGGAGATCGGGCTACGCATGGCGCTCGGAGCGAGCCAACGCGGGGTACGTCGGATGGTGCTGCGGCGGGGCCTCGCGCTCACCGGAGCCGGGGCCGTGCTCGGCCTCCTCCTGTCCGTACCCGGAACGCGCCTCCTCGACAGTCAGCTCTACGGCGTGCACGCCGGCGACCCGCTCACGTACGTGGGCCTGCTGGTCCTCCTCCTGGCCGCGGCGGCCCTGGCGTCCGACCTGCCGGCGCGACGCGCCGCGCGCGTCGACCCGGTCGAGACGCTGCGGGACGGGTAGGGCCACCCCTGGTCGGAAGGGGCACGGGGTGCTCCGGCGCAGGAAACTCGGCGCGTGGATTTGGTCGGCCGCGCGCCGCGTAGCGAGGCGCCCGTCACCCCGATCCCGAAACCATGAAGTCCAAGTCGCCGAGTGGTTCCGGAGCCGGAGCACCCCGTGCCCCGCCCCACCGGGAAGCCTTCCCCTAGGTCCGGTCCAGAATGAACCCCGGCGTGAACCGCGCCAACCAGCTGCTCAGGATCGTGAACCACCCCATGAGCAGGAGGATCCCCAGGAACACCAGGAGCACCCCCGACGCCTTCTCGACGATCGGGAGGAACCTCCGGAAGCGCTTGAACACCTGGAGGAACCAGTCGAGCGCGAGCGCCGCCACCAGGAAGGGGATCGCGAGCCCCAGCGAGTACACGGTCAGCAGCCCGACACCCGCCCACATCGTGTCCTGGGAGAAGCCGTACGTGAGGATCGCGCCGAGCACCGGGCCGATGCAGGGCGTCCAGCCGGCGCCGAACGCCATGCCCACGCCCAGCGTGCCCAGGTAGCCGGCCGGCTTGTCCGCGAGGTGCATCCGCTTCTCCCGCATGAGCGGCATGAGCTTGAACACGCCCGCCATGTGCAGCCCGAGCAGGATGATGATCACCCCACCGATGCGCGCGATCCAGATCTCGTAGGCCTTGAAGAACTGGCCGAGGAACGAGGCGGACGCGCCCAGGAGGATGAAGATGAGGCTGAAGCCCGCCACGAAGAGGATCGCGTGCGTCATCGTGACGCGCCGGTCCACCCCACCCTGCAGGTCCTCGAGGCTCATCCCCGTGACGAAGGTCAGGTAGCTGGGCACCAGCGGAAGGACGCAGGGGGAGAGGAAGGAAAGGACCCCCGCGGTGAATGCGATGAGAATGCCTACGTCGTTCAAGATGGCAGCGTCGTTCCAGGGGTGACGGGCGGGTCTTCGTCTTCTCGCGCCGCGGCGGCCGCGGCTTCCTTCTCCTCGATGTGCGCCCGCCGGGCCTGTGCCCACGCGCGGAAGCCCATCACCGCCCCGAACCAGAACGCCAGGAACGCGACGGTCCAACCGACGGCCTCCGGCAGGAGAGCCGCCAGCGCCGCGAGCACGAGCGTCGCCACGGCGAGCGTGCCGAGCACCGTCCGGTCCTCGCGACCGAGCGGCCTGTTGCCCGCGAGCGCGCCCCCGAGCACGGACCCGGCGCGCACCAGGGGCGCCATGCCGATGCGGCGACTGCCGCCGCCCTCCAACGCCCGCTCCAACCGCTCGGGGAGCGAGCCGTGGGGATCGAGCGGCTCCTTCGGCGACTCGCGCTCACCGGGGAGGTACGGCACCGCGATCCGGCCGCGGGCCGCGGGGAGCACGATCTCCCTCGACGAGGCGAGGTCGGCGAGGAAGAGCCCTTCGAGCTGCTCCGCCAGACCCCGGTCCAGAACACCGGCATCGATCTCCCAGTTCCCGATGAGGCTGGCCGTGTTGAGGTTGCTCGAGCCCACCCGGCACCAGGTGCCGTCGACCACCGACGTCTTCGCGTGGATCATCGCGCCCTGCCACTCGAAGAGGCGCACGCCGTTCTCGAGCAGGAAGCGATAGCCGCCGCGTGAGATGCTCCCCACCAGCGGCCAGTTGTTGTGCGCCGGCAGGACGATGCGCACGTCGACGCCCTGCTGTGCGGCCGCGGCGAGCGCCTCCGTGAGCGGCCGCGGCGCCACGAAGTAGGCGTCGGTGATCCAGATGCGCGTGCGGGCCCGCACCGCGTTGAGGTGCAGCGTGCGGTACACCCTCGCCTTGCCGGGCTCGCCCTCGATGAGCCAGACGGGCGTGGGTCCGGCCGCGGGCGGATCGGCCGTCGTCGCCGCGAGGAACGACGGCGATCCCATCTCCCCCCAGAGCCGCTCGAACGCGAGCGCGCCGGCGCGTGCGGCGGGCCCGCGGATCTCCAGGCCGGTGTCGCGCCACGGGGCGCTCGTGCGGGTGCCGGCCCACTCCTCTCCGATGCAGAAGCCTCCGACGAAGGCCACCTTTCCGTCGACGGCCACCAGCTTCCGATGGTCCCGCTGCGCCAGGCCGAGGGGATCTCCGAGGCCGAGCGCCGGGGGATTGAACGCGCGCACCTCCACGCCGGCGTCGCGCATGGGCTTCCAGAAGCGCCTGGGCGTGGCCCAGCAACCGACCCAGTCGAAGATGACGTGGACCGGCACGCCCTGACGCGCCTTGGTGATGAGCGCCTCGCGGAACGCACGACCGACGCGGTCGTCGCGCACCACGTAGTTCTCGAAATAGACGAAGCGCTCCGCCGCGTCGATCGCCTCGATCCACGCCTCGAACGAGCTGGATCCCTCGAACTGCAGCCGGATCTGATTCCCAGCGATCGTGGGCGAACCGGTGACCCGTTCCACCTCCTGCCACGACAGGAAGCCGGCCTCGTTCGGATCCGGCGCCACCGCGCGGTCGAAACCGGGCGGTGCGACGGGCTGGAACTCGGAGGCTGGCTCGGACACGGTCGACATGGGCCTGGGAAAGAGGGACGCCATCAAAGGTCGAGGGCGGCCGCCCCGCGATCAACCCGCCATGATCGTGGACGGCGTCGGCGGTGGGTTACTTCGCCAGCCGACCCTGGAAGCGGTAGGAGATCAGCTTGTAGACGAGCTTCGCCACCAGGAAATCCGGCGCATGCAGCCCCGGCACGGGCGCCAGCTCGACCACGTCGGCGGCGACCACGTTGCGCTCACGGTACACGCGCTTGAGGAACTTCAGGGTGCGATACCAGTCGCCGCCCCCCGGCTCGGGTGTTCCGGTGGAGGGGACGTACTTCGGGTCGAAGTAGTCGACGTCGAAGGTCAGGTAGACGTCAGGGCGGAGCGCCTCGAGGGCACGGTCCATCCAATGGTCGTCGGCCCACATCTCGTCGGCCCACACGATCGTGGACGCGTCCGAGGCGCGGTGCACGTCCATCTCCTCGTCGCTCACGGCGCGTATGCCGACGGCGACCACGTCGGCCCGGTCCAGGACCCGTGCCATCGCGCTCGCGTGCGACGCCGGCGTGCCCTCGTACTGCGGGCGCAGGTCCGCGTGCGCGTCGAGTTGCAGGACGCTCATCCGCTCGCGACGGCGGGAGGCGTGCGCCAGGATCGCGGGTGACGATACGCTGTGCTCGCCGCCGAGCATCGTCAGGAAGCGCCCACCGCACGCGTCGAGCACCTTCCCATAGGCCTCGAGGAGCTCCTGCATGGCGACGGAGGCGCCCGCCCGCGTCAGCTCGAGCCCGGGAAGCGTGTGGATACCGAGCAGCGCGCCCGCCTCGCACCCGAGCTCCTGGTCGAAGAGCTCGATGTAGCGCGAGGCTTCCACGATGGCGCCCGGTCCGGCGCGCGTGCCTCCGCCGTAGGACGTGGTGGACTCGTACGGCACGGGAAGGATCACGGCCGCGGCGCGCTCGAAGTCGGCCGCCGCCTCGTCCAGCCCGAGGAAGGTGTGGGGAAGCTCCCACGGCAGGGCCTCGAGGCCGGGAGGAAGTCCGCGGGGTGTCACGGCGTCACGTGCTCCCGTCGGGCTCGGCGAAAGGGCTTCCGCCCCGCCTCGCCCCGACGCATGGGGGTTTCGTTGGTTGGGCACCGGAAGGGTCAAACCGTTTCGATGGGGCAGGTCAGCCCCTGGTAGGGGAGGACGGCGCCGGCCTCGCAACACGGACGACACAGTCCGTAGATCTCCAGTCGGTGGCGGGCGGGCAGGAAGCCATGCTCCACCTGCACCCGCGCCTCCACGCCCTGGATCTCCGCGCTCTGGAACTCGGTCACCTTCCCGCACTCGAGGCAGATCAGGTGCTCGTGTACGGGCTGGCGTGACAGGCGGTGCTCGTAGCGCTTGAAGCCTTCGCCGAAGTCGTGCTCCTCCACGAGCCGACTGCGCACGAGGAGGTCGAGGGTCCGGTAGATCGTGGCCTTGCCGATGCGGTCGCCGCGCTCGCGCAGCCGCCGCTCGATGTCGTCCACCGAAAGGTGCTCCGTGGAGGTGAACACGACCTCCGACACCGCTTCGCGCTGGTGCGTCACGGGAAGCCCCTGCTCCCGGAGATAGCGTCCGAAGAGCCGGATGAAGGGCCTCATCGGGGTCGCCTCGCTCACGTCGGCTCCCTGACCAGGAGCGCGGGGTCGAACTCGTCGACCAGGGCGCCGAACCGCTCCGGGGATCCCTCGATCTCCACCTCGCGCGGATCGCCGTACGCCTCTCCCGCGCGCCGCACCACCCCGGCCATGACGCGAGGCAGCAGCTCGGGAGGCGCCTCGCCCTCCTCGTGGAAGGCATGCTCCAGGGTGAGGCCCTTTCCCGTCCGCTCGGCAAGGTAGGCGAGCGTGAGGAGGCGGCGGCGCTCTTCGCCCTCGAGATAGAGGCTCACGGCCACGACCCCTCGCTCGCGCCTTCCCCGGCGGATCGGCGGGAAGATCCAGAGGCGGTCGATCCCCTCCGCGCCCAGCCGCTCCCGGGCGTGCACGAGCGACCTCGGGAGCGCCTCGGGCACCCCGGGGTCCTCCGACCGCTCCTCATCACGCGACTCCGTCAAGCGCATTCCCTCACTCTGCGTCCCGGGACATGGCGTCCCGCGTGGCCTGTACGACCTTCGCCACCGCCGCGGGCATCGGTCCGGGCACCACGGCCCCGGACGCCCGGACGTGCCCTCCGCCGCCGAAGCGCCGGGCCAACTCGTTCACGTCGACCGGCCCGTTGGAACGGAACGACACCTTCACCTCGCCGGTGGTCGTCAGGCGGAAGAGGAGCCCGACCTTCGCGCCCTCGACCCCCCGCGGAATGTCCACCATACCCTCGAGGTCGTCCTGGGTGGCACCGAGCTCCAGATACGCGTCCTGGGGGATCACCATCCAGGCGATGCCCCATTCCTCGTCGAGCTCCAGCGAGTCCAGCGCCCGGCGCAGGAGACGGTACTTCCGCACCGGAGCCTTCCCATAGACCTGCGCGTACATCTGCTCCGGGTCCACGCCCCGCGCGATGAGGTCCGCGACGACGCGGTGGCTCCCGGGCGTGGCGTTCGTGAAGCGGAACGATCCGGTGTCGGTCAGGATCGCCACGTACATCCCCTCGAGGGCCAACCGCGGCCAGGGCCCGCCGGCGGAGAGGAGCACGTCGTAGACCAGCTCGCCCGCCGCGCACGCGTCGGAGTCGCGGAGGGAGAACCCCCCGATGGGCTGGTCGCCCGGCGGGTGGTGGTCGATGACGACCGTCATGAGGTCGCGAATCAGCGACCGTACCCGGCCGATGCGCTGCACCTCCCCCGTATCGACGACCACCGCGAGATCCGCCCGCTCGCAGACCTCCTTCGCGCGCGCGCTCGAAGCGTCGGCGACCCAGGAGTCCTCGACCAGGAAGCGGAACGGGTCCGGGAAGGGGGTGGGATTGACGATGTGCGCCTCGGTGCCGTTGGCCCGAAGCCAGGCGGTGAGCGCCGCCTCGCTGCCGGCGCCGTCCCCGTCGGCATTCAGATGCGTGGTGAGCACGGCGCGCCGCGAGGCCAGCAGGGCGTTGCGCACTTCCCGTACCGAGGACACCCGCGCGTCCGGCGTGCGGTAACTCAAGACCGGCTCCTGACCCTGAAACGATTTGCGCGTGGAGGGCGACGACGGGAGGAGCGCCGCGAGACGATGGAAAGGTAGGGAATGCCCCGCCGCCGCCGCTACCGGCCCGGGGGGCGCGGCGCGCCGGGCAGCCTCTTGCGCACCTTCGCCCAGGTGGAGGCGAGGTGCACCAGGTTGCGAGGCCGTGCGGCCGCGGACGGTCGCGTCGGCGAGGGCGCGCAGGAGGGCGTCCGGGCCGTTGGCATGCGCGGCGACCTCCACCGAGACGCCGGCCACCTCCGTGAGCGTGTGCGCGTCCGATCCGCCTCCGCGCAGCTTCTCGTGCCGACGCGCCAGCTCCTCCGCCCGGGCGTTGAGCCGCCCGGGATGCAGCCGCCCGTTGAACACCTCGATCACGTCCACCAGCGGCGCGAGCTCCTCCGCGAAGCGCCCGCCCCCACCCTTCCCGGCGGCGAAGGGGTGCGGCAGGTAGGGAATGCCCCCCTGCGCGCGGATTCGCTCGATCGTCTCGCGCGCCGGCGTCCCCTTCGGAATCACCTCGGACAGATACAGGCCGATCACGTCGATGCCCTCGGCCGTCTTGACCTCCTCGCCGGGGATGACGCGGTCGGGCAGCGCCTCGGCCATGCGTAGCGCGACGTCGAGGCGGTTGTGGTCGGTGATGGCGATGCGCTCCACGCCGCGCGCCGCCGCCCGTTCCACCACGGCGTGCGGGTCGGAGAGGCAGTCCCACGATCCCACGGTGTGCAGGTGCAGGTCCAGGCGCAGGCGCGCCTCGCCCGCACGGACGCGCAGCGAGCGCAGCACCTCGGCGGCGCGGGCCCGCAGCGCCGCGAGCGTGCCGTCGTTGTCGATCACGACGTCGGCGCGTCGACGCTTCGCGTCGGGATCCATCTGGGCGGCCATGATGCGCCGCGCCTCCTCCTCGGACAGCCCCCGCTGCGACGTGAGCCGCGCCAGACGCACCTCCGCCGGTGCGTGCACGAGCACCACGAGATCGAAGTGCTCCTCGAGGCCGGTCTCGTAGAGAAGCGGGATCTCCGCCACCACCAGCCGATCGCCAGCCTCGGCGCGTTCGCGCAGCCAGGCGTCGCGCAACGCGCGGATGCGGGGGTGGAGGATTGCCTCGAGGCGCCGGCGCGCCTCCTCGTCGCCGAAGATCCGGGCGCGCAATGCCGCCCGATCCAGCGTGCCGTCGGCCGCCAGGACGCCGTCGCCGAAAGCCTCGCGGACCTCCCCGAGCCCCGGCTTGCCGGGGGCCACGGCCTCGCGCGCCAACACGTCCGCGCTCACGACCGACACGCCCGCCCGGGTCCAGGCCTCGGCCACGGCCGACTTCCCCGACGCGACGTTGCCGGTGAGCGCGACGCTCAGCACGAACGATCCTCCGGGCCCCGCGCCGCGCCGGTCCGCCGCCTCCCGCTGCGCAGCCGGCGGCGCAGCGTCCACGCCACCACCACGCCGACGGCGCAGAACGCCACCGCGCCGCCGATCCCGAGCGCACGCGTCGCGACCTCCCAGCTTCCGCGCGCCACCGCGCCGATGCCGACATAGAGGCCGACGCAGGCCACGAGTCCCACCAGCTCGTACGCCAGGAAGCGGGTGTAGGCGATCCGGCTCATCCCGGCCGCCATGGGCATGACCGTGCGCACGAAGGCGATCACGCGGGCCAAGCTGACCGAGTAGGCCGGATGGCGCCCGAACCACCGATCGAGCTCGGCGCCACGGTGCTGCACGCGCCGGGCCCACCGCCCACCCCCCGCGAGGATACGCTGCCCGGAGGCGCGCCCCACCCAGTAGCCCATCGAGTCGCCGAGCGCCCCGCCCGCCAGGACCGCCCCGACCATGGGGACCAGCCTCAGCTCACCGTCGAGTGCCAGCACGGTGCCGAGCGCGGTGGCGAGCCCGGCCGGCACGACCAGGCCGGTCACGAAGCAGGTCTCCAGGAGCGCGAGGGCGAAGAGGAGCCAGGGGCCGTAGACGGGAATCAGCTCGAGGAGCCGGTCGGTGAAGTAGGTCACGAGGGGTCGGCACGCGAAAGGCCCGTCGGCGTCGCGGGCGTCAACGCTTGGGGCGCTTGCGAGGCTCGGACACCTCGAAGTCGTCGTCCGTGCTCCGGGTCCGATCCGGACCGTACGAGACGATGGCCACCGAGTCGACCAGGACCCTCAGGTCGTACGTCGACCCCCACGGGTCCTGCTTCAGATCGTCGGTGGAGTAGCGCGTGTCGAGCCAGTCCTTGAAGTTCCTCTGATCCGGGATCTTGCCCGAGAGGACCTCGTAGTTGACCACGTCGCGGCCGACCTGCTTCATCTCCTCCTTGGTGTCCCACTTCATCACGGGCAGCCATACGGGGGCTGTGACCCCCTTGAGCCAGCTCCGGGAATCGGGGAAGTAGAGCGTCACCAGCGAGCCACAGGAGGGCGAGGAGGACGACCTTACGCACGCGCTCCTCCTCATCTGCCGGCGCATCTCGCTCCCCCAGACCAGGTAGCGCTCGAGCTCGTCCGCCGAAGGCGTGGCATCACCGTCACCGTACGCGGTCTCCAGCCGCCACCGCATGTACGAAGCCGGGGGCAACGGGAGGAACGGCGGGCGGCGATACCAATGACGGGCCCTGAAGGCCCACGCCGCCCGCAGGAGGTGCGGGATCGTGCGGGGCCGTCTGACGGCGAGCCCCGCCATGCTCAAGTACAGCGACAACGTCTCTCCGGCTCGTCGTTCGCGGTCGCGGCTGAGCCCCTGGGGGGGCCTCGGCATCTTCGAATCTAGACCCCGCCCGCGCGGGGAACAACGACGGAGGCACGGGCGGAAAAACGCATGTTTCCCCGAAAATCGCGCGTCGTCCGGCGGCTTTGGCAGCGGAACCACCGCACCCGCGCAGGGTGTGATCCACCATGCCGAACCGACTCGCCCAGGAGAGCAGCCCCTACCTGCTCCAGCACGCCGACAACCCCGTGGACTGGTATCCGTGGGGAGAAGAGGCGCTGTCCCGGGCACGTGAGCTGGACCGGCCGATCCTCCTGTCCATCGGCTACTCCTCCTGCCACTGGTGTCACGTGATGGAGCGGGAGTCGTTCGAGGACGTGTCGGTGGCCGAGGCCATGAACGAGGCGTTCGTGAGCGTGAAGGTCGACCGGGAGGAGCGCCCCGACGTCGACCAGGTGTACATGCGCGCGGTGCAGGCGATGACCGGCCAGGGAGGCTGGCCGCTCACCGTCTTCCTCACGCCCGGCGGGCGAGCCCTACTACGGTGGGACGTACTTCCCCCCGACCGCGCGCCAGGGGATGCCGTCCTTCCGCCAGGTCCTCGACGCCGCCGCACGCGCCTGGCGCGATCGCCGCGAAGACGTCCGCAAGGGCGCTTCCGACCTCCTCGCGGCCCTGCGCAAGGCGCACGAAGCGACGCCCGAGGGCGGCGGCGCGGCGCTCCCCGGTGAGGCGCTCCTCGACCGTGCCGTGCGCGCCATGGCCGGCCAGTACGACGCGACCCACGGCGGCTTCGGCGGCGCACCCAAGTTCCCCCAGCCGGTGACGCTGGAGGTGCTCCTGCGCCAGCACGCGCGCACGGGCGCCGCGGCGCCCCTCGACATGGCGCTCCACACGCTGCGCCGCATGGCGGCGGGCGGGATCCGCGACCACCTGGGCGGCGGCTTCCATCGCTACTCCGTGGACGCCCGCTGGCTGGTGCCGCACTTCGAGAAGATGCTCTACGACAACGCCCTCCTGGCGCGCGCCTACCTGGACGCCTACCGCGTCACGGGCGCCGCGGACCTCCGGGAAGTCGCGGAGCAGACGTTGGACTACCTCCTCGGCCGACATGCGGGACCCGCGGGGCGGATTCTACTCGGCACGCGACGCGGACTCCGAGGGAGAGGAAGGCCGCTACTACGTGTGGACGCCCGGGCAGGTGCTCGCCTCCCTCGGCGACGACGAAGCCGGCCCGTTCATGCGCTGCTACGACGTGACGCCCGGCGGGAACTTCGAGGGCAGGAACATCCTCTGGCTTCGGCACGACCTCGACGCCGTGGCCCGATCCGAGTCGATGGAGCCCGAGGCACTGCGTCGCCTTCTGGCCGGGGCCCGCGCCACGCTGCTCGAGGTGAGGTCGCAGCGGGAGCCTCCCCTGCGCGACGAGAAGGTGCTCACGGGCTGGAACGGGATGGCCCTGCGCGCCTTCGCCGAGGCGGGGGGGACCCTCGGGCGCCGCGACTGGACCGACGCGGCCGTCACGGGCGCCGACTTCATCCTGACCGAGATGCGCCGCGACGGCGCCCTCCTCCACGCCTGGAAGGACGGGAAGGCGAAGATCGCCGCCTTCCTGGAGGATCACGCGGCGCTCGGCAACGCGCTGCTCTCGCTGCACGAAGCGACGCTCGAGCGGCGCTGGCTGACCGAGGCCCGCTGGTGCTGCGAGGAGACCCTCGCACGCTTCTGGGACGAGCACGCCGGGCTCTTCCACGACAGCGCCGAAGAGGAGAGCAGCGCGCTCTTCATGCGCGCCCGCGACCCGATGGACAACGCCACGCCCTCCGGCAACTCGCTGGCCGCCGAGCTGCTCCTGCGCGCCGGCCACCTGTTCGGGGAGGAGCGCTACCGGGAGGTGGCGGAACGTGTGATCGACCGCGAGGCGGCGCCCATGGGTCGCTTCCCCACGGCCTTCGGACGCCTGCTGTGCGCGGTGGACCGGGCTTCCGCCGAGCCCTTGGAGGTGGCCATCGTGGGCCCGCGCGACGCGGACGGTGCGGGCGCCCTCGGCCGGACGGCGCTCGCGACCTTCCACCGGAACCGTACGGTGGTGGGGCACGAGCCGGGGGAGCCCGACGACGGCATCCCCCTCCTGGTGGGACGGGCCGCCGTGGACGGGAAGCCGACCGCGTACCTCTGCCACGGCTACACCTGCGAGGCGCCCGTCACGGCCCCGGAGGCGCTCGCGTCGGGGATGGCCGAGGCCGCCCGCGACATCGCGGCGCGGCGCGAGCCCGGATGACGACGTTGTAGACCCACGCCCCGGCACGGCTATCTTTCGAGTTTGTGTGCTTCACCCCTGCCCCTGGCTCGATGGCGACGACAGAACAGGACATCACGGGAACGGAGGACCTCGCCGGTCTCACGGCCGAACAGCTTCTCCGTATGTACCGCACGATGGTCACCTCCCGTCGGATCGACGACAGGGAGCAGAGCCTCAAGCGCCAGAACAAGATCTTCTTCCAGATCTCCAGCGCCGGGCACGAGGCCATCGGGGTCGCCATGGCCGAGCACTGCGTGGCCGCGCACGACTGGTTCTACTTCTACTACCGGGACCGCGCGTTCGCGCTCTCGTTGGGCCAGACGCCCGTCGACCACTTCCTCCAGGCCGTTGCGGCCGCGGACGACCCGTCCTCCGGCGGACGCCAGATGCCGGCCCACTTCGGCGACGTGCGCTACAACATCGTCAGCGTGTCTTCGCCGACGGGAACGCAGTTCCTGCAGGCCGTGGGCGCGGCGGAGGCCGGGCTGCGCGTCACGCAGAACCCCGACCTGCGCGCGCTCGTCGGGCGCTTCGAGGAGGACGAGATCGTCGTCGTCACGACGGGAGACGGCACCACCTCCGAGGGCGAGTTCTGGGAGAGCCTGAACACCGCCTGCAACCTGAAGCTCCCCGTGGTCTACGTGGTGGAGGACAACGGGTACGCGATCTCCGTCCCCGTCGAGGTGCAGACCGCCGGTGGGAGCATCTCGCGCCTGGTGCGCGGCTTCCCCGACCTGCACGTGGTGGAGTGCGACGGCACCGACCTGGTGGACACGTATCGCGCGGCCGGCGAGGCCACCCGGCACGCCCGTGAGCGCAGGGGACCCGCCCTCGTGCACGCGCACTGCGTGCGCCCGTACTCGCACTCGATGTCCGACGACGAGCGCATGTACCGCCCCGAGGCGGAGCGGCAGGAGCAGGACGCGCGCGACCCCCTCCGGCGGGCGCGCGCCCTCCTCGTGTCGAGGGAGATCGCCTCGGACGAGGAGCTGGACGCCCTGGAGGCCGAGGTGGTCGAGGAGGTGTCCCGTGCCGCCGACGAGGCGCTCGAGCACCCGCAGCCGGAGATCGGCACGGAGATGCGGCACCTCTACTCCGAGGATGCCGACCCGACCTCGACCGACTTCGACACGGAGGACCGCCCCGCCTACGCGGAGGACCGGCTCCTGACGATGGTCGACCTCCTCAACGCCTGTCTGCGCGGCGAGATGGAGCGCGACCCGCGCGTGCTCGTGTTCGGCGAGGACGTGGCCGACGCCTCCCGTGAGGCCGTGCTCGGCGAGGTGAAGGGCAAGGGCGGCGTGTTCAAGGTCACGCACGGTCTCCAGGGCCGCTTCGGCTCCCACCGCGTCTACAACTCGCCGCTCGCCGAGGCCAACATCATCGGGCGCGCGGTGGGCCTCGCGACGCGTGGGCTCAAGCCCGTGGTCGAGATCCAGTTCTTCGACTACATCTGGACCGCCATGATGCAGCTCCGCAACGAGCTGGCCACCATGCGCTACCGGTCGAACGGCACCTTCGCGTCGCCCGTGGTGGTGCGCGTCACGTACGGCGGCTACCTGAAGGGCGGCGCCATCTACCACTCCCAGACGGGCGCGTCGATCTTCGCGCACACCCCCGGCCTGCGGGTGGTGCTTCCCGCGACCGCCGAGGACGCCAACGGACTGCTGCGCACCGCCATCCGCTGCGAAGACCCCGTGCTCTTCCTCGAGCACAAGCACCTCTACCGACAGGTCTACAACAAGGGCCGCGATCCCGGGCCCGACTTCATGATCCCGTTCGGGAAGGCCAAGGTGGTCCGCGAAGGGTCGGACCTGACCGTGGTCACCTGCGGCGCGCTGGTGAAGCGCAGCCTCGACGCCGCGAAGATCGCGGCGGAGCGGCACGGCATCGACGTGGAGGTCATCGACCTGCGCACGCTGCAGCCGTTCGACATGGAGCGCATCGCCGAGTCGGTGAAGAAGACCAGCAAGGTCGTGGTCGTCCACGAGGACGCCCTGTCCTGGGGCATCGGCTCCGAGATCGCGGCGCGCATCGCCGACGAGCTCTTCCCCTGGCTGGACGGGCCCGTGCGTCGCGTCGCCTCGAAGGACACCTGGGTGGCGTACTCGCCGCAGCTGGAGGAGGTCATCCTCCCGCAGACGCCCGACGTGCTGAAGGCCATCGTGGAGCTCGCCGCGTTCTGACGCTCTCGGGAGGTGGAGGATGAAGGCTCACAGGGTCCTTTTCCTCTCCCTCCTGGCCTGGGCGGCCTGCAGCCCGGCGGGAACCGGTGACGGCGCGAGCTCCGGCGGGCGCGTCCGACGCGGGTCGCCGGGCTCGGCTACCGTCCGGACGTGGTCGTCGTCGTGGTCGACGACCTGCGCTGGGACGAGTTCGGTGCCGCCGGCCATCCCTACCTCGAGACGCCCAACATCGACCGTCTCGCCGCCGAGGGGGCGATGTTCGCGAGCTCGTTCCACGCCGTTCCCCTCTGCTCGCCCAACCGCGCCAGCATCCTCACGGGGCAGTACCCTTCCCGGCACGGCATCATCGACAACGTCGCGCGCAACCTGCTGAGCCACCGGCTCGAGACCTTCCCGCGCGCGATGCAGGCCTCGGGCTACCGCACCGGCTTCTTCGGGAAGTGGCACATGGGCAACGACCCGACGCCGCGCCCGGGCTTCGACACCTGGGTGGGGCTTCCCGGCCAGGGCCGCTCGACCGACCCGGAGCTGTTCGAGGACGGCCGCCTGGCCAAGGTCGAGGGGTACACGACCGACCTCCTGACCGACCGAGCCCTCGCCTTCATCGAGCGTCAGGACGCCGATCGCCCCTGGCTGGTCTACCTCGCGCACAAGGCCGTCCACCCGGACGTGAAGCAGCGCGACGACGGCTCCGTGGACCCGAGCTCGTCGCTCGGCTACGTACCAGCCCCGCGCCACCGCGGCCGCTACGAGCAAGAGGTCTTTCCGCGGCGACCCAACGTGGTCGCCTCCGCCGAAGACCTCGACGAGCAGCCCGCGCTGCGCCGCGCGCTCGCGTATCGTGCCAGCCCCGACATCACGCGCGAGTTCGGGGGGATCCTCGACCCGGGCACGAGCGAGGAGACGATCCGCCGGCGCGCCGAGATGCTCCTGGCCGTGGACGAGAGCCTCGGGCGGATCATGGACGCGCTCGAAGCGCGCGGAACGCTCGACCGGACGCTCATCGTCCTCACGAGCGACAACGGCTTCTTCTTCGGAGAGCACGGCCTCTCGCTCGAGCGGCGGCTTCCGTACGAGGAATCGATCCGCAACCCGCTCCTCGTCCGCTTCCCGCCGCTGGTCGCCGCCGGCTCGCGGCCGGACGGCCTGGCGCTCTCGGTGGACATCGCGCCCACGGTGCTCGAGATCACCGACACGCCGATCTCCGATCAGATCCAGGGGCGCTCGCTGGTGCCGCTTCTGGTCGGCCAGGAGCCGGCCGATTGGCGCAAGGCCGTGCTCGTCGAGTTCTACACGTACGAGAACCCGATGCCCTGGCTGTTGGACATGGACTACCGGATGGTCCGTACCGACTCGCTGGAAGTACATCCACTGGACGCAGCACCCGGATCTCGACGAGCTGTACGACCTCGAGGCCGATCCCTACGAGATGGACAATCGCTTCGACGACGTGTCGCTGGCGCCCGTGCGCGCCGACCTGCGGGAGCAGCTCGGCCGGCTGGCCCTGGACGCGATGGGACTCGGGAGCTCGCCCGGGCGATGAGCCCGTCGGCGAGCCTCCACCGCGAGGGCGGCCTCGAGGTCAACGTGGCGGGTCCGAGGGCGTCCGAGGCTCGCGGCGTCTACCCACGGACGCTGCGGCTTCTGGAGCGGGCATGGCCTCCACCGCCCGAACCCCCTCCTTCGCCTCCGGGAGGATGAGACGGACCGCACGCTTGAAGGAGATGTAGTTCCACGCCCAGTTCACGAGCACCAGGGCGCGGTTGCGAAAGCCGATCAGCCAGACGATGTGGATGCCCAGCCAGAGCAGCCAGGCGACCATCCCTTGAAGGCGCGCCCGAAGACGTGGGCCACGGCCGCGTTGCGGCCGATCACGGCCAGCACGCCCGGGTCCTTGTAGCGGAATGGCCTCGGCGGCTTGTCGAGCACCTTGGCCGCGATGTTCTTCCCCACGGCCCGTCCCTGCTGGATCGCGACCTGCGCGACCTGCGGCAGGGGCTGCCCCCGGTCGTCCTCCCGGTAGGCCAGGTCGCCCACCACGTGGATCTCGGGGTGGTCCTCCACCTGGAGGTACTCGTTGACGGGCACGCGTCCGGCGCGCGCGACCGGCAAGCCCCACGAGGCCACGGCCGGGTCGCCGTGCACGCCGGCCGTCCAGACCACCGTCTCCGTCGGGAGCGTCTCGTCCCCCGCGAGGCTCACCGAGTCCGCGTGGACCGCCTCCACCCGCACGCCCGTCCGTACCTGGACGCGTCGGCGCGCCAGCCGGTCCGCGGCATAGGCGCCGAGCGCATCGGGCATGCCGCCGAGCAGCCTGTCGGTCGCCTCGAGCAGCACGACCTGGATCTCCTCCGCGCGCAGCCCGGGGTAGTCCCGCTTGAGCGGCCCGTGGATCAGCTCGGAGAGCGCACCGGAGAACTCCACGCCGGTCGGTCCCCCACCCACGACGGTGAAGGTGAGCAGCCGGCGGCGGCGCTCCGGATCGTCCGTAGCCGCGGCGGCTTCGAAGCAGGTGAGCACGTGGTGGCGCAGGGGGATGGCGTCGTCCATCCACCGGAGCGGGAAGGCGTGCTCGGCCGCGCCCTCCACGCCGAAGTAGTGCGAGACGCTTCCCATCGCGAGCACGAGGATGTCGTAGGGAAGCGGGCCGGCCGACGTCTCCAGGCGACGCCCCTCGACGTCGAGCCCGGTCACCTCCGCCATGCGCACCTCGACGTTCTCGGCGTCACGGAAGATCGCGCGCACGGGGTAGGCGATGTCCGCGGGCACCAGCTCGGCGGCGGCCACCTGGTAGAGGAGCGGGAAGAAGGTGTGGTAGTTGTTGCGATCCACGAGCACGACGTCCGCGGGCGCGCCGGCGAGCGTGCGTGCCGCCCACAGGCCGCCGAAGCCGGCGCCCGCGATCACGACGCGCGGTCCCCTCATGGACTCACACCACCGCCATGCCCGGGTCCACGTCGCGCGCCCACGCCAGAATCCCCCCGCGCAGGTTGTACACCTCGGAGGCGCCGGCACGGCTCAGACGCTCCGCGGCGTCCAGGCTCCGGATCCCACTCCGGCAGTACACCACCACGGGCCGGTCGCGCGGCACCTCGTCCAGCCGCGCATTCAGGGACCCGAGCGGGATGAGGACGGCGCCCCGACCCTCCAGGTTGCTCACCCGCCACTCCCAGGGCTCGCGCACGTCCAGGAGGAAAGGAGGACGGTCGGAGCCGAGCCGCGCGACCACCTCGGCCGCGTCCAGCTCGACCACCGCGCCCCCGGCGCCCGCGCCGTTCGTCGCGACGCCGCAGAAGACCTCGTAGTCGATGAGCCCGCGCTGCGTCGGGGCGTCGCCGCACACCGGGCACTCCGGGTTGCGACGCAGCCGCACCTCGCGCCAGGTCATCTCGAGCGCGTCGAAGATCAGCAGGCGACCGCTCAGGCTCTCCCCGACGCCGAGGATCAGCTTGATCGTCTCCATCGCCTGCAGCGAGCCGATGATCCCGGGCAGCACGCCCAGCACGCCTCCTTCGGCGCAGTTGGGCACGAGCCCGGGCGGCGGGGGCTCGCGGAACAGGCAGCGGTAGCACGGACCTCCGGGCATGCCGAACACGGAGACCTGCCCCTCCCACCGGAAGATGGACCCGTACACGTTCGGCTTGCCGAGCAGGACGCAGGCGTCGTTCACCAGGTAACGCGTGGGGAAGTTGTCCGTGCCGTCCACCACGACGTCGTAGTCGGCGAGGACGTCCAGCGCGTTCGCGGACGTGAGCCGGGCCTGATGGCGGACCACCTGGACGTGCGGGTTCACGTCGGCCAGCCGGTCGGCGGCGCTGTCCAGCTTCGGGCGACCCACGTCCCGGGTGCCGTGCAGGATCTGCCGCTGCAGGTTCGTCGCATCGACCACGTCGTCGTCGACGATGCCGAGCGTGCCGACGCCGGCCGCCGCGAGGTAGAGCGCGAGGGGCGATCCCAGGCCACCCGCACCGACACAGGCGACGCGCGCGGCCTTCAGCCGGCGCTGACCGTCCTCGCCCGACGCTCGGGGAGGACGAGATGGCGCGCGTAGCGCTGCAGCTCGGTGGGGGAGAGCTCGGGGAGGGTCATGGTCCGTTGCACCCCCACCCACCCCCCGGGTTCCAACCCCCATGGACAACCAGGAGGGAGACGCCTATTCTCTACGAAGAACTTCGTAACACCGCGTGGACACCCGCCTCCGGCGCGAGGCAGACCACGCAGACGCAACCACGGAGAGACGCCATGGGAGGCGAGACCGCCTTCACCGAGCGCGAGCTGGACATCATGAGCGTACTGTGGCGAGCCGGTTCGGGCACCGTCGCCGAGGTGCGCGACGCGCTCTCCACCGACCTCGGCTACACGAGCGTCCTCAAGATGCTGCAGATCCTCGAGGAGAAGGGGCTCGTGCGGCACGAGGCCGAAGGCCGGGCGTACCGCTACTTCGCCGTGGTCGAGCCGGAGGAGGCGGGAGGCGACGCGCTGCGCCGCATCGTCGACAAGATCTTCCAGGGTTCCGCCGAGATGGCCCTGGCGCGTCTCGTCTCGGATCGGCCGTTGCGTCCCGCCGAGGTGAAGCGGCTCAAGGCGCTCCTCGACGAGGCCGCCGCCGAGGAGGAGGAGGGGGGCTGATGGCCGTGTGGATGGCGTACGCGGTCACGGTGGGCGCCCTCCTGGCCGGCTCGGCCCGCGTGGCCGAGTTCGCCCTGCGCGGTCGCGACCGGGCCGCACGCCATGCCTGGACGGCGGCGCTGGCGCTGTCGATCGCCCTCCCCGCGTGGGCGCTGCTTCCCTCGAGCCGGAGCCGACGCCCGCGGTGGACGCGCCGGCCCTGCCGGTGCTCCTGGTGGCGCGCGGCCTGGCCGCTGTCCCGACGCTGGCCTCGCGTCTCGAGCGGGCGGAGCCCTGGCTCCTGGGGGCGTGGCTGGTCGCGAGCTCGTTGCTCGCCGCCGCCGTGCTCGGGGGTCTCGCGCGCCTCGGGCGCAGGGCACGCCGCTGGCCGGTCGCGCACTTCGGCGACGGCGAGGTGATCGTCTCGGACGACTTCGGCCCTGCGCTGCTGGGCCTGCGCGCGCCGCGGGTGGTGCTGCCGCGCTGGACGCTACGGCTGGACCCGGACCGCGTCCGGCTGGTCGTCCTGCACGAAGAGGAGCACCGCCGCGCACGCGACGGCCACCTCCTGCTCGCCGGGATGCTCGCGGCGATCCTGGCTCCCTGGAACCCGGCCATCTGGTGGCAGCTCCGACGCCTGCGGGCGGCGGTGGAGCTCGACTGCGACGCCCGCGTGCTTCGTCGCGGTGCGTCCCCACGCGTCTACGGCCGCCTGCTCCTCGAGCTGGGCAGCCGTGCCCCCGGCCTCCCCTTCCCCGTGGCCGCCCTCTCCACGTCCCGCTCCCTTCTGGAAAGGAGGCTCCGAATGATCGTTCGAGGTAGGAAAGACGGAGGCGCCGCACGCACGGCGCTCGCCGCGGCAGCGGCGCTGGCCCTCGTCGTCGCCGCCTGCGAGGCGCCCACGCCCACGGCCGTCCCCCCCACGGCCGGCGATCCGGACGCCGTCGGTGGTCCAGGTATCGCCCGTTGGATCGGCGCGCACCCTGGTCGCGGACGCGACCGGCGGGCAGCCCTGGGTGTTCATCGACGGGCAGCGCTCGCCGGAGGGGTTCCCGCGGACGCTCGACCCCGCGGACATCGAACGGATCGAGGTCGTGAAGGGGGGCGCCGCGGTGCGGCTCTTCGGTGCGGAGGCGTCCGACGGGGTGATCCAGGTCTTCACGAGAGGCGGCCCGCGGCGGAGGGGAAGAGTAGCGAGAGAGGGTCCGCCCGGGTCGCCGTCAGCGGGGGTCGCCTTCGGGCGCCCCCCGCTTTCACGTCGGGGGTGTGTCTGCGGTCACCTCGCCGGGGGTTCCCCGTGCTCCGCCGTTGGCCACGATCTCGAAGGCGAGCGCGTCCTGCTGGAAGCGGCTCACGGTCTCCGTGTCCAGCCCCGCCTTCCGGGACGCGTCGGAGAGCTGCAGCGCCATCACGTAGTAGTACCAGGGGATGTTGAGCGTGGAGCGGTCCGCCCAGATCGCCCGGTCACGCAGGCTCCGGAAGCGGTAGACGTCCTCGTACAGGGCGAGCGACGCGGGCATGTCGAACCAGTCCCCGCCGTATTCGGGGGAGCCCTGCACCACGCCCTCCCGCTGCTCCTGCTTCAGGTCCCGCAGCTCCAGCTTGACCGCCAACCCGTGGCGCACGCCCCACGCGCTGGAGGCCGAGGTCGTTCATCATCCCGCCGGACGCGGCGAAGTAGACGGGGCGCTCGTCGATCGAGTCGTGGATGAACGCCAGCGCGATCTGCGCGTCGCGGTTCAGCACCATCCCCGACGGATACGTGACCGCGATGCCGGGGAACGGAACCGTGACGTCCTGGCCGAGCCTCGCCCCACCGATGTTGTCCATCTGCTCGTCGGTGAGCGTCGTCACCGACCGCGTCGGCGGGTGCTCGGGCGCCTCGTACACGGTGTCCAGCTCGGGCGCGTCGAAGGGACGCTGCCGATCCGGAGCCGTCAGGTCGCGCAGCTGCTTCGGATACCACGAGGTGAAGAGGTACTGTCCCACCACGACGGTGACGTCGCGGCGTACGCCCTCCACCTCCTGCATGTACCAGAGCGGGAAGGTGTCGTTGTCGCCGTTCGTGAAGAGCACCGCGTAGGGCTCGACGCTCATGAGGAGGTCGTACGCCCAGTCGTGCGCGGCATAGTCGCCCGCACGGCTGGCCCAACTCCAGTTGAGCGCGAGCGGAAGGGCCGCCAGCACCAGGACCGGCGCCGCGATCGCCCAACGCCGCGGTCGCTCGAGCGCGGCGGCCATGCGTCCCCAGGCCCACGCGATCCCCACCCCCGCCATCACCCCCCATACGAGGAAGCTCGCCACGAAGAAGTAGTCGCGCTCGCGCACCTCGTGCGTACCCGATCCCGTCACCTCGGGGGAGAGCGAGTAGCCGTACTTGAAGTTCAGGTAGAAGACCAGCCCCAGCGTGAGCGTGAGGAGGAGCGCCGCGACGTAGCCGAAGATCGCCCGGTCCGCCTTCCACGCGGCCCACAGCCCCAGGAGGCCGAGGCCGAAGAAGAGGAGGCTGAACGGCGTGCGCAGCGGACCCGGGCAGCTCGGTGGCGGCCATGCCGCGCGACCACTGCCAGTCGAAGTACTGCCAGTAGTTCTCGAGCTGGGCGCCGAAGGGCGCCTGGCGCTCGGTGACCGGAGGCTTCTGGTACTGCTTGCGGGAGAGGTTGTCCGCGAGCGCCTGGCAGCCGGCCTTCCCGTTCGTGTAGATCGCCGTCGCCGCGCCGACGAAGCTCTCGCAGGTCGCGTCCCCCTCGTTGAGGACGGGGTCCTGCGCCGCGCGCACGGGAAGGAAGAAGTTCACGGACAGCCCCAGGACCGTCAGCGCCACGGCGCGCGTCAGGAAGCGCGGCCGCAGGACGGTCATGGGGGCGGTGACCAGCACCAGGACGCCGAGCGCCGGCAGGGGCAGCACGGACATGAGGTGGTTGGTGCTGCCGATCACCATCAGGAAGAGCGCCCACAGGAGGAGGCGCTCGCTGCCGGGCTGGTCGTGCCGGTCCCGCCAGCGCACGGCGAGCCAGCTCACGGCCGCGATGACGAACACGCTGAACGTGTACACCTTCTCGTTGACGTTCGACTGGTTCCAGACCGTGTAGGCGGTCGCGCCGACCAGCGCGGCCACCGCCGCGCCCACCACGGCGTGCCGCCCCTCGCCGAGCACCGGACGCAGGATCCGATGCGCGACCAGGAAGAGGAAGGCGCTCGCCCCCGCGCTCGTGACGGCGGCGAAGAGGTTGACGCGCACCGCCACCGAAAGGCCGAACGGAGAGAGCAGCCAGCTCCAGGTGTGGGCGAGCAGCACGAAGAGCGGGTTCCCCGGAGGGTGCGGGATCCCGAGGATGTGCGCGGTGGCGATGTACTCGCTCGTGTCCCAGAACGCCGTCGTCGGGGCCAGGGTGACGACGTACAGGGCCAGGACCGCGAGGCCGACGAGGGCGGCGGCGCGGTACGGGGGACGCGGTTGGTCCATGCGATCGTTTCCGATTTCGCTACACGCGGGAGGCCGGCTTGCGGGGCCGAGCGGGGAACGGGTTTGTATCCGGCGCGGTCGGCGGGGTTCCGCCCAGCGCCCGGACGAAGGTGCGCGGCGACCTGCTAGCCGTCGCGGTCGCGAGCGGGGACACCCTGCCGCGCGGCCGTCCGGAGCAGATCGAGCACCCGGTCGACCTCCGCGGGCCGATTGTACACGTGCGTGGACAGCCGCATCCACCCGAAGCCGTACTCGGAGACGACGCGGGTACGGACCCTGGCCTCCCGGGCCAGCCACGCCTGCAGGTCGAGCGCGTCCACGCCGTCCATCGTGAACGACACCATCGCCGCGCGCAGCGCCTCCTCGGAAGGCGTCTTCACGGTCACGCCCGGGATAGCGCCGAGGCCCTCCTGCACGCGCGCGCGCAGGGAGCGCGCCCGCGCTTCCACCCTTTCGATGCCGATCGCCTGGAGGAACTCCGCAGCGGCGAGCAGCCCGGCCAGGCGCGACTCGTCGAAGGTGCCCATGTGGTTGAAGCGCTGTGCGCCGAGGGAGAGGTCGTCCCACCCGCCGGAGGCGAGCGTCGGCCACAGCGTCCGCCGCCACTTCGGCGCCAGGTAGAGCAGGCCGGTCCCCTGCGGCGCCAGAAGCCACTTGTGGGGTGACGACGCGTAGAAGTCACAGCCGATGGCGCCCACGTCCAGCGACATCATCCCCGGCGGATGGGCACCGTCCACCGCCAGCGGGATGCCCCGGTCGGCGCAGCGCGCGGCCAGCTCGGCCACCGGGAGGATGGTCCCGTTCGTGAAGGTGACGTGGCTGACGCTCACCACCCGGGTGGCGGGACCCACGCGCGACCACACGGCTTCGAGCAGCTCTGCGGACGACGTCGCGGGAACCGGCAGGCGCGCCACCACGAGCGTCGCGCCGCGCCGCGTGGTGGCGAGCTTCCAGGGCTCGAGGCCACCGATGTGCTCGTGATCGGTCGTGAGCACCTCGTCGCCGGGCCCGACGTCGAGTCCGTTCGCCACGAAGCTCATCGCCTCCGTGGTGTTGCGCGGGAAGACGAAGCCCTCGGGGTCGCCGCCCACCAGGGCGGACATGGAGGCCTTCACGTCGTCCCACGCGACACCGGGCGGATACGTCGACGCCACCCTGCGCGCGTGCTCGGCGACCGCCTCGACCACCACGAGCGGCGAGGGTCCCAGGGTGCCGTTGTTCAGGTAGATGCGGTCGGGCGGAATCAGGAACTGCGAGCGCACCACCGCCCAGAACGCCTCGTCGTCGGGGTCGCCCCCACCTTCCAGCCGGCGTGCGAGCGCCGCCACGGCGCGGGGCCAGGCGAGCGCGCCGCCACCCAGGATCGCGAGGAATCCGCGCCGGTCGATACGGGCCATCGGAGCGACCTCCTGGACGGCTCGTCAGCGCTTGACCGCGATGAAGGAGATCTCGAGCGCGGCCCCGCCGACGAGGTCCTTCACGGCGAGGGCTTCACGCGCCGGCGGATCGCTGGGGAAGTACTCGCCGTACACCTGGTTCATCTCTCCGTAGCCGTCGATGTCCGCCAGGAAGATCGTGCCCTTCACCACGTTCCCGAAGTCCAGCCCGAGCTCGTCGAAGAGCGCCTTGAACTGCTCCATGATGTTGCGCGTCTCCGCGGCGACCCGACCCTCCGACATCGCGCGGGTCTCCTGGGTGGCACCGACCTTCCCGGAGAACCAGTACGTGTCGCCGACCTGCACGGCCGCGCTGTACGGACGGCTGCTGCTGGGCTGGTGGGCGATCCGGGGCGCGGCCTGGGCCGTCAGCGGCTGGGCCGCCACGGCCGCGGCGAAGGCGAGGACGAGGGCGGTGCGCATCGAGGGTGCTCCTGCGAAGGTGGGCGACCTGCGGGTTCGCCCGATCATGCCGGGGCGAGGTGGGGGGCGCAAGCGACCCCGACACCCAGCCATTCCCGCTGGCGCCCCCGCCACGCGCCGGTAGATTTCCCCTCCCATGCCCGGCTCACCCGCGCGAACCTTCCGCTACATCCGATCGTGGCTCACCGGACGGGACGACCTCGTCTCCGGGGAGCTCGTGCTCGACCGTGACGGCACCGAGGTGCCGGCCACGCTTCTCCTGCCGCGGGCCCGCCGGGCTCCCCTCCCCGCCTGGATCGTCCTGCACGGGATCACCCGGCCCGGGCGCGAGCACGCGCAGCTCGTGCGCTTCACCCGCGCCGTGGCGTCGGGGGGGTGCGCCGTCCTCCTGCCCGAGGTGCCCGAGTGGCGGAAGCTGGACCTGGCGCCCGCCACCACGCTTCCGACGATCGTCGCCTCCGTTCGGGCGCTCGAGACGCTCGAGGACGTCGACGTCGACCGGGTCGGGCTGGCCGGGTTCTCCTTCGGATCCCCGCAGGCGATCGCCGCGTCGGCGCACCCCGCTCTGCGCGGCCGCCTCGTGGGCGTGGTGGGCTTCGGTGGCTACTGCGACCTGGAGCGCACCATCCTCTTCCAGCTGACGGGCCGCCATGAGTGGGAGGGACGGGAGCTCCACCTCCGCGCCGACCCCTACGGCCGGTGGATCGTCGCAGCCAACTACCTCACGGCGATCCCCGGGCTGGAGGACTGCGCCCCGGTCGCGGACGGCGTCCGGCGCCTGGCCGCCGCGGCGGGCGACTGGGGCGTGATGTCGTGGGACGCCCGCCTCGACCCGATCAAGAAGGAGCTGCGCGCTAAGCTCTCCGCCGGACAGGAGCGGGACGTGTTCGACCTGCTCGCTCCGGAAGACGGGGGCGACGCCGCGGGGAACGAGGCCGTGGAGCTGGCCCACGCGCTCGCGGGCGCGGCGCGGCGGGTGGACCCGGCCATCGAGCCCGGCCCCGTCCTGAAGCACGCTCCGGGTCCGGTCCACCTCCTGCACGGCCTGCGCGACCACCTCATCCCCTACACGGAGATGCTGCGCCTCGCGGGTCTCCTCCCCGACGGCGTGGTACGCCAGGCGACCGTCACGCGGCTCTTCGCCCACTCCGCGCAGGACCCCTTCCCCGGCATCGTGGAAGGTGCCCGCGAGACGGCGCGCTTCGCGCGCGCGCTCTCGAGGCTCCTCGCCGTCGTCTGAGACGCTCGACGAAGGCTTTCTACCGCACCCCGAGGAGCTCCCGGACGGCCGCCTTCACCTCGGCGCCGCGGTCATCGATGGCCTGCACGAGGAGGCTCCTGGCGTGCGGAGTGCCGATCTTGTGGAGCGCCCGGTAGGCCGCGATGCGCACGTCCGGGGGTGGGCGCGAGAAGAACGAGCCGACGGCGCGCTTCTCGATCGCGGTCACCGCGCGGGGATCCCCCAGCTGTCCGAGAGCGTGCAGCACGCCCACCACGACGCTCGGCTCGGACTCGTCGTCCAGCACGGCCAGCAGCGGCCGCAGGGCACGCTCCACCTTCAACTCCCCCGCCGCCATCGCCGCGGCCAGGCGCACGTCCGGATCGGTATCCCCGATCATCCCCTGGATGAGCAGCCCCGCGTCGTCGCCGCCGATCTTCGCGAGCGCCAGGAGTCCCTCGCGGCGGACGCGGGCCTCCGGGTGCGCCAGCGCAACCGTGACCAGCTCGACGGCGCGCTTTCCTCCGATGTCTCCGAGGATGGCCGCGGCGTTGCGCACCACGAACCAGCGCCCGTCCTCGATCATGCGCTCGAGCCCCTCGACCATCCCCTCCCCGAGACGCCGGCACGTCGTGATCAGCTCGTCCCGGCGCTCGTCGTTGCGCGCCCCTCCGAGGCGGTCGGCGACCCGCGCGGCGACGCCCTCCGTGAGGAGCGCACGCGCCATGGCGATGCACGCCTCGTCCGGCGGGTCCCCGGCCTCGCGGGTCAGCCGTTCGACCGAATCGGCCAGGACGTCGAGCGCGTTGGCCTCACGGAGCGCGGCGGCCTCGAGCCGAACCGTGCGAGCCTTCCCGTCCCGGTCGAGCGGAGAGGACTCGAGAAAGCGCGTGACCGCGGCGCGGAGCGCTTCGGGGTCGGCGGCCGCCGGATCGGGTCCGACCGGTCCTTCCACCTCCTCCCAGACCAGGTCCTCGACGCGGGAGGCCGGCGAGGGCGCGGGCGCGAAGAGGGCATCGACCGAGCGGGCCATCCCGGTCAGCTGCTTCCGTGCGTGCGACGGTTCCATGATGCTCCGCGAGAGAGGTCGCTGGGCTCGCTCGTGAGGACTCAATGTAGACGTCCGGCCCCCGCCGACGCGAGGGAGCGCGCAGCCCAGCGCGTCACTCCACCGGCAGTCCGACGGCTCGTCTTTCGTCGATCCCACCCTCGACGTTCGCGACGCGCGTGAAGCCCTCGGCCTGCAGCAGGCTGACCCCGATCCCCGAGCGGCCCCCGGACTGGCAGTAGAGCAGGAGCTGCCGGTCGCGCGGAAGCTCGTCGACCCGCGCCCGCAGATAGCCCAGGTGGACGTGCTGCGCCCCGGGCGCGTGGCCCTGGTTCCACTCCGTCTGGCTGCGCACGTCCACGTAGAGCGCCCCATCCTCGACGACCGCGCGCTCCGCCCGCTCCCAGCCCATCACGTCGTACGTCTCCAGTGACCCCCCGGCCGGCCGGCCCTCCACCGCCTTCGCGTCGAACCACCCGGCCACGTGATCGAGGCCGATCAGGACGAGGTCGCGAGCCGCCTCGTGCGCCTGCTGGGCCCCGTCGGCGATGAGGTGGATGGGGTGGTCATAGGGGAGGTGCCACCCGCACCAGTTGGGGAACGACTTGTTGAGCGGGATGTTGAGCGTTCCGGGAACGTGTCCCTCCGCGAAGCGCTGGCGGGCGCGCGTGTCGACCACCACGGCTCCACCGCGCAGGAGGTCGTCGAGCGCACCGGGGTCCAGGCGCGGCGGGCGCGGAAGCCCGCCGATCAGCGGAGGGCCGTCGCGGTTCAGGCGCTTCATCTCGGCGAAATACCGGGGAGGCTCCGGCTGGTCCCGGAGCACCGCGTCCACGAAGCCGTCCTCGCTCTCGCACTGGAACGCCCAGTTCACCAGCCGCTCGTACCCAAGCGTCGAGCTGGGCACCGCGCCGAGGGCCTTTCCGCAGGCCGAGCCCGCGCCGTGGCCCGGGAGCACCTGGAGGTAGCCGGGCATCCGCCGGAAGCGCTCGAGGGCCCGGTAGAGCGTGCGGGCGCCCTCCTCCATCGTGTCCTTCACGCCGGCCGCCTTCTCGAGCAGGTCGGGCCGACCGACGTCACCCACGAAGATGAAGTCGCCCGTGAGGAGCCCCATGGGCTCGTCGGAGACCGCGCCGTCCGTGATCATGAAGGAGATGTGCTCGGGCGTGTGGCCGGGCGTGTGCAGGATGCGGACGCGGACGTTGCCGAGTGTCACCTCGTCGCCGTCGTGGACGATCCGCGCCCCGTCGTCGGCCGCGAAGCCGTACTGCCACGCCAGGGGCGCGTCACCCGAGAGAAGGAGGGTCGCGCCGGCGCGCCTCGCCAGCTCGCGCGCCCCGGAGAGGAAGTCCGCGTGGATGTGCGTCTCCGAGACGTAGCGGATCGTCATCCCCTCGTCGGCCGCGGCCGCGAGGTAGGCGTCCACGTCGCGGTTGGGGTCGACCACCAACGCTTCGCCTGCGGCCTGACATCCGACGAAGTAGCTCGCCTGCGCCAGCTTGTCGTCGTACAGGCGTCTCAGGAGCATCGGGCAGTCCCTCGGTCACGGGGGAGACTCCAACGGCGGCACAACATATCATGCACCGCGACGGCTTGCTCACCCCCCTCGGCCCGGACATCTTGGCGGTCCGGAACCTCGGCCGTCGAGACTCCCCCCGGAGTGGAAAACCCATGCGCCAGCGTGCCTCGCATCGCCTCGCCCCGGCGGTGCTTCTTCTCGTCTTGTCGACACCCCTGTCGGGGGCAGCACAGGGTCTTTCCTCCGACGCGCTCTCCGGTCTTCGCCCCCGCGAGATCGGGCCGGCCGTCGTGAGCGGCCGCATCGTGGACATCGCCGTGGTGGAGCGGGACCCGCGCGTGTTCTACGTGGCCGCGGCCACCGGGGGCGTGTGGAAGACCACCGACAACGGCATCCGCTTCACACCCGTGTTCACGCGCGAGGCCACGCACTCGGTCGGCGACATCGCCGTGAGCCAGAGCGACACGAGCGTGGTGTGGGTCGGGACCGGGGAGCGGGCGAGCCGGCAGAGCAACTCGTGGGGAGACGGCGTCTACAAGTCGACCGACGGGGGAACGACGTGGCGGAACATGGGGCTCGCCGACACGAAGGAGATCGGGAGGATCGCCATCGATCCGAACGACGTGAACACCGTGTGGGTGGCGGCCATGGGGCACCTGTGGGGCCCGAACGAGGAGCGGGGCCTCTACAAGTCGACGGACGGCGGCGAGAGCTGGGACAAGGTGCTCTACGTGGACGAGCAGACGGGCGTGGTCGACGTGGCGCTCGATCCCTCGAACCCGCGCGTCGTCTACGCGGCGACGTACCAGCGGCGCAGGCGGCCGTGGGGATTCCACGGCGGCGGCCCGGGGAGCGGGCTCTACAAGTCGACCGACGGCGGGGCGAGCTGGACGAAGCTCACGAACGCCGGGCTCGACAACGGGCTGCCCACGGGCGAGATGGGGCGCATCGGCATCGACGTCTACCGCAAGGACCCGCGCATCCTGTACGTGAGCGTCGAGCAGGGTGAGCGCTACAACGCGTCGACCGAGTACCAGAAGCGGGAGGCGGGCCTCTACCGGTCGGAGGACGGCGGCGCTTCGTGGACCTTCCAGAGCGACTGGAACCCGCGGCCGATGTACGCGAGCCAGCCCACCGTCGACCCGAACGACGACCAGCGCGTGTACATGCTGAACGCGTACAGCTACTCGGACGACGCCGGCAAGACGTTCACCGTTCCGCACGAGGACCGCACGCACGGCGACGACCGCTTCGTGTGGGTCGACCCGCACGACTCGAACCACGTCATGAAGGCCGACGACGGCGGCCTGGGGATCAGCTACGACCGGGGCGACCACTTCCTCTTCGTGACGGACCTGCCGCTCTCGCAGTGGTACCACGTCGCGGTGGACATGGCCGTGCCCTACAACGTGTATGGCGGCCTCCAGGACAACGGCAGTTGGGCCGGTCCGAACCAGGTGTACCGCTCCGAGGGGATCCTCAACCAGGACTGGGTGCGCTGGGGCGGAGGCGACGGGTTCCTGTCGCTCGTGGACACGACGAACAACCGCATCCTCTATGCCGAGAGCCAGTACCTCGGGCTGACCCGGAACGACCTCGTGACCGGGGAGGGACGCGACATCCGCCCCGACCAGCCGGAGGGCTTCATCGGCGATCGGCGCAACTGGACCACCTGGCCAGACCTGGGCGACCCCGAGCAGCGCCTCGGCAACGCGATGGCGCCGGGCAACTGGGACGGCCCGTTCATCATCAGCCCGCACGACCCGAACACGCTGTACGCCGGCCTCGACCGCCTCTTCCGCAGCACCGACCGCGGGGACACGTGGGAGCCGATCGGCAGCCCCACCACCGGCACCGACCGGCGCACGCTCGAGATCATGGGCGAGCGACCCGACTCCTTCACGCTGTCGCTCGACGACGGCATCCCGTACTGGCCGACGATCAGCGCGGTCGCGGAGTCGGAGTTCACGCCGGGCGAGCTGTACGTCGGCACGGACGACGGGCAGGTTCAGGTCACCACGGACGGAGGCCACAGCTGGACGAACGTCACGGCCGGCGTCCCCGGGCTGCCGCCCCGGGCATGGATCAACGACCTGCACGCCTCGAAGTCGGTGGACGGCCGCGTCTACCTGGTGGCGAACAACTACCGCAACGACGACTACGCGAACTACCTCTGGCGCTCGGACGACCACGGCCGGACGTGGACGTCGATCCTGGGCGACCTTCCCTCCGAGCGGGTGACCCGCGCGGTCTTCGAGGACCTGCGCAATCCCGACGTGCTCTACCTGGGCACGGAGTTGGGTGTGTTCTGGTCGTGGAACGGCGGCGGCCGCTGGGTGGAGCTCCGGTCGGGCCTGCCGACCGTGGCGGTGAACGACCTCCTCGTCCACCCGAGGGACAACGACCTCGTGCTCGCGACACACGGGCGCGGGGTGTGGATCCTGGACCAGGTGACCGCACTCCAGAGCCTCACGCCGGAGATCGCCGCCCGTCCGGCCTTTCTCTTCGCCATCGACCCGGCCGAGGAAACCCGCTACCGGGGTGAGCGCGCCCACACCGGCAACATGATCTTCGAGGGCGAGAATCCCCCCGCCGCCGCCCTCGTGGACTACTGGCTGCGGGACGCCGGCACCGAGGTCTCGCTGGAAGTGCTCGACGTCGCGGGCGCGCGCGTCGCCACCGTGAACGGACCCCACGAGCGCGGCGTGAACCGGGCGCAGTGGAACCTCCGCTACGGCCTCGAAGGCGGCAACGACACGTCGCGGGCGGGCGGCGCTGGCGGCTTCCGCCGAATGTCCGGCGGCCCCCTCGTGGTCCCCGGGGTGTACACGGTACGGCTCACGGCGGGCGGCGTGACGCAGGATCGTACCGTGCGCGTCGAGGAGGATCCGCGCACCCAGGTGGACCCGGGGGTGCGCGCCCGGTGGACGGCGGAGCTACGCGGCATCGCCGCCACGCTCATGGAGGCGCAGGGCGTGGCGCGCGAGGTCCAGGCCGCGGCACAGCGACTGGAGAAGGGACAGGCACGCGCACCCGACGCGGCAGCGGCGAAGGTCAAGGACCTCGATCGGGAGCTCGACGAGCTGGTGACGCGCCTGGCGCGGCTTCGCGGCGGCGCGGAGAGCTGGGTCGGCCCGCTCTCGGCGGACCAGGCGTCACAGAAGGCGTTTCTGACGGGCATGCTGGAGACACTGGCCGGCGAATGGCGCACCGTGCGCAGCCGGATATCCAACTAGCGATCGGAAGGGCGACGATGCCGGTGTTTCATCGCGTCGAGGAGGGGTTCCTCCTGGTGACCGTGGACGGCGACTTCACGGCCGCGGAGGTCGTGCGGGTGGGAGGGACGGCGCTCGAGGCGCCCGACCTGATCGTGCCGGCCTTCGTGCTGCTGGACCTGTCCGGCGCGGCGGTCCCCACCGACGCGGGGATGACCGCGTTCGAGCCCATCGCGTCGTTCTTCGCCGGCCCGCGGGCTCCGGTCGCCCGTCTGGCGGTGCTCGCGGGGCCGGGCGCGGCGGACGCGATCGTCGAGGCGGCGTCCGCCTCGGGTCTGGAATCACGCGCCTTCAAGACGAAGTCGGACGCGCGCGCCTGGTTGGCGGGTTTCTAGGACGCCGGGCCGCGCCCTACGAGGAGGCTCGCTCCGGGAACGGGACGGGCACGGCGGGGAGGTCGAAGGCCCCCGGGAAGTCCTGCTCCACCTCCTTCTGCTTGCCGCTCCACGCCTCGATGTCGATGCGGTACACCGCGGTCCGCTTGAGCTCGTCGTCGGTGGTGGCCCGGTAGTCCTCGCCGTAGCGCAGATGCGGCGCGTACTTCCCGAGCAGGATGCGCAGGCCGTGGCGGGCCTCGTCGGTGTCCTCCACGATCGTTCCCCGCCCGAAGACCACCACCCCGCAGTACTCCACGCTGAACTCGAGCGCCTCCGACGCGGGCAGCAGCCTCCCCATCGCGGCGGCGGAGAAGGTCACGCGCTCGTGCCCCGCGACGTTGTCCCGGGTCCGGCCCGTGCGGTGGGTGTGCATGTACAGGCAGTGCCTCTGCTCGTCGAACACGAAGAGGTTCGAGTTGAGGAACGGCTGGCCGTCCTCCCCCACCGTCGCGAGGAAGCCCATCGGGGCCGCACGCAGGAACGCGCGGACCCACGCCTCGTCCTTGCCCCGGTCGCGACGGCGCAGCGCCGCCCTCCGATCCTCGCCCACAGCTTCGGTCACCCTTCACCTCCCAGATAATCGCGCTCCAGGAGCGCGCGATGGTAGAGCTCGTGTCCGGCGATGATCCACGGAAACGAGCGCGCGGTGAACGACATCCCGCTCGCGATCCCCGTCCGGGGCGCGGCCTCGTCGTCGAGACCGCGGAAGAGGAGGAGGTTGTCGCGACGAAGCGCGATCCACTCCTCCGCGAGCGAGGAAAGTCGCCGGACGCCCGCGTTCGACATCGCGCGCCCAGTCGTCCTGCTCGAACGGTGGAAGAGGGTCCGGCGCGGCCCGCGCGATCCACAGGCACCGGAACGCGAACGTCCGCTCGACGTCGATGAGATGGCCGACCACCTCGCGCACGCTCCACTTCCCGGGCGCGTATCGGTACTCCTCCTTCTCCGCGGGCACCGAAGCCAGCAGCGCCTGCGTGGTCACCATCTCACGCTCGAGGATCAAGAGGATGCTGCCCTCGGGCACGAGGTCGATGTAGCGCGCGTAGTAGGCGTCGTATTCCGACGGGTCGGGGCGGCGCATCAGTTCGACACCCCTCGGTCGAGCTGCTCGATGGTCGCCATGGACGGGCCGCGCTCACGCTGAAGCCGGCGCGCCACGCCCTCCGCCTCCCGCATCACGCGCAGGATGTTCTCCCCCGCGAGCTTGGCCAGGTCCTCCTCGCTCCACCCGCGCCGGCTCAGCTCGGCGAAGAGCGTCGGGTACGTCGAGACGTCCTCCAACCCCTCGACCGTCTCCGTGATGCCGTCGAAGTCGGCGCCGATGCCCACGTGGTCCACCCCCGCCACCTCGACGATGTGCTCGATGTGGTTCGCGACGTCCGCCACGGTGGCGCGCTCCCCCTCCCGCAGGAAGCTCGGCACGAAGGTGACCATGACCACGCCGCCGTTCTCGGGCAGGCGCCGGAGCACGGCGTCGGGGACGTTGCGCGGCACGTCGAGGAGGGCGCGCGCGTCGGCGTGCGACCAGATCACGGGCGCCTCCGAGACGTCGAGCGCATCGTTCATCGTCTCCGGGGAGGTGTGCGCCAGGTCGACGAGCATCCCCAGCCGGTTCATCTCCCGCACCACCTCCATCCCGAAGGGCGTGAGCCCGCCGTGGCGCGGCTCGTCATTGGCCGCGTCCGCCCAGTCGAGCGTGCCGTTGTGCGTCAGCGTCATGTAGCGCACGCCCATGCCGTAGAAGGCGCGGAGTGTCCCGAGCGAGTTCTCGATGGCGTGCCCTCCCTCCATCCCGAGCATCGAGGCGATCTTCCCCTGGCCGAAGATCCGCTCCACGTCCGAGGCGTCGTACGCCTCCTCGAACACGTCCGGGTAGCGCGCGAAAACCTGCTTGGCGATGTCGATCTGCTCGAGTTGCACCCTGGCCGCTCCGGAGTCCACCGACTCGTAGGGCGTGTACACCGACCAGAACTGTCCCCCCACCCTCCCTTTGCGCAGACGGACGACGTCGGTCATGAACGGCGGATGGCCGCGCAGGTCGTGCTGCGGCGCAGCGACGTTCCCGGGCGCCACCTCGCTCTCCCGGATCGCCCAGGGGAGGTCGTTGTGCCCGTCGATCAGGGGTGTACGGGCGAGCACGCGCATGGCTTTCACCATGTCGGGGTCCTGCTGCGCCCCGAGAGGAGCGGTGGCGAGGACGGCGGACGCCAGGAGGAGGACGGTGGCGCGTCTCATGACTCGAATCGATGCCTCGGCAAACGGTGGGAGGAAGGGACAACAATCGCGCGGCGGCCCCGCACGCGGCAACCCGTGCGGGAGCTCGCTTCTACGGCGTCGTGCCCGGGGGAAGCCCGCTCGGGATCTCCCTCGGAATCTGCCCGAACTCGGCCAGGATCACGGAGATGTTGTCGTCGCTTCCGCCCTGCCACGCGGCCGTGGTGAGGGCCTCGGCCGCTTCGCGCACGTCGCTCGATCGGCCGAAGACCGCACGCAGCTCCGGGTCGGACAGCGCCTTGTAGAGCCCGTCCGAGCAGAGGACGATCGCGGTGCTCGCCTGGACCGTGAACGGACCGAAGACGTCGACGTCCACCACGGGATCGATGCCGATGCAGCGGGTGAGCGCGTCCCTCCATTTCGAGGCCATGATCTCCGCCTCCGGCTGGCCGCGCTTCAGCGCCTCGGCCGCGAAGGAGTGGTCGCGCGTGAGCTGACGGATCCCCTCGGCGGAGAGAAGGTAGCCCCGGCTGTCGCCGACGTTCGCCACCTCGTAGCGACCGTCGTCCACGAGCACCGCCACGAGCGTCGTGCCCATCCCCACCTTGTCCGGATCGCGGGCCTTCTCGTTCACACGGGCGTTGGCCTGGCGAAAGGCGTCGTCCAGCGCGCTTCCGGCTCGCACGGCTTCGACCAGCGTCTCGAGGGCGAGGGAGCTGGCCACCTCCCCCGCGGCGTGTCCGCCCATCCCGTCCGCGACGGCCAGGAGGATGCGCCCGTCCGCGAGCGTCTCGGTGAGCACCGCGTCCTCCTGGTAGGGCCTTCTCCCCGCGACGGATTCGAAGGCGAGGCGTGGCCGGAGCTTCGTCACGGTGGGTCCCGCGGGGAGGGTGGGGGAAGGTCACGCAGGGGCGGGTTACTGATAGGCTGCACCCCCTTTCGCGGCAAGGAGATCCGCCTCTCCGCGAGGCCGGCCTTTCGCGTTCCCGGGAAGCGCGGCCACATTGCCCGCCGTCCCCGAACACGGAGAAGCATCGATGCGCAGAACGTCCCGGGCAGCCGCCGCGCTCCTCGTCGCGCTCACGCCCTCCGGCGTCCGGGCGCAGCTCCCCGCGCGCTTCGGTCCCGCCTGGGACGGGGTGGTCGCGTCGTGGGACGCCGCGTCCGCCGAGGCCGGGATCGTAGGGGGCAGCCTCGCCTTCCTGCGCGGGAGCGAAGTGGTCCGTCTGGCCCCGCGGGGCCTCGCCGACGTCGCGACGCGGCGGGCCGTGGACGACGCCACCATCTACCACTGGGCATCGATCACCAAGACGTTCACGGCGGTGTCGATCCTGCAACTGCGCGACCGCGGGCTGCTGTCCCTCGACGATCCGATCGTGGCGTACGTCCCGGAGCTGCGGGAGGTGCACGACCCCTACGGCTCCATGGAGGACATCACGATCCGCCAGCTGCTGTCCCACTCGGCGGGCTTCCGCGACGCCACGTGGCCGTGGAGCGACGGCGAGCCGTGGGAGCCGTACGAGCCCACGGAATGGAGCCAGCTCGTCGCGATGATGCCCTACACGCGCATCCACTTCGAGCCCGGCTCGAGGTTCAGCTACTCCAACCCCGGGATCATCTTCCTGGGGCGCGTCATCGAGAAGGTCACGGGCGACGTCTTCGAGGCGTACGTCGACAAGAACATCTTCCGACCGCTCGGCATGCGGCGTGCGTACTTCGACGGGACGCCCTGGCACCTCCTTCCCTACCGCTCGAACCACTACTTCCTGAACGACGGCAAGCGCGCGGAGGGCGGGCTCGACTTCAACACCGGCATCACCGTGTCGAACGGGGGGCTCAACGCACCCGTGCCGGACATGGCGCGCTGGTTCGGCTTCCTGCTCGGGGCACCGCCCGACGGCGTGGACGGTGCCACGGTCCTGAAGCGTTCCAGCCTCGAGGAGATGTGGAGGACGGTGGTGCCGATCGGCGACTCCGACATCGGCCGCGAGAGCATGGGCCTGTGCTTCTTCCTCTACGACGACGGCACGCACCACCTCGTGGGCCACACGGGCACGCAGCGGGGGTTCCTTTCGTTCTTCGTGCTCGATCCCGACGCCGGCGTGGGCGTGGTGGGCGTATCGAACACGGTCGGTACCACGCCCCCGGGACCCGGACGCCCGCGCGATCCTGAACGAGGCCCGGGCCGCCGTGGTGAACGGGATCTTTCCCCTCTTCCGTCAGGAGACCCGATGAGCGTGGACCGGAGGACGTTCGTGAAGCTCGCCGGCGCTGCGGCGATCGCCCCCGGCGCGATGGTGCCCCTCGGCACGCGTGCGCATGGCCGGCGCGCCGTGGCCCGCCTGTGGCCCGGCTACGGCGACGCGATGGTGATCGACTGCCTGGCGAGCCCCGGGGCCTTCAACATCCCCGAGGACGAGGGCGGCGGGCTGGGAGGGGCGGCGCTCGACGCGGCGCGCCGCTCCGGCATCACCGGCGTGAACGTCACCGTGGGGGTGGTGGGCGACGTCCCGGACCCATTCGGCGATACCGTGGCCGACCTGGCCCGCTGGGAGCGCGAGATCGACCGGCACCCGGACGTGTTCGCCCGCGTGCGCACGGTCGACGACCTGCGCCGCGCCAAGTCGGGCGGCCAGGTCGGGCTGATCTACGGCTTCCAGGACACGGTCGCGCTCGGCGCCGACCTGGAGCGCCTCGACACCTTCCACGCGCTCGGGCTGCGCATCATCCAGCTCACCTACAACGTGCGCAACCGCGTGGGCGACGGCAGCCTGGAGCCCGGGAACGCGGGCCTGTCCACGTTCGGCAAGGAGCTGGTCGCACGCATGAACCGCCTCGGCGTGCTGGTGGACCTCTCCCACTGCGGGCAGCGCACCACGGCGGAAGGCATCGCGGATTCGACCGTTCCGGTGGCGATCACCCACACGGGGTGCCAGGCCGTGTTCATGCACCCGCGCAACAAGCGGGACGAGGAGCTGCGGGCGTGCGCCGACAAGGGTGGCGTGGTGGGCATCTACCTCATGCCCTACCTGAACGCCTCCGGACCGCCGACCGCCGACGACGTGATGGCGCACCTGGAGCATGCGCTGCAGGTGTGCGGGGAGGAGCACGTCGGCATCGGCAGCGACCAGTCCATCACCCCCGTGAACGACACGCCCGAGTACTACCGGCGGATGGAGGCGGAGGTGAACCGGCGCAAGACGATGGGCATCAGCGCGCCGCGCGAGGACACGGCCCCCTTCGTCCCCCAGCTCAACGACGCGCGCCGCATGGAGCTCGTCGCCGACCTCATGGCGAAGCGCGGCCACGGAGCGGGCATGATCGAGAAGGTGCTCGGCGCCAACTGGATGCGGCTCTTCGCCGAGGTGTGGAAGTAGCGGATACGACCTCGCCTTCCACCGCGGCACGTACCGCGCGTGCCGAAGAAGACACTGGCGCCGGAGCGCGCCCTCCGGCATTCCTGGGGGCGATCCGTGGTTCCTCCTCGTCCCCCCTCTCAGGAGCTCGTCCATGGTCGGCCTCGCGTCCCTCTGGCTTCCGATCCTGCTCGCGGCGGCGTTCGTCTTCATCGCCAGCTCCATCATCCACATGTTCCTGCCGTACCACAGGACGGACTTCAAGGCGATTCCGGAAGAAGACCGCGTGCTGGACGCGTTGCGCGGGTTCGACATCCCGCCCGGCGACTACATGTTCCCCAACGCGGGCGGCGATCCCAACGTCCTGAAGTCGGAGGCGTTCCGCGAGAAGGCCCGCAAGGGCCCGGTGGGGGTCCTGACCGTGTTCCCCTCCGGCGACCCCTTCGCGATGGGCGCGCAAATGACGCAGTGGTTCCTGTACTGCCTGCTCGTGAGCCTCTTCGCGGGGTACCTGACGAGCCGCGCGGTCGCGCCGGGCATGGACTACCTGCAGGTCTTCCGCTTCGCCGGGACGACCGCGTTCGCGGGCTACGCGCTGGCGTTGCTCCAGCGCTCGATCTGGTACAAGCAGCCGTGGGGCACGACGTTCAAGAACGTCTTCGACGGCTTGGTCTACGCGCTCCTCACCGCCGGGACGTTCGGCTGGCTCTGGCCCGCCTGACCGCCCTCGTGGAGGAACGGCCGGCCGCCGCCGTCAGACCCGGGCGGCGGCCGGCCAGGGCACCACGTCCAGCCAGCCGAAGGGATCGCCGGACACGCCGTGCACGAGGTCGAGGTAGGCCTGCTGGAGGCGTCGCGGTCACCGGCCCCCTCGTCCCCTCGCCCACCCGGATCCGGTCCACGCTGCGGACCGGCGTGATCTCGGCGGCGGTGCCGGTGAAGAAGACCTCCTCCGCGGTGTAGAGCATCTCGCGGGGGACGGGCTCCTCGCGCGCCTCGATGCCCAGCGTCCCGCAGAGGTGGAGCACCGTGTCGCGCGTGATCCCGCCCAGGAGCGACCCGTCGAGCGGGGGCGTGCGCACGCGTCCCGTTCTTCACGAGGAAGACGTTCTGCCCGCTCCCCTCGCTCACCAGGCCGTTCGTGCCCACGGCGATGCGCCTCGGCGTAGCCGTTGGCCTGCGCCTCCATCTTCATGAGCTGGCTGTTCAGGTAGTTGCCGCCCGCCTTCGCGAGCGCCGGGAAGGTGTTCGGCGCCGGACGCGCACCAGCTCGACACGCAGGCGTCGACGCCCTGTTCGAGCGCCTCCGCGCCCAGGTAGCGCCCCCACGGCCAGCAGATCAGGAACGTCTCGACGGCGCTCGCGGTCGGGTTGAGGCCGAGCGCGCCGACGCCGCGCATGACGAGGGGCCGCAGGTAGCCTTCGCGCAAGCTCGTTGCGGACGCAGCAGCTCGCGGCACGCCTCCGCCAGCGCCTCCACCGGCCACGGTACCTCCATCCGGTAGATCTTCGCCGACTCGTGCAGCCTGCGCAGGTGGTCGGTCAGCCGGAAGATGGCCGGACCGCGGGCCGTGTCGTAGGCGCGGATCCCCTCGAAGACCGAGGACCCGTAGTGCACCGCGTGGCTCATCACGTGGACGTGGGCGTCCTCCCAGGAAACCCACGCCCCATCACGCCAGATCCAACGCATGCCGAGGTCGAGCGTTGCCATTCCACCGCTCTCCTTCAGGGTGGCTCTCGTGGAGAACGCCGGGCAGGGTCACGTCGGGGGGAGGTACACACAGCCGCGTGGCGTCCCGGAATATAGAACCCATCGAGCCCGGGGGGAGCCTCCCCCCGGGCGCCCGCCTCATTCCTCGCGGAGGACGCGGACCGGCGAGGTGCGCGCCGCGCGGAGGGCCGGCACGAGCGCGGCCACGATCGCGACCGACAGCAGCAGCGCGATCCCCGCCCCGTACACCCCGACGTCCCACCTGCGCACGTCGAAGAGAAAGGCGCCGAGCGCGCGGCCCGCGAGCGCGGCGCCGACGATGCCGACCCCCAGGCCCACGGCCGAGAGCGCCACGGCGCGGCGCAGCACCATGGCGACCACGTCCCGCGGCGAAGCCCCCACGGCCATGCGCACGCCGATCTCCGGGGCGCGCCGCGCCACCGCGAGGGAGAGGACGCCGAAGATGCCGAGGGCGGCCAGGAGGACGGCCACGACCGCGAAGAGCGTGGTGGTGGCGCCGAGCGTGCGGCTCGGGGCGAGCTCGTCGTCGACGTATCCGGAGAGCGGACGCAGGTCCGCGAGCGGGATGTCGTTGCGCAGCTCCGCGACGGAGCGGCGCAGCAGCGCCGGGACGCGCCGTCGCGCCCGCGCCCGGCCTTCGCCAGCACGCGTGAGCGAGACGCCGGAGGCACGGTAGGCCTGGCGCACCGGAACGTACGCCTCGACCCGCGATGCGGCGGTCAGCTCGTAGTGCCGCACGTTCGGCACCACGCCCACCACCGTGCGCCACACCACCTCGTCCGGAGCGTCCGGGTCGTCGTCGCTCCCGACCGGCTCCATGAGCGTCAGGCGTCGTCCGACCGGATCCTCCCCCGGCCAGAAGCGCTCGGCCATCGTGGCGTCGATCACCACCGAGGGCGGCGCGTCCTGCACGTCGGCGGGCGTGAAGGCCCGCCCGCGCTGGAGCGGGATGCCCATGACGTCGAAGTACCCGCTCCGAGACGACGTTGAAGAGCACGGACGGTGCCGCGTCCGGATCGAAGAGGCACGCCCTCGGGGATCACGCGCCGCTCCCACGACCGTCCCGAGAGCGGCGCGAGGAGGGCGAGGGCCGCCTTCTCCACCTCGGGCGCCGCTTCCACGCGCCCCAGGAGGTCGTCGTAGAAGGCGAGCCAGGCGTCGCGCGACGCGAAGGCACCACGGGGCTGCGCCAGGCGGGCGGCCACCACGCCCTCGGCGCGGAAGCCCTTGTCCACCGTCGCCAGGTTGCGCACGCTGCGCAGGAGCAGGCCGGCGCCGACCAGGAGCACGAGGGAGAGCGCGACCTGGGCGACCACCAGTCCGTCCCGGAGACTGCGGCCCTCCCGCCCGCCCGTGGCGCGCTTCCCGTGGCGGAGCGCGTCGGTTCGTGCCGCGCGCATCGCCGGAAACAGCGCGAAGAGCGCGCCCGAGATCGCCGTGACCGTCAGCGCGAACGCCAGCACCAGGCGCGTCGACGCCGATGCCTCCGGCCACCACCTTCGGGATCTCGAGGGGCAGCAGGCGCGGCAGCACGCCGGACGCGAGGGCGGCGAGCGCCACGCCGGCGCCGCCGCCGACCGCGGTCAGCCAGAAGCTCTCCGCCAGCAGGAGGCCGACCACGTCGCGCCGCCCCGCGCCCAGGGCCCTCCGAACGGCCAGCTCGGTGCCCCGCGCCTCGCCGCGCGCCAACGTCAGGTTGGCCACGTTCGCCCCGGCCACCAGCAACACGAAGCCCACGGCCCCCATGAGGAGCCAGAGCCCGCGCGCGACGCCGCCGAGCATGCTCTCCTTCAGGGGGATCACCCCGGCGGTCACCACCGCCTTCCCCTCCAGCGCGTCGACCTCGTCGGTCACGCGCTTCATGTCCTCCTGGGCCGCCTCGACCGAGACGCCCGGCGCCAGGCGCGCCAGCGCCGCAGCGCCGAAGGAGCTGCCCCGCACGTCCCACGGAAGGCTCTCCGCCAGCACGCCCATCGGCACGTAGACCTCGACGTCGGGACGCGGATAGCCCGCCCCCGCCGGGCAGCACGCCCACGATCGTGTAGGGCCGCTCGTCCAGCACGAGCGCCCGCCCCACCACGGAGGGGTCCGCACCGAAGGCGCGCACCCAGAAGCCGTGCCCCAGGACGGCCACGGGCGCCGCGCCCGGCCCCGTGTCCTCCCCGGGATCAGGCGCCCCAGCTCGGCGTCGAGGCCCAGCGTGCCGAAGAAGTCGCCGAGCACCACGCGCGCGTCCACCCGCTCGGCGCCCTCCGGCGTCGGGCGCACGAAGCTCCACCCGGCCGAGGCGCCCGAAGCGGTCGAACACACGGTTCCGCTCGGACCAGTCCCGGTAGTTCGGCACGGAGAGCGAGATGCCGTAGCCGGTGGTGGCGCTCGTGGCCTCCACCGCCACGATGCGATCGGCCTCCCGTAAGGGAGCGCGCGGAGCAGCGTGCCCGGAGACGAGGGAGAAGATCGCCGTCGCGCCCCCGATCCCGACGGCCAGGGTGGCCACGACCAGGAGGGTGTACCCGGGACGGTGCAGGAGGCTCTTCGCGCTCGCGCGCAGCTTCGGCAGGAGGTCCATGGCGCTCGTGGAGGCGGGAGGCAGGCGTCACGAGCTTGGACGCCGCCCCGAGCCCGAAGGTTCGAGCGGCCCGTCCGAGCTCAGCGCGGATCGGCCTCCGCGCGGCCCGCCAGCAGCTTGCGGTCGAACTCCTGCGCCCGCTCCATGCGCGCGATCTGATCGGAGAGCGCCTCCACCTGCGCGGAGAGGTCCCGTAGCCGCGCCTGCTCCTCGGCGGAGCCCGAGAACCCCGACTCACGGAGCGCCTTCGCCAGGGTCTCGACGAGCGGCTTGAGGGCGAAGCGCGCGGTGAGGATGAGCGTGAGGCCGGCGACCGGGATCATCACCAGCAGGATGCCCAGGATCGGGATCATGACGTCGTCCACGTGCGTCCCCTTCGGGTCGGGGTGGGGTCCGTGCTCCGCTCGTCTCTACGTCGGGGCCCCCGCGCCGGGTTCAGCGTCCCGCCATGATCCGCTCGATGTCGTCGACCGACTTGGGCGCGCGGGCCGACAGGTTCTCGTGGCCCTCCGGCGTGACCAGGATCATGTCCTCGATCATGATCGCCAGGTCGAGCTCGGGCGCGTACAGCTTGGGCTCCACGGTGAAGACCATCCCCGGCTCGAGGGGCGTCGAGTAGTCGCGGCCGTCCGTCGCCTCCAGGCCGATGTGATGGCCGATGTCGCGCACCCCCAGCCCACCCAGCGCCGTGTAGCGCGTGAGTCCGCCGCCGCGCGCCAGGTAGTGCGTGGGAGAGGGCATCACGCCCCACACCCTATCCGCCCCGCCCATCGCGTCGATGTCCTCCTTCGCCTCCAGGCCGTGGCTGCCGGTAGACCTCCGCGGCCGCGCGGATGACGTCGAGGATCGTCACGCCCGGGCGCACCGCGGCGATGGCGGCCTCCTGCGCCTCGAGCACGATCTCGTAGATGCGCCGCTGCTCGTCCGTGAAGCGCCCGGAGACGGGAAAGGTGCGGCACAGGTCGGAGGTGTACATCGCCCACTCGGCCGCGCCGTAGTCGATGAAGACCAGGTCGCCGTCCTGCATGACGCGGCTCACGGAGTTGTAGTTCTCCGAGCGGATCGTGAAGAGCGACACCGCGTCCGGGCCCGACGCCACGATCGGCGTGAACGACGCGCGCGGCGATCCCTCGCGCTTCCACGTCCACTCCATGATGCCGGCGACCTCGAGGTCGTTCATCCCCGGGCGGATGCGGCGCATCGCCTCCAGGAGCCCGTCGGCGCTGATCTCGGCGGCCCGGCGCAGCGCGTCGATCTCCCACCGGTCCTTGACGACGCGCATCCGCTCGACGGCGGGCCCCGCGTCCGCGAGCGAGCGTCCGGGCAGGAGCGCCGCCACCGAGGCCTGGAGCTGCTGACGCACGCTGCGCGGGGCGTCGAGCCCGGGCGGCGCGTACAGCGCCTCACCATCCTCGAGGAACCAGACCGTGTCGGCGCCGGCGACCAGCGCCGGCAGGCGGTCGGCGAAGTCGTCCAACGGGTACGTCTCGGCGATGCCGGTAGCCTCCTCCGCGTCTCGGCCGGGAGACAGACGGCGGATCATCCGGTTCCAGGCGGCGTCCTTCAGGCGCGGGTCCTGGTAGGGATACTGGGCACCGGCGAACTCCCGCGGCCCGGGGAGGAAGAGCACCTCTCTCACCCCGCCCCGCCGTCGGGCGCCATCACGAGGATCGCGTAGGGCGACTCGACCCCGGTGAGGTAGAAGAAGTTCGGATCCTGCTTCTTCACGCCCTCGTGGCGGATCATGTACTCGCCCGGGATCACGACGGGGCCCTGGAGCTTCTCCATGAGTCGCGCGCGCCGCCCCGCATAGACCTCCGGGGGGAACGCCACGTCCGATTGGATCACCGCGGAGGACGCGGAGGGCGCGGAGGAGAGGAGGAGAGCGACCGCCAGCAGGCCATGAGCGGCTCCAGCCAGCGCGCTGCCCCCAGCGCCCACCCGTCGGCGTCGGAGGGGTTCCCTCATCCGTCGATGGCCACGTAGAGGTCGTGCGCCTTCTCGGTGAAGCCCCGCGTGTATCCCGTGTCGAGCTTGAAGTCCTTCGCTCGTATCCCCTCGGCCTTCGCCCACGCGTGCATCGCGACGAAGGAGTCGGCGATACTGGCGAGGGATCCCTCGTGGCGGTGGTGGAGGTAGGCCCGCGCGGGGATCTCCAACCACGTCATCCCGTCGGGAACCGCGGCGGCGCGCGCCACCTCCGCTCCGACGATCCGCCGATGGAGGCCGTCGACCACGTCGACCGAGACCTCCAGGTAGGTGCTCCCCGAACGATGGGCGATCTCGGCGGCGCGGCTGAACAACAGGTCCCACGCGCGCGGGATCTCCCGCCACAGGCCGCGCAGGGAGGTACGCACCTCGAGCCCGACCACGATCATCGCGCCGAGCTCGACGATGTCCACGTCAGCTCACCGGCCTGCGGCGCACGGCCCGCCCGGGGCGCTCGGACTCGACCACGCTACCGTCCCGCACCACCACCACGCCCCCGACGAGCACCTAGGGGATTCCGGCCGACGGCTGCGCGGGCTCCGCGAAGGTGGCGCGGTCCAGCACGGTGGCCGGATCGAAGAGCGTGAGGTCCGCGTCCGCGCCCACCGCCACCCGCCCCTTGCGGCGCATCTCCGGGAGCGCCGGCTCGAGACGGCGCGCCGGCATGAGCGTCATCTTCCGGAGCGCGTCCATGAGCGTGAGCGTCCCCTCCTCGCGGACGTAGCGGCCGAGCACCCGCGCGAAGGTCCCCGCGCCGCGCGGGTGCGCCCGCCCGTCCACGAAGGGCGTGCCGTCGGACGCGATCATGACGGCGGGTGCGATGGCGTACTCCATCTCCTCGCGCGGGATGACGTGCGCGATGATCGGCCCACCCTCTTCGCGGCGCCGGCGAAGCTCGCCGAGTCGAGCCGCTCGCCGGTGGCCACCCACTCGATGTCCCCGTAGTCGCCGCCGAGGCGCTCGCGCCACCCGGGGTCGAAGATCGCGGACTGGATGCCGGTGGACGCCGCCGTGTAGGGATAGATCTCGGTCGTCACGTCGATGCCGGCGGCCTGGGCCTCGGCGATCATGTCGAGGAGCACGGGAACCTGCTTCAGCCCGCTCGAGCCGATGTGGACGATGTGCACCGACCCGCCCGAGCCGGCGGCGTCGGCGATCATCTCCTGCACGGCGGAGATGCTGCTCTCCGGCTCGACCAGCCCCGCGTAGCGGATGTGCACGAAGTTCGTCACGCCCCACTTCGCGGACGTCTGGAAGAGCCGGAAGATCTCCGTACGCGTGGCCCCGGGCGTGTACTGGATCCCCATGCCAACGCCGAGCGCGCCCTGCGACAGTCCCTCCTCGACGAGCTCCTGCATGCGGCGGACCTGCTCCGGCGTCGCGGCGTCGTAGACCGCGGCCCGCTCGTCCTCGCCCATCGCCTGGTAGCGCACGGCGACCTGCGACACCGTCGCGCCGTAGTTGATGCGCCAGCCACGGGAGCGCTCCGCGTACCACGCGCCCACCGGGAAGGCACCCCCCTCCAGCTCGAGCGCCGTGGTGACGCCGTCGCGTACCTGCAGGTCAGCGCTGAAGGGATCCTGCCCGTGCGCGTGCAGGTCGATGAAGCCGGGCGCCACCACGAGCCCTCGGGCGTCGATGACCTCCCGCCCCTCCAGGGGACCGCGCGTGATGGCCACGACCCGTCCCTCGCGGATGCCCACGTCGCGGACCGCGTCCAGCCCCGATTCCGGGTCCATCACGCGACCGCCGCGCAGGACGAGGTCGTACGTCTGCGCCGTGAGCGACGTCGGTGCGAGCAAGGCTGCCGTAAGGAGGACGCGGAGCGCGCCGGCCGTCATGAACCCCTCCCGTGCGAGTGCAGTGGACCCGCTATTAGGCGCCCGAGGAGGGTTCTCCCGCAAGGTCGGCGGCCCGGCCCCCGGCGACCGGTGGCGAAGCGGAGCCCACTTCGCGATGGTTCGGCATGCTCCCGACAGGCTTCCTCCCCGTGACCGAGCACGCTCGTCCTGGCCCTCCTTCTCCCGACGTCCCTCTCGGGTCAGGCGGGCCCGACCGCGGTGGGCGCGCTGCTCGGGACGGCCGGTGGGGCCTACCTCTCCCTCGCGCTCACGACGGCGGCCGCCCGCGCGGGGCACTACGCCCACTCCCCCGGGCAGGCGATCTGGCTCCTGACGCCGGTCCCCGTGGGCGCGGTGGCGGGCGGCATCGTGGGCCATCAGGGGGAGGCGCACCTGCGCGACGCCGCGCGTGTCGGCCTCGTGGGGTTCGCCGCGGGAGCCGCGGTGGGCGCCGTGCTCGGCGACCTCGCATGGGACCGGCCCGAGGGCGCCTGGTCGGGCGCGCTCATCGGCAGCGGCGTGGGTTTGCTGGTGGGGAGCGTATGGGGGGCCCTGCTTCGCGGCGGCGACTCGCGCCAGGACGCGCCGACCCTTCCCTCCTTCACCCTGGCCATCCCGTTCGGACCATGAAGCGGAACCTCTTCGTCCTCGCCGCCCTCCTGAGCGCCTGCACGCGCCAGGCCTACGTCCCGCGTCAGACGCAGACGCTCCCCGAGCCCAACGTCGCGGACGTGGCCGCCGTCCTCTTCCTGGTCGGAGACGCGGGCGCCGCGAGCGTGGACGCTTCTCCCCTTCTCCACCGTCTGCGTCGGGACGTGGAGCAGTGGAGCGACGCGCTCGCCGCGGACTCCGCCGTCACCGTGCTCTTCCTGGGCGACAACGTCTACCCCGAGGGCGTGCGCGATCCGGACAGCGACGACTTCGCGCAAGACACGGCCCGTCTCTCGGCGCAGGCCTGGACGGTGGACGGCCCCAAGGCCCTCGCCCATGGCACGCGCGCCATCTTCCTGCCCGGGAACCACGACTGGGGCAACCTCACCGGACCCCCCGGGGAGCAGCGGCTGAGGAACGAGGAAGACGTGCTCGCGTCGTGGGCGGCGGACGGTCGTCGCGTGTCCCTGCGGCCGCGAGCCGGGTCACCCGGGCCGGTCACCGTCCAGGTGGGGCCCGCCACCGTGGTCTTGCTGGACACCGAGTGGTGGCTCCAGGCGGACGACACGACGGCGAAGGCCGCCGTGATCGATTCGCTCGAGGCCGTGCTCTGGGGAGCGCGCGGGAATCCGACCGTGCTGGCCGCCCACCACCCCCTCGTTTCCGCCGGTCCTCACGGGGAGCGCGGGTGGGCCAGCCCGCAGGGACTGCTGTCGAAGGCGGGCGCGCTCGTCCAGGACCTCAACTCCGCGCCCTACGAGGCGCTGCGCACGGAGCTCGCGCGCGCGTTCCGCGAAAGCGAGCGGCCCCTGGCCTACGCGGCGGGCCACGACCACACCCTGCAGGTCCTGCACACGGCGGGCCCGGGTCAGCCGGGTTGGACGCTGGTGAGCGGCGCGGGGAGCAAGCTCGAGAGCGTCTCGGAGATCGACGACCTCCAGTGGGCGGCGGCGGAACCCGGCTTCATGCGCCTCGTCTTCCTGCGCGACGGCGGCGTGCAGCTCTTCGTGGAGGCCGCTCCCGCGTCGACGCTGGAGTGCTCGCGGCGCTCCAGCCGGGAGGCGTGCATGGCGGACGCGCTCGCGGCCTACCGTACGGTGCACGCCGAGCGGCTGCGTTAGAGCGGACGCTTCAGCCGGAGTCCCTTGATCTTCCGGTGGAGGGTGCGGTCGGAGATCCCGAGCAACCCGGCGGCCTGGCCCTGGTGCCACGCCGTCCGCTCGAGCGCCTCCTCGATCGCGAGGCGCTCCAGATCCTCGAGGCGTAGCGAGGGGAGCGCCGTCCCGCCGTCTCCCTGCCCTTCCACCGTGACCGGTCCGGCCGCGACCGTGGCGCCCAGGTCGATCGACCGGATCACGCGGTCGCTGGCTGAGGAGCGCGGCGCGCTCGACCACGTTGCGCAGCTCACGCACGTTGCCCGGCCACGGATACGCCTCCATCGCCGACACGGCCTCCGGTGCGATCGTCCATGACCCGGTATCGCCCGGGCGGACCTCGTCGAGGAAGTGGCGGGCCAGCAGGAGGATGTCGTCCGGCCGCTCCCGCAGGGGTGGCAGCTCGAGGACGATGGCGTTGATGCGGTAGAAGAGATCGCCCCGGAACGCGCCCTCCTCGACCAGCTCCGGCAGGTGACGGTTCGTGGCCGACACCAGACGGAAGTTCGTCGGGATCTCCTTCACGCCGCCGACGCGCCGGAAGGTGCGCGTCTCGAGCGCGCGCAGCAGCTTCGCCTGGAGGGGCTTCTCCAGGTCTCCGATCTCGTCCAGGAAGAGCGTGCCGCCGTCGGCCAGCTCGATCAGACCGATCTTGCGCGCGGCCGCGCCGGTGAACGAGCCCTTCTCGTGGCCGAACAGCTCCGACTCCGCCAACGCCTCCGACACCGCCGCGCAGTTGAGCGCCACCAGAGGCTCGGCGTGACGCCCGGAGCGGCGGTGCAGCTCCCGCGCGATCAGCTCCTTTCCCGTCCCCGACTCGCCGGTCACCAGCACCGAGACATCGGAGGCGGCCACGCGCTCGACGAGCGCCAGGGCGCTCAGCATGCGTTCGTCTGCGGTCACCATGTGGACGCCGCCGGCGTCCCGGCTCGCCATCGCCTCCATGCGCTCGGACTTCGACTGGATGCGGCGGGCCTCCGCGGCCTTCCAGACCAGGGTGAGGAGGCGCTCCCGCTCGACCGGCTTCTCCACGAAATCGTAGGCACCGAGCTTCATGGCCCGGGTGGCCGTGGCCACCGTTCCGTGACCCGAGACGAAGATCACCTGGGGGCGCGCCGGGTCTCCCGCGATCGCCTTCCAGCACTTCGAGACCGTCGAGGCCCGGCATGCTCAGGTCGAGGAGGGCCACGTCGAAGACCTTCTCACGCAGCGCCGCGAGCGCGGAGCTGCCGTCCGGGACGGTGGTGACCTGATGCCGGGTCCCGTCGGCGCGCCGCAGAAGAGCCTCGATCAGGACCCGCTGGTCTTCGTCGTCGTCGGCTACGAGAACCGAGATGATCGGCTCGGAAGGCTGGGCCATGTCCGAAGCCTTGCAGGGCGAGGGGTCGGCCGCAAGCCGGGGGAAAAGATTTGGCCCTGCGGGCTGGGCCCGCAGGGCCGAGGGGCCACCCTGCCTGGGGGGGCGTGGCACCCTCTTCCTGCATCTGGCGGGGCTGCGGGACCCGGCCCTGGGGGGGATTCGCGTCGCTGTCCTGGCTTGGCGTCTTCTCACCTTCATCGGTGGAAGGAGCTCAGGCCCCGCAGCCCCATCGTCTCTTGTCGCCCCTACAATGAGCAAGGCCGGTGCCACCCCGGACGCGATTGTGTAACTCGTTCATATTCAAGAGATTACAAGAGAAGTTCACCACCGGCGCGTGACGCTCGGAAGGCGACATCCTGTCCGAATCGGACACGTTGGCCGGACAACCTGACCGCCTGGCCGGCCGCTTCGACCGGGGGACGTGAATCCGCGGTTGCGAATCCGGCGGTCGCGAAGCCTCGTAGAGGCATCAGGCACCCTCGCCAACCGAAGGACCCGACATGCGCAACTTCCTCATCCGGCTCGTCGTCAACGCGCTCGCGCTCTCGGCGGCGGCCTGGCTGGTTCCCGGCATCACGCTGACCGGAGGGCTCGGGAACGTGCTCCTGGTGGCCCTGGTCTTCGGGCTGGTCAACGCCCTCCTCAAGCCGATCGTCTTCCTGCTCTCGCTCCCGTTCGTGATCCTCACGCTGGGGCTGTTCGCCTTCGTCGTGAACGGCGTGATGCTGCTCGTCACGGCCGCCCTCACCGATCACCTCGCGGTGGCCGGTCTCGGGTCGGCCATCCTCGGGAGCATCGTGATCTCCCTGGTCACGATCCTCCTCGGCGGCGTGCTCGACGACGACAGGAAGAAGAAGGGGTAGGGGCCTTCCGGCCCCCTCCCCGTTCCGGGTGGCGCGGTAGCGCCCGACTGCCCTACTCCGAGCGGATCGCCCGGACCGGATCGGCGCGCGTGACGCGCCGTGCCGGCAGCCACGCGGCGACGGCCGCGGCGGCGGTGAGGACGAGGGCCGCGCCTCCGAGGCTCACCGGATCGGTGGGGCTCACCCCGTGCACCAGCCCCCGGGCGACCTGCGCGGCGAGCACTGCGGCGACAACTCCGACGCCGATTCCGATCAGCGCGACGCCGAGGCTGGCGCGGACCACCATCGCGACCACGTCGCCGGATGCGGCTCCGAGGGCCATGCGGATGCCCATCTCCCGCACCCGACGCGCCACCGAGTACGACACCACGGCGTAGACGCCCACGGCCGAGAGCGCCAGCGCGGCGAGCGCGAAGACCAGGATCACGAGCGCCTCGAAGCGCGGCTGTACGAGCATGCGCGCTTCGGTGGCGACGAGCGGTCGGGCGGTGCCCACCGACAGGTCCGGGTCCACCTCGAGGAGCGCATCCTTGATGGGCTGCGCCAGTGCCGCCGGGTCGCCGGCCGTGCGCATGAGGAAGAAGGTCGCCGGCCGGCCGAGCTGCCGATTCGACCAGTATATCTCGGGATGCGGCGCCGCACCCGGCGTGAGGGGCTGCGCGTCGGCAACCACGCCCACCACGCGGAAGCTCCGCTCGAACTGGGGCACGCGCACGCTCCGACCCACCGCGCTCTCCCCCGGCCACGCGTTCCGCGCCATCGTCTGGTTGATCACGGCAACCGGCTCAGCGTCCAGGCCGTCGGCCTCGGTGATCTCACGCCCCTCGAGCATCGGGAGGCCGAGGGTGGCGAAGTACCCCGGTCCCACGTCGAAATACCACACGGAGGGAAGCTGACCGCTCTCGTCGGCGCCCTCCACGACGTAGGGCAGAGCCCCGTCCCCGCCGCCGAAGAGGGGGCCGGCGGACGCCGTCGCGACGGAGATCACCCCCGGCACGCCGGCTACGCGCTCCTCCGCCTGTCGCCACATCGAGAAGAGCTGGGCGGCCGAGGTGTACTTCCCACTGTTCGCGAAGGCGCTCATCGCCACCAACGAGCCGCGCTCGAAGCCCGGATCCCACGACAGGTAGCGGGCGAAGCTCCTGCCCAGGAGTCCCGCACCGAAGAGGAGAACGACGGAGAGGGCGAGCTCGGCCACCACCAGCGCGTTGCGCAGGCGGCTGGAGCCTCGCGTCTCGGCTTCCCGCGCGCCGGACTTGATCGTGCTCGCCAGATCCCAGGCGGTCACCCGCAGCGCCGGCAGCACCGCAAAGACCGCGGTCGCCACCACGGAGAGAAGGACGGCGAAACCGAACACCCGGCCGTCCATGGCCACCTCGTCCATCCGCGGCATGGGCGGCGCGAACCGCAGGAGCAACTGGGTGGCTCCCGTCGCGAGACCGACCGCGAGCACCGTGGCCAGCCCGGTGAGCACGAGGCTCTCGCCGAGGATGCCCCGGACCAGCCGCCAGCGCTCCGCGCCCAGCGCGGCGCGCACGGCGAGCTCCTGCCGACGGCCGAGTCCACGTGCCAACAGCAGGTTGGCTACGTTGGCGCATACGATGAGCAGCAGCAAAACCGCTGCACCCAGGAAGGCCATCAACACCGGGCGCGTGTCGCCGACGACGACGTTCAGGAGCGACGCGACGCGCAGGCGCCACTCGTCGTTCACCTCCTCGTGCGTCGTGGCGATGCGCGCGTACAGCCCCTTGAGCTCCTCCTCCGCGGACGCCCGGGTCGCGCCGGGCGCGAGGTGGCCGATGGCGCGGAAGCCCCGCCATCCGCGCGCCTCCGGGTCGAGGAGCGGGTCGAAGTGCGGCGGCTTCCACAGCGGCACGTCGGCCATGTCGAAGGGGGCGCGGAAGCCTTCCGGGAGCACGCCGATCACCTCGTAGGGCTCTTCGTCCAGGCGGATCGTGGAGCCCACCACGGACGGATCGGCCCCGTAGCGTGTCGACCCAGAAGGCGTGGGCGAGGAGGACGACCTTGTCGCGGTCCGGCCCGTGCTCGTCGTCCGTGTAGAGCCGCCCGAGGATCGGGCGCACACCCAGGGCGCGCAGGAAGCCGGCGCTGGCGAGGCCCCCGGTGATCCCGCGTGCGCCCAGGTCGTCGGACAGGGCATAGGGCCACGTGCGGCCGATGCCGACATCGCTCAGCTCGTGCGACCCGAGGCGGAAGTCCTCGACGTTGCCCGGCGAGGCGATGCAGTAGCCCTCCAGCCGCGGGTGGTCCTCGCACACGATCACCAACCGGTCGGAATCCGGAAGGTCGAGCGGGCGGAAGACGATCGCGTCGACCACGGTGAAGATGGCCGTGGCCGCGGTCATCCCGATGGCGAGGATCAGGAGTGCGGGGAGCGTGAAGGCCGGGCTGCGCGTCAACGTCCGCAGCGAGAGTCCGATCGCACGCAACGTTCCACCCATCATCCACCTCCGGATCACCTCGACGTGTGCGTCCTCTTCGAACCTATGGGACGCGCGGACGGGAGCCGCGAGTTTAGACCTGTGGGGAAATACCCGTGCCGCGATGTCCGTCTTTCGCCGAAGCGCGCTCCTCAGATCTTGCCGAGGATCCAGCTCAGGACGAGGCGGACGATGCGCTTCAGTAGGGTCATCATGCGGAGTCCTACGCACGGGCGGGCTCGAGGGTTTCCAGCAACGTCCACCGAAACGACTCCGTGCACGCTCTCGTAGGGTCCACCGCGGTCGCAGCACCGCTTCCGGCCACCCGAGAAAACGATGGGAGGATGGGATGAGGAACCCGGGAACCGCCGCCGTGTTGAGCTTCATCCTGCCCGGCGTGGGCCAGATCTACAACGGGTGCATCTTCCGCGGGCTCTTCTGGCTCGTGGTCACCCCCGGCCTGTGGATCGGGAGTGGTGGCCTGTTGGGTTGGGTGTGCCACGTGGCCGCCGCCTACACCGCTCACAGCTACGCCACGGACCATCCCGACCGGGACTGAGCCCGCCGCGGTCTCAGGAGACTTGGCTAATCTCTAGCAGATGCCCGTCCGGATCGCGGAAGAAGGCTCGGATCTCTCCGCCCCGGTCTACCGGTGGCGAAAGGAATACGGCCCCGCGCTCCCTCAGGGTGTCATAGGCTGCCCGGCAGTCTGGAACGCGCAGCGTGAGTTGGTGGCTCGGCCCTCGTCTTGCAGGGGGGATTGCGGTTCGAAACGCCTCACACCCATTCTTGGCTCGTCCCGAGCCCCCCGCCCGGCCCGGTGCTCCTGCCCGGCTTGAACCCACAGGGACACCCTTATGCGCCACATCGCGTCGGCCCTGGCCATCGCCGCAGCCCTCGGCGGCCCCCTCCAAGCTCAGAAGGCCGTCGACATCGGAACGGACCCGGGTGCGCCCACAGCTTTGATGGATGCATCCAACTACGCCGACTGGCGCAGCCAGACCTTTGTTGCCCGGGGTTCGTATCTCACCGGCCTTTCGTTCTGGTTCTACGGTGGGACTTTGGGCGGTCCGAGCGACGAGGCCTTCTACAGCAGGCTCTATATCAACTCCGGGACCGACTTCCTCGAAGGGCCTGAACTCTTCGAGGACCAACTGGATCAGTCCCACGAAGGCAGGTACGACTTCCTCTTCGACGACCTGGCAGTCGTCTTCGGGGCTTCCTACACGTTCTCGATCTTCACCAACAACTGCGGCCCCGCCGATGAAGTGGGGCCCCTGACGTGCCCCGTGCCTATCACCGGCGTCTACAGCGACCCCCATCTTGAGGTGACGACCTCGGATGCCTATGGGCACGGGTATCTCATCCACGGACGCGAAGGCCCGCTCTACGATCAGGACATGCGCTTCCGGGCCACCTTCCTGACGCCGGAGCCTTCGAGCCTTCTGCTGCTCGCCACCGGTCTGCTGGGTCTTGGCTTCGCCGCGCGAAAGCGATCCCGCGCCGAACGAGGGCGGAGGCGGAACTGCCCTCTCCCCAGCCGCTCCGGGTACCCGCGCGCGCCGCGGGTCGCGGGGTGCTCCCCTTCTTCAACAGCCTTCCAGTGACCCGGCTGGGGGTCGAACCCAGGACCTACGGATTAAAAGTCCGTTGCTCTACCAGCTGAGCTACCGGGTCGTGAGGGCACCTACCGCTCGACGCGGCCGTCGGCGCCCGAGCACCAAGATAGGCGAGCGCGACCGATCGTGAAGGTCGCGCTCGCTCCTCAGAGCGCGAGCTCCACGCGCACGACGCCCACCTCACCCGGGAGCACACGGCTGGTGAAGCCGAGCGAGCGCACGAGCCGGAGCATCGGCGTGTTGTCGGCGAGCACGTCGCCGAACACGCGCTTCATCCCCCGCGTGCGAGCGTAGCCCACGATACGCTCCATCAGAAAGCGCCCGAGCCCCCGGCGCGTCTGGTTGCGCGCGACGAGGATCGCGTACTCTCCGTTCTCGTTGTCCGGATCGGAGATGAGCTGCACGAGCCCGTGGATCGGGGTGGCGCCGGGCACGCCGGGCTCGGTGAGCACCAGGACCATCTCCCGATCGTAGTCGATCTGCGTGAAGCGCGCCGTATTCCGGTGCGAGAAGGCCTTCCGCGGCACGAAGAAGCGAAGCCGCACCTCCTCGGGGGTGAGGGCGTCGAAGAGCCGCTGGAGCTCGGGCTCGTCCTCCGGGAGGATGGGTCGGAGCACGAGGTCGTCGTCCTCCAGCACATCCACCTCCGCCTCCAGCTCCTTGGGATAGGGGCGGATCGCCAGGCGCGGCGAAGGCGCGCTCGACGCGGGGCGTACTTGCATGCGCACGCCGCCCACCTGGATCCCGCCCGCGCACACCTCGACAGGGTCGAGGGAGAGGGCCCGAAGCTGAGGGAGGTCCACCACGAGCTGGGACACCTTCACGAGCGTGAGCGCGGCGGCCTCGAAACCGGCCCCGGAGGCGTCGGGGCTCCCCTCGAGCACGCGCCCCAGGCGCGTCCGCTCCATGAGGGCGTGGGCCAACCTCAGGTTCAGCGGTGGAAACCCGATGGCGGCGTCCTGGGCGACCTCGGCCGCGCCACCCCCCTGGCCGAAGAGGACGACGGGCCCGAACTGCGCGTCCTCGCGCACCTCGATGCGCGCCGACTTGCGCGGCTCGCCGGTGGCGCGGACGCTCCCGCGCCCTCACCGGCAGGGATGGCGTACGCCGCCAGGACGCGACGTGCCTCCGCCGCCGTCAGCTCGTCGCGACCCTCGGCGAGCGCGGCATCGATCACTCGGCTCGCCGTACCCGGTTCCGGCTGGAAGCCCTCCGGCAGCGACGGCGGCGTCTCGAGCAGCATGTCCTGCCTCACCCCGTGCTCCACCATCTGCATGAACGCGAGGATCGCCCGCTCGGGCGTGTCGTAGGACGGCACCCCGGCCTCGCGCAGAACGGCCTGCGCCTCGGGCGTCGTGGCGGCTCCGACCCAGCTCGCCAGCAGGGTCTTGCCCCGACGCGCCACCATGACGTTGGCAACGGCCTGCGCGGCCTCCACCCGGCTGCCGATCGAGGTCGGGCAGTTGATGACCAGCACCGCGTCGACGCCCGGATCCTCCAGCATCACGCGAAGCACCGCTTCGTAGCGACCGCCGGAGGCGTCTCCCTGGACGTCGACGGGGTTCTCCCCCTTCCATACGCCGGTCAGGATCCCGGCGATGGCTTCGGTGCTCGCCTCGGACAGCTTCGCGAGGCGCCCCCCCGCCTCCCCGAGCGCGTCGGCGGCCAGGACGCCGAGGCCGCCGCCGTTGGTGACGATGGCCAGGCGGCTTCCCCGGTGCCGCCGGGCGAGCGACAGCGTCTCCACCGCCCCGAACAGCTCCTCGAGCGTGTACACCCGGAGGATGCCGGAGCGGCGGAACGCCGCGTCGTAGACGGCGTCCGATCCCGCCACGGCTCCCGAGTGGGACGCCGCGGCCTTCCTGCCCGCTTCGAAGCGTCCCGCCTTCACGGCGAGCACCGGCTTGACGCGCGCCGCGGCACGCGCGGCCGACATGAACTTCCGCGAATGGCGGATACCCTCCACGTAGAGGAGGATGGCGTCCGTGCGCGGATCGGTCGCCAGGTAGTCGAGCATGTCGCCGAAGTCGACGTCCAGCATGTCCCCGAGCGAGACGAGGTGGGAAAACCCGAGCGCCCTGGGCTCGGCCCAGTCCTGGACGGCTTCGACGATCGCCCCCGACTGGGCGACGAACGCCAGCGCTCCCCCGGAGGAGGCCAGGTGCGAGAAGCTCGCGTTCAGGCGCGTCGGCGGCGCGAGCACGCCGAGGGACCCGGGGCCGATGATGCGCACCCCATGCGGACGCGCTGCCTCGCCGAGCGCCCGGCCCAGGGCCTCTCGCTCCGCTTCATCGACCACGGAGCCGATGCCCGCGGTCACGATGACGACGGCCCGCGTGCCCCGCTCCCCGAGCCTCGCTACGATGTCGGGGATGGTCCGCGGGGGGGTGGCGATCACGGCCAGCTCAGGCGCCTCGGGAAGCTCCTCGACCGACGCCACGCTGCGCACGCCGAAGATGACGCGACGCTTGAGATTGACGAACGAGAGGGCGTCGCCGAACCCCCCTGCCTGCAGATTGCGGGCCAGCACGTTCCCCACGGACCCGCGTCGGGAGCTGGCCCCTACCAGCGTGACCGAGCGCGGACGGAAGAACGACCTCAGATTGCGGATGCTCAACAGTCGCGCCGCGGAAAAGAGAGGAAGGGTGACGGACGCGTGGACGGGGATTCGGGCCGAGCTTGGCATGACGGCCGACGCCCCTGGGAATATCACGGCATGGACGTTGACTCGCCACGCGCGGAGCGGTGACCGGAACCGCGTCGCCCTGGTGTGGCGTCCGCGTTCCGGGCCCTCCGGCTCGTACACGTACGGCGACCTCGACCGCGCCGTGAGTCGCTTCGCCAGCGGAATCCTGCGGGAAGGGTTGGAGACGGGGCGAGACCGTGGCCATCCTGGCGGGGCGCATCCCGGAGCTCGTGGTCGCGGTATTGGGGGCGCTTCGCGCGGGCGCGGTGCCCACGGTTCTCTTCTCGTCCCACGGCCCCGACCCGGTCCGGCGGCGCCTCGCCCGGGGAAGGGCGCGCCTGCTCGTGACCACGCCGCGTCTCTACCGCGACAAGGTCGCCACCGCCCGCGCCGGTCTTCCCGAGCTGACGCGCGTGCTGGTCGTCGACGGCCCGGGCCGCCTGGCCGCCACGACCGCCCAGCACGAGCTGCCGGAGGGGACCGAGGACTTCGGCGCCTGGCTCGCACGCGGGGAGGAGACGGTCGACGACGCGCCGGTGCGCGCGACCCACCCCGCCCTGCTCCACTTCACCAGCGGGACCACGGGCGAGCCGAAGGCGGTGGTGCACGCGCACGAGGCCATCGTCGCGCATGCGCACACCTCACGCCATGTGCTGGGCGTGGAGGCGGGCACCCGTTTCTGGTGCACCGCGGACCCGGGTTGGGTGACCGGCATATCGTACGGCATCCTGGGCCCCCTCAGCCTCGGCGCGACGCTGTTCATGGACGAGGAGGACTTCGACGCGCACCGATGGTGGGAGAACATGGCGGAGAAGGGCATCGAGGTCCTCTACACCTCGCCGATCGAGCTCCGCCTCCTCCGCCTGATGGGCCCTTCGGTCGAGCGCGACCCGCTCCCCGACCTGCGGAGCGTCTTCTCCGCCGGGGAGCCGCTGGCGCGGACCGAGATGGACTGGGCGCGGCAGGCGCTCGGGAGGCCCGTCCACGACAGCTGGTGGCAGACCGAGACCGGCTCGATCGTTCTGGCTACGCGGTACGACGAGATCCCGCGCGCGGGACGGATCGGCCACGCGGTGGACGGATTCGAGGTCGCCTGCCTGCGTCGCACCCGCACCGGCGTCGAGCGCGTGGCGCCGGGCGAGCAGGGGGAGGTGGCGCTACGCGCCGGATGGCCGTCGATGTTCCACACCTACCTCGATCGGCCGGAGCTCTATGGGGACAGCTTCCAGGACGGCTGGTACCTCTCGGGCGATCTCGCCGCGATGGACGAGGACGGGTGGGTGACCTTCCACGGCCGGCAGGGTGACGTGTTCAAGGCGGCGGGACACGTCGTCTCGCCCGCCGAGGTCGAGGAGGCGCTGCTTGGGCATCCCGCCGTCGCCGACGTGGGGGTGTGGGCACGTGAGGACCCGGTGGTCGGCAACCTGATCGAGGCGCACGTGGTCCTCTCCGAGGGCCGGCGCGACGGGGAGGAGCTTCGCCGGGAGATCCTCGGCTTCGCGCGCGGACGACTGGGACCGGCGCTCGCGCCGCGGGCGCTGCAGGTTCTGGAGAGCCTCCCGCGCACACCCTCCGGAAAGATCGTCCGGCGTGCGTTGGGTGTCGCCGGGGCCTGAGCTCCGGATTTCAGCCCGCGCTGCGCTCCGGTCCCTGGGTCAAGCGGCGCCCCATCCATCCCCCCGCCATGGCGGCGACCAGCTGCACGAGGATGATGCCGAGCACGGAGCGCGTCGGTCCCGACCACTGCTGGACGCTTCCGGGCGCCGCGACGCTCCCGGCGAACCCGACCAGGACGCTGAGCAAGGTGATCGCGCCGCCGTGCAGGATGGGCGCGTCACTCCACTGGACACCGACGAACAACCCGCCCGCGAAGAACCCCACCGCCATCGCGATCACGACGCCGACCGCGGTGCCGGCACCGGCGGGAAGGACACCGATACCCACCATCGCCAGATAGACCGCCGAAGTGACCGCGATCGCGACCAGCCATCCGCCGACAACCCAGCCGGGGTGGAGGTTGCGCAGATGCTCCGAGTGCATGGTCCCTCCCAGGAGGTGTGGCCACCTGCTGAAGTCTAGCGCTTCCGTGGTAGAATTACGAGCCCCTCGGGCGGGCAGCGCGTCAGATCTCCAGCTCGAGCTGCAGCCCCCCGAACGTCAGACGGTGGTGCGGGGTCAGCCCGAGAGCGTCGATCGCCCCTCGGTGCGCCGGCGTGCCGTAGCCGACGTTCGTCTCCCAGCCGTAGCCCGGGTACCGGCGCGCCAGACGTCGCATGAGCCGGTCGCGCACGACCTTGGCCACGATCGAAGCACAGGAGATCGAGTGGATGAGCGCGTCGCCGTCGACGACCGCCTCGTGCGCCCACGCCAGGTTCTTCACGGGATTGCCGTCCACGACCACGTGGTCCGGAGAGCGGGTCAGACGCGCCAGCGCGCGTCCCATCGCCTTCGTGGTGGCCTGGAGGATGTTGATGCGATCGATCTCGCGCACCGACGCAGCGCCCACGCCCACGCACAGGGCCGTCGTCATGATCTGCGCGAAGAGCTCTTCCCGGACGTCGCCGCGTGAGCTGCTTGGAGTCGTCGGCCCCCAGGACGCAGGTGTCGATGGGAAGGATGACGGCGGCCGCGACCACAGGCCCCGCGAGCGGTCCGCGCCCCGCCTCGTCCACCCCTGCCACCAAAAGACCGCGGCCCCAGAAGCCGCGCTCGTAGTCGAGGAGGCTCTGGAGCCGCACGGCTTCCAGCTCCGGCGTCGTCGGCCGGTGCGCCATCAGTGGGTCGTGCGCTTCTCCGCGATGCGCGCGGCCTTCCCGCGGCGACCCCTGAGGTAGTAGAGCTTCGCCCGACGGACCCGGCCCCGACGCACCACGTCGATGCTCTGGACGGTGGGTGCGTGAAGCGGGAAGATGCGCTCGACACCGATGCCGCTCGAGATCTTGCGAACCGTGAAGGTCTCGGCCAGGCCGCCGTTCTTGCGGGCGATGCAGACGCCCTCGAAGGCCTGGATGCGCTCCTTGGCTCCCTCGCGCACACGGTAGTTGACCCGAACGGTGTCGCCGGGAGCGAAGTCGGGCGCGTCGTCCCGGAGCTGCTCTTGCTCGAACTGTTGAATGACGTCAGCCATCGTCGCCTCCCATGACACGGACCGGCCCGGACGGACCGGGGTTTGCGGAGAGACCGCTAATCTAATGCACGTGCGGGGGGCGGTGAAGTCCCGGGCCTCCGCGGGCGGGAGTGGCCCCGGGGCCTCCGAGCGTGCAGAATCAGCGTCGAACCTCCTGACGGGAGACCGCATGCGCCTTCATCCTTATCGCTCCACCCTCGCCCGACGCGCCCTTCTGCTGGTCGCCCTCCTCCCCGTGAGCGGCGCCTGCGCGGGCGCCGACGAGGCGGGCACGTCGGCGACCGCGGTCGCCGACGCCGCGGAGTCCCGGCCGGACCGGCTACGGCGCCTCCTGGGCGCCCTGGCCGACGACTCGATGCGCGGGCGTCGCATGGGCAGCCCCGAGAACGCGCAGGCCGCCCGTTTCCTCGCCGCGGAGCTCGAGCGGTACGGGGTGCGCCCGGGCGTGGACGGGGCGTTCCTCCAACCCGTACCGCTGGCGCGGATCCGGCGGAACGGGCGTACCCGGCTGGCGATCCCATCGACGACGCTCGACTTCGACACGCTGCCCGCGGAAGCGCTCGTCGAGGGGGAGGCGAACGTGGTCGGCATCATCCCGGGCTCGGACCCTGCCATGGCGGGCGAGGTGGTGGTGATCGGCGCGCACTTCGACCACGTGGGGGTCGGCGCGGCCGTAGACGGCGATTCGATCTACAACGGCGCCGACGACGACGCGAGCGGCACCGTGGCGATTCTGGAGGTGGCACGCGAGCTTGCGCGGGATCCGACGCGGCGCACCGTGGTGGTGTTCCTCGCCACCGGCGAGGAGGCCGGGCTGGTCGGCACGTCGTGGTATATGGAGCATCCTTCGGTACCGCTCGACCGCACGGTAGCGGACTTTCAGATCGAGATGATCGGACGGCCCGACTCGCTCGCCGGCGGAACCGGTCGCGCCTGGCTCACCGGCTACGAGCGCACGACCCTGGGCGACCAGCTCTCCGAGGCGAGCTGGGAGGGAGGGGGCTCACCGATCGTCCCCGATCCGCGGCCCGGACAGCGCTTCTTCTTCCGGAGCGACAACATCCCCTTCGCGCTGGCGGGCATCCCCGCGCATACGCTGTCGTCCTACAACCTCCACGACGACTACCACGCGCCGAGCGACGAGGTGGGGGGCATCGACTTCGCGCACCTGACCGCCGTGGTCGGTGCCGCGATCCAGGCGGTGCGCTTCATCGCGGACGGACCGAGGCCGGAGTGGAAGCCGGGCGGCCGGGAAGACTTCCCCGTCAGTCGTCGATGAGCTCGGGGCGGCGGGCGCGCGTCAGCCGCTCCGCCGCCGCCTCCCTCCACGCCTCGATACGCGCGTGGTCGCCGGAGCGCAGCACGTCCGGAACGGCGTGGCCGCGGTAGGTGGGCGGTCGGGTGTAGCTCGGGGCGCTCAGCGTGCGGCCGTCGTAGAAGGAATCCGACGACGCGGCCTCGTGATCCCCCATCGCGCCCGGAAGGAGACGCACCACCGCGTCGGTCACGGCGAGCGCCCCGATCTCGCCCCCGGACAGGACGAAATCGCCGAGCGACAGCTCGTCGGTCACGAGGTGGTCGGCCACGCGCTGGTCGACGTCCTTGTAGTGGCCGCACAGGAAGGTGAGCTCGGGCTCGACCGCGAAGCGCACCGCGTCCTGGTGACTGAAGGGCCGTCCGCGCGCCGAGAGGAGTACGATCGGCCCGGACGGGCGCAGGTCGTCCACCGCCTCGAAGAACGGCTCGGGCTTCATGATCATCCCGGCGCCGCCGCCGTAGGGGACGTCGTCCACCGTGCGATGGCGGTCGTGCGTATAGCCGCGCAGGTCGACCAGGCGATACGTCACCAGCCCGGCCTCCGCCGCGCGCTTCGGGATCGACAGCCCGAGCGGCCCGGTGAAGAAGTCCGGGAAGATCGTGACGATGTTGATCCGCATCACAGCTCCAGCAGCCCGGCGGGCGGGTCGATCACCAACCGCCCGCGCTCGCGGTCGATCTCGACCACGATCTCCTTGCGAAGGGGGATCATGTAGGTGTGACCGTCACCCCGCACCTCGAGGAGGTCGGTGGGCGTGAGCTCGTAGACCTCCACGACGCGGCCGAGCTCGACGCCGTCCACCGTGCGCACCTCGCTCCCGAGGAGCTGGTGGTAGAAGATCTCGCCCTCCTCGAGCGGCGCGACTTCCTCCATGCCGCGCACGAGGTAGCGGCCGCGAAGGACCTCGGCCTCGCTACGGGTCTCGACGCCACCGAAGGAGACCAGGTACCCGTTCTGGAAGGGGCGTGCGGATACGACGCGCAGCGGAGGAAGCGACGGGTCCGGGGCACGAGCGGCCGCGTCTCCCGGAAGCAGGACCACCCCGGGGGCGAAGGTGCCCTCGGGGTGGTCGGTCAGCGGCCAGACGTACAGCTCGCCGTGGATGCCGTGGGCCTTGGAGAGGTACCCGACGACGAGGAAGCCCGGGTCGGTGCGACCCATGGTTCCGTTGTCCGAGGGTTACTCGGACTTCTCCTCGGGGGCCTCGGCCTCGCCCTCGGGGGCGGCGGCCTCCTCGCTCTTCGCAGCGGCTTCCGCTGTAGCGGCCTCGGCTGCAGAAGCCTCGGCAGCGGCGGCTTCGGCTGCAGCGGCTTCGGCAGCGGCGGCTTCGGCAGCGGCGGCTTCGGCAGCGGCGGCTTCGGCGGCGGCCGCCGCTTCGACCTTGCGCTTCTCGGCGGCACGCTTGGCGGCCAGCTCCTCGGCGCGCTTGGCCTCGCGCTCCTCGACGGCAACCTCGCCCACGGCGACCGTGGCGTCCCCACCGCGGCGCGCCTTGGTGATGAGCGACCTCACCGTGCCGGAGGGCGACGCGCCCTGGCCGAGCCAGTGGTCCAGGCGGTCCATGTCGAGGACCAGCCGGGCCGGCTGCGAGAGGGGCTTGTAGTAGCCGAGGCTCTCCACGAAGCGCCCGTCGCGGGGAGAGAGGCTGTCGGCCACCACGATCCGGTAGTGGGGCTGCTTCTTCCGGCCCATCCGCCGGAGTCGAATTCGTACGGGCATGATCCTGGACGATTCCTTGAGCGCGACCGGGTCCCGCACACGCGGCCACCCGGCCCGGAGGCGTTGTACCTCCGGAAAGACAGACGTAAAGAATAACCGGACGCCCGGAGAGGGTCCAGACGACCCGCTCGACGGAGATGCAGGAGGGGCTTACCGCCCCGCACGAAGGCAGCCTCCACGCAGGTACCTGGTCTACCACACGAGCGCGACATCGGAGCGCAACACGCTTGCGCGATGATGCAGTCGTGCAACAGCATCGCACATCGCCGACGGCGCTTGGCGCCTCCGATTGCGGCGAGGCAGGGCCGGGGCCCCTATCGTGGATGAGGCGATGGCATGAGCGCGTACACGGACTTCTCGATCCAGATCGGACCGCTGATCGAGGGAGGCCGCATCCAGATACGGGCTGAGTGCGGTGGCGCGGCCGTCAGGCAGGCGGTGTCTCTCGAGACGCTCCCGGGCCCCGTCGGCGATGCACTGAGCTTCGTGGGCACGCGACAGGCCGCCGGATCCCCTCGCGACCTGAGCAACTTGGAGACGGGCTGGGGCCCGGCGGTTCTGGATCGGGAGTTGGGTGAGGCGCTCTACTCGTCGCTCTTCGGCGGAGAGATGGGCGAGCTCTTCGCGACCCACGCGCAGCCCGCCCGAGACGGTGGCGGGCTGCGCATCCGCCTGCAGTTCGACCTCAGCGACGAATCCGCTCCCCTCGCGAGCCTGCCCTGGGAGGCGATGAACCGGCAGGGCAACCCGCTCCTGCTCTCCGGCGCGGTCTCCATCGTCCGCAGCATCGATCTTTCCGCAACGATTTCCGATCGCGAGTACGAGCCGCCGCTGCGCGTCCTGCTCATCGCGTCGAATCCGTTCGGAGATCTCAAGCTGGATCGGGAACTGAATGGCATTCGCGAACGTCTGGAGCGGCGGGGCGTCTTCCTGGACGTGCTGAAGGACGTGTCGACGAAAGGGCTGGGGAACCGGCTGATCGAGAACGACTACGACATCGTCCACTTCATGGGACATGGTGAGTTCGTCGAGGGGGTGGGCGCGCTGGCGATGGCCGGGGGCGAGATGGCCACGGGCCAGATGCTCGGACAGCTCTTCCTGGGAGAGCCGCGGACACGTCTCATCGTCCTGAACGCCTGCCACACGGGAGAGATCGGCAGGCTGCGCGGCCAGGACCCCTTTGCCGGCGTAGCCGCCGCTCTGGTGCGCGCCGGCCCTCCGGCCGTCGTGGCGATGCAGTTCCGGGTCTCCGACGACGCCGCCATCGACTTCGCCGACAAGTTCTACGCGGCGATCGTGCGCGGCGACGGGGTGGAGCGAGCGGTCAGCGACGGGCGTCGCGCGATGATCACGCAGCAGGAGTGGGCCACGCCGGTCCTCTTCCTGCGCGGGAGCGGCGATCTGTTCCGAAGGGAGCCCGTCGCCGCCGTCGGCAGTCCCGCCTCGCAGGCCGGCGTCGGAAGCCCACTCGACTGGAACCTACTACCCTACATGATCGACCGCCGCCCCGTGGTCGAAGGACTGAGGCGAACGATCCGGCGTCAGAAGGAGCAGGCCTCCGAATGGCCTGTATTGGGGGTGATCCACGGGGACGAGGCACAGTGCCAGGAAAAGCTGATCGAGCGGCTCAAGGAAGAGGAGCTGCCGTACCTCCTGGATCTCACCGATACCGACGAGCCGGTCACGCAGTACTCCGTCTCGTGGCCGAGCGGGCAGAGGGACGCCGATGACTTCCGGGACGCCCTGTTCGCCAACCTGGCCAGGAAGGTCGGGCTCGGGGGGGTGGAGGTCGCGATCGATCGGGTGCTCGACAAGCTCGTTCCCTTCCCGGTGATGATCTGGACCCAGGTTCTGAGCGACGAGCTCGCCGCACCGAACTGCGAGGGGGCCCTGCACAACTACCTCGATTTCTGGCAACGGCTACCCAGGCGAACGGGGATGCAACGCATCTTCGTCTTCCTGTTCGTCAAGTACCGGACGCTCCAGCCCACCGATGAGCTGGGCTTCTTCGCGAGGCTTAGGGTCAAGAGAGCCAACGAGGCGCTGACGCGTTCGAACGGACACATCCGGGCCATCCTGTCCGAGTGCGGGAAGACGTTCGAGCAGTTCGACGGCGTCGTGCTGAGCGTTCTGCCCGAGCTGGAGGAGGTGTCCGAGCAGGACGTCGAGAACTGGGCTGGTGAAAACGACCAGCTCGACCTCCTCGACGACATCCGCGCGCTCTTCCGTGCCCAGGGGCGTCGCACGCTGTCGATGCGTGTAGTCGCGGACAGGGTCCTCGAGCTGATGGAGAGCCGAGACGGCGCGAAAGGAGAGGTGGCATGAATCGACTGTTCAGGGGCGATCGAAGGCGCGCGACCGAGCCAGTCCAACTGCCCAGGCCAGGTCGACTCGACCTGCTCAGGGAGTCCGAGTACCTCCCGGACCCGGGGCTGGTGGACGCGGTGAACGTGGCGCTAGTGCTCGGCCAGCCCCTCCTGCTCACCGGAGAGCCCGGCACCGGCAAGACGCAGCTCGCCTACTATCTCGCCTGGGAGCTGGCTCTGGGCGACGTGCTGAAGTTCGAGACGAAGTCGAGCAGCGCGGCCAGCTCCCTCTTCTACACGTACGACGCCCTACGCCGCTTCCAGCACGCGCAGAGCGGGATCGTCCACGAGAACGCGTTGCCCTACATCACCTACAACGCCCTCGGACGAGCCATTCTCCTCACGCGCCCCCGCGACGCGGTCGCGCAGTGGATACCGGACGGGTTCGCGCACGAGGGACCGCAGCGATGCGTCGTGCTGATCGACGAGGTCGACAAGGCGCCGCGCGACCTCCCGAACGACATCCTGAACGAGCTCGATCAGATGTACTTCCGGGTGTCCGAGCTCGACAACGAGCCGATCCGGGCCGACCCGGACTTCCGGCCCGTCGTGATCATCACCAGCAACTCGGAGAAGGACCTTCCGGACGCGTTCCTCCGGCGCTGTATCTTCTACAACATCCCGTTCCCGGAGCGGGGTCGCATGGGCGAGATCGTCGCATCGCGGCTGGGCCGTTCCGCCGACGACCCACTTCTCGAGGCAGCGCTCGAGCTCTTCTACCGGTTGCGTGAGCCGGCCAGCGGGTTGAACAAGAAGCCGGCGACCGCCGAGCTGTTGGACTGGTTGCTCACGCTGCGCCAAATCACGAATGGCGCGAACCCCCTCGTGAGCGACCCGGAATCCGCCCTCACCACGCTTTCCTGCCTCGTCAAGCGCAAGGACGATCAGGAGCGTGCCGTCCCCATCGTGAAGGCGTGGGCGAAGAGCCGGGCCTGAACGCACGGGCGTTCGTCGACCCGGCGGCACTCGTCGACTTCCTCGACGCGCTCCGTCGGCGCGGCTTCCGCATCGGCGGCGCGGAATACGTCGCCGCTCAGGACCTGATCGTCACGCTCACGGTGCAAGGCGTGCCCCTCGGGGAAGACGACCACCTGGAGCGCCATCTTCGTCCCCTGCTCTGCAAGTCGGCCCAGGAGCAAGAGGACTTCGGGACGATCATCGCGGCGTGGCGCGAGCGCCTGCTGCCCGGTCGCCGGTCGGCCGGCAAGGCCCGGCCGGCGCCGCCCCCCTCGGACCTCCACGCAGAAATCGCGTCCGCGGCGCGCGCGGGACGCTCCTGGAAGCGCATCGCCGCCGGGGTACTCGTGGCGGGCATCGCGATCACGGCCGCGACGCTCTGGAGCGTGGCGAACCGTCGGTGGACCGTCCACGTCGTCACCGTGCCCCAGGGCGCGACCGTACGCCTCGAGCGCTCCGAGCGCGAGGGCCCCCCGGGGGTGGGGGGCGCCACGGAGCGCCCCGTCGACGTGGTGGAGGCCGTACGGGACACCATGCTCGGGGTGACGCCGCTCCGTTGGCTCGACGTCCCGCCCGGCACGCACGAGCTCGTGATCACGCTGGACGGGTACGCCGACACCACCCGCGTCGCCGAGGTTCGCGCCGGCCCCCTGTCTCTCTTCCGCAGGAGCCGGCCGGAGATCGACCTGGTCGACACCCTGCGCCCCCTCCAACGCGTCTTGGTGTCCATCGGCACGGATCCGGAGGGCGCCGATGTCCACCTGGAGCCGCTGAATTCCTCGCTGCGCGGCAGCGTCTCGGCGGACAGCTCGGGTCGGTGGTTCGCGCTGGAGGGCGTCTACAGTGTCAGTGCGTCGCTCGACGGCTACGAGGACCTGACGCAACGGGATACGCTGCGCCCTGGCCGCGCGAACTCGATCCACCTCGAGCTGCAGCGACGCCCGGTCGGTATCCTGTCCGCGGCCACCAGCCCGACCGGCGCCACGATCTTCATTGATTCGGTCGAGACGGTGACCACGGCGTCGGACGGCCCGGTCGCCACGAAGATCGACGCGGGCAGGCGCCACGTGCGAGCCCGGCTGGACGGATACGTGGAGCTCGACTCCGTGATCACGATCGACGAACACGCCACGAGACCGATCGACTGGACGCTCCGTCCGCTTCCGACGTTCTCGCTTCAGGTCGAGTCCGCCCCGGACGGCGCGTCCGTCTGGATCGACGGCGAGCGGGTCGGAACCACGAACTTTCTGTCCGACGTCGATTCGGGTCCGCATGCGATCCGGATCACGCTGACCGGCTACGAGGAGTTCTCCGAGTCCGCCTTCCGGGTCGAGGCGGACACGTCTCTGCTGGCGACGCTGCACACGCAGCGGCGACCGTTGCGGCGCGTGACGTTCGGTGCGGACGGAAGGCTCGCCGCCGGCAACGCCGACAGCACGGTCGTAATCTGGGACGTGCGGGGACGCAGCCCGCTCCGCGCCATTCCCAGCAGCTCGATGCGGCTGATCCGGAGGCGAAGCGAGCGGACACCCGGGGCGACCTCCCCGAGCGGCACCGCACCTCCGGAGACCTCGCTTGGGGACGCCAGCGGCGGTCGCGGGGCCACGACTCGTCCGTCGATCGCCCCGGAGCAGGCCCCCGAGGCGGGGACGTCACGATCCTGGACGCTGGCCGTCCTCCCCTTCCAGTACCTGGGAACGGACACGACACTCCAAGCACTCGGTCAAGGGGTCACCGACCTGCTCCTCACGAGCCTTGCGCAAACGAACGGGTTGCGCGTCGTGGAGCGAGGGGCGCTTCAGCCGTTGCTCGAGGAGCAGCGCCTCTCCGCCGCCGGCCGCGTCGACGAATCGACCGCCGTACAAGTGGGCCGGCTGCTGGCAGCAGACCGCGTGGTCCTGGGCAGGATCGTGAGCGTCCAGGGGGGCCTGAGCCTCGATGCCCAGGTCGTCGATGCGCGCACGTCAGAGCAGCTAGCGTCCGTGCGGACCCCGCCCTTTGCGGTCGACGGCATCTTCGACGCGGTGCAGGACGTCACGTTATCGCTCCTGGACCGGCTCGGGGTCGAGTTGACCGAAGCCGAGCGCGTCCGGATCCGGCAGATAGCGACGGCGGGCGCCAAAGGGGTGGTCGCGACACCCGACGCGGTCTTGGGGATCGAGTGGCCCACTCTAGAAGGGGAGTCCGCGGATTCCTCGGGTAGCTTCTCGTTCCAGGATCTCGTTCAGGACGTGGCGGTCGCCCCCGACGGCTCCCGCGCCGCCGCGCCCGGCGAAGAGGGTGCCGTGAACCTGTATGCCCCCGGAGCGGATCCGGTGGGCATCCTCTCGGGGAACTTCGTTCCCATCCAGAGCCTCGCGTTCAGTCCGGACGGTCGGCTGCTCGCGCACGGGGACGCCGCGGGCGGCGTCTGGCTCTGGGTCGCGGCGCCCGAACCGATCCACGCCTGGCCGGCGCCGCGCGGCCCCGGGGCGACCGCGGCGCCCGAGATCGCGTTCGACATGTCAGGTGGCGACACGCTTGCGATTGCCGTCCAGGGCGTTTCGGCGGCATGGGATGTCGGTTCCGGTGCGTCGCTCCACATCCGGACGACAGCGGACTCGACCAAGGTGACCCGCGTGGCCCGGGGCGGTCCCGATTGGACCCGGTCCGCGTGGCTGGACGGGGATTCGACGGACGTGCTCCGTCGGCCCGGAGCTCCACGCGCACACGCGTACAGCCCGGACTCGTCGATGCTGGCCACCGTGAACGAAGATGGCATTCGCCTCTGGCGCCACCAGGACCGCGGGCTCGTCGACGCCCTCCTCATGGGCGCCGCGCGCGGTGACGATGCCGGGCTGAAGACGGCCGCGAAAGTCGACGGCGCGTCGACCGTCGAGAGCATCGTGTTCAGTCCCGATGGGACGCTTCTGGCGGCGGCGGACGCGGACAGCGTCCGCGTCTGGCCGGTTCGACCCGCCCGTGTGCTGGCCGGCGACAGCGGGGCGGTCGTAGGCAGCGGCGCCTTCGACTCCTCGATCCAGTCGCTGGCTCAGGGCTCGGGCGAGGCTGAGCGCTATCTCTGGCGTATCCGGCTGGGCAGCCACAACGGGGCCGTGACCAGCCTCGCCTTCAGCCCCGACGGGCAACGCCTCGCCTCCTCCTCCATGGACAGCACGGCGATCGTCTGGAATGTTGGCGCCGCCGTCGCGCAGGACACGATACGGAGCGGGGATGCCATCGAGAGCGTGGCTTTCAGCCCCGACGGCACGCGCCTCGCCTCCGCGCAAGCCGACTCGGTCCTCATATGGGACGCCGGCGGCAGCCGGCTTGCGACGGTGGTCGGGTGGCTTCGGACGTATTGGCTGGCGATCACGCCGCCGCTGCTGTTGATCGTGGCGGGACTCGTCATGGTGCCGCTTGGTTGGCGACGCCGGGCCGACCGCTTCCTCGGCCGCCGACGCACGACCGAGCCGCCGGACCTCATGAACGTGACCTTCGCCGGGCTGGAGTCTCCGTTGTTCCCGGAGGCCTCGCTGTTTCGCATCGCACAGCGCTTCCGGCGACGGATCCAGGTCGACGCCCCGGATCTGGACCCCACGGGCACCGTCCGCGCGACCGTCGATCGGGCCGGCGTCTTCACGCCGGTGTACGCTCGCCGTCAGATCCCTCCCGAGTACCTCGCTCTGATCGATCGATCCACCCACGGGGACCAGCAGGCGCGCTTCATCGACGATCTGCTCGATCGCCTCGTACGGGACGGCGTCTTCGTCGAACGGTACTACTTCGATCGGGACGCGCGGCTTTGCTTCCCGCGCGATGCCCAGGAGCGGCCCGTCGCCCTCCGCCGCCTGACGCAGCGGTTCCCGGGCCACCGGCTTCTGCTGTTCGCCGACGCCGAGACCTTCTTCAGCCGGGTGACCGGCCGGCGGGAAGCGTGGACGCGCCAACTGCTCACCTGGCCGGAGCGGGCGCTGTTGACGCCGGAGATCCCCGAGCGGTGGGGCGCGCGTGAGGAGGCGCTTCAGGACGACTTCCTCGTCCGCCACGCGAGCCCCGACGGCCTTCTCGCGACCGCCGACCGCGACGCGAAACTCGAGCGTGTGGGCTACGAGGGATCGTCGTTCCCCTTCCCGCCTGCGCTTCGCCGCCGCGGCGCGCGATGGCTCGAGCGGGATCCCGTCGGGCCCGAGGAGCTCGACGAGACCATCGCGGGCCTGCGTGGCTATCTCGGCGAGGCGGGCTTCTACTGGCTCGCGGCGTGCGCGGTGGGGCCGGCGATGAGCTGGCGGTTGACGCTCAATCTCGGCTACGAGCTGCGGGGAGAGGACGGCGAGCGCCTGTTGGACGGCGAGCGCATGCTCGCGCTCTCGCGGCTCCCCTGGTTCCGCAACGACTACATGCCGGACTGGCTCCGCGATCGGCTCATCGACGAGATGACCCCGTCGCAAGAGGCCGCGGTCCGCGGCGTGTTCTGGTCCCTTCTGGGCACCGCCACGCTGGGCCACGGCAACCTCAGCGATCTCCGCGTCGCCCGCGACGAGTCGCGCGCCCTCGGAAGGATCATGTCTCGCGTCCTCGAGCGCGTGCGGCACGAAGCACCGAAGGACCCTCAACTGAACGACTACCTCTTCGTTTCCTTCATGGAGGAGGAGACCGCCGGCCGGCTGGCGGTGCGGGTCGGGCACGCGATGACCGACGTCTTCAACGCGCGCCGGGATGGGAAGGCGTCTCGCCGCCGACCCCGTGTGGAGCGGGCGCGGGGGATCGCGGCGGCGGTGCTCCCTGCCCTCGTGGCTGTCGTGATCGGATCGGTCTGGCTCTGGGGGGCGATCCCTCCTGAGCATGCCGGCGTCGAGATCACGCCCGTCGCATCGCTGGCGGTAGACACGCCCATCCCGCAACCCGAGCCGCCCTGGGATGCTTCGCCCCTCCTCCGATTCCTCCTGTCGGTAGGCCCGGGCCTGGCGCTTCTGGCCCTCATGGTCGGGGCTGGCGCCAAGGTCGTACGGCCCGCGGCGCGGAAGCTACGTGCGTGGGTCGGCGGAGGCGTCGAGGCGCCGGGCTCCCTCGACTCGGATGTGCGTGGGGAGACCCCCTCGCCGATGCGGGCGCCGCGCCTGCCCAGGCCCAAGACCCTGGCGTTCGGGATCCCCGCCCTCGTGGTCGTCGCTGTGCTCGGCTGGATGACCGCGGGCTGGCTCCACCTGTCGGGCTGGCTCCTCTGGGTGGTCCGCTCCATGCTGTGGATCCTCGGCGGCCTGATGGTCGGGCTGCGGACTTTTGGTCGCACCCTTCCACGTCGGGTCTCGCTCGCGGCGGCGATCGCGGCCGTCCTCTTCCTGGTCGCGCTGGTCGTGGCCGCGCACCGCGAAGACGCGGCCCTCCGAGACGAGGTGAACGCGGCCATCGAAGGTGTGCAGGATCTCTCGCAGCCGCCTGGGGGCGTGATCGGCGAGGCGGAGCTCCAGCGGCTCGACGCGCTGCGCCGGGTCACCGCCCGACTGTCGCGGTGGGAGAACGAAGGCCGTCCGCTGCGTCGGTTCCTCCTCATGTATTCGGGCGACGAGCTCTACCCGCTCGCCCGACGCGCGTATTTCGCGCGGCTGCGGACGCTCATGTTCAGCCGCGCCTTCGAGGACGTGCGCGAGCAGCTGGCCAGCCTCCCGCCGGAGCCGACGCTCGACGAGTACGACCGTGTGTACCGCTCGCTCAAGGTGTACGTCGAGGTCACGGAGCGGCCCGACCAGGCCACCGGCCCCTTCTTCGGTGACGTCCTCACCGAGCATTGGGCCGCCGGCGAGGACCCCGACAGCCTCTCGCGCTCGCTCGCCAAGGAGCAGTTCGCCTTCCTCGGCTCGGAGCTCCCCTATGGCAATCCGTACGACGAGGCGCAGAACAGCGGGTTGGTCAACACGGCACGCTCCTTCCTGGCGGACAACACCAACGAGGCCTCTTTGTACGGCAGCCTGCTCGCACAATGGAACCGACTTCCGCCCGCCATCCTCGCGCGTGACCGTCCCGGAACGAGTGGGTATCTGACCGGGAGCCCGGAGGTACCCGGCTCGTTCACACGCACCGGGTGGGACTCCGTGCAGACGAGCCTCGAGGCTACCGGCGACGCCGCCAGCCTCGACCTGCACGTGGTCGGCACGGAGTTCTTCGATCGGCTGCGCGCACGAGGCTTCGACCCGCAGACCGTGGCGCCCCACCTCGAAGAGCGCTACGAGCAGGACTACCGTGACGCCTGGATCGGCTTCCTGGCGGGGACGCACCTGGACGGGCGCGGGCTGCAGAGCAGCGGTCCGTGGCTGACCGAGCTGGGTGGAAACCGCTCCCCGATCTTCCAGCTCCTGGCCTACGTGGACTCGCAGACGAGCGTGGATCGACCCGCGGTCGAGGCGCCCTTCGGCGCCCTTGCGGGACTGCTGGCGCCGGACACCGTCCAGCAGATCTTCAGCGAGGCGAGTGGCCGTCCGTACCTGCTCAAGGTCCAGACGCTGGCCCAGGGTGTCGGCCAGCTGGCCTCGCAGCCGGGATCGCCCGAGGCTTCGCAGGCGGTGCGTGCGGCCTCCTCCGACGGCCTCGCCTTCGTGCGGGGCATCGAGGTCGATTTCCCCACCGAGCCGGCCCCGGCCAACCGTGCCAGCGAGGCCGTGACCGCGCTGCTCGCCGGTCCTTTCCGGTGGGCGGACCAGCAGGCGGGCCAGGGTCCGCAGCTCGCGGCGAACCAGCTCGCCCGGGAGTTCTGCTCCAGACAGGAGAGCCGCGTGCTGGGGCGCTATCCCTTCCACACGGGGTCGCCCGACGCCTCCCTCCAGGACGTCGACGCGCTGCTGAAGACGGACGGGGAGATGCAGGGCTTCTTCCGGGCGGCGGAGGGTACCGGCGCCACGCTGAACCCGACCTACGAGCGCTTCCGCACCCGGGCGAACGAGATCGCCGAGGCCTTTTATCAGAGCGGAGGCGCCAGCCCGGGGTTCCCGCTCCAGTTCCAGGTGCGCAGCTTCGAGGGGATCGACCGTGTGGAGCTGCGCATCGACGGCAGCTCTCGCTTCTACACCCCGGCGCAGCAGGACCGGCAGACCTTCACGTGGGACGCGGCCCGTGCCGAGCAGGCCAGCCTCGTGGTCCAGTCCGGCGACCGACGGGAGCCGCTTGAATTCAACGGCACGTGGGCGATCTTCCGGCTCTTCCACCAGGGCAACTGGGAGTCGGCCGGAAACAGCACGTATCGCGTGACCTGGACCCTGCCCAGCACGGGGATGAGGGTCACCGCGGACGTGACGCTGCGCGGTGCGCCGATCCTCGACCGCAGTTACCTGTCGACGTTCTCGTGCCCGACGAGCATCGCCCGATGAGCCGCCTCGCCCAGGACACGACCGCAAGTGACCGCGGAGTGGTGGCGTGACGGTGAGAGAGTCAAGCAGGATGGCACGTACTCCGCGTCGTACAGCGCGAACGGCTACCGCATCGACTGGGCCATCACGCCGGATGCGCCCGGCGCATGGGAGGTACGCGTGTACAATTCGCTCGGGCAGCTGGTGGCCCGCCGGGCCTTTGCGGTGAGTTGAGGAAGCGGCCTACGGGGACCGAGATGCGCCCGTACGGTCCACATGCCGACAACTGGCTTCGCCCCTCCCCGCCTGGTATTGTGCTGCCTGTGAACACCCCGCGCCCCGGGTCGTCGGGGTCGGGAGACCCCCCCGAGCTTCGCCAAGCCGTGCCCAACGACCCGCTCACGCTCCTCGAGGCTCACCTCTCTGATCGATATCGATTCGAGGGGCGCCTGGGTGAGGGCGGCATGGCCACCGTCTTGCTGGCCACCGATCTGAAGCATGGTCGTCGGGTGGCCGTGAAGGTCCTCCGCCCCGAGATCGCCGCCCTGGTGGGCGCGCAGCGCTTCCTGACCGAGATCCGCGTCACCGCGGGTCTCCAACATCCCCACATCCTCCCGCTCTTCGACTCGGGTGAGGTCGACGGCCTACTCTACTACGTCATGCCCCACGCGACGGGGCAGACGCTGAGGGAACGCCTGGACCAGCAGCCCCCGCTCTCCATCGAGGAGGCACTGGAGATCGCGCGGTCCATCGCTTCGGCCCTGGACTACGCCCACCGCCAGGGGATCATCCACCGCGACGTCAAGCCGGAGAACATCCTCCTCCAGGATGGTCAGGCTCTTCTCGCGGACTTCGGGATCTCGTTCTCGGTGGGACCCCAGGAGTCCGACCGCTTGACCCGGATCGGCGGCGGTCTGGGCACCGCGCTCTACATGAGCCCGGAGCAGGCCTTCGGCGAAGGCGTGGGACCCGAAAGCGATGTCTACAGCCTCGGATGCGTGCTCTTCGAGATGCTGGCGGGGGCGCCACCCTTCACCGGGTCCTCACCGAGGAACGTCAGCGTCCGCCACTCGGCGGACCCGGTTCCGGAGCTCCGGCGCCATCGCCCGGACCTCGACGCCGCCCTGGCCGCGGTGATCCAGAAGTCCATGGCCAAGCAGCTCGAGGATCGGTACCCGACCGCCGGCGCCTTCGCCGAGGCCCTCGCGTCCCCGCGGACCCGGGGCGGGTTCCGGGCCCGCTACGCCGTCTTCGGCGCCGTGGCGGTGGCGGCGCTGGCGGCCGTGGCGTGGGCCCTCACCACGCGGGACGACGCATCCCTGGACCCGAACCGGGTCCTGGTGTATCCGCTGGTCCTCCCGGCGGGATTCTCCGGCCCCGCCTCGCTGGGTGAGGACGTGGCCACCATGATCGGCCACGCGCTGGACGGCACCGGCCCGCTCCGGTGGCTCGACGGGTGGACCCTCCTCGATCCCGACACGCGCGACGACATCCGCAAGCTCTCGCTGGATCGGGCGCGCGACCTGGCCCGCGCACGAGGAAGCGCATTCTTCGTCATGGGCAGGCTGGTGGGTCGCGGGGACTCGGCGGACGTCTTCCTGGACCTCCACGCGGTGGACGGCGACGACGTGGTGGCCCGAGGCCAGGCGACCGGGCTGCTGAGCGACGCATGGAAGCCCGGCCTCACCGCAGTGAACGACCTGCTCCCCGCGCTCATCCCCGGTGGAGGGGTGACCGACGTGGCCACGGACTGGAAGGATCGCAACCCGTCCGCCATCGCCAACTTCCTGCTGGGGGAGGCGGCGTTCCGGCGGGTGCATCTGGGAGAGGCGCTCGATCGCTACCGCGATGCCGTCGCGGCGGACTCCACCTTCGCGGTGGCCGCCATCCGGGGAGCCCAGGCGGCCCAATGGAACCACCGCCCGCGGGAGGCCGTGTCCCTGCTCGAGGTGGCCTTGAAGCAGCCGTTGCCACCCCGGTACCGGCACTTCGCGCGGGGCTACGACCACTACCTTCGTGGACAGGCGGACTCGGCTGCGGCAGAGTTGCGCCTGGCCCTCGAGGCCGACCCCGACATGGCCGGGGCCTGGATGCAGCTCGGGGAGGTCTACACGCACCTGCTCCCCCTGACGGGAGAGCCGGACTCGCTGGCCGACGCCGCGTTCACGGAGGCCCGCCGCCTGGATCCGCGTGCGGCGAACATCCTGCTTCACCCCATCGAGATCCGGTTGCGACGCGGCGACGTGGACGGCGCCGCTCCCCTGATTCGCCAGTTCCTGGCGGCCGGCCCGGATACGACCGAAGCGGCCAAGGTCCAGCTCCTGGACGCGTGCGTCCGGGGAGGCCCGGCGTCGGTGGACTGGAACGGGGAGGCGGCCAAGCGTCCCCTGGTCGTGCTCTTCGCCGGCCGGTCGATGGCCGGCGAAGGGGCCCGGTTCCGATGCGCCGAAGCCGCGTACGACGCTCTTCTGCAGGTCGACACCGCCCGAACGGACGACGCCGACGGCCGGCGGTGGGTCGCCCTCGTGGGGCGCTTCTCAGCGGCGGTCGCCCACGGCGAGATCGACGCCGCGGAGGCCTTCGTGGACGGCGCGGTCGAGCGATGGGGGTACGGCTCGACCCTCTATCTGCTGGGCTCCATCGTGGCGCCCAGCCTGGAGCAGCGGGCCTGGACCGTAGCCCGAGGCGACGAAGCCAAATTTGGGCGCAACTTCGCCCAGTACCCCTCCACCGTGCGGCTGTGGGAGGTGGGTGTGCTCGAGGCGCGCCGGGGTCGTCCGGAGGTGGCCGAGGCCATGGCCCGGGAGCTCCATCGACAGGCCCGCGATGTCGACTCGACCTACGACGGGCACCTGGCCCGATCCCTGGAAGGCTTCGTCTCCTTGGCCCGCGGAGACACGACCGGTGCCATGGAGACCTTCACCGCCCTGGTCCCGCAGGCGTTCGTAGCCTTGGACCTCCAGTGGGACGAGCTGGAGCCCCGGGGGGCCGAGCGCCTCACCCTGGCGGAGTTGTACCTTGCTCGAGGCGATGCCGGGCGCGCCCTGGACATCGCCTCGGTATTCGACTCGTCATGGCCGCTGATCCACATGCTGTACCTGCCTGCCAGCCTCGAGTTGAGGGCCCAGGCAGCTTCGATACTGGGAGACTCGGTTCGTGCCGCCCTGTTCCGTGAACGCCTCCGGGCGCTCGGCAGCGGCTCGCCCCCGTGACCCGGTAGCAACCCTTCAACACACGGAGGCCCCGATGGCAAGCAACGGCGGAGCCGGCAAGAAAGGACGTGAGGGCGCAACGCCCCCCAAGGGCGGGACCAAGGGACGTGAGGGCGCCACGGCCCCCCCGCCCAAACCCGCCGGACGCGAGGGCGCCACGCCCCCCAAGGGCGGAAACAAGGGACGCGAGGGCGCCACGGCCCCCCCACCCAAACCCGCCGGACGCGAGGGCGCGAGCCCGCCCAAGCCGAGGACGAGGGGCAACTGACGGCCGAGCCGGGCGCCGCCTCCCCGGAGGTCGGCGTCCGGCTCACTCCTCTTCCTGATCCGGACCACCCGAGCCCTGCACCGCCATGAATGCGCCTGCCTCCACACAGACCCGTCATGCCCTCCTCATCGGGATCGACGCCTATCCGAAGCTGAACCCCCTGGATGGGTGCGTGAACGACGTGCACCTCATGCGATCGGTCCTCCAGGAGCAGTACGGCTTCGCCGATGGGGACATCACCCAGCTGCTGGACGCCGAGGCCACCCGCGAGGCGATCCTCGCGGCGATGGACGCTCTGGTCGAGCGCGTGGGGAAGGACGACCTCGTGGTCATCCAGTACGCGGGCCACGGCTGCCAGATGACGGACCGGGAGGGCGACGAGCCCGATGGCCTCGACGAGACCATCATGCCCTACGACAGCGAGGGCTGGCAGGGCGACAACCGCGACATCACGGATGACGAGATCAACCTCCGTCTCCAGGCGCTGGCGAAGAAGACGAACTACACGACCGTCATCATCGACGCCTGCCACAGCGGGACCATCACGCGGGACGCCTTCGGCACGAAGGCCCGGACCATGCCGGCCGACCGCCGGCCCGTCGATCAGCTCCCCCCTCCCCCATTCCTCCGGAGATGCGCGAGGCCATGATGGGACGGGGACCCAGCCGGTGGATGCCCCTCGCGGATTCCCACGTCCTCATGGCGGGGTGCCGCGACGACGAGGTGTCGTACGAGTATGCCGCGCCCGCGGGCGAGGGCACCGTGGCCCACGGCGCGCTCACGTATTTCCTGGCCGAGGAGCTGCGCAACGCCCCCGAGGGCGCGACCTACCGCGACGTGTTCGAGCGGGCCGCCGCCAAGGTGAACGCGGCCAACAACCGGCAGCACCCCCAGATGGAGGGACGGGTGGACCGGGAGGTCTTCGGCATCCTGGACCGGGTCCCCATGCGATTCACGCGGGTGCTGTCCCGCGAAGGCGACTTCGTGACGCTGGCGGCCGGGTCGGCGCACGGCGCCACGGTGGGGTCCCGCTACGCCGTCTACCCGCAGGGCACCAAGGTGGAGGGCGACGCGACGCCCGTGGGCGCGGTGGAGGTCACGGCTGTCCGGGTCGTGGACGCCGACGCCCGCATCGTCGAGGGCGCCGACGACCCCGCGCTGCAGCCCGACGCGCGGGCCGTGGAGACGACGCACGTGCACGACGCGTTCCGGCTCGTGGTGGAGTTCGCGGACCGTTCCGGTGACGCCGAGGCTGCCGCAGCCGCGCGCGCGACGCTGGAGGGATCCTCACTCCTGGAGGTCGTCGACGAGGGGAGCGGCTCGGCCACCGCCCGGGTCTACCTGCTCTCGCCCCGGGAAGGCGCCGGCGACGAGGACCCGGTCCCCCAGCTCGGTGCTCTGGCCGCGCCGACGCTGGCGGTCGTGGACGGTACGGGCGCTCTGCTCATGCCGCAGCGGCAAGCGGGCGAGCACGCGGTCGTGCGGGAGAACCTGGAGCGCCTCGCCAAGTACCGTCAGGTCCTGTCGCTGGAGAACCCGGACTCCTACAGCGCCATGAAGGGTCGCTTCTCCATCGACCTGCTGCGCCACGGCGCGGACGGGTCCTGGATCGTCGCGGAGGCGGAAGAGGCCGGCGGGCTCGTGGTCTACGAGGAGGGCGACGCCATCGCGTTCCGGGTCACCAGCGACCACGACGCTCCCGTGTTCATGAGCCTTCTGGACTTCGGGCTCACCGGGGCCGTGAGTCAGGTCTATCCGGCTCCGGGCAGCACCGAGAAGCTCGACGGCGGCGTGTCCTTCGACATCGGGACGCGCCCGGGAACGAAACCGTACACCGTGTCGATCCCCCGGGAGCTGGCCGCCGAATTCACCGAGGCGGTGGAGACCTTGAAGCTGTTCGCGACGTCGGGGCCGGCGGACCTGTCCGTGCTGTCCCAGGCCGGCGTCCGCAGCGCCGAGCCGAGGGCTGCGGGCTCCCCCCTGTCCGCGCTCCTGCGCGCGGCGAGCCACGGCGGCGTCCGCGACATCTCGCAGCCGGTCGGCGAGGACGACTGGACCACGGCCCTGCGACCCTTCGTCGTGCGACGCCGGGGAGGGGTCGACCTGAACGCCGACGGGAGCACGCTCAACCTCGGGTCCGTCTCCCTGTCGACCCCCGGGCTCGAAGGGCGGGTGTCGGCCCAACCCGGCGCCAGCGGTCGTGCCGAGGCGCAGGCACCCACGCCCGCTGCCCTGACCGCCGCCCTCGAAGCGTCGAAGATGACGGTCCAGGACACGGTCCTGGTCACGGCACCGACACCACCCCGCGCCGGTAGCCGGGGCGCGGGGGTGGAGCCGAGCGTCGAGATCACCGCCAGGGCGCCGGCTCCCGGCTACGACCAGGCGGTGCTGGCCACCGATGAGCTCGGCATGCTCTCCTGGCACCTCCCCGAGCCGGCGGCCGAGGGGACGCGCTCGGGCCCAGGCGGTGGTCTCACCTACCGCATCCCGTACGGTGAGACGGGCCGCGGCATGGCGGCGTCCGCGGCATTGGTGGCGCTCAAGGTCCTGGTCTTCCCACGCTGGGAGGCGGCGGTGGGCGCGGTCGCCCAGAGCGCGGTCGCGAAGTGGGAGGCGCACAACCGACCCTACCGCGTGCGTTGGTTCGGCCCCGCGGACCACACCCAGGAGGAGGCCCGCCTCATGGACGCCGAGGGCTGGAAGTCCCTCGCGGGCGGACGCTCCCTCCTCTTCGTCCACGGCACCACGAGCATGGCCCACTCCGCGTTCGGCGATCTGCCGGTGGACTTCATGGAGGAGATGAGCCGCCGCTACGAGGGGCGGGTCTTCGCCCTCGACCATCCCACGGTCTCGGAGGATCCACGCGACAACGTCAAGTGGTTCCTGGAGCAGATCCCGGACGGAACGCACCTCGACGTGGACATCGTGTGCCACTCGAGGGGCGGTCTGGTGAGCCGGATCCTGGCCGAGCGGCTGAGCGAGTTCCCCATGGGAGCGCGGACCCTCGACGTGGGCCGGGTGGTGTTCGTGGGATCACCCAACGCGGGCACGAACCTGGCCGACGGCCGCTACATGGGCTCGTTCCTCGACACCTACACCAACATGGTGTGCCGTCTTCCGGGCAGCATGGTCGTGCAGGCGCTCCAGGTCGTGCTGGCGGTGGTGAAGCAGCTCGCCTTCTCGGGTGCCGAAGCGGCGCTGGTGGGGCTCAGGTCCATGGTCCCCGGCGGCGAGTTCAACGCGTGGCTCAACGACGGAAAGGACCACCCGACGGCGCGCTACCACGCCCTCGCGTCGAACTATCAGCCCTCGGATCCGGGGCTGGTCCGGCTGGCCGGCGCGACGATCATGACCAAGATCTTCGACAGTCCCCACGATCTCGTGGTCCCGGTCCCCAGCGTGGTCGACGCCAACGGCGCGACCCTGTTCCCCATTCAGGACCGCGTGGTGTTCCAGGGTCCCGACGCCATGTCGCACGTGTCGTACTTCGGGAACCAGGACGTACAGAAGCACCTCTCCAACTGGCTGGAGGGACAGAGCCGCCCCGCCGAGAGGAGCCGGTCGGCCGCGACCTAGAAGTACAGGAGGAGGAAGAGCGCCGGTACCGCGATGCCGGCGGCCGTGAGCCATGCTCCTCGGCCCGTGATGCCGTTCCGGCCCCGCAGCACGAAGAGGCCGGTCACGGCGAGGAGGGCCAGCGCGATCGCGTACACGTCCGCCATCCACGTCCACAGCTTCTTGGCGTGGTTGAGGTGCAGGAAGTTCGCCTGCCGCAGGCCGGTGCGGTCGCGCACGGCCTCGAGCGTCGCGGTCTTCCCGGCCAGGTCCACGGACACGGTCGTCCCCTCCCCCACGAAGATCTCGAGCGTGTTCGGGTCCGGCCGGAAGCTCCCACGCGTCTCGCCCTCGACGCCGAGCTCGCCGAGGACGGCCGCCACGAAGCCGGGCTCACGGGAGCTCGCGGAGGCCAGGTCGCCGTCCAGGGCGACCGTACGCTCGGCGGTGACGTAGTTGGGATTCCAGTCCGCCGTGTGATTCACGGCCACGCCGGAGACCGCGTACACCACGGTGAGCCCGGCGCACAGGTAGCCGAGGTCCCGATGGATGGCGGCGTTCCAGCGGCGCCACCGCTTTCCCGCCACGCTTGTCAGCTCGCGACGATCGCGCCGACGCCGCGGATCCTGAAGATCGTCTGCGGACCGGTCACCGATGCGGGATCGAACGCCTCGCCGTGCTCCTCGGCCTTGCTCTCGGCCTCGGCCAGCGCCTCCTCGGCCGTGAGGTCCAGGCGCTCGACCACGCCCTCCACGAGCGCGTCCTTCCCCTTCGCGCTCAGCGGGAAGACGATCACGCCGTCGTCCACCTTGATCTGGATCTTCTCGAACTCGCGATCGCTCGCGATATCCATCCAGCAGCCGCGCTTCTCGCACACGGCCACCACCATGCCGCGCACCAGCACCCGCTTGCCCACCCACGCCTCGGGGGCGTCGAGGATGTCCGAGACCTGCGTGATCTCGGTGAGCGTGATCGGCTCGCCGTAGCGCTCACCCTCCATGGACGCGAGGGCGACGCCGTCCTCCGCCGCGGAGCCGGCGCGAGCCGGCGATGCCTGCTCGGGAGAAGCCTGACAACCGGCGAGAAGGACGATCGAGGCAGCGAACGCAACGAGTCTCATGGAACACGCTCCGCAGGGGTGGACGGACTTCCGAGCACAAGCTAGCCGCCACCGAAGGCCCGCCCCGTCGGGTGATCACCCCCGCCCGTGCCCGGAAATCCCCTACGCGCCCGAGGCGCCGGCCCCGGCCGGAAGCGGAAGGAGCGCCCGCGCCCGACGCGCGATCTCGCGGCCGATGGACAGCGAGGCGGTCGCTGCCGGGCTGGGCGCGTTCACCGCGTGGACGGCGCCCTCCTCCTCGATCCAGAGGAAGTCGTGGACGAACTCGCCGCTGGGGAGCATCGCCTGGGCGCGCACTCCGGAGCCGCCGGGCACCAGGTCGCCGTCCTCGATCTCGGGAATCAGACGCCGCAGCGCGCGCACGAAGCGGGCGCGGTCGAACGACTGCGCCAGCTCCCGCACCACCATGCGCCGGTGGCGCACGGCGAAGCGCCACAACCCCGGGAAGCGCAGCGTATCGACGAGGTCGCGTGCATCCACCGTGCGCAGCTCGTAGCCCTCGCGGGCGAACGCGAGAACAGCATTCGGGCCGGCGTCGATGCCGCCCTCGATGCGGCGCGTGAAGTGCACGCCCAGGAAGGGGAAGCCGGGCTCGGGGAGGGGATAGATCAGGTGGCGCACCAGATGCGAGCGCTCGGGACGCAGTCGCTGGTATTCCCCGCGGAAGGGTACGATACGCGCCGGTGACCGGGCGCCCGCCATCGCCGCCACCCGGTCGGAGTGCAGCCCGGCGCAGTTCACGATCACGCGGGAGCTGAATTCCCCCGCGGTGGTCAGGATCCGCCAGCCGCCGCGCTCGCGCACCAGGCGGCGCACGCCCGCGCCCGTGCGCAGATCCGCTCCTCTCGCGGCCGCCTCGCGGGCCAGCGTCTCGCACACGGCGGCGTACGAGACGATCCCCTCCTCCGGGACGTGGATCGCGCCCACGCAGCGTACGTGCGGCTCGATCTCGTGCGCCTCCTCGGGGCTCAGCCGTCGCAGTCCCTGGAGGCCGTTGCTCCGTCCGCGCTCGAGCATCTCCTCGAGGCGGGGAAGCTCCTCCGGCTCCGTGGCCACCACCAGCTTCCCGCAGATCTCGTGGGGGATGCCGTGGTGCACGCAGAACTGCGTCATGCTCCGGATGCCGTCGCGGGCCAGGCGTGCCTTGTCGGAGCCGGGCTTGTACTGGAGGCCCGCGTGCAGCACGCCGCTGTTGTGCGTGCTCTGGTGGCGGGCGAGCCCCGGCTCCTTCTCCAGCAGGCGCACCCGGAACGCGGCTTCGTCGTGGACGAGCGCCCACGCGGTGGCGAGGCCGACGATCCCACCCCCGATGACCGTGATGTCCGCAGGCATGGGGAAGGTTCGCCGTGGCGCTCCCCCCGGACAAGATCGGCTGCGTTCTAGCCGCCGTCTAGCGGATCCTCCTCAGGCGCACGTCCCCGCTGACCGTGTTCAGGGAGAGGGATCGCCCGCCCCCGTCCCCGATCGTGCCGCGCAGCTTCTCGCCCACCCATCGGCGCCGGTGCGTCGATTCGAGCCTCATGTCGAAGTCGGAGTCGAGGTCCCCCGAGAGCGACTCGAACTCCACCTCCGTGGCGAGGCTCTCCGGCAGGCGCAGCGTGATGTCGCCGCTCACGGTGTGGAAGGAGAGGTCCTTCCAATCGAGCGCACCCATCTGGATGTCGAGGGAGCCGCTGACGGCGCTGGCGCGCGCCGTGCCGGTGGTCGACACGGTGACGTCACCGCTGACCGTGCCGGCGGTGACGTCGGAGCGCAGGTCGCGGGCCTCCACGTCGCCCGACACCACGTTCCCGATGAACTCGACGCCCGCGGGCACCTTCACGACGTAGTCCACCGAGACGCGGATGTTGTCACCGTGGTGGCGGTCGCCGCGGTCGTGGTCGCCGTCCATGTCGCACCCACCGCCCGGGTGGTCTTCCGGGTGGTACACGGCGCAGAGGGTCACGCCGTCCGACGCCTCCACGACGCGGATCTCCACCTCGTCGAAGTCGGCGTCTCGGCCGTGCTTCGTCGCCACGATCTCCGCGGTACCCCCGGAGGCCGGCTCGGCGAGGATGTCGCCGCTGATGCCGCGGACCTCCAGCACCTGGCCGGAGGACAGGCGCCCGCTCCAACGGAAGGGGCTCTGTTGGGCCGAAACCGAGCCGGTCACACCCATCATCACACCCACGAGCGCCGCCGCGCGGCGCGCTGCTCTCCACGTCATCCCGGTTTCCCCCGCTTCCTTCGGTCGGTTGGTCCCCACGCTCGTCCCCATCGGCTTCGACGTCGCGCACCCGCCGTTGGTTGGAAGGGCGCGCGGCGGCCTATCGATCGTAGAGGACGTGGTAGAGCACGAGGCCGCGCGCGACCGCCTTGGCCGTGACCTTCGCCATGTAGGTCGGCATCTCCCCCAGCTCCGAGGCGGACGCCGCGTCCAGGGCGCTCATGGGGTCGTCGCCGGGGCGCATCCCCTCGAAGCGCTTCATGAGACCGGTCTTCGTGGCCGCGAGCACCCACGGCTTCGTCTCCACCGTCGCCTTCGTGACCACCGCCTCGCGGATCGCGCCGTCGGGCGTCATGGACAGCCCGACCTCGAGAGGGCCGTGCTGGTTGTTCACCTGGGGGAAGAGCACCACGCCGGTCACGTTCCCGGAGGCGTCCTTCCCGTAGTAGAACTTGAAGGCGTCGTCCTCGGGCTCGAAGTCGCCCTCCGCGCGGATCTTCTCGAAGTCGGCCCGACCCACGTCCACGGTCTTGAGGAAGAACTGCGTGGCGTCGGGGACGGTGGCGCGGATCATGTCGGCCTGCTTCTGCAGCACGACGGTCGGGGTGATGTGCGGCCGCGCGGCGGCCGTGAGCGTCAGCGTGGCGGCCAGCCCGAGCAGGCCGGTCGCGAGGGTGCGCGTAGGCTTCATGAGTCGTTTCCCGCATGGGTTCGAAGTGGGAATGCGGCGCGCAGGACACCGAGGAGCACGGCCACGTACGTCGCGGCCATGAGCCATCCCGAGAGGATCGTCAGGTACGAGAAGCCGGGGATGCCGGCCTTGATGAGCCACTGGCCCGAGAAGTCGAGGGCGCCGGAGCCGAAGGCGGCCACGATGACGGTGTTCCGCCAGGGCGCCCGCCACTCCAGCCCGAGGACGAGGAGCGTCTGGAGCGCCGCCACGATCGCGTAGATCATGATGTGGATGTGGCTGTCCTGGACGAGGAGGCGCGTGTCCACGTGGTGCATGTCCTCGCCCATCCCGCCCAGGTCGAGCGGCTGCGTCGAGCTGCTCGAGGATTCCGGGAGCTCGGCCTCGTCCACCTGGCCGGACGGCGCGTAGGTCGCGCTCACCCGGTCGGGCGTGAGCCCCGCCCAGTCCTTCACCATGAAGAACGCGAAGACGTAGGCGTAGCCGAGCACCGCCACGAAGAGCACGGCGGCCAGGCGCACCGAGGGATCGCATCGCCGCAGGCTGTAAAGCCCCACGCCGCCCATCAGAAGGTGGTCACGAGCTGGAGGACGTAGCGGGGCGCCCAACGGTGCATCCCGCCGTCCGCGTCCTCGAAGACGGGCTCCGACGCGTGGTCCAGCCGCGCTTCGAGCCGGAGCTGGAAGCGGGGGATGCGAAACGTCGTGTGCTCGACGTTGGCGAAGATCCCCTCGCGCCCCGTCCCGATGAAGAGCAAGGGGCTGAAGGTCAGCGACTGCAGCGTCTGCTCCGTGCCCGTGCGTGCGCCGTCGCGGTCGCGGAAGGTCTCGCCGCGCAACGTGGCGCCCAGGTGCTCGCCGAGGCGCCGGAAGACCGTGAGCGTCGCGCCGTACCAGCGCGCGTCACCGCCGTCCTCCAGCACGCCGCGGTCACCCCCGTAGTTGGCCTCGCCGGCGAGGATCCAGTCGCGCCCGGCCTCGAGCGCGTAGTCCGCCGACAGCAGATAGCGGTCGTGCACGTCGCCCGGCTCGCCCTCCCCGCCCCAGAGCCCGCTCAGACCGAGGCTCGTGTGCTCGGTGGGGATGAGACCCAGACGGAGGCCACCGGTCTTCCCGTGGTTGGCGTCGAGCTGCGCGTCCCAGCCGTTGCCGGCCATGGCCGTGAGGTCGACGTGCGGGCTCGCCGCCCACCGCCCGACCAGCCCGACCATCTTGGCCGGTCGCGCCAGCTCGAAGTTGTAGCTCGACGTGGCCTGGAAGTTGAGCGGCTCGTCGTCGCGCTCGAAGCCGACGGGAACGTCGAACTTCCCGAACGCGAGGCTCAGGCCGGAGCCGCCGCCGGGCGTGAAGTTCACGAGCAGGTTGTCGATCTCGATCTCGGTGGGCACCTCGTCGCCCCCGGCCTCCTCTCCCGACGCGAGCGCCGTGGTGAGCTGGCCGAAGAACCACACCCGGTCCGACACCTCGCGGAAGAACGCCACCGCGAGCTTGCCCGCCCGAGCGGAGTTGTCGCCGGAGCGCTGGTCCCAGCTGTAGTCCCCGACCCCGAAGCCCGTGATCTGGAGGGGAAAGCTGTTCTCTCCCGTGAGGTCGTCGAGGCTCTGGCCCGACGGGCGCCCGAGGTCCACGGGCGTGTCCTGCGCGCGCAGCGCGGCGGGCACCACGCCGAGCGCGGACGCGACGGCGAGGAGGGGCAGGAGCCTGCCCCGGATGCAAGACGGCATGGATGTCTCCCTTCCCGGCTGCATCCGGTCGACGTCCGGAGGCAGCGTGCGGTGGATGGACTACGGACGGAGGGAGATCAGCCCCGGGGCGGAGGGCTTTCCGTGTCGGAGATCGCGGAGAGCGGCGTCGACGGCTCGTCGACGAGCGCGAGGGTACGGACCGCCGCCGGACGGGCGGCCACCGGGCCCGCGGGGATCCAGACGGTCGCGAGCGAGCCCTGCGGAAGGGTCCGGTGGGACGTCACGCTGCCGCCGTGACAGAGGGCCATCGACATGGGTGCGGCCGGGTGGCCCACGGGGTGCCCGGGAGCGCCGTCCATCGGCGCGGCAGCTTCGGAGAGGAGGCAATGCAGCCCGCAGAGCAGCTGCGGCTGTGCCGCCACGAGGACCGCCAGGAGAAGCAGCCCCGTGATGCGTCGCAGCGGCGACGGGCGCTTCACGCGCCCAACCCGCTTCCCCGCGCTTTCCCTCTTCGGATCATCTCCGGCCCGCCCCCGGATGACGACGGCCGCGACGGGCCCAGCGCCCGCCGCGCACTCGACCCTCTAACCCGACGCCCGCGTGGCGGGTTCCGCCGGCCGGCCGGCCGCGCGACGCTACGCGCGGCTCATCCTCCGAAAGGCGGCATGCCGGGGAAGCCGCCGCCCATCCCGCCCATCCCGCCCATCATCCCCTTCATCCCCTTCATGAACTTCTGCATCTCCTTGAACTGCTTCATCAGCCGGTTGACCTCGGCCACCGGCCGGCCGCTCCCCTTGGCGATGCGGGCGCGGCGCGAGCCGTTCAGGATGTCGGGGTTGGCACGCTCCTTCGGCGTCATCGACAGGATGATCGCCTCCACGTGCTTCATGCGCTTCGGGTCCATCTGCGCGGCGGGGATCGACAGCTTGGCCGCACCCGGGATGAGCTTCAGGAGCTGCTCGAGCGGCCCCATCTTCTGCACCTGCCGCATCGCGGTGAGGAAGTCCTCCAGCGTGAAGCGCCCCTTCCCCAGCGCCTTCTCCGCGAGCTTCGCCTGATCCTCCTCGTCGATGGCGGCCTGGGCACGCTCCACGAGCCCGACCACATCGCCCATCTGGAGGATGCGACCGGCGAGGCGCTGCGGGTCGGCCACGTCCAGGTCGTCCACACCCTCGCCTACGCCCACGAACTTGATGGGCTTGCCGGTCACGCCCCGGATGGACAGCGCGGCGCCGCCGCGCGCGTCGCCGTCCATCTTGGTCAGGACGACCCCCGTGAGGCCCAGCGCGTCGTCGAAGCCCTGGGCGATCTTCACGGCCTCCTGCCCGGTCATCGCGTCGGCGACGAGCAGCACCTCCTGCGGCTTCACGGCGTCCTTCACCCGCCGGAGCTCGTCCATGAGCGTCTCGTCGATCTGGAGGCGCCCGGCGGTATCGACCAGCAGCACCTGGTGGCGCGCGGCGCGCGCGGCGTCCCGCGCCGCGACCGCCGTGGCGACCGGGTCGCCGCCGAACACCCCGGCGTGCACCGGGACGCCGATCTGGCGCCCGAGCGTCTGGAGCTGCTCGATGGCCGCCGGCCGCTGCAGGTCGCAGGCGGCCATCATCGGCTGACGCCCCTCGCGCCCCAACCGCTTGGCGAGCTTGGCGGTGGAGGTCGTCTTCCCGGAGCCCTGCAGCCCGACCATCAGGATCACCGTGGGCGGTGAAGGCGCCCACGCGAGCGTGGGGCGGCCTTCGCCCATGAGGTTGGCGAGCTCGTCGTGGACGATCTTCACGATCTGCTGGCCCGGGCTCACCGACTTCACGACGGCTTCGCCCATGGCCCGCTCCTGGACGCGCCCGAGGAACTCGCGCGTGACGGCGAAGTTCACGTCGGCCTCGAGGAGGACGCGGCGCACCTCGCGGAGCCCCTCCTTGATCATGGGCTCGGTCAGCACGCCCCGCTGGCGAAGCTTGGCGAGTGCCTTGTCGAGCTTGTTGCTCAGCTCGTCGAACATCCTTGGGGCGCGCTCCGTGCGTGGGGGTCGAGGGGCCCGAAAGCTAGACGCACCGCGGAACGGCCTCAAGCGACGCGCTTGACTAGTGACCATTCGTCTCTATTATGGACCTTCAGTCCATAGCCACTTCCCGGTGGAGGTCCATGTGCCCGACCACGACGACGCCGGACGCTTTCTCCCGCTCAAGCCGGAGGACTTCCAGATCCTCCTCGCCCTCGAGGACGGGGAGCGCCACGGCTACGCGGTGCTGAAGGAGATCGAGCGGGCCACCGGAGGCGCCGTGGCGCCGGCCGCGTCGCCCTTCTACCGGAAGCTCCGGCGGATGGAGGAGCTGGGCCTCGCTGGCCGAGACGGACGCGCGCCCATCGCCGGAGCTCGACGACGAGCGGCGGCGCTACTACGCGCTCACGCCCCTCGGGCGGGAGGTCCTCACGCGCGAAGCCCGACGCGTGGTGGCGCTGGCCGGCCACGAGCGGATCCTGCGGCTCGCGCGCTCCGCGGAAGCGAAGGGGTGAGGAAGGCCCCGCGCCTGTCCGCGTGGTGGCTGCGCCTCCTCCCACGCCTCTACCCCCGCGCGTTCCGCGAGCGCTCCGCCGGGGAGCTGGCGGCGCTGCTGGAGGAGGGCGCGTACGAGGCGGCGGCGCGCGGCCGCTGGGCGCTCGCGCGCTGGGTGGTGAGGAACACGGTGTGGTGCCTCCGGGACGCCGCCGCCGAACGGTGGCGGACCGATCCCGGCAGGCTGACGACGGGTGGGGAGGGTGGAGGCATGCACGTTCGGGACGGGTTCCAGGCGCTGCGCACCGCGGTGCGCAGCCTCGTTCGCCATCCGGGCTACACGCTCCCGGCGCTCCTTACGCTCGCGCTGGGCATCGGCGCGAACACCGCCATGTTCAGCGTGCTCTACGGCGTGGTGCTCCGCCCCCTCCCCTACCCGGCGCCGGACCGACTGGTCGAGCTCTTCCCGTCGGACCTCGAGCGCACCTCCGGCGCCTTCTCCCTCCCCGACGTGCGCGACTGGCAGGAGCGTGCCCGCACGCTCACCGCGATCGGGGGCTACACGACGCTTCCCTCGGACCTGATCCTCACGGAGGCGGGTGACGACGCGCTCGAGGTCGAGACGGCGTACGTCACCTCCGGCTTCTTCGAGGCGATGGCCACGCCGCCCGCCCTCGGCAGCTGGTTGCCTGCGGAGGCGGAGGAGGGCGACAACCGCGTCGTGGTCGCCAGCCATGCCTTCTGGGTCCGCCAGCTCGGGGCCGACGCCTCCGCGGTGGGCGGCACGCTCACGCTCTCCGGAGAGCCGTACCGCCTCGTCGGGGTGATGCCCGAGGACTTCGCCTACCCCGACCCGGGCATCGAGCTGTGGGCGTTCCTGTCGGTGATCCCTTCCACGAGCATCCCCCTCCACATCCGCGGCGTGCGCCTCCTCCAGGGCGTGGCGCGGATGACGCCGGGCACCACGGTGGCGGAGGCGCGGGACGACGCAGCGGGGATCGCCGCCGCGCTGGCCGCGACGTATCCGGACAGCAACGCCGGCGTACCGACGGCGGCGGTGGTCCCCCTGCGGAGCAGCCTGGTGGGCGACGTGCGCAGGCCGCTCGCGGTGCTCATGGCCGCCGCGCTCCTCATCCTCACGATCGTGTGCGCGAACCTCGCGAACCTCGCGCTCACGCGGGAAGCCGGACGCGAGACCGAGCTGGCCGTGCGCGCCGCGCTGGGCGCGAGCCGGGCCCGCCGCGCCGCGCTCGTGATGGCGGAGAGCCTCCTCCTCTCGCTCGTGGGTGGCGCGCTCGGGCTGGCCCTGGCCGCGTGGGGAACGGGAGCGCTGGTCTCGCTCAACGCCGGCACGCTCCCGCGCGCCCGGGAGATCTCCCCGGACTGGCGGATCGCGCTCTTCTCGCTCGTCGTGTCCATGATCGTGGGGCTCCTCTTCGCAGTCCTCCCGGGGATGCGGGCGGCGCGCGGCAACCTCTCGGACCGGCTGCGGGCCGGGGCTCGAGGCCTCTCCGGGGCCGATCGTGCCCGCAACGTGCTCGTCGTCTCCCAGGTGGCGCTCTCGGTCGTGCTGCTGGTGGGCGCCGGGCTCATGGGGCGCAGCCTCCAGGCCCTCGGCCAAGTCGATCCGGGCTTCGACCCGGACGGCCTCGTGGTGGCCGACATGACCTTCCCGAGCGGCCGTTATCCGGACCGGCCGTCGTACCTCGCCGCGTACGAGGAGACGCTGGAGGCGCTCTCCTCCCTCCCTGGCGTGCGCGCCGCCGGCACGATCCGACGCTTCCCCTTCCTCGGGGAGGGCGAGGGGGTGCGCGTCGGCCTACCGGCGCAAGGTGCGGAGGAGGAGGGGGTGCGCGCGACCCTCCTGCAGGTGAGCCCAGGCCTCTTCGCCGCCATGGGGGTCACCCTCCTCGAGGGCCGTGACCTCCCACCCGGCGCTGGCACGGACGGACGGCAGGTGGCCGTGCTCAACCGCACGCTGGCCCGGGCGCTCTTCGCCGGCGAGCCGGCGACCGGGCGGACGATCCGCCTGGGCGACCCGACGCTCGAGGTCGTGGGCGTGGTCGAGGACGTGCACCAGGTCCGGCTGCAGGGCGGCACGCCGGCCACCGTCTACGTGGCGCAGCACGCTCTGCCCCGGCGCGGGGCGGCGTTCGTCCTGCGCACGGACGGCCCCACCGCCCGCGTGGAGCGGGAAGTCCGCGACGCGCTCCGGCGCATCGACCCCGCGCAGCCGATCACCGAGCTGGCCCCCGCCGCAGACATCGTGGCGCGCCAAGCAATGCGGCCGCGATTCTTCGCCCTCCTGTTCGGGGCCTTCGCGTCTCTCGCCCTCGTGCTCTCCGCGATCGGCGTGTACGGCGTGGTGGCCTTCGGCGTGGCCCGCCGTCGCCGTGAGGTCGGCATCCGGGTGGCCATGGGCGCCGACGCCCGTGACGTGCAGGCGCTGGTCGTGCGCCAGGGCATGGTGCCCGTGGGCATCGGCATCGCGATGGGGACGCTCGCCGCGCTCGCGCTCGTTCGCGCCCTGGCGTCGCTCCTCTTCGGTGTCGGGCTCTACGATCCGATCGCGTACGTGCTCGGCATCGCCGTCCTGGCCACGACCGGGCTGCTGGCCTGCTGGATCCCGGCCCGATCGGCCTCGCGGACGGAGCCCGTGCGCGCGCTCACCGCCGAATAGCGCACCGGACGCTCGCGACTCCGCCGCACGGAGAGGGTCGATGTCGGTCGAAGAGCGCGTACTCTGTATTGCAAAGTACTTGACGATACCCCGTGCCCCTTCGATCTTGGGACATGTCCGCATCCCCCGTTCGTGGCCTTCCGATGTCCGCACTCACCGAGTTCCTGTTCCCTGCTCCGGCCCGCCGCACGATGGGCTCGATCGTCGGCTGGTGGGAATCGCGCCGGCTGAAGTACAACGCCCTCGTGGGCGGTGCCGGCGTCGTGTCGCTGGGGATCGTGACGGTGGTCGGCCATCTCCCGCCCAACCCGCTCCCGGGCGTCGGGCTGCTGCCGCCCTGGCAGGGGATCGTGATGTTCGGCGCGCTGGCAAACGTCTGCTATTCCCTGGGACCGGCCGTGGAGGTCGTGGTCGACAAGCTTTGGGGGAGACAGGTCCTCCCGGTCGGTCCCTCGCTCTTCCGCATGGGCCTCACCTTCTCGGTGGGGCTCGCCCTCCTGCCCGCCCTCCTCTTCCTCTTCCAGTGGGTCCTGCGCATCGTGCTCGCGGTGTTCTGATCCGACCCACGGGTTGCGCGACGGGGCGCTCCGCCCCCTGATTCCGTCCTCACGCAACCGCTCGAAAAGGGGACCCGTCATGGCACGATTCGTCTGGATGGGCGTCGTGCTCCAGCTGGCGATGGTCATGGTGGGTCACTTCGACGAGACCGTGCTCAACCTGTCCGGCGTGTTGGGCACGGCGATCCCCTTCGCCCTGGGCGGCTGGTACGGCCTCACGACCCAGGTGGGCTTCGGCCGGGCCTCGCGGAGCGGCCTCGTGATCGGCGTGGTCGGCGCCGTCGTGGGCGTGCTCGCAGCTATCCTCCTGGGCGACGCCAACTGGATGCTCCTGACGTTCGCACCGCTGGCGTCCGCCTTGATGGGAGGGCTTGGCGCCCTGGTGGGTCGCGTCGGGAGTCGTGCCGAGGCGGACGCCTGAGCGACGCCGCAGCGGAACGCCCCACGGAACAGCTCTTGCACCCTTCGAGGTACAACCACCTCGACACGACGCTTCCACGAGACGCGGGAAGGGAGGCATGGGAGTGAGCACGAAGAGCCGTGCGCCGAAGGGACGGCGCTGGCGCATCGTGCGCAGACTTGCCGCAGCCGCGGTCGGGATTCCCGTGGCGCTACTCGTGGTTCTGGTGCTGCTTCTCCAGGTCGACGCGCTGTCCACGGTCGCCGGGCGCTGGGTCCTGGCCCGCGCCAACCCGTGGCAGGACGCCACCCTCCAGGTGGGGCACGCCTCCCTGCGAGGGTTGAGCCATCTCGAGGTGGCGGACCTCCGGATCCTGACGCCGGACGGGGACCCGCTGGTCGAGCTCGACTCGCTGGACGCACACATCCGCCTCCTTCCCCTCCTCCGCGGCACCCTCGTCCTTCCCGCGCTCGAGGTGGCGGGGCTCCGCGTCACGATGCGTCAGCGCGCCGACTCGACGTGGGACCTCCTGGCCCCGTTCGCGGCCGCGAAGGACACCGTGGCGGCCCAGGAGAAGAGCGGCTTCGCGATCCGCATGGGGCCCGCCGAGCTCCGCCGCTCCTCCATGCGCGCGGACTTCCTCGCTTCGTCCGATTCGACCCTGCGCGTCGAGGTGGTGACGCTTCGGCTCGACACCCTGACGTGGCCCCACCCCACCCTCGTGACCGTGGACACGCTGGACGCCCGCATCTTCCCGCCGTCGCGGCCGGAGAGCCCCGCCCACTTCTCGGGGGCGGCCCGGCTCGCTTCCGGCGCCCTCACGACCGAGGGGATCCGCCTCGTCTCGGACTCCAGCGACGTGCGTGCCGGGGGGACGCTCGTCCTCCCCGACCGTGGCGACACGACTGTCCGCGACATCGACTTCACCCTCACGGCCTCTCCCCTCGACTTCCGCGACGTCGGCGCGCTGGTCCCGGGCTTCGACGTCGCGGGCAGCCTGCGCCTCGACGCGCGCGTGACGGGCTCGACGGACCTCCTCGGCCTGCGCGTCGACGGAGAGACCTTCGACGGTGGCACGCTCCACCTCGAGGGTCAGCTCACGCCGCGGACCGGCGACTCCATCCACTACGCGTTGCGTGGCCGCGTACGCGACCTCGATCCCTCTCTCTGGAGCGCCGGCGCATCGTCCGTACGGGGCGTGGACGCGGACGTGGTCGTCGCGCTCGACGGTCCGGCCCTCGACTCCCTCGACGGCACCGTCACCCTCGACGTGCAGGGTGCACGCGTGGCGAGCGGAACACTCCGCCCCACCCACCTCGAGGCGACGCTCGTGCGCGGCCTCGCGACGTTCGACGTGGCAGGCGGCGCGGATCCCTGGGTGCATCTCACGGCGCACGGGACGGCGCGTCCTCTCGACGCCCTGCCGACGTTCGACGTGCGGAGCACGCTCCACCAGCTCGACACGCTCACGGCGGGGGGCGCTCGCCTCGCTTCGATCGTCGCCACGGTGCGCGCGGACGGAGCCGGCTTCAGCCCGTCCGTGGCGCGCGGCAGCGCCCATGTCGATCTCTCGGGGGCGGTGGGGGACGTGCGCATCGAGAACGGCTCCGTCACGGCGAGCTGGGACTCGTCCACCGCGGACGCCCGACTCGAGGTCCCGCTCGGCGGGGGCCAGGTGACCGCCCACGCCCTCGCGGACTGGTCGGGCGCGGCGACCCGCGTCACCCTGCGCTCCTTCTCGGCCGACCGCGTGGATGTGGCCGGCCTCCTGGGCGACTCGATCGCCGGCTCGGTGTCGCTCACCGGCTCCGGCTCGGCCGTGGTGGGCGATCCGTCGAGCACCGTGGTGGACGCGGACCTGGCGATCGAGCAGGCGACGTGGCGGGCGCTTCGCGTCGACACGGGCCGGGTGAGCGTCCAGTTGCGCGACAGCACGCTGTCCGCGCGCGGCCGCGCGGTGGCGAACGCCGGCACGCTCGAGCTGACCGCCCGCGCGCGCCCCTTCGCCCCGACCCCTACCTGGCGTCTGGATACGCTGCGCGTGCGCGGGCTCGATCTGGGGCAGGTCCGGGCCGGGCTGCCCACGACCGACATCGACGGGATGGTCCGAGGTGAGGGACGGGGCTTCGCGCCCGCGACCACCGAGGGCGCGCTGACGTTCACGCTCGACACGTCGCGGGTCGCAGGCGCCCTCGTCGATACCGCGACCGTGCGCGTCGCGCTGCGCGACGGCCGCGTCCAGCTGGACGGCGACGCGCACGCGCTGGGAGGCACCCTCGCGATGGTCGGCGAAGGCCGGCCCTTCGAGCCGACGCCGACCTTCCGCGTCACCCGGGCGCGCTTCGACACCCTGCGGGTGGACTCCACCGTCGCGGGGCCCCTGCGCGCGGTCCTCACGGGCACGCTGGAGGGGGAGGCGAGCCTGCCACCGGACACCTTCCCGACCCTGCGAGCCCGCCTGCGGATCGACGAGGGGCAGGTGAACGCCCAGGTGCTCGACTCCGCCGTGGTGGAGGCGACCACGGAGGGCGATCAGGCCCGACTGGATGCCGTCTTCTCGGCGGCGGGGGGCCATGGGAACGTGAGCGCCACCGCCACGCTCGCGCGCGAGTACGGGGCGCTCGCGATCCGCGCGGCCCGCGCCGACGGCACGCTCTCCTTCCCCGACCTCGGCGGCCTGCTCGGGCGCGACTCCGCCGACGCCGCGCTCGACGCGCGTTTCGCGCTCCGCGGCGAGGGGACACGCGCACGGACGATGCGCTGGAACGCCACGCTCTCCGCGTCCGGCCGGTACGACGCGGCGCGCCTGGACTCCCTGACCCTGTCTGCGCGCATGGCCGCCGGCGTCCTGCACCTCGACACCCTCGACGTGGCCTCGAACTTCGCCAAAGGCGGGGGTGGAGGAACGGTCGCGCTCTACGAGGACGCCGTGATCCCGGATTCCGTGACCCGTCGAGGGCTCGACCTGAGACTGAGCGCGGACAGCGTCGCGGCGATCGCGGACCTCCTCGGCGTCCACCCGCTATCCCTGCGCAGCGGAGGCCTGGTGGTCCATGCCGAGCACGGTAGCGGCGGCGTCGTGGTCACGGGCTCCGCCGGCGTGGGCGGCGTGATCGGAGCATCCGTCGCCGCCGACACCGTCCACGCGGACTTCACGGCCCTCCTGCACGACCTCGATCTCGCGCGCGCCGATGTGGAGGTCCGCAGCGAGTCCGTCTCCCTCCCCTCGACCGTCCTCGACGCCGCGGGCGGGACCGTGGCGTACGACACGTCCGGCGCGTCCTTCGCCATTCAGGCCACCAAGGATGACGGCCACGAGGTCCGCATGGCGGGGCTCGCGCGCGTCGCCGAGCGCACCGTCCGCTTCGACAGCCTCGACGTGAACCTCCCCGATCGGAGTTGGCGGCTCGTCCGACCCGCGACGCTCACGTGGGGCGACCGCATCGATCCGGACGGGATCACGCTCGCCTCCGGCACGAGCCGCATCGCCTTCGAGGGAGCGCTCGACCGTTCGGGCACGCAGAGCCTGACGGTGCGCCTCGATTCCGTGCCGGTCGGGGGCTTCGCCGAGCTGGCGGGGCTGGAGGGGCTCCAGGGCACGTTCGACGGCCGCCTGGAGGCGACCGGGCCCGCCGACGACGTCGGGTTGAACGGGGACCTCGACGCGACCCTCGGAGACGCGACGGCGCACATCGCGGTGCGGCCCGCCGAGGGACGCGCGTTGGGTGTCGAGGTGACCATGACCGACCCGCAGAACGACCCGCTCACGGTGCGCGGCACGATCCCCTTCCGGCTGTCGCTCGCTGCCGGGGGCGGCGCCGGCCCGCCTCCCGACCAGACGATGGGGCTCGACATCACGGCGCGCGACTTCTCGGTGGGCTGGATCACGCCCTTCCTTCGTCCGCTCGGCGTCCAGACCTTCGAAGCCGAGCTCACGGCGGACGCGCGCCTGGAGGGCACGATGGACGACCCGAGCCTCACGGGGAGCGCCTCCCTCGCGCAGGGCCGCCTCGAGATCCCCGAGCAGGGCGTGTCCTACACCGAGATCCACGGCAACCTGCGCTTCCCCGGGGACCGCATCGAGGTGCCGTCGCTCACCGCCGTGGCGGGAGGCACCGCGGAGATCGAGGGCGACATCGTCCTCGCGCCGCTCAACAACCCGACCTTCGACCTGCGCGGCCACTTCCGCCGCTTCGAGGTCGTCGAGAACGCCTGGACCCGCCTGCGCGTGAACGGGGACGTCACGCTCTCCGGCGACCTCCAGGGGCCGGTGGTCGGCGGGTCCGCGCAGATCGAGGACACGGACATCTACGCCGACCAGGTCGGCGAGGGACAGATGGTCCGACCCGTCGAGCTCACGTCCGAGGACTACCGGATGCTCGCGTCGTACTTCGGGTACCGGCCCTCGGAAGCCATCGCGGTGCAGCGCGACCCGTTGCTTCCGTGGAGCATCGACCTGAGCCTCGACATCGGCAACGACGTCTGGGTACGCCGGCGGACGCAGCCCGAGATGCGCATCCAGATCGACGGCTCGCTGGACGTGCGCAAGGAGCCGGGGGACTCCATCCGCCTGTTCGGGACGGTGGAGGCCGTGAACGGTCGAAGCTACTTCCAGCAGTTCGGAAGGCGGTTCACCATCGCGAACGGCACCGTGACCTTCAACGGCTCTCCGATGGACTGGCAGGTCGACGCGGAGGCCCGCTACGAGGTGCCCTCGACGCGCGACCCCAACACCTCGGAGGCGACGATCACGCTCGACGTGAGGGGGCGGGCGGACGACCTCGGCCTCACGCTCGGGTCCGAGCCGTCGATGGAGAACGCGGACATCCTCTCCTACCTCGCCACCGGGCGGCCGGCGGCGAGCGCCGCCCAGTTCGGCAATACGGGCTCCTCCGGGGGGAGCGGTGGCGTGCTCGGCGCGGGCGAGGAGCTCGCGCTTGGGCGCGTCGCGGGCCTGCTCGAGGAGACGGCCGAGCAGGCCGTAGGGCTCGACGTCGTGGAGATCCGCCAGAACGGACTGAAGGGCGCCACCCTCGTGGCCGGGCGCTACGTGAACCCGCGGCTCTTCGTGGCCTTCCAGCAGCCGTTGACCCTGAACGCGCGCACGGAGGAGGCGACGCGCGACCAGGGCTCGCGCGGAACGGAGGTGGAGATCGAGTACACCTGGTACCGTTGGCTGCTGGTGAACATCCAGGGCGGCCAATCCACGATCCGCCTCTTCCTCAGGACGAAGTACGCCTACTGATGGGGATCCCGCGCCGCGCCCTCCTGACCCTCGGCATGCTGGCCGCCGCGCTCACGCCGCGGTCGGCGCACGCCCAGATCCCGTACTACGTCTTCGACGACCACACACAGGTCGGCTCGATCCGCTTCACTTTCCCGGACGGGAGGACCTTCCCGGACGACCGGCTGCTGGAGCACATGGTGCTCGGTGAGCCGAGCTGGCTGTCGCGCGTGCACGGCGTGCTCGCCTTCCTCCCCCTCGTCTCGAATCCGGCGGCCCACCCCTTCACGCCGCTCGACCTGCAGCGCGACGTCGCCCGCCTGCGCCGCTTCTACGCCGAGAGCGGCTTCCTGGGCACGGACGTCCGCTACGAGGTGGGCTTCGACCCGAACGACAACCGGGTGGCCATCGACCTGATCGTGACGGAGGGCCGCCCGATCCGCGTGCGCACGCTCTCGATCACGACGCCCGACGGCGGCGACCCGGCCTCGGACCTCGACGACGCCCTGGCGGCCGAATGGCGGGCTTTCGCAGAGAGCCACCAGGACCCGATCGGCGACCGCTTCACGGAGGCGACGCGCGCGCGCCTGGTGGGGGACGTGCTCAACTGGTGGATGAACCGCGGATGGGCCTTCACCCAGGCCCGCGCCGAGACGGTGGTGGACTCGACGGCGGCCGCGCTCGACCTCGACGTGCGCGTCGATCCCGGCCCCCGCACACGGGTCGACGCCATCGAGACCGACGGCAACCACCGTGTCTCCGACGACGTCATCCTGCGTGCCCTGCCCTTCCACACGGGGGAGTGGTACTCCTCCGAACAGCTCGCGGCCGCACAGCGGCGCCTCTTCGCCCTCGACCTCTTCCGGCTGGTCCTGGTGGACGTTGTGCCGAACCAACCGCGCGACTCGACGGTGGCGGTGCGCATCCGCCTGGAGGAGACGCCGCCCCGCCTCTTCACCGGGGAGTTCGGCTACGTATCCGCCGGAGGCGGGCTGACCGGCCACGCCGCGTGGGCCCATCGCAACTTCATGGGCGGTGCGCGTACACTGAGCACGACCGCCACCCTCCAGACCGGCGTGCTGTCGCTGGCCGAGAAGCCCGCGCGCGAGTACGGCCTCAGCGTGTCCTACCGGCGACCGTTCACCTTCCACCCCCGTGTCACGCTCAACGTCGCGCCCTACGGGCGCTACCGGGACAACGTCGTCGATCGGTCGTGGGAGATCGGCAACGAAACGACGTTCATCTACGAGCTGGGCCAGTACCGTTTCCTCACCCTCCAGCACCGCTACTCCTCGCGGCGGGTGCTGGACTATCGCCTCGGCTCGGCCAACGCCATCGACCTGGCGACGCTCCTCCATCTCGCGGGGGAGGGCGCCCTCGACTCCCTCTCGAACCGGATCGAACGCAGCAGCTTCAGCCTGTCGGGCACCATCGGCCGGTTCGATCCGACGTCGCCCGCCCAGGTGCTGCAGGCCCGTCCAACGGTGGAGGTCACCACGCCGGCCGCGCTCAACACGATCGAGTTCACGCGCATCGACGTGCCCCTCCTCGGATACCTCCCGCTCGGGCACGGCTTCGCGCTCGCGGCGCAGGCTCGTATCGGCCGGGTGTATCCCTTCGGGAAGACCCTTGCGGGTGACGACGACGGGCAGGCGCTGATCCGGGCCGCGCAGCTCCGCGACGTCCTGCTGACCGCCGGGGGCACGGGGAGCGTGCGCGGATGGGGAAACGGCCTTCTGGGGCCGAAGTTCCCCAACCTCGTCTTCACCGGATTGGCTGCCGTCGACACCGCGACGGCGGTCACGGACGGCTACGTGCCGGCGGGCGGGCTGGCGCGGGCAACGACTTCCGTCGAGGTGCGCACCCCCTTCCCGGGGCTGTCGGAGCGGTGGGGTCTGCACGCCTTCCTGGACGCGGGCCGGGTCTGGACCCCCGACGTCCGCTTCCGCGGCGAAGACCCCTACGGGGAGCAGGGTTGGTTCTACGCGGCAGGCGGGGGCGTCGACGTTTCGACGCTGGTCGGGCCCATCCGCGTCAGCGTCGGCTACAAGCTCAACCCCTCGCCGCTCGACGTGCGCTCGGCGCAGGACATCTTCCAGGCCCTCTCGGAGGGCAGCCCCATCACCTCCATGCCCACCGACTGGAAGCGCCGCTTCCACATCCACGTCGCGCTCGGCCAGAGCTTCTGACGGCTCAAGGTCCGACCTCCTCACCCTGCTCGGTCCCCTCGGCGTAGACCACCTGCCGCTTCACGCGTACGGCGCCTCGCTGCGGCACCACGGGATCTCCCTTCCGGCCAGCCCACGCCTCCGTGAACTCGGCGCCGAGCAGGAGGATGATCGAGCTGTAGTAGACCCAGAGGAGCGCGATCGCGAGGGAGCCGGCCGCCCCGTACACGTTGTTCAGGTCACGCAGGCCGAGGGAGTAGCCGATGAACAGCTTGCCGACCGTGAAGAGCACGCCGGTGAACACGCCGCCGACGAGCGCGTCCCTCCAAAGCACCACCGCGTCGGGCACGTAGCGCAGCACGACGGAAGCCAGCAGGCTGACCGCGGTGAAGGACACCGCGAGGTCCACCACCATCAGCGCCGGTGAGCGCAGCCAGGCGGGCACGACGCCGCTGAAGATGTTCTGCAACGCCGAGAGGACCGTGCTGGCCACCACGGACACGAGGAGGAGGAGCCCCAGGGCGCCGAGCATCACGAGGGAGATCGCGCGCTTGACGAAGAAGGTGTAGATGTCGCTGCGCTTCGGGTCCGGCTGGACGCCCCACGCGGTGTTGAGCGCCGCCTGCAGGCTGGTGAAGGCCGCCGTGGCACCGAAGAGAAGAGCCACCGCGCCGACGATGGCCGCCGGGCCGGCGAACTCGGGACGGACCGCATTCTCGACGACCGTCACGATACGGCTCGCGCTCTCGAACCCGACGAACGCGGTCACCTGGTCCGAGACGAGGCGGCGTAGCTCGCCCGGCTTGACGAAGTGGTTGGCGATCAGGGCGAGCAGGCCCAACATCGCCGGCATGGCGAAAACGCTGTAGTACGACAGTGCCGCGGCCATGCGCGGGCAGTCGTCGGCGACGAACGCCGTGAGGACCCTCCAGATGAAGCGTCCCGTCGCACGGAGCGCGCTCATGGCGAGGCGCGCCGCGCCGTCACGCTGGGCCGCGCATCCCGGTAGGTGAGCGCGCCTGCACCCTCGCGGAGGGGCGGAGGGGTGACGCTACGCGCTCGCGCCGGCCTCCGTCGGACCGATCCCCGTCGGGCCTTCCTTCCGCCTCGGCGAGTCGACCGACGATTCCACCCGACGCGCCATGCGCGCGTGCCGGCGCTCGCGAGCCCGCCGTGCGTGGAGTGCGGCCTTCTCGATCTCAGGCTCCTCGTGGCCGGGATGGCCCGCTCCCCAGATCCGGATGAGCTCGTTCCAATCCATCGTCCCCCCAGGTCGGGCGATTGGTAGTGCGGCGGCCGTCGGAGAGCCAGCACGCGGACGCGCGCCCCACCCTCCGATCCAGGACGCCGTGCGACGAACACCGCCGTGTCGTGAATGTACATTCTGGCTGCAAGGTCTATGCCCTGGCCGGCGCCGCAACCCTCCCGCCTCGCTCACCCGCGTGCGGCGACGCTCCGGTAGGCCGAAGTGGGCGGGGCGCGGACCGTCGCAGTCAGCCGCCCGCCGCCTCCGCCCACCTCGCGTCGACCACCGCGAACGCGCCCGCCGGCAGACCGACGTCCGTCCGTACCAGGAGCTCTGCCGCTCGGGCGGCCCCGGCCACGTCCGGGAGCACGCCCTCGAGCCGAGCCACCGCGGCGGGTGCGGCGGCCAGCACGACACGGGCGAGCGGCGCGCCCAACGACCTCTGCGCTTCGGTCTTGAAGCGCCGGACGGCCCCGATCGCAGAGACGGCCACGCCGAACGCACCCGGATCCTCCGCGCCGGGCATGCCGTCCAGCTCGGACACTCCCGGCCAGGGCGCCCGGTGGATGCTGGAGTACCCGGTGCCGGCCGCCGCCTCCCAGGACCAGATCTCCTCGGTCACGAAAGGGAGGAAGGGTGCGAGCAGGCGCACGATCACGGTCAGCGCGAGACGCAGCGTGGCGGCGGCCGACGCCGCACCCTCCCCTTCCCCACCGCGCAGCCGGTCCTTGACGAGCTCGATGTAGTTGTCGGCCAGCCCGCTCCAGAAGAAGCGCTCCGTCTCGGTGAGCGCCGTGGCGTGGTCGTACGACTCGAGCGCCGAGGTCACACGCACGATCAGCGCCCCCAGCTCCCCCACGAAGGCGCGGTCGAGCTCACGGGTGGGCGTCGCGGCGGGCGGCGCGGGCCACGTGTGCACGAAGCGCGCGGCGTGGAACAGCTTCGTCGCCAGCCTCGCGCCGATCTTCAGCACGGCCTCGTCGAACGTCGTGTCGACACCCAGCCGGGCCTGCGCCGCCCAATAGCGCACGGCGTCCGCCGAGTAGCGGTCGATCCACGCTTCGGGCGTGATCACGTTGCCGGCGCTCTTGGACATCTTCTTCCGCTCCGGATCACGCACCCAACCGCTCACGAGCACGTCCTTCCACGGAATCGAGCCCTCGTGCAGGAGGGACTGCACGATGGTGTAGAACGCCCAGGTTCGGATGATCTCGTGCGACTGCGGGCGCACGTCGAAGGGAAAGAGCGCCCGGTGGCGCGCGGGCTGCTCGGGCCATCCGGAGGTGATCTGCGGCGTGAGGGAGCTGGTGACCCAGGTGTCGAAGACGTCGGGGTCGGCGGTGAACCCTCCCGCACGGTCGCGCTGTTCCGCGCTCCATCCCGCCGGCACTTCGGCCATCGGATCGACCGGGAGCCGCGACGGGTCCGGTCGGATGGGTCGGCTCCACTCCGGACGTCCCTCTTCGTCGAGCGGGTACCACAGGGGGATCGGCACGCCGAACCACCGCTGGCGGCTCACGCACCAGTCGAACTGGAGGTGCTCCGTCCAGTCGCGGTAGCGCGCCCCCGCGAAGGGCGGATGCCAGCCGACCCGGGCGCCCGCGTCCAGCAGCGCGGGCACCTGGTCGAGGAGGCGGACGAACCATTGGCGGCTGGTGAGGAATTCGAGGGGCTCGTCCCCCTTTTCGTAGTATTTCACCGCGTGCTCCAGGGGCGTGGGCCCGGCGCGCAGCGCAGGCGCCGCCGAGCCGTGCCGGCGTCTCTCCGCCCCGGATCCGGTCCCCGGCTCGCGCAGCATCGCGACCACCGCCGCGCGGGCCGCACGCACGGATGTTCCCTCGACCCGTGCGTACGCCGCGGCGGCCCGTTCGGGGTCGAGGCTCGCCGGCTCGGCCGTGAAATCCACGCCCACCAGCCGCCCGTCCGCACCGAGGACCTGGCGGAGAGGAAGCCCCTCCTCCCGCCACCACTCGACGTCGGTCTGGTCCCCGAACGTGCACACCATGACCGCTCCCGTCCCCTTGTCCGGCTCCACCCTCTCGCTGGCCAGCACCGGCACCGGGACGCGGAAGAGCGGCGTGACGGCGCGGCGTCCCACCAGGCCCGTCAGACGCGGATCGTCCGGGTGCACCATCACGGCCACACAGGCGGGAAGCAGCTCGGGGCGCGTCGTGGCCACGACGAGCTCGCGAAGGGTCGGGGACCCGTGGGCCGGCGCGGTACCCTCCGCCTCCCCGTCTCCGCCGAGGAGCTCGAACGCGATCTCGTGCATCGCCCCCTTGGTCGGGCGGTCCTCGACCTCCGCCTGCGCCACGGCGGTGCGGAAGCCCACGTCCCACATCATCGGCGCCTCGGCCATGTAGGCGTGGCCGGCCTCGAGAAGGTGAAGAAAGGCGAGCTGCGCCACGTGCCGGCAGCGCTCGTCGATCGTGGCGTACTCCTGCCGCCAGTCCACCGACAGGCCGAGCCGCGTCCACAGGTGCTTGAAGGTGCGCTCGTCCTCCACCGTGACCTGTCGGCAGAGCTCGATGAAGGCCCGCCGGGACAGGGCGCGCAGCGCGCCGCCATCGCGAGGTCCCGACGGCTCGAGGTGTAGCTCACCCTCCCAGGGGAGCGAGGGGTCGCAACGCACGCCGTACAGGTTCTGAACCCGCCGCTCGGTCGGAAGCCCGTTGTCGTCCCACCCCATCGGATAGAAGACGTTGCGGCCCCGCATGCGCTGGAAGCGCGCGACGAAGTCCGTGTGCGCGTAGCTGAAGGCGTGGCCGATGTGCAGTCGGCCGGAGACCGTCGGCGGTGGGGTGTCGATCGAGAACGTGGCGTCGCGCGACGCGCTCGGATCGTAGTGGTGGACCCCCGACGCCTCCCATGCCTCCGCCCATCGGCGCTCGGTGGCCGACGCGTCGTAGCGCTTCGGGATCGTGCCGGTGGTTTCCGTCGTCGAGCTCATAACGACTCCGAGTTCCACGAAAAAGGGCGGGGACGCTGTCAATGTCAACGTTTGACATCCGCTCCGGCGCACCCGAGTCTTGCACGGATGAGCCACAGTGTTCGTCGGCACCTGCACGTGGAGATCGAGGCGTACGACGCCTCCATCCGACGGTGGATCCCCGGCTACGAAGCGATGCTGGCCAGGGCCGCCCGGGAAGTCGCATCCGTGTCTCCCTCCCACGTGCTCGACCTGGGCGCGGGCACCGGCGCGCTCGCTGCCGCGATCCTCGCGCACGACGCGGTCGGCTCCGTCGAGCTGCTCGATGTCGACAAGGAGATGCTTGCGCGGGCACGCAACCGTCTGCGCGACTTCGGCGAGCGCGCCCGCTTCACCGTCCGCTCCTTTTCCGAGCCCCTTCCCCCCTGCGACGCGGTGGCTGCTTCCCTCGCCCTGCACCACGTGCCGACCATGGAGGAGAAGGCGGTGCTCTTCGGCCGGATCTTCGAAGCACTCCGTCCCGGCGGAGTGTTCGTGAACGCAGACGCGACCATGCCGGCCGACGAGTCGCGACGCGGGGCCGCGTTCGACGCCTGGGCCGCGCACATGGCGCGATCGGGCATCGACGACGCGCAGGCCCGCAGCCACTTCGCGGATTGGTCGGGCGAGGACACGTACTTCCCCCTGGAGGACGAGCTGGATGCGCTCGCGGCGGCCGGCTTCGACGCGCGCAGCGTCTGGCGCGACGAGCCGTCGACCGTCGTGGTGGCGCGCCGCCCCTGATCGGGGCGCGGCCGCGCGGACCGGGTCAGGACCCGGCGGAGGCAAGTCGCTCGCGAACCTCGCGCATCCACCGCGTCACCGCGTTGCCCTCCGTGGCCTCCAGGGCCTCCCGGAGCGCGGGCAAGGCGTCGAAGGTACGCTGCCGGCCCGCCTCGATCAGGGCGGCGCGATCGCGGGCGCGGACCTTGGAGAACCCGGCCAGGTCGGGGTCGATGAGGACGTCGGCCTCCGCGAGGATCTCGTAGCGCATCTGGCTGTTCACGGCGATGTCGAAGGCGTTCGCCACCACGTGCCGGAGGCTCTTCACCTCCTTGAAGGGGAGCGCGAAGCCGAGGCTCACGGCCACCACCAGCGGCGCGCCCATCTCCCGCACGGCACGGGCCGGCACGTTCTCCACCAGGGCGCCGTCGACCAGCAGCCGTCCGTCGACCTCCACGGGCGCGTACACCCCGGGCACGCAGCAGCTCGCGCGCACCGCCTTCGCCGCCGGTCCCCGGTCGAGGACCACGCGTTCGCCCGTATTGACGTCGGTGGTCACCACGCCGAGGGGGATGCGCGCATCCTCCAGGCGGACGTCTCCCAGCGCCGTGCGCAGGATGTTCTCCAGCCCCTCGTTCGTCGCCACGCCGAGCCGGCCGAAGGGGGTGGCCCGGGTCATCGTGCCCCACCCCAGCTCGGCGAGGGCGGCGGCCGCGGCGGTGGCCGAGACGCCGAAGGCGGCGAACACCGCCGCGATCGCGCCCGAGCTCGTACCGGTGAGCCATCCGGGCGTCAGCCCCTCGTCTTCCAGCGCCGAGAGCACGCCGAGGTGGGCCAGACCGCGGACGAATCCGCCACCGAGCGCCAGCCCGAATCTCCCCGACCCGGCGGAGGCATGGCGCTCGACTGGCTTCTCGAGGGTTCCTGGGACCGTGCTCACGCCTGCTCGCGGTGGAAGAGATCCATGTCGGTGGAGGGAGGGACCGCACCGACCCGACGAAGCATCGTCGCAACCCGTCCCCGCCGATAGGTGCCGTGGTTGACCCAGGGGGCGTACGCGTTGGAGCCCGCGGATCTCTTCGAGGCGCGTCCAGTGGGTCTCGGAAGTGGGCGTGCGTGGGATACGGCGTTCCCGAGAACGATACTCCTTTCCCCGAGTCGGGTGCCCGAGGGTCCGGCTCTCGCCAAAGGCGCCGCCACCCGGGAAATGGCATGCGGATTGCTAACATTCGCGGCCGTGACACCGGTGTGTCAGGGGCGTAGCCCGCGCCCCACCGGCCGGTGGTGTTTTTCCATGCGCCCCAGGAGACCACCATGCGCGCCACCCTACCGCTCGCGGCGTTGCTCGCCTTCGCCGTGACCCCCCTTGCGGCCCAGTCCCCCGAGCTCTCCGCCGGGGGCCTGATCGGATTTCAGAATGGCGTGAGCTTCCAGGCCTTCGGGACCGTGCGCAACCTCGCGCAGGGCCTCCCGCTCGCCTTCCGCATCCGTCTGGGGCGCACCGGCATGGATCCAGGGAGCCCGAGCGAGGCGAGGCGCATCTTCATCAACAACGCGACCAACGGGACCCCGGTCGAGAGCGGACGCACGTTGGACGCGGGGTTCGACCTGGTGCTCCCCCGCGGACAGCGGAGCAGCTTCTACGCGGGCGTACGCCGCACCTCCTTCCGCGCCAACTTCAAGTTCGTGGGTGGCAACGAGGACTTCGACGTCACGACCACGCAGTGGGGGCTGGGCGCGGGCATGGAAGGCGCCTATCCGATGACGCGCAAGATGGACCTCGTCCTCTCCGGTGGCGCGGAGTGGTACCGCGCTGCACAGCTGAAGGGGCACGACACGGTGTACAGCCCCGGTGGAGAGAGCGTGAATCCGCGCGAGGACTACACCTACAGCGACGCGGACAAGGCCGTGCACCAGCCCAAGCTGCGCCCGACCCTGATGCTGGGGGTCAGCTACCGTCTGGGCCGCTAGCGCCACCGGGATGATCTGCGTGCGTTGGGTCCCGACGCTCACCCAACGCACCGGCGCACCCGTAAGCTCCTCGAGACGGTCGAGGTAGCGGCGTGCGTTGGCCGGGAGGTCGGCCAGCGCGCGGGCCTCGCCCGGTGGGCCGCTCCCACCCCGGAAGTGTCTCGTAGACGGGCTGCAACGCGGACAGCGACCAGGTGTCGGCCGGGAAGTCCTCGACCACGCTTCCGTCCGGAAGGCGATACGCCGTCGCGACCTGCACCTCGGATAGCGTATCGAGCACGTCGAGCTTGGTGACCGCGACGCCCGTGAGGCCGTTGACCTGCGCCGCGAATCGCGACAGGACGGAGTCGAACCACCCGCAGCGGCGCGGGCGGCCGGTCGTGGCGCCGAACTCGCCGCCGAGCCGACGGACGGTCTCGTCCATCTCGGGCTCGAACGCCGTGGGGAGCGGTCCTTCGCCGACCCGGGTCGTGTAGGCCTTCACCACGCCGATCACGTCGTCGATGAGGGTGGGACCGATGCCCGTCCCGGTCGCCGCGCCGGACGCCGTGGTGTTCGACGAGGTGACGAAGGGATAGGTGCCGTGGTCGAGGTCGAGCGCGGTGCCCTGCGCCCCTTCGAGAAGGACGCGCTGTGCCCGCGGCGAGCGCGCGCGCGATCTCCGGCCCGGTGTCGGTGGCCAGCGTACGTAGCCGCTCGTCCAGCGCGAGCGCCGCGTCCATCTGACGCTTCAGCTCGTCGCCGGCGCCGTGTCCCAGCGCGTCCAGGCGGGCGCACACACGGTCCATGCCGGCGCCCACCCTGCGGGCCCGGCGCTCCGGGTCCCCGACGAAGTCCGCGACGCGCACGCCCCGCCGGCCGGCCTTGTCCTCGTAGGCCGGTCCGATGCCCCGCCCCGTCGTGCCGATCTTCTCCTCGGCGGCGCTCTCCGACGCCCGGTCGAGGAAGCGATGGTAGGGAAGCAGCACGTGGGCGCGACGGCTCACGCCGACGCGCCCGTCCAGGTCGATGCCGCGCGCGGCCAGGGCGTCGTACTCGTGGAAGAACTGCTCCACGTCCAGCACGACGCCGTTGCCGAGCAGGCAGCGCTTGCCGGCGTGCAGGATCCCCGAGGGGATCTGGTGGAGGATGAACTCGTCCGGCCCGACGTGCACGGTGTGGCCGGCGTTGGCGCCGCCCTGGTAGCGGGCGATGATGTCGGCGTCCTCGGCGAGGACGTCCACGATCTTCCCCTTCCCCTCGTCGCCCCACTGGCAGCCGACGACCACGGTGCAGCTTCCGGTACCCGGCATGGCTCCCACCCGAAAAAAGGCCCGTCCCTTCGGGGGACGGGCCGCTGATTCCTGGTTCCTTCAGGAAAAGCTAGGGGGCCCCCCGGAGGGCGTCAACGGATTCGACGGACGTCAGTCGAAGCGCAGCGTCTCCGCGGGATCCACGCGTGTCGCGCGCAACGCGGGAACCCACGCGGCGAAGAGCGCGACGCCGAGCAGCAGGAGCGCGACACCGCCCAGGACCGCAGGATCGTGGGCGTCGACCTGGAAGAGCAGCCCCTCGAGGAATCGGCCCCCCAAGACGGCCAGCGCGACCCCGATGGCGAGTCCACCACCCACCAGGAGGAGACCTTGGCGGATCACCAGCGCTCGCACCTGTCCGGCCGGTGCCCCCAGGGCGACGCGCACGCCGATCTCACGGGTGCGCCGCCCGACGGCGTAGGCGAGCAGGCCGTAGAGGCCGACGCCGGCCAGCAGGAGCGTCGCGGCCGCGAAGAACGTCAGCAACACGAGCGTGAAGCGGGTCCGCGCGGCCGAATCGGCCACCAGCTCCGGCAGGGGGCGCAGCGGCGTGACGGGCTGCGCGGGCGCGAGCGCGCGCACCATCCTGCGCACGGGTTCGACGAGCGCCTCGGCGTCCTTGTCGGCGCGCACCACCAGCGCCATCGATTGGCTCGTCGCGGGCAGCACCGGCACGTACACGAAGGGGAACGGCGACGGCGAGCGCGCCACCACGTCGCGGATGGAGGGCACGACGCCCACGATGGAGAACGTGTCGCCCGCCGTGACGAGTCGCCGTCCGATGGGGTCCTCGTCTCCGTAGTGGCGGCGCACCAGGTCCTGGCTCACCACGGCGGCGCGCACGCCGCCCGGGCGTGCGTCGTCGCGCGTGAGCGTGCGTCCGCGCAGGAGGGGGATCCCCAGGGTCGAGAACAACTCCGGCGTCACGACCCGGAAGCGGGACAGCCGCTGCTCGCCGGGGTCGGCCGGACGGTCGAGCAGCTCGTAGTCGAAGACGACGCCGAAGCCCGTGAACGGGGCCGAGCTCGTCAGCGCGGCGCTGCGCACGCCCGGCAGGGCGGCGGCCCCGGCCAGGATCTCCTGGTAGTAGGCCTCCCGCTCCTCGGCCGAGGCGAAGTCCGAGTCCCCGATCGGCAGTCCGGCCACCAGCACGCCACGCGGCTCGAACCCCAGGTCGACGTGCTGGAGCCGCCAGAAGCTCTTCCCCAGGAGGCCGGCGCCGAAGAGGAGCGCGAGGGCGAGGGCGACCTGAGCCACCACCAGGCCGCCGCGCAGCCGAGCGGCACGCCGCCCACCACCCGTGCGCCCCGCGCGCAGAGCCCCGATGGGATCGCGCAGCGAAGCCAGCGCCGGGAGGACTCCGAACACGAGCGCGGCCGCGAAGGCGGCGGCGGCCGCGAACCCGAAAGCGGGTGCTCCCATGGCGACTTCGTCGAGCCGGGGCGTGCCGGGAGGGGCACCGGCCAGCAGGCCCGAAAGCGCGAGCCTCGCGACGATCAGCCCGAGGAGCCCGCCGAGACCCGCCAGGACGGCGCTCTCGGTCAGGAGCTGAGCCGCAAGCCTCCGCCGGCCACCCCCGAGCGCCGCGCGCACCGCGACCTCGCCCTGGCGCGCGGTGACACGCGCGAGGAGGAGGCCGCCCACGTTGATCGCGGCAACCAGGAGGACGAGCGCGACCGCGGCCATCAGGATGCGCAGCTCCGCGCGCACGCTTCCGACGGTGGCCTCTTCGAGCGAGCGCACACCGATCTCGAGCTTGCGGTCCGTGTCGGGATACGCGTCGCGCAGCGAGGCGGACAACCGGCCGGCCTCGGCGCGCACCACCTCCATGTCGGTGCCCGGCCGGAGGCGGCCCACCACCTGGATCCAGGAGATCCCACGTTGCGTGCGCCAGTCGGGGCGGTCGAGCACCAGGGGCGTCCATACGTCGGTGCCGGCGGGCATCATCGGGCCCGCCGGGAGCACACCGATCACCTCGCGCGCACGGCCGTCCAGGACGAGCGTCGTGCCGATCGCGTCGGCGCGTCCCCCCAGCCGGTCCGTCCACAGCGCGTGGCTCACGACCGCGACGGGCGCGCCGGCTGCCCGCTCGGCTTCCGTGAACGTCCGCCCCAGGGCCGGCTCGACGCCCAGGGTCCGGAAGAACCCCACGTCGGCCTCGGCGACGCTCACCCGGGCGGGCTCTCCCTCGACGACCACGTTGGCCCCGTCGGGCGTGTACGCGCCCATGGACTCGAAGGCCCCGAGGCTCTCGGCGAAGTCGCGGTAGTTCGGGGCGGACAGCCAGTAGGAGCCGTCGTCGCCGTCCTGCCCGACTCGATAGAGCCGCTCGGCCGCGGGATAGGGCAAGGGGCGAAGGAGCACCCCGTCCACCACCGTGTAGACCGCGGTCGCCGCGCCGATCGACAAGCCCAGCGTGAGGAGCACCGCCGCGGCGAAGCCGGGACCGCGTCGCAGCATCCTGAGGGCGAAGCGAATGTCCTGCAGGCGGTCGTCCAGGCGTGATCCCATCGTGGCCATCGTCCCCTCCCCGTCGTTCGGTCGATCCCCGTCGGCTTCCGTTTCCTCCGTCCACTGCCGCCACGCCGTCGTCAGGACGCCGCGCACGCTGCGGGCCCAGAAGGCGACCGCCGCGACGGCACCACGTCCGCGCGCCTCCTCCTCCCAACCCTCACGGAAGCAGGCGATCAGCTCCTCCCCCCAGCGGCGCCGGAATCCGCTCGGATGGAGGCGCAGCAGGAGGCGATACAGGCGCTCCCCGGGAACGCCGCGCCCCGCAGGGCGGAGGGGGATGCTCATGTCTCTCCCCGCGGGACGAGCTGCAGCTTGCGCGCCGTGCGTACGACGGCGTCGAGGCGACCGGCCTCCGCGGCCAGGGCGGAGCGTCCCCGCGACGTGATGCGGTAGTAGCGGCGGCGAACGGCGTCCTCCGTGTCGTCGACGCCGCCCGCCTCCTCGACGAGGCCGGCCGACGACATCCGGTCGAGCACGTAGTAGAGGTTGCTGGGCGCCAGGCGGATCGCGCCCGCCGCCACCTCGGCGATCCGCTTCACGATCCCGTAGCCGTACTCCTCCCCTTCGGCGAGGACCAGGAGCACGCTGAACTCGAGCGGCTTCATGGGAGCGGGGCCGACATCCGGGGGATCGAGCGCCATGGCGTCCTCGTGCTGTTATGGAAATCATCATATGATGACATTCATAACAGACGTTCGTGGGCCCGGCAAGGTTGGAAGTGGCTTCCCGAGCTGCCCACGGGCCGCCGGCCGCTACAGCCTCACGCCCTCCCACATCTCCGTGAGCGCGCGCTGCGTGTCACGCAGCGCCTCCCGACCGGCCGGCCGCACGGCGAAGTACTTCCTCGCGCGTCCGCCGCGCTCCGCGGTCGACTCGCCCATCCGGTGCGACACGAAGCCCTTCCGCCCCAGCCGGTCGAGCGTGGTGTACACGGCGCCGTACGAGACCTCCCGCCCCGTACGTCGCTCGATCTCCTCGCGCACCTCCATCCCGTAGGCGTCGTTTCCGAGGCGCAGGAGCGCGAGGAGGACCAACTGCTCGAACTCGCCCATCGTCTACTCCGACCTGAGGGCGATCACGGGAGGCACGCGCACGGCGCGCAGCGCGGGGAGCGTCGACGCCGCCACGGCCACGAGGGCCAGCGTCACGCATCCGCCCACGAGCGTGAGCACGTCGAGCGCCCGGATGCCGTACACGACGCCCTCCAGCACCTTCGTGCTGGCCCACACCCCCAGGAGGCCGATGCCGACGCCCCAGATGGCGAGCCGGAAGCCGCGGCGAACCACGAGCGCCATGATGCCCGATCCTCCCGCCCCCAGGGCGATCCGGATGCCGAGCTCGCGCACGCGTCGCGCCACGAAGTAGGACACGGTTCCATACACGCCGGCCGCGGCCAGGAAGAGCGCGGCCAGGGCGAAGAGCCCGATCAGCGTGGTGTAGAAGCGCCGCTGCGCGAAGGTGCGCTCGACGCGCGCCGACATGGTCTGCACGTCCGCGGGTGGCTGCGCGGGGTCGACCGCCAGGATCGCCTCGCGGATGCGCGGCACGATCGCAGAGGGGTCGCCGGCCGTGCGCACGGTCAAGTAGCTCGCCGTGGTCCATCCCTTCGTGAAGGGGAAGTACGCCTGACCGTGGGCACCTTGCTCGGGCCCCCACTGGCGCACGTCACCGACCACGCCGACCACGGTGAGCCAGTTCGGCGGATCGTCGTCGAAGCTGAACCGCTTGCCGAGCGGGTCCTCCCCGGGCCACGCCTCGTCGGCGAGGGCCTGGTTGACGACCACCCCGGTGGCCGCGGAGGCCGAGTCCTCGGGGAGAAGCAGCCGCCCCTTCAGAAGCGGGATCTGCATCGTCCGAAGTAGTCCCCCGTGACGCTCACCACTTCCACGAGCGGCCCTTCACCGGCGTTCTGCCTGGGAGGTGTGCCCTCCACCCAGACGTTGCCGTTGCTCCCGCCGAAGAGGGGGAGGCGCGACACCGTACCGACGCTCTCTACGCCGGGGATCGCTCCGACGCGCTGCAGCACCTGGTCGTAGAAGGAGACCAGCGCCTCGTTCTCGCGGTAGCGCGGGCCGGCCGGGCTTAGGGACATCGTGACGACACCGTCCGCCTCGAAGCCGTAGGCCTGGCCGCGCAGGTGGGCATAGCTGCGCACGAGCAGCGCGGCCCCGTTGGCGAGCACCAACCCGAGCGCGATCTGCCCGACGATGAAGGCGTCGCGCAGACGCTCCTTCGTGGGTGCGAGCGTCGCGTACCCGCCCTCGCGCACATTCGCGGCGAGGTTCGTGCGCGACGCGAGGAGCGCCGGCACCATCCCGAAGAGAAGCGCCGTGATCGCCGACGCCCCGAGGGCGAAGCCCAACGCCCACCCGTCCATCCGGATCTGGTCGATGCGTGGGATGGACGGCGGGAGCACCGCCTTGAGGCCGTCGACGGCCGCCAGCGAGAGAAGCAGGCCACCCACGCCACCCAGGACGGCCAGCACCAGCGCCTCGGAGAAGAGGAGCCGGACCATCGCCCGTCGGCTCGCGCCCAGCGCCGCGCGCACGGCCAGCTCGGTCTCGCGCCCGGCCGCCCGCGCGAGGAGGAGCCCCGCCACGTTGCCACACGCGATCAGTAGCACCACCCCCGCCGCCCCCAGAATCATCCCGAGCTGCTTGCCCACGTCACCGAAGAGGTACTCGTGGACCGTGAAGATCTTCGTGCTCCGATCCTGGTTCGTCAGCGGATACTCCTGCGCGAGCTGGCGCATCACGCCGTCCATGTCGGCCTGCGCCGCCTCCTTCGTGACGCCGGGCGCCAGGCGCGCGATCACGGGAAAGCCGTGGCTGCCGCGGTTGCCCTTCAGGCGCTCGTTCGGGAAGGGGACGTAGAGCCGGTACCCCCCGAACCGCATCCACGGCGACGGGACGTCGAACCCCTCCGGCATCACCCCCACCACGGTGTACGCCTCGCCGTTGAGCTCGAGCGAGGAGCCGAGCACGTCCGCGCGACCACCGAGCTGGTTCTGCCACATCGCCCAGCTGAGCACGACCACGTTCGGCGCGTCCTGGTCCTCGGGCAGCAGCGCACGCCCCATGAGCGGAGCCACGCCGAGGAACCCGAACACGCTCGCGGTCACGTGCGTCCCGGTGACCCGTTCCGGCTCGGGCATCGACGTGAGCGTGAAGACGCCCGGGTTGAGCGCCCCGAGCCCGGCGAACGAGCGGCTGCGCTCCCGCCAGTCCAGGTAGTCGGGGCCGGACGCCGGTCCACAGCAGCCGAAGCCTCCCTGCTCCATGATGACGACCAGCTCGCCTGAATCCGGGAGAGGGATCGGCTCGAGGAAGACCGCCCGGAACACCCCGAACAGCGCGGTGGTCGCCCCCACGCCAAGGGCGAGCGTCACCAGCACGGTGAGCGAGAAGCCGGGCCGCCTGCGCAGCGCCCGGAAGGCCAACCCGCCGTCCCTCGTCCAAGCACCCATCCGTTCCCCCTTCCCCTCGGCTCCTCTCCACGTGTCCCGGAGCCGTCCGGCCGCATGCCGGAGCCCCGGTGCGATCGAGCGGCGCACCTGCCTCCCGTACCACCGACGCGCCGCCCTCACGCCGTCACGATCCACCCTGCGCGCGAACTCCTCCGCCGCGTCGCCGAGCACGGCGTCACGCTGCTCCCCCGGCATCAGCCAGGCGAGCAACCGCTCCCATCCGCGGGGCACATCGCCCCGACCGCCGTCCGCATCCCGCAATTTCTTATACACTGTGTGATAAATGGCCGCAATCGCCCCCCTCGCAGGATATGGACGGTGCGGAGGGGCCGATGGTTGCAGTCGGCGTCGGAGACGGAGGTTCGACGCCGCGCTTGTTGTAGAATGACAAGGCATTAATGTCCTACAACAAACCTTGCCCGAGCGGCGTCCCACGAGACACCGACCCATACGGAGCGAACGCGATGTCCCGATCCAAGGCCGACCTCCTCCAGGGAACGCTCGACCTCCTCATCCTCAAGGCGCTCACGCTGGGGGCGCTCCACGGATGGGGGATCTCCAAGCGCATCGGGCACATGTCGGGGGAGATCCTCGAGGTGAACCAGGGCTCGCTCTACCCCGCCCTGCACCGCCTGGAAGACCGGGGCCTGGTCTCGTCGGAATGGGGCATCTCGGGCGAGGGTCGCCGCGCGAAGTTCTACACGCTGACGACGGCGGGACGCGCGCACTTCATGGAGGAAGAGGCGAGTTGGAGCCTGTTCGCCTCCGCGGTCCAGCAGGTCCTGCACTTCGCATGAGCGATCGGGAGGGTGGCGGACGGATGACGACGACGACGGAAGGAGGCGAGCGATGAGGTGGACCGAGCGGCTGGCGCGCAGGATCCGGGTGCTCTTCCGGAAGGGAGCGGTGGAGCGCGAGCTCGACGAGGAGCTCCGCGCACACGTGGAGATGGAGGCGGACGAGCTGGCTCGCCGCGGCATGGAGCCGGAGCGCGCGCGGCGGGAGGCGCTCCGGCGTTTCGGCGGCGTCGAGCGCATGAAGGAGCGCGTGCGCGACGAGCGCGGCGGGCGCCTCCTCGAGGACCTCGTCCAGGACCTGCGCTATGGCGCACGCACCCTGCGGAAGAGCCCCGGCTTCTCGCTGAGCGCGCTGCTCGTGCTGGCGCTCGGCATCGGCTCCGCGACGGCGCTCTTCGGGGTGGTCGACGCCGTGCTCCTGGAGCCCCTTCCCTACCCGCAGCCCGATCGTCTCGTGCGCGTGTGGCCGGCTTCGCCGTCCCGTGGGATGGACAGGACCGCTTTCTCCTATCCCGATGCGAGGGACTGGCGCGAGCGCGCCGGCACGCTGGACGGCATGGCGGTCTATTCGACGCTCCCCGGCGACTACGTCTACCTGGGTGGCGACGCGCCCGTGGAGCTCGCGACGGAGTGGGTCGGCGGTGACTTCTTCCGCGTGCTCGGGGTCGCACCCGCCGAGGGGCGCGCCCTGCGACCGGAGGACGAGGAGGAGCAGCGCATGGTCGCCGTCCTCTCCTGGGGGGCATGGCAACGGCTGTTCGCGGGCGATCCCTCCGTGGTGGGCCGGACGGTCGAGCTCGACCACCGCTCGTTCGAGGTGGTGGGCGTCATGCCCGACGGCTTCACCTACCCGGAGGGCACCAGCGTCGACCTGTGGGTGCCGATGACCGTCATCCCCCAGGACGACATCCCGACGGAGAGGCGCGCGGTGCGCTTCCTGAGCGGCCTGGGCCGCCTCGCGCCCGGCGCCACGATCGAGGCGGCGAGCAGCGAGTTGAGCGGCATCGCGCAGGCGCTGGAGGAGACGTATCCCGACGCGAACGCCGGCATCTCGGCCGCCACGCTGGAGCCGCTTCGGGACACCGTGGTGGGCGACGTGCGCACGGCGCTGTGGGTGGCGCTGGGCGCCGTCGGCTTCATCCTCCTGCTGGCGTGCGCCAACGTCGCCAACCTGCTGCTCGCGCGGGGTACGGCACGGACCCGCGAGGTGGCGCTGCGCATGAGCCTGGGGGCGCCGGCGGGCCGGGTCGTCCGCCAGCTCCTCACGGAGAGCCTCCTCCTGGCGGCGTCGGGCGGAGCTCTCGGCCTCGCGATCGCGTGGGCGGCGACCACCGCCATGGCCCGGTGGAGCGCAGGGCTCCTGCCGCGCGCGGCGGGGATCGGACTCGACGGCACGGTCGTCGGGGTCTCGATCCTCGTGACGCTGGCGGCCGCGACGCTCGCGGGCATGCTTCCGGCGCTGCGCGCCGCGGACGTGTCGCCGGCGGACGATCTGCGCGAGGGGAGCCGCGGCAACGCGGCGGGCCTGCGGGGCGTGCGCCTGCGTCGCGGCCTCGTCGCCGCGGAGGTCGCCCTCGCCGTGCTCCTCCTCACCGGCGCAGGGCTGCTCATGCGCAGCCTGGGGGCGCTCAGCCGCGTGGACGCCGGCTTCGAGACCGCGGGCCGCATCGCCATGACGCTGACCATCTCCGACGAGGCGCATCCGGACCGCGGCGAGTGGATGGGCATGTACCACCAGATCCTCGAACGCCTCCGCGCGAACCCGTCGGTGACCTCCGCGGCCGCGATCCGCTACCTGCCGTTCCGTGGCTCCGGGGAGGCGATTGCCCGTGCACGTGCCCGGCCTGTACGAGCCTGCCCGGGAGAACCAGCAGTACGCCCAGCTCTTCCAGGTCTCGGACGACGTCTTCGAGACGCTCGGCATCCGACTTCTGCGCGGCCGCTCCTTCCAGGCCACGGACGGCCCCGACGATCCGTTCGTCGCGGTGGTGAACGAGGCGTTCCAGCGCGAGTTCTTCCAGGGGCGCGACCCCCTCGGGGAACGCTTCTTCGCGTCCGGTGGCACCGGCGGCACGCCGGTGGAAGTCGTCGGGGTGGTGGCCGACGTGCACCACCGCGGGCTCGACGAGGCCCCGCACGCGAGCGTCTACATCAGCAACGACCAGAACTCGCGCATCCAGATGTCGTACGTGGTCGCAAACCACCGGAGACCCCCTCGCGCTGGCGGGCGAGATGCGCAGGATCGTCCACGACGTCGATCCCGATCAGCCGGTGTCCGAGATCCTCCCGCTCACCGAGCTGATGTCGGAGAACCTGGCGCGTCCACGCTTCTTCGCCGCGCTCCTGGGAGGCTTCGCCGTCCTGGCGCTTCTCCTCGCGGCGCTGGGCGTGTACGGCGTGCTCGCCTACGTGGTGCGGGGCCAGGCGCGAGAGATGGGGCTGCGCCTGGCTCTGGGCGCCTCGGGCGAGCGGGTGGCGGTCCGCGTGCTGGCCCAGGGGATGGCGCCCGTCGGCGTGGGGCTGGCCGTAGGGCTCCTCGCCGCCGCCGCGCTATCACGCTTCCTGGTGGCGCTCCTCTTCGACGTGGCGCCGCTGGACGCCCCGACCTACGTGGGCGTGGCCGCGGTCCTCGGCGGCGTCGCGGCCGTCGCCTGCCTCGTGCCGGCGTGGGCGGCCGGCCGCGTCGATCCGATGGTGAGCCTGCGCTCGGAGTAGCCGCGGGTCAGGCCTTCGCCGTCTCCAGGAGATCCGCGGTCTCGAGGATGCCGCGGATCTCCTTGCGGCGTGCCTCGGTGACCGGCGACAGCGGGGGCCGCGGGGCGCCGCCCTTGTACCCCAGGATGTCGAGGGCCGCCTTCACGCCCGGCACGCCCATACCGCCTACGATCTGCGTGTGCACCGGGGCGATGCGCTCCTGCGCCCGCCCCGCGTCGGCCTCGCGCCCGTCGAAGAAGGCGACGCTGATCTCGGCGGCCTCGGCGGGCGCCATCAGCCCGACGCCCACGATCCCGCCCACGGCACCGACGCCCAGCCCGCCGTACAGGATCGAGCCGGCGCCCACGAGCACCTGGAAGTCGTCGGCGCACTGCTCGACCAGCTCACCGACCAGGTCGAGGTTCCCGCGCGAGTCCTTGATGCCCACGATGTTCTCGTGGTGCGACAACTCGGCCACCAAGCCGGTCGGGAATTCGAGCGTGGACAGACGTAGCGGCACCTGGTAGACGATCACCGGCACCGGCGACGCGTCGGCGACGGCCCGGTAGTGGCGGGCCAGCGCCTCGGGCGTCATCGCGCCCTTGAAGTACGCCGGCGGCTTCACCAGCACGGCGTCGGCGCCCGCGTCGGCGGCCTTTCTCGACCGCGCGATCGTGTGGCGCGTGGACTCGGCACCCGTGCCCACCAGCACGAGGCGGTCCTCGGGCACGGCGTCACGGGCCGCCTCCATGAGCGCGGCGATCTCGCCCTCGTCCAGGAAGACGGATTCGCCCGTGGAGCCCGCGATCAGCAAGCCGCGCAACGGATGCTCGAACCAGCGGCGCAGGTTGGACCGGAACGCGACGACGTCCACGTCGCCGGTGACGGGATCGAAGGGAGTCGTGACCGGGAGGAAGGTACCGCGCAGATCGGTGCTCATGGGTTCCATCGTCATCCTTCGTAGAGGCGGCTCATCTCGTCCTGCATGCCCCCCTGGCCGCCGCCCTTCTCCGCCCTGAGGTCGCCGAACATGTTCATCTTGAGGTCGAAGTCGGTCGGGTTGTTCGCCGCGGCCTTGGCGACCTCGAAGGACACCAAGCCCCCGCTGCACCAACTCGGTCAGGTGCTGATCGAAGGTCTGGGAGCCGTAGTGGTCCTTCCCCTCCTCGATCAGGTCCGAGATCTCGTCCATCCGGTCCTTGTCCCGGATGCAGTCACGGATCGTGGCCGACACCGGCATGATCTCCATGGCCGCGACCCGCCCGCCCGTCTTCTTCTGCACGAGGCGCTGGCTGATCACCGCCTGAAGCTGCTCCGACAGGCGGATGCGGATCATCTCCTGCTCGCCCGGATCGAACACCGCGATCACGCGGGAGATCGTCTGTACGGCGTTCTTCGTGTGCAGCGTGGAGATCACCAGGTGGCCCGTCTCGGCGGCTTTGAGCGCGGTGTCGATCGTGAGCTTGTCACGCATCTCGCCGATGAGGATGATGTCGGGATCCTGGCGCAGGACGGCCCGCAGGCCCGAGGCGAACGAATCGGTGTCGGTGCCGATGTCGCGCTGCGTGATCGAGCACTGGTTGTCTCGGTGCAGAAACTCGATCGGATTCTCGAGCGTGACGATGTGAAGGTGCTTGTGCTGGTTCATCCAGTTGATCATCGCCGCCATCGTCGAGCTCTTCCCGGCGCCGGTGACCCCCGTCACCAGGATCAGGCCGCGCTCGTGGTTCGCGATGTCCTCGATGATCGGAGGCAAGCCCAGGTCCTCGATCGTCGGGATCTCGAACGGAATCACGCGCATGACGATCATGGGCGAGCCGCGTTGCCTCATGATGTTCACGCGGAAGCGACCTACGCCCGGCAGGCCCCAGGAGCAGTCGTAGTCCAGCAGCTTGTCGAACTGCCGACGATCGTCCTCGTGCGGCATCAGCTTCAGCGCGATCGCCTTCACCTGATCCGCCGACAGCTTCTGCTGCGTCAGCGGCACGAGCTCGCCGAACACCCGCGCCCGGACCACGTCACCGGTCTTGATGTGGACGTCGCTCGCGCCGCGCTCGATCGCGGCCTTGAACAACTCCTGCATGGCCAATCCTCCGCCGTGGGGCCGAACGCTAAGATACTACCCTTCGTCCTCGCGACCCAAAGTCACCCTATCGTCCAGCCGGTCGGTCCCCGGTGGGTCGTCGCGGCGCCGGCGGTGGAATCTGGTGGTGGTGGTTCTCCGACTTCCCTTCGATCCAACCCAGGGGAATGAGGGCGATGAGCACGAGAACCGTCGCCCCCGCCGCCTCGATGGCGTAGCCGAACCCGACGGCCATCCCGATGGCGGCCACCACCCACATCGTCGCGGCGGTGGTCAGCCCGGTCACGCTTCCACGGGCCTGGATGATCGTGCCGGCCCCGAGGAAGCCGATGCCCGACACGATCTGCGCGGCAATGCGTCCCGGGGTCGGCCGGCGGCCCCGCCCTGGCGGCGACGCGGGTCGGAGAGGTCCGCCAGGAGCGCCGCGCCGATGCAGATCAGGATGTTCGTGCGCAGGCCAGCGGGCTTGTGCGCCCGCTCGCGCTCCCATCCGATGGCTCCGCCCAGAAGCGCCGCGAGCAGCAGCTCGCCCAGGAGGTCGAGGCGCAACTCGGGGTGGCGGGTCGGAAGCGAGAAGAGCCAGTGCAGGAAGCCAGGCATGCTCAAAGCTACTTCAGGGCGTCCCTCCACCGCAGCCCCATTCTTCCCCGTACCTCGTCCAGCGTGGCCGAGGCGATGGCGCGGGCCTTGTCGGCACCCTCGTCGAGGATCCACCGCACCCGGCCCGGGTCGGCACGGAACTCGGCGGCCCGCTCGCGGAAAGGCGCGAACGTCTGCGCGATGTTCTCGGAGAGCATCCGCTTGCAGTCCACGCAGCCGCGCGTCGCCGCGCGACACTGGGTGGCCACGTCCGCGACGGTGGCGGCATCACCGAAGTGCTGGTGCAGCGCGTAGACGTTGCACACCTCCGGCCGGCCGGGGTCGGTCCGCCGTACCCGCTGCGGGTCCGTGACGGCGGTGCGCACGCGCGCCCACACCTCGTCCGGCTCGGCGAGGATGCCGACCGTGTTGCCGAGGGACTTGCTCATCTTGGCTTCGCCGTCGAGCCCGAGGATCTTCCCCGCCTCGCCGATCATGGCCTCCGGCTCCGGGAAGGTGTCCCCGTACGCCGCGTTGAACCTGCGCGCCACCTCGCGCGTCAGCTCGAGGTGCTGCCGCTGGTCCTCTCCGACCGGCACCGCGTCGGCCTTGTACACGAGGATGTCGGCGGCCTGCAGGATGGGGTAGTTGAGGATCCCCGCGGGTACCGACTCGAAGCGCTGGCTCTTGTCCTTGTACTGCGTCATGCGCTCGAGCTCGCCCACGGGCGTTACGGCGTTCAGCAGCCACGCCAGCTCCGTGTGCTCGTGCACGTCGGACTGCACGAAGATGGTGGCACGCGCGGGGTCGAGCCCCACGGCCAGGTAGCTGACGGCGAGGTCGAAGACGTTGCGCGGCATCTCCTTCGGGTCGCCGCCGGCCGTGATCGCGTGGTCGTCCACGATGCACCAGATGCACTCGTACTCCTCCTGCAGCTCCACCCAGCGCTTGAGCGCGCCGAGGTAGTTGCCGAGGTGGGCTTCGCCCGAGGGCTGCATCCCGCTGAAGATGCGCTTCTTCCTGGTGTCGCTCGCGTCGCTCATGATCCTCGTCCGCGGTGTCGTCGCCCGTGCCTTCCGAAGGCCGAAGGCGCTAAACTAACCCATCTCCCGCTCGCACGAGAAAGCCTGCCCGCGACACCTTCACCGCATACGTCGAGGTCGCAGGCCCATGCGCGCCCGTGTTCCCGCCTTCGTGGCCCTCCTCCTCGTCCCCACCCTCCTGACCGCCCAGTCCGCGGCGCGGCCCGGCCGTGGTGCTCGGCATCGACCGGCGGCTCACCCGCGCGTCGACGGTCACGGTGGACGCGCGCTGGAACACGCTGTCGGTGGACATCGAGGACTTCGGACCCACGGCTCCGGCCGTGAAGATCGATCCGCTGACGCTGGGCATCGGCGTGGGCCTCCACTTCTGACGCGGAGGACTCGGGCACCCGGGGAGACGAGCGGCACGCTACCTTTCGGGCTCCTTCCGCACGGGACCCGAGGCCCCCCATGCACGAACTCGCTCTCACCGCCCTGGCCGCCGCCGACGCGGCGGCCGCCATCCACCGCCGGGACCAGGGACGCGTGGTCGTCGAAGGCGCGACCGAGAAGGGCCGGGCGGACTGGGTCTCGAAAACCGACCTGGACGCGCAGGCCGAGGCGCTCTCGGTGATCAGGGCCCGACATCCCGACCACCTCGTGCTCGCGGAGGAGGACGACCGGTCCGTGGCCGAGCGCTTGGCCGCGTGGGACGGCTCACCGATGTGGGTGGTGGACCCCCTCGACGGCACGGCCAACTTCCTGCACGGACACCCACAGCACGCCGCCTCGATCGCGGTCGCGGTGGACGGCCGACCCGTAGCGGGCGCGGTCGCGTGCGCGTCCACCGGCGAGCGGTGGTGGGCGGCCCGGGGGGAGGGCGCCTTCCGCGGTGGCCTCCCCATCCGGGTCTCGCCGTCCCGTGCGCTGCGTGACGCGCTGGTCGGGACGGGCTTTCCATTCAAGTTGCTCGATCGGCTCCCCGAATACCTCGGGCAGATGGACCGCGTGCTGCGGCGGAGCGCCGGCATCCGCCGCGCCGGCGCCGCCGCGCTCGACCTCTGCTACCTGGCGCAGGGCTCGCTCGACGCCTTCTGGGAGCTGTTTCTGCATCCGTGGGACTTCGCCGCGGGCTGGCTGATCGTCGAGGAGGCCGGGGGCGTGCTCACCAAGGAGGACGGCTCGCCGCTCGAGCTCGTGGATTGCGGCGTGATGGGCGCGAACGGGCCCGAGCTCGCCGAGGCGCTGGCGGAGCAGCTCGGAGTGGCCTCGTAGAGGGGCCGGGGCCCCCAGCGGACCCGACGCCATCTAGATCGCGATCCGCCACACCAGCTTGCTCACCACCGTCGTGCGTCTGGGCACCCAGAAGCGCTCGCCCGCGTCCGCGCTCTCGTTGATCACGAGGAAGAGGTCCGAGCCGGGCTCGGGAATCCAGTTCAGGCGGAAGTTGACGATGATCTCGTCGTCCTCGTTGTTCCACTGTCCGGCGAGGGAGCCGAACAGCTTGGGGCTCAGCGCCAGATCCAGGCGGCCGTTCGCTTCATCCACGCGGAACCGGCGGTCCTCGAACGTGATGCGGTTGTGGACGTACTCGCCGCTCACGCCCACGTGCTTGCCGGCCTTCCACCGCGCCCCGAGCGTGGCCTCGAGACGGCGGCCGAGGTAGAAGCCGCCCTCGTTGATCTCGAAGTTCCCCGAGAGCGAGCGGCTCCGGTAGGAGCTCAATTGGAGCTCCAGACGCGACGTCCAGTACGTGCCGACCGGGATCTCCGCCCCCTCGAAGAGCTCGAAGGGTACGTCGGGATGGTCGGCCCGGCGCTGGATGTTGAGCTCGAGCCCGTCTCCGCTCTTCAGGGTGAAGGCGAAGGGCACGAACTCCACTTGCAGCGACTGGAGCGCCCCGGTCCGGTCGTCGCGGTAGTACGACACCTCATAGGGCTTGATCTCCATCTGCTGCACGAACGGGAGAAACGCGGGCCGCGGGTTGAACGACAGCTCGGACGCGAAGCGCTGGTAGTTCGTACGCCGGGCGAATCCCACGCGCGGATCGAACGCCGTGTCCGCTCGGGCCCAGGACGCCGAGAAGTTCACCAGGTCGTTGGGGTAGTCGAGGTACACCCGGTGCGCCAGGCCGAACCGCTGCCGGGCATCGGAGGTGTAGGTCTGCGCCACGGCCACGCCCGCCGCGAACTCCCGCTCGCCGAAGAGCGACGACGTGGCGTAGTCGAAGTCCATGCCGTACGTGGCGACGCGGCGGCCGGGCTCGGTCCTCCCGACCGCGATGACGCCGACGGACGACTGACCCAACAGGTCCTGCTTCCAGCGCACGACGCCGAAGCTGGCCGGGGGCTCGGCGTCCGTCCCCTCCGTGCGCAGGGCCATCGCACCCAACGTCGTCCCGCCGCTCTTCCCCAGCACGCGGGCCCCACCGAGGATCGGGATCTCCGTTCGGTCCTCGGAGAGACCGATGCGCCGGCTGTAGAACGGCTGCACGTCTCCCCCGAGGTCGAAGGCGAAGAACTCGCTCCCCTCGAGGAAGAACGTCCGCTTCTCGGGATAGAACAGCGAGAAGCGGCTGAGGTTGACCTGCTGCTGGTCGGACTCGACCTGGGCGAAGTCCGGGCGCACGGTGACCTGCACCTTCCAGCTCGGCACGGGCAGGAAGCTCAGGTCGAGACCGACGCCATGGACGGCGGAGCGCCCCTCCCCGCCCTGCCATTCCAGGCCCCCGATGCCGTACGGACGCGCTTCGGCGAGGCGTGTGCCGGCGATGCCCCGGATCCCGGCCAGCGCCCCGGCCCGGCTGAGGTTCTCGAGCCGGGAGTCGCGCGACCACCCCTGCCATAGCACCTGCTGACGAAGGCGGGGGATGTTGCGTTGGAAGTTGATCCCCCACGGCCGCTCGGCGTCCGTCGGGAATCTCAGCGTGGAGAACGGGATGCGCATCTCGGCGAACCACCCCTGGTCGGTCCGGCGCGTGCGCACGTCCCAGACGCCGTCCCAATCCTCGTTCCGCTCTCCCCCGGCCAGGAGCGCATCGGCACGAGCAGCGTTGGGGTTCGTGACGAACAGGTAGCCGTTTCGGTCGTCGTCGAAGGGGTCGAGCACCACCTCGAAGGCGTCTTCGGCGCTCCACTGGAAGTCCCGCGACATCTCGTTGGCACGGATCCCCGCGGGGTCCGAGTCGAACGCCCAGAAGCCGATGTACAGGGCGTCCTCGTCGAACAGGACCGCCACCTCGGTGCGCTCGCCCGCCGGTGCGCCGAAGTCCAGCTCGCGTTGCGTGAAGTTCGCGATGCGCCCTGCACGCTGCCACGCGGCCTCGTCCAGGGCGCCGTCCAGCCGGATCGTCTCGGAGATCCCGAGAGCCGCGATGGTGGAGGGCTCGCTCTGCTGCGCGCGGACGGCAGCAGGCGAGCCGAGGAGTAGCAGGACGCCGAGGCGTGCCCGGATTCGCGACCTCACATACCGCCTTCCTCGCCCTCCTCTTCGTGCTCCACGCTCACCACCTTGCCGGTGACGGCGTCCACGTGGACCTCCTGGACACCCTCCTGCCCCTCGACCGCGATATCGTAGGAGTAGATGAGGAGTCCGTCCTCCTCCTCGAGCTCCGCCCCGATGACGCGACCGCCGGGCACCCTGGCGAGCGCCGCCGTTCGGGCGGCCTGGTCGGTGATCTTCGCGCGGTCCTTCAGGCCGGGCGTCTCCTCCACCAGCGCGGCGGCGGCACCCTCCTCTCGGCGCCTCGTCGGCCTCCTGTGCCTCGGTCTCGTGCTCCTGCGCCGACGACCTTCCCGTCGAGGGCGTCGACCTGGACCTCCTGGACCCCCTCGTTCCCCGCGACCTCGATGTCGAAGGAATAGATCAGCTTGCCCCCCTCCTCCTCCAGCTCGCCGGATCGGACCTTGCCGCCGGGCACGCGAGCGAGCGCGGTGGCGCGTGCCGCCTCGCCGCTCACCTTCACGCGGGCCGCCAACTCGGGGGTCATCTGGATCTCACCGTTCTCCCCTCCTTCTCCGCACGCGGTCATTGCGACGACGGAAAGGGCCACGGCCATGATGGTCAAGGTACTTCATGTTGCCTCCGTGGGGTCGGGTCACACGATGTCGTCGGACGTAGAATCGTCGTCGAACGCGGACTCCATGCACAGGAAGTGTCCACCGGGGACCTGTCAGTACGATTACACGACGGGCAGCCTCCGGCGTCGTCCGGGACCGGAGGGCTCGACGCGCCGACGTAAGGCGCTTGAAAGGGAGCGGCTCTACTTTCCTTTCCCGGTACCCGGCTTCATCCTCGGCGCAGCACCCGGCAGGAGGACGCATGAAGGTCCTGATCGTCGAAGACGATGACCAGCTGCTCGAAGCCGTACGCGAGGGCCTGGAGGAGGAGGGCATGCGCGTGGACGCCGCGACGTCGTACCGGGAAGGCATCCTACGCGCTGGCACGGGGGCGCAGGACGTGATCGTCCTCGACGTCATGCTTCCGGGCGGCACCGGCGTAGAGCTGTGCCGTCGGCTTCGGAAAGAGGGCAACGAGACTCCGATCCTGTTCCTCACGGCGCTCGGCGCCGAGGACGATCGCATCGAGGGCTTCCGCTCCGGGGGCGACGACTACCTGACGAAGCCGTTCTCCTTCCGGGAGCTCGTCGCGCGCATCCGCGCGCTGGCCCGTCGGCCCCCCGAGCTGCTCCACGCGGTACACCGCGTCGCCGACCTGGAAGTGGACCTGGATGCGCACGCCGCCTCACGAGGAGGGCGCAACCTCTCCCTTACCGCGCAGGAGTGGGCGCTGCTGGAGTTCTTCGTCCGGCACCAGGACGCGGTGGTCTCCCGAGCCGACATCACGGCCTACGTGTGGGACGACAACCACGACCCGTTCACGAACCTCCTCGAGGTCCTGGTCTGGCGCCTCCGCAAGAAGGTGGACGGCGACTTCGAGCCGAAGCTCATCCACACCATTCGGGGCGCGGGCTACCGCTTCGGCGCGTGACCGACGCGTTCCGGTCGATCCGCCTTCGTCTCACCGCGTGGTACGTGGGGATCTTCGCCCTGATCATCCTGCTCTTCGGCACCGCGATCTACGTCGCGGTCACGCGCCAGATCGAGCGTGTCCTCGACGCTCAGCTGGTGGCCGCCACGCACGAGATCGAGCGCGCCATGGAGATCCGCGACCAGGAGCGGGGATTGACGGGTCATCCCGTGGATGCACTCGAGGAGCTTCGCATTCCCGGGAGGGAGCTCTTCGTCTTCGACGAGGACGGTCACTCCCTGGAGACGGGCACTCCTCCCCCCTACCTCGCCCCGCTCGCGCGCTCCGCCCTTTTCCAGGGCGAGGTCTGGGGGCGGCCCGAGACCCCCCGGGACGTGAGCCTGCGCGTCTACGGGCGGCGCATCGTGGCCGGGGGCCAGACGTACGCGGCCCTGGCCGTGGCCAACGCCGTGGAGGTCGAGGAGCAGTATCCCGCGCTGCTCGCCTCCTTCCTCGTCGCGGCCCTCGGGGCGCTCGTCCTCGTGGCGCTGGGGGGCGCGGCGCTGGCGCGGAAGTCGCTGGTGCCCGTGGAGCGCTCCATGGAACGCATGCGTCGCTTCGTGGCCGACGCATCCCACGAGCTGCGCACGCCGGCGGCCGTGCTGCGCACGCGGGCCGAGGTGGCGCTGCAGCGCGCGCGCAGCGTCGAGGAATACGCAGAAATCGTCGACAAGATGAAGACGGAGGCGGAACACCTGGGCCGCCTGGTCGACGGGCTCCTCCTGCTGGCGGCGGCCGACGAGGATCGCCTCCCTGTGCGGAGGCAGCCGGTGTTCCTCGACGACCTGCTCGTCCAGGCCTCCGAGGTGGCGCGTCCGCTCGCCGCCGCCAAGGGGATCACGCTCGAGCTCGACGACTTCGAGGAGGCCCCCGTGGACGCCGACCCCGACCTCACGCGCCAGCTCTTCCTGATCCTCCTGGAGAACGCGGTGAAGTACACACCCTCGCCCGGCACCATCCGGGCCAGCGTGACCGCCGACGGCACCCGATGCCGCGTCACGGTGCGGGACACGGGGCCGGGGATCGACGCGGAGACGCTCCCGCACGTTTTCGAGCGGTTCTACCGGGCCGACCCGGCCAGGAAGCGCGAGGGTGGGAGCGGCCTCGGGCTCGCGATCGCCCGTACGATCGTCGACGCGCACGACGCCCAGATAGAGATGGAGTCGACGGTGGGCGAGGGAACGACCGTGCGGGTGACCTTCGCGCGCCGCAGCGGGACTCCGGCCGCCGCGCCGCGTACTCGCGCCAGACCAGCGCCATGACGACCCGATCGAGGGAGCACGACCTTCACGACGCCGTGCCGAACTCGCGTCCCCGTCACGGAAGGGCGATCCGGTAGCTCACGGCCGCGACGCCAGCCGGCAGCACCATCACGGACAGCGCGGGTGGACCCGCGCCCGTTCCGCTCGCGCGATGCCCATGGCGCACCACCGCCCGGCTGACGAGCGTACCCAGGGCCGCGCCCGCCACCACGTCGCTGGTCCAGTGCACGTCGTCGTACACGCGCGCGAAGGCCACCGCGGCAGCCATGCCGTAGAGGGCAACGCCCACCAGGCGCGTGTGCCCCGGCCAGTGGATCCCGGCTTCCTCGGTGGCCGCGGCGGCCACGGCGAAGGCGACGGTTGTGTGCCCCGACGGAAACGACTGTCGGCTCGACCCCGTGGGCAGGAGGGGGCCGTGGAAGAACGTGCCCGGGTCATCGGGCGAGGCGTAGGGGCGGGCGCGGTGGACGGCCACCTTCAGCGCGAGCCCGAGCACGGCGGCCGCCATGGTCCCCTCGCCCGTGTGCCACACGGCGTCGGCGAGCCCGGGCCGGTGGAGAAGCTCCGCCACGCCGAACAGGCCGCCACCGACCACGAGCGGCGCCCACGCTCCCCACGGCGTCGCCAGCTCGGTGCCCCGGCGCAGCACCGTGCTCTCCTGCCTTTGTGCGCCCTGGATCCACGACCGGACGCGCTCGTCCAGCGGGAGGGAAGCGGCCACGGCCGCTGCCGATATCGCGACCGCCGTCCAGCTCGTCCCGCCGGATTGCTCTTCCGAGGCGGGTGGGGTCTGGGCACCGACTCCGCCGGGAGCGAGCACCCAGACCAGAACCGCGGTCCACGACGCGAGCCCCCTCACCGAGACCGCGCCCGACGACGACCTGCCGCTATGCGCCGCTCCCGTACACCAGCACCCGGAACGAGCCCGGGACCATCGGGGGGCGCTGCGGCCGCCCCATGGAGTCGGCCGGAGGCGTCTCCCCGAAGTCGGCCGCGGACAGGTAGATCCGGTGCGTGGTCGGGTCCAGCGTCATGGTGCGCGCCGACCGTGCCGTCGTCGAGCGTCTGGACCACCGTGAGCTGCGAGGGTGCGTCCTCGTGCGCGATCGTGACCGTGCCGTCTCCGCCGTTGGAGCTGAAGGCGAGCTGCGTGGCCGGATCGAAGCGGGCCGCGTCCGGGCCCTCGCCGATGGTCACCGTGTCCACCACCTCGCCCGTCTGGCTGTTCACCATGACCATCATGCCGTTGTCGCACACGGCGAAGAGCCGATGGTGCTCCAGGTCGATCGCCAGTCCCGATGCGGCCTCGCCGGGCGCGATCGGCCAGTTGGCCACCACCTGGTGCGTCGTCGGATCGATGACCGCGATCTCGTTCTGGTCCTCGATGTTGTTGTAGATCCGATTGGCGCCCGGATCCCAGACCGCGAACTCGGGCTTGCCCGTCAGCGGGATCGTCGCCACCACCTGGCCGGTCGCCGCGGCGATCACCGTGGCCGAGTGACCACGCCCGTTGAAGGCGTAGACCTCCTGCAGCTCGGGCACGTAGAGGATGCCGTCCGGGTTGTCGCCCGTCTCCACCCGTGAGAGCACGGTGAGCGTCGCCAGGTCCACCACCGCGACCTCGTTCGTGCGTCCGTCGCTCGCGAAGCCGCGACCGAGGTCCTGGGCCACCGCGAAACCGTGAACGCCGGGGAGGTCGGGTATCTCGCCGACCACCGAGTTCGTGTCCATGTCGATGACGACCACGCGCGTACCGTTCGTCACGTACAGGCGCCGCGCGACCGGGTCCTCCGACAGGTAGTCCCAGAAGCCCGCGTCACCTCCGACGGCGATCTCCGCGACCGGGTGGTAGGTCGGGACCGCCTGCGTGGTGCGGTCCGCGGGGGATCCACACGCGCCTGCGGCCAGCAGGGCGAAAAGGGCCGGGCACATCCGTGCGCGATTCATGACGTCATCTCCGAGGGAGTGGACGACCTCCCTCCCCCGTGGCGCTGGAGGAGGAAGTAGAGGGTGGGCGTGGCCAGGAGGGAGAGGAGCACCGAAATGGCCAGCGCGCCGATGACCGCGATGGCCAGCGGCCTGAGCATGTCGGAGCCGGAGCCGATCCCCCACGCGAGCGGGAGCATGCCGAGCGCCGCCGCCAGCGAGGTCATCAGCACGGGACGCAGACGCCTGCGTCCGGAGCGAACCAGTGCCTCTTCGAGATCGAGGCCTTCGGCCCTCAGGTGCCCGACGAAGTCCAGCATCAGGATCCCGTTCTTGGCGACGATGCCGATGCCGATGATCGCCCCCAGGAACGAGACCACGTTGAACGACGTTCCGGTGAGCCAGAGCGCGAGCACGGTGCCGAAGAGCGCGAGCACGGCGCCGAAGACGATCGACAGCGGCTCGTAGAATGACCCGAACTCCAGCAGGAGGACGGTGAACACGAGCGTGATCGCCATGAGGAGCACGAACACCAGGTTCCGGAACGACTCGCGCTGCTGCTGGTAGAGCCCGCCGTACTCCACCGTGCCGGGAGGAAGCGAAGCGTCGGCGCCCAGCGTCTGGCGGATCTCCGCCATCGCGCTCCCCATGTCCCGCCCCTCGAGGCGGGCCGTGACCGCCACGTCCTGTCGTCCGTCCTCGCGGCGCAGCTCGAGCTGGCCGGGCTCCTGCGCGACGTCCACGACCTGGGACAGCTTCACCAGGGCTCCGGTCGGCGTGCGGATCGGCAGGTCCTCGACCTGGCTCATCTCGAGCAGGCGCGTGGAGTCGACCTTGACGCGCACCTCCACCACGCGGTCGCCCTCGAGCACGGACGAGGCGGTCCGACCCAGCATGGCGGTGTTCACCGCGCCGGCCACGTCGTCCGCCGTGAGGCCGAAGCGGCGGGCTTCCGCCTGCCGCGTGCGCAGGCTGATCGTGGGGCCGGTGTAGACCAGCCCGTCGAAGACGTCCACGACGCCGGGCATCTGCTCGAGGCGCGCGGCCACCTCGGGCGCGTGTGCCTCCAGCCAGGCCTGATCGGTGGAGTACAGCTTCACCTCGATGGGGCTCGGCGCCCACATGAGGTCCCCGATGAGATCGCCGAGGATGCCCGGGAACTCCCACTCCACGCCGGGAATCTCCGTGTTGAAGCGCCGGCGCAGCTCGGCGATGACGTCGTCGGTGGAGCGCTGCCGGCCCGTGCGCAACTTGACCAGGAAATCACCGGTGTTGGGTTCGGCGATCGCCAGCGCGAGGCGCGCGCCGGTGCGGCGCGAGTAGCTCTCCACCTCGGGCACCGTCCCCAGGATCGCCTCCGCGCCCAGGAGCTGGCGGTTCGTCTCCGCCAGGCTCGTGCCGGGGGGCGTGAAGTAGTCGATGACGAAGCCGCCCTCGTCCATCGGCGGCAGGAACTCGCTGTCGAGCTGGCGATAGACGCCGATCCCCACGAGCAGCACCACGGCGCACGCGCCCAGCGTCCACCACGGGTGGTGCAGCGCCGGGCGCACCGCCTCCTCGTAGAGGTCGACGACCCTGCGCAGGACGGGGCCCGCCTGCGTGTGCGCCGGTCCCGTCTCGTCGCCGTGGCCGCGGCGTATCAGCCACCCGGCCAGCGAGGGCGTGAGCGTCACGGCCAGCACCAGCGAGGTGAGCAGCGACACCACCATGGTCATGGCCAGCGCGCGGAAGAACACGCCGGTGATGCCGTCCAGGAAGGCCAGCGGGATGAAGACCACCACGGGCGTGAGGGTGGAGCCGATCAGCGGCCTGAAGATCTCCGTGATGCCGGCCTCCACGGCCTGGCGACGGCTCATCCCCTCCATGAGGCGGGTGTGGATGGCCTCGACCACGACGATCGCGTCGTCGATCACGAGCCCCACGGCCGCCGCGATGCCCCCCAGCGTCATGAGGTTGAAGGTCAGCCCCGTAAGGCGCATGGCGACCAGCGTGATCAGGATCGTCACCGGAATGACGGTCGTGGCCACGAGCGTCGTCCCCCAGTTCTTCAGGAAGAAGAAGAGGATCACGACCGAGAGGATCAGCCCGAAGAGGATCGCCTCCCACACGCTGTGCACGGACGCGCGCACGATCTCGGACTGGTCATAGAAGAACGCGAGCTTCATGTCGGGCGGAAGCTCGCCCTCGAGCTGGGCGATCTGCGCGCGCAGCGCATCCGCGATCTTGAGCGTGCTCCCGTCGGGCTGGCTGCGCACGTTGAGCAGCACGGCGGGGTGACCGTCCGCGGTCACGATGTTGAAGACCGGCTCGGGACCCCGCTGCACGCGGGCGAAGTCGCCGATGCGCACGGGATGCCCGTCCGGCGCGGTGACCACGAAGTCCCGGATGTCCGCGAGGGAGTGGGCCCGGCCGTCCACGACCGTGAGGTAGAGCGTGTGGCTCTCTTCGTGCATCCCCGCGGAGGCCACCAGGTTGTTGCGCTCCATCGCGTCGGTGACGTCGGCGAGGCTGAGGTGCGCACCCTCCAGGAGGAGCGGGTCCACCACCACCTGGTACTCGGGCGCCTTCCCGCCCACCAGGTCCACGCGGGCCACACCGGGGATCTGGAGGAAGCGCAGCTTGAGGTCGTAGCGCGCCTCCTCCCACAGCTCGGTGATGTCCCGCGTGTCGCTGGTGAGGCTGACGCCGACGATCGGGAAGGCGGCGAAGGTCAAGCGGTAGACCGTGGTCTCGGCGGTGGCGGGGAGCTGGCTCCTGATCTGGCCCAACCGGCTCAGCACGTAGAGCTCGGACTGGACCATGTCCACCTGCCACGTGAAGAACACGTTGATCTCGGCGGAGCCGCGACCCGTGGCGGACTTCACGGTGACGGTCCCCGGGATGTCCTTCATCGACTCCTCGATGGGGCGCGTGATACGCGCCATCATCTCGTCGCCGGGCATGACGCCGTTGTCGACCAGGATCACCACGCGGGGGAAGTCCGTCTGCGGGAAGACGGACGACGAGATGCTCGTCGCGGCGTAGACGCCCCCGAGACACAGCGCCGCGCTGATGAAGGTGATGGACAGCGCCTGCTTGTTGGCGAAGCGACCCAGCATGTCAGCCGCCCACCACGCGAACGGCCGTTTCCTCGGGCAGCCCGTACGCCTCGTCGGTGACCACGCGCACGCCCTCTTCCACGCCCTCGCCGGACACCTCCGCCAGGCCGTCGCCGCGCAGCCCGACCGTGACGGAACGGCGCACCGCGCGATCGCCCTCCACCACCACGATCCACGTCCCCTCGTCGGGACGGGTCACCACGCTTCCCTGGGGCACGGCCAGCACGCCCTCGTGCTCCTCGGCCACGATGCGAATCTCGGTGAACTGCCCCGGCATGAAGCCCGTCCCGGCCGGCACGGTGGCCTGGACGCGGTAGGTTCCGGTGGCCGGATCCACATCCCTGCCCAGGACCAGCACGACGCCCTCCGCGACGGAATCGCCGACGCCGAGGAGCACGCGCTGTCCGACCGCCACGCCACCGATCTCCCGGGCGGGCACGCCCGCCGTCACGACCAGACGGTCCAGGTCCACGACCTGGGCGAGCACCGTGGTGGCGTCCACGTGTTGGCCCACCGCGGCGCTCAGGCGCAGCACGATCCCGGACAACGGCGAGGCGATGTTCAGGTAGGACAGGGCGGTCTCGGCGGAGGCCAGGTCCGCCCGAGCGGCGTCACGCCGCGCCCGGGCGTCCAGGAACGCCCTCTGCGAGGTGCCGTCGGAGCCCATGAGCGCCTCCTGCCGGCGGAACGCGCTGTCCGCCACCTCGGCCTCCGAGCGGGCCCGGTCCACGGCCACCTGCGCCATGCGGCTGTCGAGGCGGACGAGCACCCTGCCCTTCTCGACCCGCCGCCCCTCGACCACGTCGACCCCGTCCACGACGCCGTCCACGAAGGGCGTGATCAGCGCCCCGGCCGAGGCCCTGCCGTCCAGCGCGGGCGCCGGCTCCACGGTGCCGTAGGCCGTGACCGTGCGCCGGAGCGTGGCGCGCCGGATCGGCTGCACGTGCACCGCCACGTTGGGCGTCACCTCGACCTCTTCCGCTCCTCCGCGCCTCAGCCATGCGATCACGATCACCACGACCACGGCGAGGGCCAGGGCGCCCAGGGTCTGTCGTCGGCTCATCGTCGCGCGTCCTCATGCGATCCGGGGGTGCGTTGCGGGGGCTCGAGGGCCCACGCCTCCATGTCCAGCGGCGCCTGCATGGCGTCCTCGAGCGCGCCGACGGCCCGCTGCGCCCTGGAGAGGGCGTCCAGACGCGTCAGCGCGGTCACGACCGCCTCCGCCTGGAGCCCCAGAAGGTCGAGGCGCGAGATCTCCCCGACGTCGTAGGCGTTCCGGGCCGTGGCCTCCTGTCGTCCGAGGGCGGACAGCAGGGTGTCCGCCTCCTGCACCTGCGTCGCTGCGGCGCGGGCCGACGCCACCGCGCCCTCGACCTCGCCCAGCACCCTGGACTGGAGGGCCAGGAAGCGGGCTGCAGCCTCCTCGCGACGCGCCGCGGCTTCGGCGATCGGGCCCGCGATTGCGGTTCAGGAAGGGAAGCGCCAGGGAGAGTGACAGCGTCCACTTGGTGTCCGTCTGGTCCAACTGGTAGCCCGGCCCGAGGCTGATGTCGGGGTACTGCTTGCGGACCTCGAGCTGGAGCGCCTTCTGGCTGGCCTCGTACGCCGCGAGCGAAGCCAGCACGTCGGAGCGGTGCAGGAGGGCGCGGCGGCGCGTCTCCGCTTCGGGAACGGCGACGGCCACCCGGCCGAGCTCGTCGAAGTCGAGCACGATCGCCTCGAGCGCCGCGGGCGGCACGCCCACGGCGTCCGCGAGCTCGCTGCGGGCGCGCGTGGCCGCCTGGGCGGCGTCGAGGGCCGCCACCCGGCTCGGCGGCGAGCGCCACCCGAGCCTGCGTGACGTCGATGGGCGAGGCTTCGCCCGCGGCCCGCTGGGCCTCCAGGATCCTGACCGTCTCGGTCCGGATCTCCCGCTGACGAGCCAGCAACGAGTCCGTCCGGCGAGCCACATACAGGGCGAGGAAGGCCTCGCGCACCCGTCCGCGCACCCCCCAGGCGGCCGTGAGCAGGTCGAGGCGTGCCGCCTCGGAGCGCTGGCTCGCCTCGGCGATACGGATGCCCCGCTTGCCCGCCACGTCGATCGGCAGCTCGAGCACGGCCTCGGGGATCCAGGGCGTGACCTCGTCGCGCGGGGTCGTCGCGTTGTAGCCGATCCCCACGGTCTCGGTCGGGTTGGCGCGTCCGCCGGCCGTGAGCACGCCGCCGCGCGCCACGGCCCACTGGGCGCGCGCGACGTCGAGCGCCGGGGAGTAGTAGAACGCGGCCAACGTCAGCGTCTGGAGGTCCCACCGCTCCGGGGGCCAGGCGGGAGCTTCCCCGCGGGCCGAGAGGAAGCTGCCCAGCTCCGGCGCGGCGAGTCTCCTCGCCTCGAAGTCCTCGAGGCTCTGCTCGGGGACGAGCGGCTGCGCGTGAAAGCGGACGCACCCGGCGACCAGGATCACCGCGATCCCGGCGCAGGCACTCGGCAGACGGCTCATCGATCCCACAGGTAGCCCCAAGTGGATTCCTTCGTCAGAGAGGCGGAAGGTACGCGCGCGGACCTTTCAGGAAGATCAACCGGCCCGTCGGCAGGTCAGGCCTACAGCCTCTCCTCGTCCGCCGGCGCGTCCAACGCGTCCCGCACCGCCCGGAGGAGCTCCTCCACCCCCCATGGCTTTCGCAGGAACCGCAGGTTGGGCTGCACACCACCCACCTGCGCGAGCTCGGCCGCCCCGTATCCGCTCATGAGCAGGAAGCGGGGGGGCAGAGCCATGCCACGCGTCCGCTCGTACAACTCCGTGCCCGAGATCCGCGGCAGCATCACGTCGCTGATCACCAGGTCCGGAGGCTCGTCACCCAACAGCATGGCGAGGGCGGCCTCCCCGTCGCCGACGGCCGTCACCCTGTATCCGAAGCGGCCCAGGATGCTCACACCCGCGCGCCGGATCGCCGGCTCGTCCTCGACCAGGAGGACCCGCTCGTTGCCCCGGAGCCCTCCACGCTCCCCTCCCACCGTCTCGACATCGACCGCGGCAGGGGCTTCGACGGCCGGGAACGAGAGGGTGAACGTGGTCCCCTGGCCCGGAGCGCTTTCCACCCAGACGCGGCCGCCCTGCTTCTCCATCAGGGCGTGCACCATCGCCAGACCGAGTCCCGTGCCCCGCCCCTCGCCCTTCGACGTGTAGAACGGCTCGAAGACTTGGGCCATCCTCTGTGGGTCGATGCCCGCGCCCGTGTCGTGAACGCGGACCAGGACGCGCGCTCCGCCATCCGTCGCCTCCGAGGAAGCGTCGATCGTGAGCTCCCCGCGCCCCGCCATCGCGTCGCGAGCGTTGGTGACGAGGTTGAGCAGGATCTCCTGGAAGGCGGCCCGATCCAAGCGGCAATGGAGGGGGCCACGCCCCGTCTCGACCGTCAGCCTCACCGTGGCAGGGAGGAGTCGAACGAGCAAAGCCCGGGTGTCCTCCAGGACCTGCCCCAGGTCGACGACGCGCACGTTCTCGAGGTTGGAGCGGGAGAAGGACATGAGCTTGCGCACCATGTCCACGCCGATCAGGCTCGCGGCGCGGATCTCCTGGAGACCTTCTGCAAGCCCTTCGCCGCCCGGCGGCAGGTCCTCGCGCATCAGGTCGACGTTCGCCTGGATCGCGGTCAGAAGGTTGTTGAAGTCGTGGGCGATACCGCCGCTCAGCAGCCCCAACGTCTCCATCTTCTGGGCATGGCGCAGCATGTCCGCCATGGCGTGCGCCTCGGTCACGTCCTGCAGGAACCCCATCATCTTCGCGACCCCGCGGGCGTCCGCGTGGGGGCGCGCAGCCCCGCGCATCCACCGCGCTTCGCCCTCCACGACGACCCGGAAGGTCGCCTCCACGGCCCGGTCGCTCTCCAGGATGCCCTCGATCCCCTGGCGCACGGCGTCGAGATCGTCGGGGTGCACGCGGTCGAGGAAGGTCTGCGCGGTGGCGGGCGCCTCCCCGGGTGCCCATCCGAGGAGTCGATACAGCTCGTCGGACCACCACATCGCGCCGTCGTGCCTCGCCCACTCCCAACTACCGATTCGGCCCATCTCCTGTGCCGCGCGCAGGTGAGCCTCCCGTGCGAACAGCATGTCCCTCGCCTCCTCCAGCGCCGTCACGTCCGCGACCGTCCCGAGGAGGCGCGTCGGCGTGCCCGCCTCGTCCCAGGTCACCGGCTGGATCGCCGCGACGGCGGACAGGTATCCACCGTCCGCTTTCCGGATACGGCAGGCCCGATCCATCGCGGGGGAATCGCCGCGCCGTGTTTCGTCGAGCTGCCGCACCATCTCGTGCCGGTCGTCGGGGTGGACGCGGTCGAGGAACTCGGCCGGGGCCATCCTCCGCTCGGTAGCCGGCTCACCCATCAGGGTGCAGAGGTCGGGGCCGAGGACGAGGCTACTGGACTTGACGTCGACCTCCAGGATGCCGATCCGACCGAGACGTCGGACCATCCGCAGCCGCTCCAGGCTGCGACGCTCCTCTTCCTCCAGCTTCTCGAGCCGCTCCACCAGCCCACCCCCGAGCGTCTGTACGCCCACGAGTCCCAGGAGGATGAGGGCGGCGCCCCCCGCGACGACCACGAGCCCGGCGCGCAGGTACGGCGCCCGGATCTCGGCCACGTCGATCTTCGCCACGAGCCCCAGGTGGAGAACGTCCACCGGCTCGTAGGCGGCGAGCACCGACTTGCCCGCGTAGTCGATGCCCACCATCGTGCCGGACTCTCCCGCGAGCGCCCGCCCCATCGGCCGAGCGAGGTCCGAAGCGATATCCACGACCGGGACGTCGGCGGGGGATCCCGCGCGGTGCCGGAGTTGGAAGACGATCCGCTCTCCCTCGAGTCGCGCGAGCACGTACTCGCCCGTCTTGCCGAATCCGGGGAAGCGCCCGTGGGCGTCGCGAAGCTGGGAGAGCGTGGCCTCGACATAACCGCCCGGGTAGTCGGAGCTGTGGATCGAGTCGAAGCGCGCGACCGCCTCGATCAGGCGTGCGCGACCCTGCGCGACCTCGATCAGACGCTGTCGCTGCTGCTCGAATCCCTCCCGGTAGAGCCGAACGACGGTCAAGCCGCCCACGCCCACGGAGGCGAGCACCAACACCAGCCCGATTACGGCCACGCGGGCGCGACCGCCCATACGATGTCCTCGGATTCCTCCCGGGTCACCGCCGGCCGCCCGGGGAGGTAGAGCGGCCCCTGCGACCAACCTATCGCTACGCCCGCACAGCGGGAAGACGACACGACGGCCCGGGCTGGAGGGCCCGGGCCGCCGTGGTTCCTGCCTCGATCGCGGCCGCGTCTCGCGGCCCGTGGATCACTTGCCCGTCGCCTCGACGGTGATCTTGCGTCCCTTGGCCTCCGCGACCTTGGGCATGCGGATTCGCAGGATCCCGTTCTCGAAGTTGGCGTGGATGTCGTCCGCCTTGACCGTCCGCGGCAGCGTGAAGGACCGCTGGAAGCTCCCGTAGCGGCGCTCCCAGAGATGGTAGCGACGGTCCTCCTCGCCCTCGGTGCGCGCCTCCGTCTTCTCGCCGCCGATGGTGAGGACGTTGTTCTCGAGGTCGATGGAGATGTTGTCGTGGGTCATGCCCGGAAGCTCCGCGGACAGCACGAGCTCCTCCTTCGTCTCCTCGACGTTCACCGCCGGCAGCCAGGTGCCTCCGTTGTTCGCGGTGGAGAGCGGCGAGTCCTCGAACATGCGCGCGAGCCGGTTCGAGACCTCCTCGAGATCCCGCCAGGGAGAGAGCGTGGCGTTGCGGATCGGGTAACGCATCAGGGCCATGGTTTCCTCCTCGTGTCGGTGACACGGTCCTCAGAAGGGTCGTTTCACGTCGCGTCGTCCGTCGCGCCCGCGACTCCGGGCGCCGGCGACGCTTCTTCCAGATGCCCCCGAGTCGATGCAACCCGCGTGCCGTCCGCTCAGCGTACGAATCTGCCAAAGTGAACGGTACCAATCAGTTACAACGAGAGCCTCTCTGTCATTCTGACGCGCTGTCAGCCCCCGGCGTCGGCCGATTCGGCAGACGCTGGCCCGCCGCTTGCGTCACCCACGGACGGGGGCGCTCGGCGGTCACGGTCCGGGGGGGCGCTGGACGTTCGCGCGCAGCCTGCGAGATTCTCTCGTCGACTGTCTCCGTGTCATGGCGGGATAGGAAGGGAAGCGTGGACAATCGGATTCCGGTGGCCGTGCTGGGAGCCACCGGCATGGTGGGCGCGCGGCTCGTGTCGATGGTCGCCCGCCATCCCTGGTTCGAGCTCGCGGAGGCCGCAGCGTCGGAGCGCTCCGCGGGCGGCCTCCTGGGAGCCCTCCTGTCAGGCGACGGAGGGGAGGATCTACCCCCCGAGGCCGCGGCCATCGAGGTGAAAGCCGTCGGCGATCGGCTCTCCTCGCCCCTGCTGCTCTCCGCGCTCCCCTCCGGGGTCGCCCGGCAGGTCGAGGCCGAGGCGGCCCGCAACGGGCAGCTGGTCGTCAGCAACGCGAGCGCCTACCGAGACGATCCCCAGGTGCCGCTCGTGATCCCCGAGGTGAACCCCGACCACCTCGAGCTCCTCGACGCTCAGAAGGAGCGTTGGCCCGGCGGCATCGTGACCAACCCCAACTGCGTGGTGGCGGGGCTGGCGACGGCGCTCGCCCCTCTGCACGAGGCCTTTGGCCTCGAGCGGGTGGTGGTGACCACCTTCCAGGCGATCTCCGGAGCGGGGCGTCCCGGTCCGGCGGCCTTCGACCTGGTCGACAACGTGCTGCCCTACATCGCCGGCGAGGAGCCGAAGATCGCCGCGGAGCCCCGTAAGATCCTGGGCGGGGTGCGCGATGGCGCGATCGTCGAGGCGGACTTCAGGCTCGGCGCCACGGCCGTGCGCGTGCCCGTTCGGCACGGCCATCTAGTGTCCGTCTCGTGTGCCCTCGTCCGCGACGCGGACGCCGATGCCGCGGCGCGGGCGATGCGGGCGTGGCGCGGCGCCGTGACCGGGCTCGGACTCCCCACCGCACCCGCGCGGCCCCTCGAGGTGCTCGACGCCGACGACCGCCCGCAGCCCCGGCTCGACCGCGACCGGGGAGCGGGGATGACGGTGACGGTCGGGCGCGTCCGCCCCTGCGAGGCCCTCGGCCTCTCCTTCCTGGTGCTCTCGCACAACCTGGTGCGGGGCGCGGCCGGCGCCGCCTTGCTCAACGCCGAGCTCTGCCGCGCCCGAGGCCTCGTATGAGCCCTGCGCCGCGACGCCCCGTCGTCTACAAGTTCGGCGGCAGCTCCGTCGCGGACGGCGAAAGCATCCGCCACGTGGCGAGGTTGGTGGCCGAGGGACCGGAATCCCTGGTGGTGGTCGTGTCCGCGCTCCGGCGGCGTGACCGATCTCCTGATCGATCTCGTGCGCGGGCAGGATGCGAAGGGGAAGACCGGCTTCGGGGAGCTGCGCGCGCGCCACCTGGAGGTCGCGGAGGCGCTCGGGCTCGCCGGGCGGTGAGGTCAAGACGTTGAGGTCGGCGCTGCTCACGCGCCTCGGTCGGCTACAGCGAGACCTCGCGGACGCGACCCGTGACCGGCGGGTCCGCGATGACGCCGTCCTGGCCACCGGCGAAGACCTCGTGGTGCTCCTCGTCGCCGCCGCGGTTCATGCGACCGGACGGGAGGTCGCGCTGGTCGACGCGCGCACGTTGGTTCTCACCGACGACCGTTTCGGCGCCGGCGTGCCCGACGCGGGGGCGCTCTCGCACCTCGCCGAGGAGCACCTCCTTCCTCTCCTGGACGCGGGGGTGGTAGCCGTGGTGCAGGGCTTCGTCGGCTCGACGGCGGACGGGCGCACGACCACACTCGGGCGCGGGGGCGGCGACTACACGGCGGCCCTTCTCGGGGGGGCGCTCTCCGCCGAGACCGTGCACATCTGGACGGACGTGGTCGGCCTGATGAGCGGCGATCCCCGCGACGTGGACGCACCCACGCTCCTCGCCGAGATCGGCTTCGAGGAGGCCGTCGAGCTCGCGTGGGCGGGTGCCCGCGTGATCCATCCCGTCGCAGCCAAGTGGGCCGTGGCACGGGGCGTGCCGCTGCGCATCCGGAGCACCTTCGAGCCGGACTGCCTCGGCACCCTGCTGCGCCACGACCTGCGAGGCGGCAAGGAGATCGCGGCGGTGACCTCCAAGACGGGCGTGGCGCTCATGAAGGTGCGCTCGCACCCGTCCGCGCTGCCGTACGGCTTTCTCGCGCGCGTCTTCGAAGTCATGGCGCGCCACCGCCTCGACGTCGACCTCGTGGCCACGAGCCACTCGTCCACGGCCTTCACCATCGACGAATCTGCCCGGCTCGAAGCCGTGGCCGCCGAGCTCGAGGCGTTCGCCGAGGTCGAGGTGCGCCGGGACCTGACCACCGTGACCGTCGTCGGCCGCGGGATGCTGGCCGAGCCCGGAATGGACGCCCTCGTGTTCTGGACCGTCGAACGGACGCCCGTCCACCTCATCACCCAGGCATCGGACGTGAGCCTGAGCTTCGTGGTCGACGCCGCCGCGGCGCCCTCTCTGGTGCGAAAGCTGCACCACGCCCTCATCGAGCTCCGTGCCGACGCGGCGAGGAGGAGCGCATGAGGATCGCGCTGCTCGGCAGCGGGCGCATGGGCACGGAGGTGCACGCCGCGGCCACGGCCGCGGGCCACACGGTGGTGGCCAGCCTCGACCGGGCGGCCATGGACGTGCCCGACCAGGAGTTGGCCGCGCGGCTGTCCGACGCCGAGGTCGCCGTGGACTTCTCGGTGGCGCAGCAGGTACCTCGCAGCGTGCGCGCGGCCGTGCTGGCCGGTGTCGACCTCGTGGTCGGAACCACGGGGTGGGCCGCGGACGAGGTGGATCTCACCGCGATCCGGCGGGCCGGGCACGGCGTGGTGTACGCGAGCAACTTCAGCGTCGGCATCCACGTCTTCCTGCGCCTCGCCCGGGAGGCGGCGCGCCTGGCCGCGGCGGCCGGGGGCTACGACGTCCACGTCGAGGAAGTCCACCACCGACACAAGCGCGACCACCCGAGCGGCACGGCCATCCGGGTGGCCGAGACCTTGCTCGGAGAGATCGGCGCGAAGGTGCGGTGGGCACCCGGTCCGCCCGACGGGCCGAGCGATCCGTCCGTCCTGTACGTGACGAGCGTGCGGGCGGGGGAGGTGCCGGGAACGCACGTGATCGGCCTCGAGGGCGAGGACGATCGCATGGAGCTGCGCCACGAGGCGCGCAGCCGCGCAGGTTTCGCCCAGGGCGCGGTGCGGTCGGCGGAGTGGATCCACGGCCGAGCAGGTGTGCACACGTTCGAGGAGGTGGTCGCGGACCTCCTGGACGCGCGAACGAAGCAGGGGGGGAGGATGCCATCATGAGCGGTAGAGAGAGGTTCAGGGGCACCGGGGTCGCGCTCGTGACGCCGTTCAAGGAGGACGGAGCGCTCGATCTCGACGCCTACGCCCTCCACGTCGAACGGATGGTCAGCGGGGGCGTGGAGGTGCTCGTGCCGTGCGGGACCACGGGCGAGAGCGTCACGTTGAGTCCGCGCGAGCAGCGGCTCGTCATCGAGACCGCCGTCCAGGTGGCGGGGCAGCGGGCCTCCGTGATGGCGGGCGCCGGAACGAACGACACGCGGGAGGCGGTGGCGCTGGCCGTGGCGGCGAGGGAGGCCGGGGCGGACGCCATCCTCTCGGTCTGCCCCTACTACAACAAGCCGCCCCAGGAGGGGCTCTACCGCCACTTCAAGACGGTGGCGGACGCGGCGGAGATCCCCGTCTTCCTCTACAACGTCCCCGGACGCACCTCGGTGAACCTCCTGCCCGACACGACGCTGCGGCTCGCGGAGATCCCCAACGTGGCGGGCATCAAGGAAGCGTCCGGCAACCTCGAGCAGGTGGCCTCCATCCTCGCGCGCAGGCCCGACGACTTCCTGGTGCTGTCGGGAGACGACGAGCTGACGCTGCGCCATGCTCGCGCTCGGCGCCGACGGGCTCGTGTCCGTGGTGGCCAACGAAGCGCCCCGCGACATCTCGGACATGGTGCGGCTCGGGCTCGACGGTGACTTCGCGCGAGCGCGAATGCTGCACTTCCAGCTGCTGGATCTGATGCGGGCGAACTTCGCCGAGACCAATCCGGTGCCCGTGAAGAAGGGGGTCGAGCTGCTCGGTGGGGCGCCGGCCCGCTACCGGTCGCCGTTGGTGCCTCCGTCCGAAGCCACGGAGATGCGCCTCGTACGGGCGCTCGCCAAGGCCCGCCTCCTGACCGACGCGGACGGCCATGCCGGCATGGAGGCCGCGTGGGCGTGAAGCTCCAGCCCCTGCGCGAGGCGATCGAGCGGCTCACTGCGAGCCGCGACGGGGCGACCGACGCCCGCGGGGACCGCGAGGAAGCGCGCGCCGCGGTGGCCATGCTCCTGCGACGCGCTCGGCGACGGCACCGTGCGCGCCGCCGAGCGGGCGCCCGACGGCTGGCACGCCGTGCCCTGGGTCAAGTCGGGAATCCTGCTCGCGTTCAGGCTCGGGGAGACGCGCGCGTACGAGCCCCACGTACCGGGAGCGAACGAGGCCTTCGGCGGCAGCACGTTCCGCTTCGCCGACCGTGACACGCTCCCGCTGCGCGAGACCGACGGCCCGGCGGAGAACGTGCGCATCGTCCCGGGCGGCACCTCGGTGCGTGCCGGTGCCTACCTCGGGCCCGGCGTCGTGATCATGCCGCCCGCGTTCGTCAACATCGGCGCCTACGTGGACGAAGGCACGATGATCGACTCGCACGCCCTGGTGGGTTCGTGCGCGCAGGTCGGGAAGCGCGTGCATCTCAGCGCCGGAGCCCAACTCGGCGGCGTGCTGGAGCCCGTGGGGCTACGTCCCGTCATCATCGAGGACGAGGCCATGATCGGGGGCAACACGGGCGTGTTCGAAGGCACCCTCGTGGGCCGGCGCGCCGTGATCGCCCCGGGGGTGCAGCTCACTGCCTCCACGACCGTCTACGACCTCGTGCGCTCCTCGACCTACCGGGCGCAGGCGGGCGAGCCGCTGACGATCCCCGAAGGGGCGGTCGTGGTGCCCGGCTCCCGTCCCGCGCGCGGGGCGTTCGCCGAGGAGCTCGGGCTCTCGGTGTACACGCCCGTGATCGTCAAGTACCGCGACGAGCGGACGGACGCGGCGACGGCGCTGGAGGACGCGCTCCGGTAGGTGCGCGCTTCGATCGGGCTTCGGACCGTCACGTTCGTGAGGTCCATCGGTCTCCTTCACGTCCATGTCCACCACCGAGCCCTGCGCCACCGTGAGGGGCTGCGTGACGAAGCTCTCACCCGATCCCATGGCCTCGACCGAGAAGCGCAGGTCGGTGCGGTTGAACGTGGGCGGAACGACGAAGTCGGCGTCACGGCTCGTCTCGACCGTGCCCAGGCGGATGTCCTGGCCACCCGTGAGCGCGCGCACCGTCAAGGCGCTGTAGTTGTGGTTGGTCACGTGGAGCACGATCTCGTCGGCCTTCGGGGACACTTCGTCCGAGTAGGGCTGGGCGTTCCCCGTCGCGCAGGCCGTGGTGGTGGTAAGCGCGAGCGCCGTGATCGCGCCGGTGACGATCCGTCTCATGGGTCCTCCTTCATGGCCGCGGCCATGTCGACGTGCGGATTCCGCGGTCGTTCCCGCCGGAGCGCCGCACAGCATCGAGGGAGTTGCAAGGACCGGTCCAGAAGCCGATCACCAGCCGGCAGAAGGGTTTTCTGGCCTCACGGGGACAGGTGGACCGTGCTGTCGATTGCACGGCGGAGGCGCTCGCGTTGCACGGTGGCGACGAGGGCGGGCGCCCCGGTGGGGCGTGCCGCTCACTCCATCCAGCGACCGGGCTCACGGAACACCTCGTGGCGGTGCCAGGCGAGGAAGGCCGCCTCGGGCTGCTGGGCGGGCCGGCGGGGCACGCGCAGCGCGTGGCCGTGGAAGCGTGTGATCCACTGCTCGGTCGCTTCCGAGCCGTGGAGCTCTTCGGACACCATCACCCGCCGGTCCTCGGTGACCGTGAACGCGCCCCGATCGAACAGCTTGTGGTGCAGGCTGCAGAGCGCCAGGCCGTTGCTCACGCTCGCGGGACCGCCGGCCTGATGCCACCGGATGTGGGCGGCTTCCAGCCCCACGAGCGCGTCACCCATGCGGGCGTCGAAGGCGCAAACGGCGCACCGGCGCTCGTAGGCGCGCAGCACGTCCGCTTGGAACCTGGGATCGCGACGTGAGGGCGGCACCCCCAGCGAGGGGTCCAGCCCGACGGCCGCCATGATCTCCGCGTGGAGCGTGTCCGGGAAGTGCGCCTCCAGCAGATCGCCCGCCACGTCGCGCAGGAGCGACGGGTCGGCCACCAACGCGTCGAAGAGCTCCTCGGTGAGCCCACAGGCGACGTGGTTGTCGCGGAGCCATCGCTTGGTCGGCTCGGACGACTTCCGCTTCCGCACGCGCGCGGGCTCACCGCCCGGCACCTCCCACACGCCGTCGTTGCGCAGGTACCAGAAGGGATGGACCGGGTCGTACTTCGCGCGCGGCGGCGCGAACTCGCGGAAGAGCTCGAGCAGGTCCTTGTCCAGGCGCTCGTACTCGATCAGACGCGGCCCGCCGTCGGCGTATCGGCCCAGCGCGTACAGGAGCAGCAACGGCTTGCACGGGTCCCGTTCGCCTTCCCGCTCCCAGACGCCGAGGTCGCGGAAGCGCGCGCGGAGGTCGGCTTCGGGTGTGACCGCGTTCCGATCCGGTTGCGGTCCCTTCGGTTCGTGCGTCGGCATGCGTCAATATCGCGGCAGGGGGACCGCGCCGCTGCCGGTAGCTGGCCGGAGCCTCCTCCGGCCCCTACCCTGGCGGGATCCCGGATCGCCGGCGCGTCACCGTCCAGGAGCCCCCATGCCCCGCACGAACGTCACGACCTCCCGGGCCGCCCTCTTCGCGGCGGCGCTCGCGCTCTGCGCTCCGCGTGCGGGGGCCCAGCCCGTTCCCACACCTGCCGAGGCCGTCCTCTCCGGCCTCGGGTGGCGCTACGTCGGCCCGGCCATCGCCGGCGGGCGGGTCACGGACATCGAGGTCGTGCCGGGCGACGCGGAGACGCGCCACATCGGCAAGGTCGTCGTGCATCCGACCGATCCGCGCACGGTGTGGGTCGGGCCACCTGGACCGAAGTGTCCGGCAACGTGCCGGGCCTGCCCGGCCCGACGTTCGTGATCGGCGTGGAGGCCTCGGCTGCGAGGCCCGGGCGGGCCTACGTCGCCTTCGACGGCCACTGGGACGACGACTACCGCCCGTGGCTCTTCGTCACCGAGGACTTCGGCGCGTCGTGGCGCAGCCTGACCGCGAACCTCGAGTCCGCGACGGTGAACGTGGTGCGTGAGCATCCGCACAACCCCGACCTCCTCTTCGTCGGTGCGGAGGACGGCGTGTTCGTCTCCACCGACCGCGGGAGCACGTGGAGCCGCCTGAACAACGACATGCCGCGCGCTCCGGTCGACGACCTGGAGATCCATCCGCGCGACAACGACCTCGTGGCCGGCACGCACGGTCGCGGCATCTGGATCATGGACGACATCTCGGCGCTGTCGGGCCTGGGCAGGGTCGCCGCGAGCGGGGGGAGCGGCTTCTTCCCCGTGGTGCCCGCCACGCTCTTCCAGAGCAACGTCGACGTGCCGTCCCAAGGGCAGGGGATCTTCCGCGCCGAGAACCCGCCGTTCGGGGCGGCTCGACTACTGGCTCGAAGAAGCCGTGGAGGGCGGCGTCCGGATCGGCATCCGGGACGCCTCGGGCACGGTGGTGCGCACGCTCGACGGTGCCGGCGCGGCCGGCCTCAACCGCGCCGTCTGGGACCTGCGTCGCCAGCCCATTCCCCAGGACACGACCGTGTTCGACGTCCCGAGCCTCGACGTGGGCCCGCGGGGCCCGCTCGTGCTTCCCGGGACCTACCGGGCGTCGTTCGAGAAGGGGCCGGACGCCGCGCCGACGGACCTCGAGGTGCGGTGGGATCCGCTCATGCCGGACGTGGACGTGCAGGCCCGCTACGCCTTCACGATGGAGCTCTACGCGCTCCAGCAGACCGGCTACCACGCGCAGGTGCAGGCCGCACGGATCGAGCGCGCCGCGCGGGCCGCGGTCGACTCGCTGCGCGCTTTGGCCGGCGTGGCCGACTCGACGGCGAAGGCGGACCTTCCCGCCCATGTGGCCCGGGCCGATTCGCTTCTCGGGGAGCTACGACGTGTGACCACCGCGCTCCGGCGCCGGAACGGCGACCTGCGCGGGTGGTGGCGGGGCCTGATCGGCGAGATGGACGGAGGACCGAGCACGATCGGCAGCATGACGGGGCCGAACGACGCGCAGCGCCGGCGGCTGGAATGGACGCAGGGGCGCTTCGGGGAGGCCGTGGAGGCGCTGGACGTGGCGATCGCTTCGGTGGTTCCCGCGTTGAACGGGATCCTGGAGGAGCACGGGGGGCCCGGGGTGGAGGTGCCGGAGCGGGAGAGCGGGACCGGATGAGCCGTACGGATCATCTCCGTTCGACGCGCCCGCCCCGAGGAGATCGCGCTCCATGAAGGAAGGCATGAAGGCGAGTGAGTTCGACGAGAGGTTCGACGCCGGGGAGGACGTCACCCCCTGGCTCGATCTCTCGACCATCCGGCGCCCTCATCTGGAATCGCGGCGCGTGAACGTGGATTTCCCGGTATGGATGGTGGACGCCCTGGACCGGGAAGCCCGCCGACTCGGGGTGACACGTCAGTCGATCATCAAGGTGTGGATCGCCGAGCGGCTGGAGGCGGTCGCGGGTAAATCGCCGCCGCCGTAGAATCCACCTCATGGTCCCCACCCACTCTGTCGACTTCGGCCCCACCGCGACCGACTACGACCGCTTTCGCCCGGGCTTCCCGCCCTCCTTCTACGACCGCCTCACCGGGTTGGCCTGGATCGCCCCGAAGCAGCGCGCTCTCGACATCGGAACGGGCACGGGTACTCTTGCGCTCGGTCTCGCCGCGCGTGGCCTGGACGTCGTCGGGCTGGACCCCTCGAAGCCGATGCTCGAAGCCGCCCGTCGCCGCGCCGCGGACCGTGGCCTCGACGTTCGCTTCGTGGAGGGCCTCGCAGAGCACACGGGACTCGAGGCGAAGGGCTTCGATCTGATCACCGCCGGTCACTGCTGGTGGTGGCTCGACCCCGTGCGCGCGACCACGGAGGCGAAGCGCCTGCTCGCGGACGGCGGGCGACTGCTCATGGCCAACTTCTCCTACATCCCCGCGCCGGGCTCCGTCGCGGAGGCGTCGGAGCGGCTCATCCTCACGCACAACCCGGGGTGGGGGAAGGCCGGAGAGAGCGGCGTCTGGCAGAGTCAGGTGCGCGACCTCGACGCGGCGGGCTTCCTGGGCGTCGAGTCGTTCAGCTACGTGGAGCCGGTCACGTTCACGCACGAGGCTTGGCGCGGACGGATGCGATCGTGCAACGGCATCGGGGCGTCCCTGAAGCGGACGGAGGTGGAGGCCTTCGACAGGGCTCTGGCGACCTTGCTGGAGGCCTGGTTTCCGGGGGATCTCCTTGTCCCGCACCGCGTCTTCGTCGCCACGGGCCGCCGTCCCTGACCTCGCGGTCTTGATTTCACCATTTGGTAATATACCTTTTAGTGTAATGACGCCGCCGTCCTCCACGCCCGCCCGGCACGACCCTCCATTCCGCACGGGCGAGATCGTCGCGGACGAGCACTTCACGGACCGCGCGCGCGAGGTCGCCGTGACGAGCCGCGCGATGCTTTCCTCGGGGCGCCTGCTCCTCACCGGCGAGCGCCGACTCGGGAAGAGCTCGATCCTCCGGCAGGCCGCGCTGCACGCCCGCGCCCGCGGCGCCACCGTCGTGCCCCTCGACCTCTGGACGGCGGCGAGCCTGGAGGAGGTGCTCCGGCGGATCGTGGCCGCGGTGCCGTGGGGGTGGTCGTGGCGCGAACGGCTCCAGGGGCTCTGGCTGGGCCTGGGGCTCAGCCTGGCGGTCCGCGCCGACCCTTCGGGCGCGCCGTCGTTCACGCTCACGGGCACGCCCGGGGAGATCCGAGGCGGCCGGGCACGCGAGCTGTTCGTCCAGCTGATCGCGCGACTGGAGGTGGTGGCAGCCGAGGCGGGGAGCGCCGTGGTCGTGGTGCTCGACGAGTTCCAGCGCCTCGAGGAGGTCGAGCACGGAGCCGCCGCCCTCCTCCGCAACGCCATCCAGGAGAGCCATCACCTCGCGTTCGTGTGCGCGGGCTCGACGCTCTCCCTGGTCCGCGCCCTGGTGGGGCGGGAGGGTCCACTCCATGGGATCTTCGACGAGTTGGCTGTCGGACCCATCGAGCCGGAGCTGCTCGCGTCGTGGATCGAGGACCGCCTTCGGTCCCATGGCGTCTCTCCGGCCGCCGGCACGGGGGCGCGGATCGTCGATCGGGCAGGCCCGCGCACCGAAGACGCGCTTCGCCTCGCTCGCGAGGTGTGGGACGGCGGGATCTCGACGGGTACGGCCACCCCGGACGACGTCTCCCCTGCCCTCCGCCGCATCGTCCTGGACCGACGCTCCACCTACGAGCGCGTCTGGATCGACCTCGCGGGCTCGCACCGCGGCGTGCTGCGTGCCCTCGCCGACGGCGCGCGACAGCTCACCTCGCGGGACACGATCCGCACCTACGGGCTCCCGACCCCGGCGGCGGTATCCAAGGCGGTGGAACGCCTCCGGCGGCACCACCTCGTCAACAGCGCGGGGGACCGCATCTCCGATCCCTTCCTCATCGAGTGGATCCTCATGCGGGCGATGCCCGACGGGCAGAGCCACAGCGAGCTGGATCGCCCGCCGGCGGGGACGTAGGCGCGAGCCCGCCCGGCGGGGTGAGGGGTCAGATCCGCCCGTCGCCGCGCGCGGAGCCCAGCTTCGCCGCGCCCATCGCCGGGTCGAGATCGCGGTCGAGCACGGACACGAGGTGGCGCGTCAGGAGCCGCTCCAGGGACTCCCTCAGGGGGCGCCCGGGCCCGAGCAGCCCGCCGGCCAGCGCGATCGTGGGTGGCCGCGACCACGGGCCGAGCCTCTCGAGGAGCGCCCGGATGTGGCGCTCGAGCGCGTGGACGGCGCGGTCGACGACGTTGCCGGCCACGGTGTCCCCCTCCGCGGCCGCGGCGATGACGACCGGCGCCAGCGCGGCGACTTCCCCCTTGGAGGCCGACGCCACCCACGTCACGACGTCGTCCATGGCCCCGAGCCGGAGATGCTGGAAGATGCGATCGGGGAGCGTCGTCTGCGGACCTCGCCCGTCCATCGCCTGCGCCATGCGCTGCAGCCCCTCGAGGCCGATCGCGTAGCCGGAACCCTCGTCGCCGATGAGGTGTCCCCAACCCCCGGCTCTCCCCTGCCGGCCGTAGCCGGCGCGTCCGTAGGCGATCGAGCCCGTGCCCGCGATGATGAGGATGCCGGGGCCGTCCCCGAAGGCGTCGTGGAAGGCGGCCTGCACGTCCGTGCCCACGCGCACGCTCCGGGCCACGCCGGCGCGCGTCAGCTCGTCCTCCACGATGGACCGCGACGCCTCGCGCCCCGCACCCGTGATCCCCGCCCACACGGCATCGACCGGAAGCTTCACGCCGGCCGCCGCGGCCGCGTCCCGGCAGACCGACGCCACCGCCTCCGCGGCGGCCTGCGGATCCGTGGCGCTCGCCACCGCCCCGCCGCCCTCCGCGCGCGAGAGTACCTCGCCGGACCCGTCGAGGACCACGGCCCGGGCACGCGTGCCCCCGCAATCGATGCCGATCACCGCGCGCACTCATGCCGTCTCCTTTTGCCGACTCCCCGGCCATACCGCTGTCACCGCCAGCCCGGTCACGAAGGTCACGAAGGTCCCGAACAGCGCATACCAGGGCCACGCCATCTGGTTGCGGAGGATCGTCGTCAGGCCGACCCCCACGGCCACGCCCACGACCACGGCCCCCTGCCCGGGGCGGCGGGTCAGGACGCCGAGCGCGAAGGCGCCGAGCAGGCCTCCGTACACCAGGCTGGCGATGCCGAGCGCGACCTCCACGGCCGACGTGCCCTTCGAGAGCGGGATGAACAGCACCGCCGCGCCGATCAGCAGGCCCGCCCACACGAGCGAGAACAGCCTGCCGGCTCGCAGCACCCTGGCATCGGCCTCGTCGCCGTGCGTCTCCCCCGCCCCGACGAGCGGCGCCCAGTAGTCGAAGGCCGTCGCGCTGGCGAGCGAGTTGATGGAGCCGCTCAGGGTGGACATCGCCGCCGCGAACACACCCGCGATGAGCAGGCCGGTGAGTCCGGGCGGGAGCTGCTCGACGATGAAGCGCGCGAAGATCTCGTCGCTGCGCTCGAACGGGCGGCCCTGGTAGAACACCCACAGGCCCAGCCCGACGCCGAGGAAGAGAACGAACTGGACGATGATCGCGAACGCGCTGCCGACGAGTGCCTTCTGGCTGCTGCGCAGGTCCTTCGTGGTCAGGAGGCGCTGCACGATGATCTGGTCCACGCCGTGGCTCGACATCGACAGGAAGCCTCCGCCCAGCACAGCCGCCCAGAAGGTATAGGGCTGCATGCGGTCGAAGGAGAAGTCGAACGTGTGGAGCTTCCCGGCCGCAGCCGCCGTGGACAGGATCGACCCCCATCCCCCGCTCACACCGATCTGGAGCGCGATCAGCGCCGCCACCGCTCCGCCCAGGTAGAGGACCATCTGGAGCGAGTCGATCCACACCACGGCCTTGATGCCGCCGAAGTAGGTGTAGATGAGCGTGAGGAGCGCCGATGACCACGATGGAGACCCAGTAGGGCCACCCGGTGATGAGCGCGAGGGGGATCGCCGTCGCGAAGAGGCGTACCGAGTCCGAGAGCACGCGGGTCACCATGAAGATCGCCGACGTGAAGCGCCGTGCGCCGAGCCCGAAGCGGGCCTGGAGCAGGTGGTAGGCCGTCGTGAGCTCGCCGCGGTAGTAGGCGGGCAGCAGCACGGCCGCGACCACGATCCGCCCCAGCAGGTAGCCGATCGTGAGCTGCAGGAAGGTCAGGGTGCCGACGTAGGCAACGCCGGGCACGCTCAGGAAGGTGAGCGTGCTGGTCTCCGTCGCCACCACGGAGAGCATCACCGCCCACCAGGGCAGGGAGCGGCTACCGAGGAAGTAGTCGGTGCCTCCCTTCTGGCCGCGACCGAGCCACGCTCCCCACAGCGTCACGCCCACCAGGTAGACCACCAGCACGAAGAAGTCGAGCGGTGTGAAGGCCCCCATGCCTACCCCTCCCCCAGCGACGCCGTCGGTACGACGGTCGGTTGCAGCCGCTCGCCGCCCTCGAGCACCACGTACGCCTCCATCGCGAAGTAGGCCGGCAGTCCCGCCGAGCGCAGCTGCTCGGCCGTGCCCCGGTTCCGGTCCTCGACCCGCTGCCAGAACTCCCTCGGATCGGGACCCGGGAAGGGCGCCACGTCCTTCTGTGACTGGTGCTTGAAGATCGCCAGGATCTTCCGGCGCAGCTCCTCCGCGCTCATGGGCACGAGGACGTCCGCCTCCACGAGCGACCACTCCTGCCACGCCCCGCGGTACATCCACAGTTGCGGCGCCGGACCCTGGTACCGGTCGAGCGCGCCGTTCACCGCCTCGAGGCACATGCGGTGTGTGCCGTGCGGATCGGAGAGGTCGCCGGCGGCGAAGACGATCGACGGACGCGTCTCCTCGAGAAGCGCGTGCACGACCTCGACGTCCCGCGTGCCGATCGGGTCCTTCCTCACCCGTCCCGTCTGGTAGAAGGGGAGGTCGAGGAAGCGCGCGTTGCCCGGGCCGAGCCCGACCGACTCGAGCGCGCTCACGGCCTCGGTCTCGCGGATGATGCGCTTGAGGTCGCGCACCACGTCCGCGTCCACGTCGCCCGGCGCCTTCCCGCCGAGGCTGGCCTCGATCTCGTCCACATGGCGGGACAGCGCCTCGTGGTCGGTCAGGGAGAGCGCCCTGCGCGCCCGCTCCACGAAATCGAGGTAGCGGCGCACCTCGTGGTCGAACACCGCGATGTTGCCGGACGTCTGGTACGCGACGGTGATGTCGTTCCCGTTCTGCGCCAGCTTCCTCAAGATGCCGCCCATCGAGATCACGTCGTCGTCGGGATGGGGGCTGAACACGACGATACGCTCGCCGGACGGGAGCTTGCTCTTCCCGCGGATCTTCCCGATGAGTCGGTTGAAGATCTCCCCGTTGAGGGGCTCGGCCGAGCCGTAGCGCGCGGCCAGCGAGCTGAGGTGGTGGTCGCGGTAGTCGCGCGCCGAAAGGTGCAGCATGGGCTTCTTGGTCTGGCTGCTGAGCCAGAGAACGGCCTCCGCCTCGAGGTCGTCCGTCCAGGCGACCTCGCCGAGCAGCCAGGGCGTGCGCACCCGCGTCAGGTCCGCCGCCGCCGCGGGGTCCAGCCAGACCGTCGCGTGCGCATGCTCCTGCAGGTAGGTGGCTGCGACGTCGGCGTGCACGGCGCCCTCCACCGCCCGGCGCACGATCCACGCCTTGTGCTCCCCGGTGGCGATGAGCGCGACCTCGCGCGCGTCGAGGATCGTCGCCACGCCCATCGTCACCGCCTCGGGCGGCACGTTCTCCTCCCCGAAATAGTCGGACGCCGCGTCGGCGCGCGTGACCGTATCGAGGTACACGAGGCGCGTGCGCGACTCCGCCCCCGAGCCGGGCTCGTTGAAGCCGATGTGCCCGCTCCGGCCGATTCCCAGAATCTGGAAGTCGATGCCGCCCGCGTCCCGGATGGCCTGCTCGTAGGCCGCGCAGTGTGCCTCGGTCTCCTCGCGTGACAGGTCGCCCCGCGGGATGTGGATCTGCTCCGCCGGGACGTTCACGTGGTCGAAGAAGTTCTCGTGCATGAAGCGGTGGTAGCTGTGCAGGCTCCCCGGCTCCATGGGCCAGTACTCATCGAGGTTGAACGTCACCACGTTCGAGAAGTCGAGGCCCTCCTCGCGGTGCATGCGGATGAGCTCGCGGTAGATACCCACCGGGGTCGACCCCGTGGCCAGGCCCAGGACCGCTCGTTCCCCCGCGTCGGAACGGCTGCGCACGATCTCAGCGATGCGTCCGGCCACGCGCCGAGCGATCGCCTCGTGGTCCTCGAGGATGCGAACGGAGATCTCCTCGAGGCGCGTGAAGAGCGTGCTCACCCTCCCAGCGACTCCCCCGCGATCAGGTCGAGGTTCGGAAGCATCACGATCTCGATCCGCCGGTTCTGCCTGCGCCCGGCCGCGTCTTCGTTCGAGGCGCGGGGCTGGTATTCCCCGTAGCCCGCGCCGGACAGGCTCTCCGGCGGCACGCCACCCTTCACGAGGAGCCGCACGACCGAGAGCGCGCGCGCCGTGGACAGCTCCCAGTTCGACGGGAAGCGCTCGGTGGCGATCGGCACGTTGTCCGTGTGGCCCTCGACCTGGAAGCGGCGATCCGGGAGGTCGGCGAGCACCGTCGCGACCTTGCCCAGCGTCTCCTGACCGTCCGACCCGACCGTCGCGCTACCGGATGGGAAGAGGATGTCCTGCGGCAGCTGGATCACCATGCGGCCGCGGTCGATCGACACACTGAGCTGGCCCGCGTTGATGAGCGCCCTGAACTTCCCGATCACCTCCTGGTAGATCCGGTTCCGCTCCCGCACCTCGCGCTCGACGGCGGCGAGCTGGTCGAGGCGTTGCTGCAGCCTGCGGTACTCGCTCCCGCGCTCGTCCATGAGCACCTCGAGACGATGCACCTCGGCGCGCGCCTCCTCGAAGCGCGACGTCATCTGGGCGCGACCCCGGTCGAGGTCCGTGCTGTCCGCCTTCAACTCGGCGATGCGGGTCTCGAGCGAGTCCCTCGTGGCCTCCCACCGCTGGCGGGCGGCCTCCGCCTCGTCGGTGCGGCGTTTCATCTCCGCTTCGAGATCCGACCGCTCGGCACGCGACTCCGCGAGGGAGTCGAGGGCACCGCGGTACGTGCTCTTCTTCACGCACCCCGACAACCCGAGGGCCAGGAGGAGGGGGGCGAAGGTGGAGATCTGGAGGGCGCGCGACTTCATACTCTCTCTCCCCGGGCGAGTGGGTCGGAAACCCAAAGATAGCAAGGGCCATGCGGCGCGCGAGGCCCCCCGATATACTCCGGGCGCACGCTGGAAACGCACACCCGCTGGAGGCCGCCATGCCGCACCGGTCCATCCGCCGAGGCCACGCCACGCTCTTTCCGCTCCTGGCCGCGCTGGTGGCGTGGGCGACCCCGGCGCCGGGGCTGCATGCCCAGGACGTCACCCTCTCGCGGGGCACGCCGGAGGAAGTCGGGATGTCGTCGGCGATCCTCGACGCCGGCGTGCAGCTCTTCCGCGACGCGGTCGACCGCGGCGACCTGGTCGGCGCGGTCCTCCTGGTCGCCCGGGATGGGAAGGTGGTGCTGCAGCAGCCGATCGGGATGCGGAATGCGGCGAAGGGGCTGCGCATGGAGCCCAACACGATGTTCCGCATGGCGTCGAACACGAAAGCGACGATCGCGACGTCGATCTCCATCCTCGTCGAGGAGGGAAAGCTCTCGTACGAGGACCCGGTGCGGGAGTACATCCCCTCGTTCGACAACTACCGCGCCGGATTCATCCAGATCAAGCACCTCCTGAACCACACGAGCGGCTTCCGCATCAACACGCTCTTCCTCCAGCCGCTCATGGAGCCGAGCGCCGAGCACCCGGACGCGCCCTCGCTTCAGCTCGAGGTCGCACGCTACGGAGCGGTGGGCGCCGCGGTGCTGCCGGGAACGTCCTATGCCTACAGCAACCCGGGCTACAACACACTCGGCGCGCTCGTCGAGATCGCGTCCGGACGGAGCCTGGAGAGCTTCCTGAAGGAGCGGATCTACCGCCCCCTGGGGATGGCGGACTCGTACAACCACGAGATCGCGGAGAAGCTCGACGGCAAGCTCGATCGGATGGGTGCCGTCTACTACGAGCGGAAGAACGGGAAGTGGGTCGCCGGTTGGGAGCCCGGTGATCCGCCGCAGATGCCGTTCGTACGCGCGTCGGGCGGCATGATCTCGACGGCGTGGGACTATGCGATCTTCTGCCAGATGTTCCTGAACGGCGGCGTGTACGGCGGCCAGCGCATCCTCGAGCCGGAGACGGTGGCGTTGATGACGAGCCCCACCTTCCCCACCTCGGACGACGGCACGTCGTCCTACGGCTACGGCTGGGCGGTCTCCGACGACGGGAGCTTCTCCCACAGCGGGTCGGACGGGACGTTCGCCTGGGTGGACCCGGAGCTGGGCGTGATCGCGCTCGTGTTCACGCAGACGCCGAGCGGCGCGAACCCGCGCGACAAGTTCGTGGAGCTGGTGCGCTCGGCGGTCGTGGACGAGGGGGGATGAGGGGACGCGGGCGCACGTCTTCTGCGTAGGAGCCTTCGCCTTGGAGCGGCCGACCCCTACGACCTCACGCCGGGGATCGGTTCCAGGCTCACCCGCGACGGGCGCAGGTTGCGGCCGATCCAGATGAAGCAGAGCATCGCCACGATCAACAGCACGACGCCCCGACCCGTCGCGCCGAAGATGATCTGCCCGACGCCGAACAGCGACGAGTAGACCGACGCCACGCCGGCAACCCAGTTCGTCCAGTTGAGCGGGCCGCCGTCGACCGGCTCTCCGCCGAGCGCGAGTCCGGCGGAGATGCGCGCCCACCCCCTCCCCCCGGGACGCACCTTGAGGTAGAAGGCCCGCAGCACCTTCTCCTCCTCCGGGCGCGTCGCGAAGGTCACCACCAGCCACACCACCGTGCTCGCGCCGACCGTGGCGAGCATGATCCACGCCCACTGGACGGGATCGTCCGGGTCGAGGCCGGCCCCGAACCAGAGCACGAGGCTCACCACCAGCGAGGCGATCATCGCGCTGATCTCGCTCCACGCGTTGATGCGCCACCAGTACCAGCGCAGAATGAGCACGAGCCCGGTGCCGGCGCCGATCGCGAGGAGAAAGCGCCACGCTCCCTCGATCGACGTGAGGAAGTACGTCACCACGAGAGAGGCGGCCATCAGGAAGAGCGTGGCCAGCCTCGAGGCCCGCACGAGCTCGCGGTCCGCGAGCCCGGGCCGCAGGAAACGCGCGTACAGGTCGTTGACCAGGTAGCTCGCACCCCAGTTGAGCTGCGTGGAGATGGTGGACATATAGGCGGCCGCGAAGCCCGCGAGCACCAGCCCGGTGAGGCCGGGCGGGAGGAGATCGGTCACCGCCCGGATGTAGCCCTCGCGCGGGTTGTCGAGCCCGGGATAGAGGATCGTGGAGGCGAGCGCCACCAGGATCCACGGCCAGGGGCGGATGGCGTAGTGCGCGACGTTGAACCAGAGCGTGGCCAGCACGCCGTCGCGCTCGGTGCGCGCGCTGAAGATGCGCTGCGCAATGTAGCCGCCGCCGCCCGGCTCCGCCCCCGGGTACCAGCTTGCCCACCAGTTCACGCCCAGGTACACGGCCATCGTGATGGCCGGCATCCAGGTGGCACTCTCGCGCGGGAGCATCGCCAGCGCCGCGTCCGAGCTGCCGTACACCGACTCGAGGCCCACCTGCATCCCGGCGATGCCGCCCACCGCGTGGACGGCGAAGATCGCGAGGATGACGGCGCCCCCGATGGCGAGGCCGAACTGGAAGAAGTCCGTGACGACCACGCCCCACAGCCCGGCCATGACCGAGTACGCGGCGGCAAGCAGGAAGCAGACGAGGAGCGCGGCCCACTGGCTGATGCCGAGCGTGATGCTCACGATCTCCATCATCGCGAGGTTCACCCACCCCATGATGATGAGGTTGATCGGCAGCGCGAGGTAGGCTGCACGGAAGCCACGCAGGAGGGCCGCGGGCTTGCCGCCGTAGCGAAGCTCGGTGAACTCGACGTCCGTGATCACGCCGGCGCGTCGCCACAGCCGCGCGTAGAAGAACACGGTGAGTATCCCGCTCATCACCATGTTCCACCACAGCCAGTTCCCCGCCACGCCGTGCTTGGCAACCATCTCCGTGACGGCCAGCGGCGTATCCGCCGCGAAGGTGGTGGCCACCATGGAGGTGCCCGCCAGCCACCACGGCAGCGCCCGCCCTCCCACGAAGTAGTCGGAGAGCGAGCGCCCCGCCCTCTTCGACAGCGCCAGGCCGATCGCCGCGGCGAAGACGAAGTACAGGGCGATGATCACCCAATCGAGTGCGGTCAAGAAGCGGGCTCCCGCTCGTGGACGGGCTGATCGGTGATGGACAGCACGGCCGCGTCGGCCACGGCGCGGCGTAGCGGGATGTGCTTCTGGTTGTCCCGCGTGGGATGCACGCGATTGGTCAGCAGGATGATCCACACGTCGAGGTCGGGGTCCATCCAGATCGACGTGCCGGTGAAGCCCGTATGGCCGAAGGCGTCGGGCGTGACGTAGTCACCCCCCGAGGAGCCCTCGGAGGGGGTGTCCCACCCGAGCGCGCGGCTGGACTCCGCGTCCCAGCGCCGGGTGAACTCGTGGAGCACGTCCGGGTCGAGGAGACGCACGTCCGTCGGCCGCGCCACCGGGCAGGGTATGCCCGGCGGGTCACCCGGAGCGCAGGCCGGCGCCACGCCGCCGTTCAGCATCAGGCTCGCGAAGACGGAAAGGTCGACGGCTGTCGAGAAGAGGCCGGCGTGGCCGGCGACCCCGCCCATGGCGTCGGCGTTCTCGTCGTGCACGCGGCCCCACACCATCTCGTGCCGCCAGAGCGTGTCCATCTCCGTGGCGGCGATGCGGGGCTTGAGCGACGCCTCCGGGTTGTACTCGGTGTCGAGCATGCCGAGCGGACCGAAGACGTGCTCCTGGAGCCACGCGTCCTGCGGCTCGCCGGTGATCGACTCCATGATCCACGACAGCGTCATGATGCCGATGTCGGAGTAGACGGTCCTGGTGCCCGGGTCGGACTCGAGCGCCTGATCGGCGGCCGCGTCCTTGTAGGCCTGCTTTCCCGCGTGGTCGAAGAACCACTGCTTGAAGGCCGGGAGGCCCGTGCGGTGCAACAGGAGCTGGCGGACGGTGACGTCGTCCTTCCGCGCGTCGCCCCGCGACCACCAGGGGAGGTAGTCCACGACGTGCGCATCGAGGTCCAGCCGACCGTCCTGGACGAGCATGATCGCCTCGGTGGTGGTGCCCACCACCTTCGAGACCGACGCCATGTCCCAGATGGAGGTGGGCGTCGCGGGCCGTCCGCTCCCGTACGCCAGCTCACCGTACCCGGCGAGCTTCACGATCCGGCCGTGCCGCCCGATGGCCACGGCCGCGCCGCTCGCGGCCGAGTCGGCGAGCGCGTCACGGATGATGTCGTCGATACGCGCCAGCTTCGACGGGTCCATCCCGAGGGTCGCGGGATCGGCCACGGTCGCCGGAGCCTCCGCGGAGCCGGAGCGACGCTCCCGTCCGACGATGCCCGCCGCGACCAGGGGGTCCTCCACGGCGACGCGCTGCGTGTAGTCGGCCACCTTCGCGCGGTCGAGACCCTCGCCGATCGCGTGGAACGGGGGCAGCGGGATCGGCAGCCTGCCCGTGATCGCCTCCTCGCCGAACAGCGCCTTCAACGCCGCGCGCTGGCTCACCTCGCGGTCGCCCCAGGCGAGGAGGTACGAGCCGACCGTCGGGAAGGCCTTCAAGAGGTACGGGTTGCCGAACGAGAGGAGCACCGTGGGCTTCGTCCGGACGACGTCCGCCACCAGCCGCCGCAGCGGCTCCGGCACCGACTGCTCCCCCGAGCCCGCGGAGGGGGGAACGTACGCGCTCACGATCACGCGGTCGTTGCGCCCGACCGCGTCGTGGACGGCGGCGTAGACCGCGCTGTCGCTGCGTTCGTCCAGGCTCCAGCTCTCCACGGAGGGGACGCGGTCCGCCAGGTCGGCCGCGAACGCCCGACCCGCCCATATCCAGGTGGAGGGCGCGTAGCGCACGTGCAGAACGCGGCCGGCCGAGGACGCGGGGATCGGGACGAGCTGCTCGGCGTCGCGCGCGAGCGTGATCGAGCGGGTCGCCGCCGTGTCGGCGAAAGCGAGATGGGCACCCGTGCCGACCTTCTGGTCCACCTCGTCGAGCGACGTCAGGCGGTGCTCGTTCAGGCCGAGGCGGGCCTTCGATCTCCAGGATCCGCCGGACCGACGCATCCACGCGGGCCTCGCTGACCCGGCCGGAGCGGACCGCGGCGACGACGGCGTCGATGGCCGCGGGAACGTCCTTGGGAGAGAGAAGCACGTCGGCGCCGGCTTCCAGGGCGCGCACGGACGCCTCGCCGATGCCGTACCCCTCCGTGATCGCGCCCATCGTGAGCGCGTCCGTGAACAGGAGGCCGTCGAAGCCCAGGTCGGCGCGCAGAAGCCCCGTGAGAACCTCCGGGGAGAGTGTGGCGGGCGGAGATCCCTCGCCCAGGAGCCCCGGCATCTGGACGTGGGCGGTCATGATCGCGTCCACGCCCTCGGCGATCGCGCGCTCGAAGGGGACCAGCTCGACCGAGTCGAGGCGCGCGCGGTCGCCCGTCACGACGGGGAGGCCGACGTGCGAATCGACGTCCGTGTCACCGTGGCCCGGGAAGTGTTTGGCGGTGGCGAGCGCGCCGCCGGCGTGGGCGCCCCGGATGAAGGCGGCCCCGAGGCGCGCGACCAGCGCGGGGTCGGCGCCGAAGGAGCGGGTGGCGATGACCGGGTTGTCCGGATTCGAGTTGACGTCGAGCACGGGCGCGAAGAGGACGTGCACGCCTACCGCCCGGGCCTCCTCGGCCGTGATGAGTCCGTACTCATAGGCGAAGCGATCGTCTCCGATCGCGCCGAACGCCATGGTGGGCGGGAACTGCGTGCCGCCACCAGCCGGAAGCATCGACGGCAGGGCATACGCGCCATTGATGCGCATCCCGGGGCCGCCGTTCTCGAAGTCGGCGCACACGAGCAGCGGGATCTTCGCGAGCTCCTGGAGCGCGTTGAGCTTGGCCACGTACGCATGCGGCGTGCCGATGCTCGGGCTGATGCCGCCGATCTCGTCGTGGACGACCCAATTCTCGAGCGGCTTGAAGTCCGGCGCGGAGGGCGAGACGTAGCCGCCCGGCATCCACTCGATGACGAGCTGCGCGACCTTCTCCCGCAGCGACAGGGAGGCGAGCGTCTCCGCGACCCAGCCACCGGGGGCAGGCGTCCGGTCCGGAGACCGGGGCGCGCCCCCGCCGCAGGCGCCGAGCGCGAGGAGGAGGCCCGAGGCCAGGAGCTGCTTCTGTCGTCTAGTTCCCACCAATCACCGTCTTCTGGGGCATCTGGATGCCGTCGCCGATCGCCGCGAAGCCAGGAATTCGAGTCGGGGTGCGTCCCTCGATCGGGAAGTCCCCGAAGAGCGCTCCCGCCGCCGCCCGCTGGCTGGACCGCGAGCCGCTCCAGGCCAGCATGTAGGCCTGAACGTCGGGAAACTCGGTGATAAGGTACGGGTTGCCGAACGAAACGACGATGTGGGGGACGTTCGCCCTGGCCAGCCCCTCCACGAAGTCCGACACCTCCTTCGGGACGGCCACGGACCCCGAGTACGAGACCGCGGTCACGTACGTGCTGACCACCACCAGGGACGACTGTCGCGCCTGGCGCATCAGCCCCTCGTAGAGCGCCACGCTCGCGTCGCGGTCGAGCTCCACGGTGGACAGGCGCGGGTAGGTGGAGCGCAGACGCTGGTTGAAGTAGCGGCCGGCGAGGACGTCGCTCGACCGCCGGAAGCTGATCGACAGCACCCGCGCGCTCCGCGTGCCCCGGAGCGGGAGGAGGTCCCCGCCGTTGCGGAGTAGCGTGATCGAGCGGCGTGCGATCTCGTCGGCGACCTCGGCGTGGGCCGGAATGCCGACCACGGCAGGAATCACGGCCAGGTCGACCTCACGGTCCACGTTCAGCCCGAGCGATTCCTTCGTGTCCAGGAGCCGTCTCACGCTCTGGTCGATCCGGGATTCGGGGATGCGTCCGCTCTGCACCGCGTCGACGATGCCGTTCAGCGCGCCCTCGACGGACGCCGGCATGAGGATGACGTCGGCGCCGGCCTCCACGGCGCGTGTCGCGGCCTCCCCCGAGCCGAGGCGGCCGGAGATCGCCGCCATGTCCATCGCGTCCGTGAAGACGATCCCGTCGAAGCCCATCTCGTCGCGGAGCAGCCCCGTGAGGACCGGGGCCGAGAGCGTCGCGGGCGTGCCGTTCCCCCCGTTCAGGGCCGGCACGGTGATGTGGGCGGTCATGATGCCGCCGATACCCGCGGCGATCGCCGCCCTGAAGGGCTCGAGCTCGACCGAGTCCATCCGGGCCCGGGAGACGTCGATGGTCGGGAGGGACAGATGCGAGTCCGTGCCCGTGTCGCCGTGGCCCGGGAAGTGCTTCCCGGTCGCGATCCCACCGTTCTCCTGGACGCCGCGCACGAAGGAGGCGCCCATGCGCGCGACCAGATCCGGGTCCTCGCCGAAGGAGCGGACGTTGATGATCGGGTTGTCCGGGTTGTTGTTCACGTCCAGCACGGGCGCGAACGGTACCTCGATGCCGACCGCACGGGCCTCCAGTGCGGTGATCGCGCCCATCCGGTAGGCGAGCGCGGTGTCGCGGGTCGCGCCGAGAGCCATCAGGGTCGGGAAGTTGGTCGCCCCGCCCAGCTCGATCGTTCCGGGCATGAAGACGGCGCCCCACATGCGGAAGCCGGCGCCGGTCTCGAGGTCGGCCGCGACGAGGAGCGGGACGGTCGCGTGGCGTTGCATGTCGTTGATCTTGGCCGCCACCTCGGTGGGCTGGCCGACCGACATGATCACCCCGCCGATCGCCTGGTCGCGGATCAGGCCCACGATGCGCTCGTGGCTCGGGGAGCCCTCGGGCGCGAAGTCGCCGATGACCCAAGGCATCATCATCTGCCCGACCTTCTCCCGCAGCGACAGCCCCCCGAGCGTGCGATCCGCCCACGACTCCGCGTCGGGGAGCGGCTCGGGCCGCGGCTCCTCCTCCGGCGTGGGCGCCAGCGCCTCGGGCTGGGTCGGCGGGGGAAAGCTGTCGGCGACGGCTTCGGTCGCCTCCGGACCGGCGAAGGCGGGAGAGGGTCCACCGCCCGATGACGGCAGCGGCCCTCCACACCCCGCGAAGGCGAGGATCGCGAGCCAACGCGCCGCGTTCCTGGGGCTCTTGCGGGCGGGCAGGCGCGGGGGCCACGGGGTGGTCAGGGGGTCCTCCATCGGGGTGGGCAACTCCGCAACGATCTAACCCGTGCCGCCGCCGCGGTTCCGGCCACGAGGCACAGGCGGTATCGACGTTGACGGGGTCGTTCGGGAGCCCGAACCTTGGCCGCACGAGCCGCACCGTGCAAGCGTCCCGACGCGTGCCCCATCTCATCGATCGGTAGAAGCCCATGAATCGAAGACTCACGCTCGCGGCCGTCGCTACGTTGGCCGCCGCCGTCGCATGTCGCGCACCGGCCGCCACCTCCGCGCCCAGACCGGCCGCCACCTCCGCGCGCGGACCGGCCGAGCCTCCTCCGACCACCCCGGACGAGCTCGCGGCTCTGTGGGACACGCTGGCGGTCCCCGGACTCGAGGATCGCACGTTCGACCACGACACGTACTGGGGTGTGATGGCACCGTACGTCGGCGGGTCGGTCACGTCCGAGGTGGTGGGCCGAAGCGCCGAGGGGCGGGACATCCGGCACCTGACGTACGGGACGGGTCCGGTCACCGTACTCCTCTGGTCCCAGATGCACGGGGACGAGAGCACGGCCTCCATGGCGCTGGTCGACATCGTGCGCTTCTTCCACGAGCGGCCGGACGCCCCGTTGGCTCGGCGGATCGCGGAGGGCGCCACCCTCCATATCATCCCCATGCTCAACCCCGACGGCGCCGAACGCTTCCGGCGACGCAACGCCCAGGGGATCGACGTGAACCGCGATGCCCGCAGGCTGCAGACGCCCGAGGGGAAGCTGCTCAAGCGCATGAGCGACGAGCTGCACCCCGAGTTCGGCTTCAACCTCCACGATCAGAACGCCGCCGTGCGCGTGGGAGACTCCGACCGCGGCGTGGCGATCGCGCTGCTCGCCCCGGCCTTCGATGAAGCGCGCGACGTGGACGCCAAACGGCGTAGGGCGATGCAGGTGGCGTCCCTCCTCGTCGACCTCATGGATCCGCTCGTCCATGGCCACATCGCCAAGTACGACGACACCTTCAACCCCCGAGCCTTCGGCGACCTGATCGGTGCCTGGGGGGCAAGCACGGTGCTCATCGAATCGGGTGCGTGGGCCGACGACCCGCAGAAGCAGTACCTGAGGAAGACGAACTTCGTCGGGATCCTCGAGGCGCTCGACGGCATCGCCACCGACCGCTACGCCGACTACGACACCTCCCTCTACGACAGCCTGCGCTACAACGGTCGGCGCGTACCCGACCTTCTCATCACCGGGGGCACGATCGCGGTGCCCGGCCTCCCCGAGCTCCAGGCCGACCTGCTCGTGAGCTACGAGCAGCCGCTCCTGAAGGAGGGTGGACGCATCTCCGACATCGGAGACATGGGTGAGTCGGAGGCGCAGGACACCCTGGACGTGAGCGGCCTGTACCTGATCCCCATGCGCGAGGCGCGCGATTCCCTGGGCGGTATCGACACGGGGCTGCCCGCGCGGTTCATCGTGGCGGAGGACCCGGCGGGCGCGAGGGTACGCTTCCGCTTCGAGGGAGGGCCGCCGAGGGAGCGGTAGCGCCGGCCGCGGCAGTCCCACCCCGACATTCCGATTGTCCCTCTGCGTCCTCAGCGTCCTCTGTGGTGAAACTGCTGTTACCACAGAGGACGCTGAGGACGCAGAGGAACGTCGATGAAGGGGGAAGGCATCACGGAGCTGAACGAGCTGACCGCAGAGATCATCGGGGCCGGGATGACCGTCCACACCGAGCTTGGACCCGGTCTGCTCGAATCCGCCTACGAGACCTGCCTGGCGTTGGAGCTGTCCGGACGAGGATTGTCCTTCGAGCGCCAGTGGGAGGTGCCGGTCCGGTACAAAGGCGCCCCCGTGGCCGTGGGGTATCGCGTGGACCTGCTGGTGGAGGACAGGGTGATCGTCGAGCTCAAGTCGGTCACACAGCTTGCGCCGATCCACGAGGCGCAGGTGTTGACGTACCTGAGACTCTCGGGGCGCCCGCTCGGACTGCTGATCAACTTCAACGTCCAACGGCTGAAGGATGGGATCCGCCGCCTGATCTTGACGCCGTCTCTGCGTCCTCTGCGAACTCCGTGGTGAAAACTGTTCTCACCACAGAGGACGCAGAGGTACGCAGAGGAACTGATTTGTTGGGGGGCGGCGGCTCACCTACCGCGGGGCGGGCGCCCCTCCCTATCGCACGGGAAACCTGAACACCGTCCCGATGTCGGGAAGCCAGCTCTCTCCGTCGAACACCCGGGCCAGCCGGTCCTGGAAGTGTCCGATGTCGGTGAGCATGATCGACCGGGTCGGGCGTTCGGGCGGCACGAAGAAGTTCTCCCAGTGGCCGAGCAGCACCCAGCGCGGCCGCAGGTTCTGGACGAAGGCTTCGGGGTCCCAGTTCACCTGGTCGAAGGTGGCGGGCACCAGGATCGCTACGTCGACGGGCCGGTCCTGCATGAGGGCTTCGGGGGCCAGGCCCCTGGGGTAGGCGGCCACCGCGTCCTGGTAGTAGATGCGGAAGGCCACCGTGCCGTCGGGATCGAGGAAGTCCACCAGGAAGGCGTAGGTGGGCCCGTCCAACCATTCCGTCGCCCACCGCGGCTCCTCTCGGAGGGGGTGGTCGCGCGTTCCGCTGTACAACTCGTAGCCGTCGAAGTGGGGGCCGTGATCAGACAGGAGGGCCATCACCCGCACGCCCTTCCCCACCTCGATCCACCGCCCGACGTGGTCGACGTCGCCGGCGAGGTCGTTCACCACCGTGACGCGGTCCGTCACCCCGCTCCAGTCGCCGAGCGTGTACTTCGTGGTCCAGCTGCCGAGGATGCGTGCGCGGGGCGCCCACCTGCGCGCCACCTGGGGCACGTCCATGAGGTGGTCGTAGTGCGCGTGACCCACCAGGATGGCCAACGCTCGCGACACGTCGTAGGGCGCCATGTGGCGGTTCACGCCCGCGGTGTCGGAGTGGATCTCGGCCAGGCCGGTACGTACGAACGACGGGTTCGAAAAGAGGGGGGCCGCCACCACCTGCGCGTCCCCGCGCTCCATGATCCAACCGCCCACGCCGAGGTAGGTGAGCCGCACCACGTCGGAGGCCCCCGTGGGCGCCACGTCCACCCGTCCGGATACGCCGGGCTCCATCGCATGCCAGCACCCGGCCGTCACCACCGTCGAGAGGGCGATCACGACCCCTCGGCGCATCAGGCCGTTCCGGACCGCACCGCCTCCTTCACCCGCTCGATGTGGCGCTGGAACGCCTTGGCCATCGCGTGGGTCACCGGACCGACCCGCCCGTCCGCCACGGGGCGGCCGTCCACCTCCACGGTGGGCCGCACCTCCGCGGTGGTTCCCGTGAAGAACAGCTCGTCGGCGTCGGCGAGCTCCTCCACCAGGATGGGCCGCTCCTCCACGTGGATCCCGTTCATCCGGGCGAGATCGAGCACCACGCCGCGCGAGATGCCGGGCAGGATGACGTTCGTGGCGGGGTGCGTCACCAGCGTGCCGTCGAACACGCCGAAGAGGTTGGTGTGCGCCCCTTCCAGCGCGATGCCATCCCGAACCTGGATGGCGTCGGTCGCCCCCGCATCGACCGCCGCCTGGTAGGCGAGGACGTTGGGCAGCAGCGCCGATGGTCTTGATGTCCACGCGTGCCCAGCGACGGTCGGGAACGGTCACCGCCTTGAAGCCCTTCGCCCAGACCTCCGGCGAGGGGCGCTGCCACGCCTTGGCGAAGAGGTAGACGGTCGGCGCGACCGGCGTCGTCGGGAAAGGATGCGAACGCGGCGCGACGCCCCGGGTGATCTGCAGGTAGACGATCGACGTCTCGGCCGTATCGAGCGCGTTGTCGACGAGGAGCCGCCGGTGGATCTCCTCGAGCGGGTCGACGTCGTAGTCGATGCGCAACCACGAGAGCCCACGGCGCAGCCGCGCCATGTGCCCGTCGAAGTGGAAGGAGACGCCCTCGTAGAAGGGGGTTACCTCGTAGACGCCGTCGGCGAAGAGGAAGCCGCGGTCGTCCACCGAGACCTTGGCCTCGTCCTTGGGAATGTACTCACCGTTCAGGTAGACGGTGCTCATGTCCGTTCGTCACTCCGCCGGCTTCTCGCCCAGCCTGTCGAACTCCTCGATGAGCTGCGCCTCGGGGATGCCCTGTGCCTCCTCCTCGGAGACCTCCTCCACCTCGGCGTCGCGCACCTTCTGATCCGCGGACTCCGCCTTCGAGCTCACCCGGGGTGAGCTGCTTGGCCTCCTCTCCGCTGGACGACGACGCGGGGAGCAGGCCCATCTCCTGCTTGAGCGCGGCCAGCTTCGCCTCCACGTCGGCGCCGCCCGGGCCCGCTTCGAGGCGCACGAACTCCTTCTCGAGCGAGTCGCCGACAAGCGCCTCGGTGACCTCGGCCTGCGCGATGTTCCTGCGCTCCTCCTCCTCGATCTTGTCCGCCATCCGGTTGAAGGCCTCGAAGGCCGACGTGTCGGACAGCCCGGACATGCGTGTCGTGGATCCGGCGCTGGGCCTGTGCGCGCTTCTGCTTGGCGATCAGGAGATTCCGCTTGCGCTTGGCCTCCTCGATCTTGTCGTTGAGCTGGCGCAGCGATCCCTTGAGCTTCTCGGTCTCGCCGGCCTGCGCCTGCCAGGTCTGCTGCAGCACCTGCACGCGCTCGCCGTGCTCCTGCTGCCGGATCAGCGCCTGCTTGGCCAGGTCGTCGCGTCCCTCGCGCACCGCCAGCATCGCCCGATGCTCCCAGTCGCGGGCCTGCTTAGCCTCGTCCTCGAGCTGCGATTTCAGCTTGCGCTCGTCCGCGATGGCCGCGGCCACCTCCCGCTTTGCCTTCGCCAGCTGATCCCGCATGTCCAGGATGATCTGGTTCAGCATCTTCTCGGGATTCTCGGCCCGGGAGATGAGGTCGTTGATGTTCGACTTGATCACCGTGGACAGCTTGGAAATGATGCCCATGTCGCTCAGCCCTCCGCCTCTGCGCCCGCCAGCGAGCGGATGCGTTCCATGTGTCCCGTCGCCGCCAGCTCCATCGATTCGATGGACGCCTGCAACTCCAGGAAGTCCAGCGTCTCGAGCTCGAGCGTGTCCGTGAGGATCAGCTCGTTCGCTTCGAGCCCGTAGGCTCCGTGCACCACGTCGGAGGCGTTCAGCTCGAGCAGCGTGCGGTACAGCTCCATCGCGCCGTCGCCGAGCTCGGGCAGGTCCATGAGCTTCATGCGGATCAGGAGGAGCGCGTCGGCGTGATGGACCACCATGGGGAGGCCGCTGTTGCGCCCCCGCACGAGGTACATCCCGTTGTCGACCTCCTCGTACTCCACATCCATGCGGATGAAGAAGCTCTCGAGATCCTCTCGGGTAACCATGACCGTCTCCGTTCTCTGGGCCTCCGCGGGGCGGAAGCGGTCCTCTTTTCGATTCGCCGGACCCTACGACCCCACCGGGAAAGCGGTTTCCCGTGCGGGAAACCCGGTCGCTGAAACTAGCCGCGCGCCAGGAGCGGCGCGAGGTGCCTCCCGGTGTAGGAGTCAGCGTACGCGGCCACGTCCTCCGGCGTTCCCTCCACGACGATACGGCCGCCGCCCGCGCCACCTTCAGGGCCGAGGTCGATGACCCAGTCGGCCGTCTTGACCACGTGCAGGTTGTGCTCGATGACCACCACGGTGTTTCCGAGCTCGACGAGGCGGTGCAGCACCTCCAGGAGGACCCGGACGTCCTCGAAGTGCAGCCCGGTGGTGGGCTCGTCGAGGATGTACAGCGTGTTGCCGGTGGAGCGCTTGCTCAGCTCGGTGGCGAGCTTGACCCGCTGCGCCTCTCCGCCCGAGAGCGTCGTGGCCGCCTGACCGAGGTGGATGTAGCCGAGCCCCACGTCCGACAGCGTCTCGAGCTTGGACTTGATGCGTGGCACCGCGTCGAAGAACTCCAGCGCCTCGTCCACCGTCATGTCGAGAACGTCGGCGATGTTGCTCCCCTTGTAGTAGACGTCGAGCGTCTCGCGGTTGTAGCGCCGACCGCGGCACACGTCGCACGGCACGTACACGTCGGGGAGGAAGTGCATCTCGATCTTCACGAGCCCGTCGCCGGAGCACGCCTCGCAGCGCCCGCCCTTCACGTTGAAGCTGAACCGCCCCGGCCCATAGCCACGCATCTGCGACTCGGGGAGGTTCGCGAAGAGATCACGGATGGGGGTGAACAGCCCGGTGTACGTCGCCGGGTTGGAGCGCGGCGTCCTGCCGATGGGCGACTGGTCGACGTCGATGACCTTGTCGATCAGGTCCAGCCCCTCGATGCCGTCGTAATGCTCCGGCACCACCTTGCTGCGGTAGAAGTGCCGGGCGAGCGCGTGGTAGAGGGTCTCGTTCACGAGCGTCGACTTCCCGGAGCCGCTCACCCCGGTGACGCAGGTGAACACCCCCAGCGGGACGCGCACGTCGAGCTTCTGGAGGTTGTGTCCCGACGCACCCCGCACGAAGAGCGCCCGCTCGGCATCGGGCCTCCGCCGCTCCTCGGGCATCGGGATCTTGCGATCGCCGCGCAGGTAGGCGCCGGTGAGCGACCGCTTCTCGGCGAGCACGTCGGACAGCGTCCCGGACACCACGACCTCCCCGCCGTGTCGTCCCGCACCCGGGCCCAGGTCGACCACGTGGTCGGCCATCCGGATCGTGTCCTCGTCGTGCTCGACCACGATCACCGTGTTCCCGAGGTCCCGCAGGCGCTGCAGCGTCTCGAGCAGGCGGCCGTTGTCGCGCTGGTGCAGCCCGATGGAGGGCTCGTCGAGGATGTACAGGACGCCCACGAGCCTGGACCCGATCTGCGTCGCCAACCGGATGCGCTGGGCCTCGCCGCCCGAGAGCGTCCCTGCGGCGCGTCCGAGCGTCAGGTAGTCGAGGCCCACGTCCCTGAGGAAGCGGAGTCGCTCGCCGACCTCCTTGAGGATCGGGCCCGCGATCTCGGCGGAGAGGGGTGGAGCGCCCGACTTCGACTTCTTCGTCTTGCCCTCGCGACCCTCGACCGGGAGGGCCTCGAAGAAGGCGTACGCCTCCGCGATGGGCAGGTCCACGATGTCGCCGAGCGAGTGCCCGCCCACCGTCACGGCCAGCGAGGCGGGCCGAAGGCGGGAGCCGTTGCACGCCGTGCAGGGCAGCGTGGACATGTAGTCCTCGAGCTGCGTGCGGACGGCGTCCGACTTCGTCTCCTGGTAGCGGCGGGCCACGTTGGCGACCACGCCCTCCCATCGGTCCTCGTAGTGACCCTTGAACTTCCCCGACCCGGCCTTGTACGGGAAGCGGATCTTCATCGTCCCGGAGCCGTGCAGGACGGCGTGACGCACTTCGTCCGTGAGGCCGGCCCACGGCGTGTTGGCGTCGAACTCGTACGCCTCGGCCAGGCCGGGGATCACCGATCGGCGCAGGTGCCCCGTCGGCTCGCCCCACGGGAGGATCACCCCCTCCAGGATCGAGATGCTGCCGTCGGCCACGACCAGGTCCGCGTTGACCTCCTTGCGCGTCCCGAGCCCGCCGCAGTCCTCGCAGGCGCCATAGGGAGAGTTGAAGGAGAATTGGCGGGGCTCGAGCTCCGGAAGGCTGGTGCCGCAGTTCACGCAGGCGTATTGCTCGCTGAAGAGATGCACGACCGGGTCCCCCTTGCTCCGGTGCTCGGCGACCTCCAGCACGCCGCCGCCGGTGCGCAGCGCGGTCTCCACGGAATCGGCCATGCGGTCGCGGTCCTTCTCGCGCACGACGAGCCGGTCCACCACCACCGCGATGTCGTGGTTCTCGTAGCGGTTGAGCTTGGGCGGCTCTGCGAGGTCGTACGTCTCGCCGTTGACGCGGACGCGCACGAACCCCTCCTTGCGCGCGCGCTCGAAGAGCTCGCGGAACTCCCCTTTCCGCCCGCGCACGAGCGGGGCGAGTACCTCGATGCGCGTCCCCTCCCGCAACTCCATCAACCGCTCGACGATCTGCGAAGCGGACTGGCGGATGACGGGCTCGCCGCAGGTGGGACAGTGGGGCGTGCCCGCGCGCGCCCAGAGGAGGCGGAGGTAGTCGTAGATCTCGGTGACCGTGCCGACCGTGGAGCGGGGGTTCCGGCTGACGGTCTTCTGCTCGATGGAGATCGCGGGGGAGAGCCCCTCGATCGCGTCGACGTCGGGCTTCTCCATGAGCCCGAGGAACTGCCGGGCGTACGCCGACAACGATTCGACATAGCGCCGCTGCCCCTCGGCGTAGATGGTGTCGAACGCGAGCGACGACTTGCCCGACCCGGAGAGCCCGGTGATGACGACCAGGGCCTCGCGGGGGAGTTCGACGTCGATATTCCTGAGGTTGTGCTCGCGCGCGCCCCGGACGATCAGCTTCTCTCGAGCCATAGCCTGGTATTGTACCGAGGGAGGAGGGGCCGTTCAATCCGCGGATGCGGGTCGCGGCGAGGCACCCGTCGGCGCCGACGGGTGCGGGGGAGTGCCCTACACGGGGTAGGGGGGATGGCCCGACACCCTGCCGGGCCGGGGGCCCCTACGTTGAGCGTGGGAAGTTCTGCTTCGTGGGAAGGTCCGCTTCCAAGGAGAGATACCCATGCTCCGGTCTCTCGTGGTCCCCCTCGACGGGTCCGAGTTCAGCGAGCGAACGCTCCCCCTGGCGGGCAGGCTCGCCGCCGCCACCGGCGCGGCGCTCCACCTGGCCCACGTGCACGTTTCGCACCCCCCCGACCAGCTCCTCTCGAACACGCAGTTCCACTTCGAGGGGTTGGACATGGAGGAGTACAACGCCCGCCACCGCTCCGAGGAGCTCGACTACCTGGCCCGGCTCGGCTCGTCGGTGGGCAACGGCACGCACGTCGACACCACGCTCCTCGAAGGGAACGTAGCGGAGGAGATCGCCGCCTACGCTTCCTCCGTGGGCGCCGACATGGTGCTCATCACCACGCACGGCCACACGGGCGTGAGCCGCATGTGGCTCGGCAGCGTGGCGGACGCGCTCGTGCGCATGACCACGCTTCCCCTGCTGGTGATCCATCCCGCCCACGGGGGCCACATCCCGGGAGACGTCACCTCCTTCGGGCACATCCTGGTGCCGCTGGACGGCTCCGAGCTGTCGGCGACCATCCTGGAGCCGGCCACCGAGCTGGCCCGGGCCGCCGGTGCGCGCATCACCCTGGTGCACGTGGTGAGCTCGTCGGCCGTCCTCGGCACGCGCATCTTCCCGCTCCTCCCGGACGACGTCGCGCCCGCGATCGAGAAGGCGCACACCTACCTCGAGGGCGTGGCGGAAGAGCTGCGCGAGGGGGGGCTGGAGGTCGCGGTCCACGTGGAGGAGCACGACGCGCCCGGGCGCGCCATCGCCGGCATCGCGGACAAGCTGGATGCCGACCTCATCGCCCTGGCCACGCACGGCTACGGAGGGCTGAAGCGGGCGCTCCTGGGGAGCGTGGCCGACAAGGTGCTGCGCGGCAGTCCACTCCCGCTGTTGGTGCAACGCCCAGGGACCGAGCAGGCGTCTCAGTAGCCCCATTCCCGGAAGATGAACACGCCCAGGATCTTCTGGGACCGGTTGAGTTGGCCGAGCGCGCCGAGGTTGGTCCTCAGGAAGGCGTCCTCCCAGAACGCCTGGAAGTTGTAGTCGTCGGTCATCGCGACCTCCACGCGCGCCCCGCCGAAGGCGTTGTTGGCGGCCCCTGACTGCTCCGAGGGCGTGCGGAAGATCAGCACGACGAAGACGTCCTCACCGAGGTACTGGCCGAACTCGAACTGCGTGCCGCCGAGGAAGGACGAGTTCACCGCGCCCGACGCGACCCCGTAGTCGCCCAGCGTCGTGATGTTCAGGTAGTCGAGCCCGATCTGCTGCGACAGGACCGCGCCGATGCGCGTGGCGAGCGTGCCCGTCGCGTAGTTGACCGTGGCGCCCAGGGCCGCCGTCCCGACGCCGCCCTGCCCGGCGGTGACCAGCTGGGAGCTCGGACGCCCGAAGATCAGATAGCTGACGAGGTCGGACTGCGCGACGCCCTGTTCGTCGGTCGAGAGGGTGACCCGCGGCTGCGTGAGCGTGCCCGAGACGGTGGCCGTCACCTCGAGGGGAATCAGCTCCATCCGTCGCACGCGGGACACCGCCTCGATGTCGAGCGTCGGGTTGATCCCGGACGTGCCGATGAAGCCCACCGTCCCGCTCTGCACGTCGAAGCGGCGGCCGAGCACCGTGTACGAACCCCGGAGCGCCTGGAGGTCGCCCACCAGGACCACGTCGCGTTGCGAGCGGTCGTAGCTCACGATGAGGTCGCCCCCCATCTCCACGTTCATCTCCTCGGAGCGGAGCCAGGCGTTGCGGGGCACCGACATGTCGACGTTGGCGCGCAGGTTCTGCAGGAAGGGGTTGTCGAGGCCCACGAGGAGCGGCCGCCCGGAGAGCGCCGTGGTGTCCACCAGCGCCGGGAAGCGCGGGTCACTGAGGTCCACGACCTCGGCGCTGCGCGCGAACTCCTCCAGGAAGAGCGTGCCGTGGTCCACGCTGAGGCTGCCGGTCAGGAGCGGCTTCCGATAGGACTCTCCGAGGTGGACCTGGCCGCTGATGTTGCCTTCCACGTCGCGGCGGCCCACGGCCTGGAAGTTGTCGAAGGTGGCCGTCAGGTCCAGCTTCGGATCCGCGAGCGGCTCGAGCGTGACCTGACCTTCGATCGTCGACGAGCCCCCCGCTCGGCTGGTCAGCTTCACGTCGACCGTGCGGTTCGCGTTGAGGGTGGCCGTCCCGTCGATCGCGCTGTACCGCACGCCGAGCGCCTCGATCGACCACGCGCCGTTCAGGAGGTGAACGACGCCCGAGGGCTCCGGGCTGTCCAGCGTGCCGCCGATCTGGAAGTCGCCCGACACGACGCCGGTCACGTCCTCCAGCGCGTCCAGGTAGCTCAGCGCCACGGCCGCATCGAGCGAGTCCGCCACGACCCGGACGTCCATGGGACGATCGACCACGCGGCGCGCTTCCGTGTCGAGGGCCAGGTTGATCGGCACCGTCCCGGAGGCGCGGAAGACCCGCCGACCCTCGTCGGTGGCGTCCAGCCGCACGCGCGCCTCCTGTTCCCGGTAGCTCAGCTCCCCGGAGATCGCACCCATCGACAGCGTCCGGTAGCGCGGCTCCTGGATCGCAAAGGACCCCTCGATGACCGGATCGGTGGCCGGTCCCGTCACCTGCAGGCCCAGGTCCAGGTGCCCGGCCACCCGCAGGTCCTCGAGCTGGGCGACGTGCGCGAGCCGCTCCACGTGCAGCCCGTTCGCGTCGACGCGCAGGTCGGACGATCCGGCCCACGCCAACGTGCCGTCCGCGGTCACGCTCATCGGGTCCTCGCCCTCGCGGGTGAACGACACGCCGCGCACCGTCACCTGACCCGTGCTCCACGTCACCGTGGCGGGCTGCGTCAGGTGCCACGCGAGCGAATCCACCGCGAAGGTCGCCCGCTCCAGGTGTGCCTCCCCTCCCCCGAGCGTGTCGAGCGCGAAGGAGCCGTCCGTCCGGTAGCGCTCCTCCCCGCTTCGGGTCACGTTCACCGTGCCCTCTCCCGCACGCCCGTGCACGGTCAGGTCGGCCGCCACGTCCTCGAAGGAGCGTCCCTTCCACTCGAGCGTCCGGGCGTTCAGGCCGACCTGACCCTCGCGGTCGGCCGAGCGCACCCGTTGCATGTCGACCACGAACTCGGCGCGCTCCACGTGGTCCATCCCGTAGACGCCCTCGCGCACCGTGGCGGATCCGACCACGTCGAGGAGGTCCAGCGACCCGGAGAGCGTCACTTCCCCCTCCACCGCTCCGGACATCGCCACCTCGGCCCGCGTGGGGAGCGTGTCCGGGTCGACGCCCTGCATGCGCAGCAGCTCCAACTCCACGGAGCCGAGCGTATCGCGCGCCGTGACCACGTCTCCACGGAAGATGGACCGGAGCCCCTCGAGGTCGTCCGTCCGGAATGCCACCCGCGCCTCGGCGCGCGCGTCGCGGCTCAGGCCGAGGCCGCCACCACCGGAGACATGGACGCCGCCGAGGTCGGCGAGGAGCGTGTCCACCGTGAGGATGCCGCCGGCCGCGGAGAGCTCGGCGGAAACGGTGTCCACGTGCAGGCCGCCGATGCGCGACGCGGACGCGGTCAGCGAGGCGCGCGCGGCCAGGGAGTCCGCATGGATCCCCCGCCCCTCGAGGAAGACGTGCCCCGACCAGACCGTGGGGTCGGGGAGCCCGCGGACGAAGCGCGAGAGGGTCACGTCTTCGAGGCGCGCGTCCAGGCGGTAGCCGGACCCCACCGCCATGGCGTCGAGGCGGCCGTCCACCGTGGCCGTGCCGCCGCCCACAGAGAGCCCGCCCGTGACGCGCAGGTCGTCGAGCGGGCCGACCGTCCGCACGGAGCCGGTCACGTCGCCGTCGAGGTCGAGCCCGGGCGCCACGCCGCGGAGGAGCCCGAGCGAGAGGGGCGAGAGATCGCCCTGGATGTCGGTCACCCACCGTCCCGGCTCGGCGCGTCGCACCGATCCATGCGCCCGCACGCGCGACTGGACGGCGGGATCGAGGCGATGGGCGATGTCGGCGGTGAAGCGCAGGCCGTCGTCGATCCGGCCGGCCGCGTCCACCTCCAGGGAGCCCGTCCCCGACAGGTGCGCGGCGGGGAGCAGCGCACCGAGCGTCTCGTAGTCGAGCGGATCGAGGAGGGCGTGGAAGTCCGAGAGCCCCGGGTCGCTCGCCACCCGCACGGTCCCCCGGAAGTCCGCCGTGGTGGGGCCCGCCCCGTAGCCCGTCGCCACGAAGGTGACGCGTCCCTCCGTGGCCAGCGCCTGGAGGCGCCCGGAGAGGCGCACGCGGCCGCTCAGCCACCCGTCCAACGGGATCTTCCGCCCCAGCCACGGCTCCAGCCGCCGAACGGACAACGGGCTCGCCCGCACGTCGAGGTCGTGGAGGATCGTGGCGTCCCCGACTTCGACGCCGCCGTCGACCCGGAGACGGCTCGCCTCGAGCTGGACGTCCACCGCGCGCAGCCGCACGGACACGGCGTCGCCGGTCGACACGGCGAGCGCGCCGGAGAAGCGCCCCGAGGGAATCCTGTCGTCCAGCCAGGAGAGGTCGGCGAGCGAAGCCGCGCCGCGGGTCCGCAGGTCGAGGTCGAGGCCCCACCCCTCCACACCCCGTGGGCCGAGCGCCAGGGTCCCGTCGAACGCCGATCCGGGAGCCCGGAAGACGGCGGAGTCCACCCTCAGGCCCTGGTCGCCGAACGTGAGGTGCCCCGCTACCTCGTCCACGCGGAGCGTTCGATCGAGGAGCGAGAGGTCCGTCGACAGCGCGCTCAGCCGCGCAGCGAAGAGCTGCTCGGAGCCGGGCCGGAGGACGACGTCCCGCAGCGTGGCCTCGAGGCGCTCCAGCCCCAGGCGGCGCAACCGCCCCTCGCCGTCGGGGGCCTCTACGGTGGGCACCCTGGGGGAGACGTCGCGCCCGGCGGGCAGGAGCACCTCGACCAGGCCGCCCCGGATCTCCACGCTCTGCAGCGTGACCGGCGTGCCGGGCACGCGGGCGCTGTCCGCGAGGGCGCGGTCCACGGTCAGGTGGGCGACGTTGGCCTCCTCCTCCCCGGCGTAGCGGGTGATCTGGACATGCGGTCCGTACACGGTGAGCGCCGCGATGCGGGGGGTGCCGCTCACCAGGCGCAGGAGGGAGTAGTGGACGCGCACGGAATCGGCGTCGAGGAACGGACGGCCGCCCTCCGCGGTGAGATGCACGCCGACGAGCACGGCGCCCGCGAGGAGGGTGGGGCTGCGCACGCTGTCCACGGTGAGCGTGCCGGCCAGCCCGCCGCGCACCCGGTCGAGCACGAAGCCGAGGACCGCGCGCTGCCCCGGCCGGGAGTTCACGAGGGCGGTCGCCACGGCGGCCAACAGCACGATCACCACGGCCACCGCCACCAGGAGCCTCCATCCCCACCGCCGGGCGGCCATCAGAACGCCTGGCCGATCGAAAGGTGGAGCTGCAGTCGGCTCAACGACCAGGGGTCGGACGCGCCATAGAGCACGCGGGGGCCGAGCACGGCGAGCGCCCCGCTCTTCACCCACGGCTGGTACGCGCCGCCGTTCCACTGGAGCCTGTCGTCCGGGGCATCGACGCCGGGCTAGTACGGCCGGATCTGGTCCGTCACGACCGCCAGCTCCTCGCCGCTGCGGAAGCGGTACGCGAGATCCAGGCGTAGGGGCCCGATCGGGCTCATGTACCGCACCCCGAGGCCCGGACTCACCTCGATGTCGCCGAGGGAGACCGACTGCGTCGCGTTCCACACCTGGCCGAAGTCCGTGAACACGGCGCCCTCGACCTTCCCCCCGAGGAGGACGCGCACCTCCAGGTTGCCCTCGAGCACACGCGTGCCTCCCGTGGCGCGGGGGGTGAAAGTACCGCTCGGAAGGGCCGAGGCATCGCAGGTGAGGGACGCGACCTCTTCCGGCGTGCACACGCTCGTATGCGTTGGCGTGGAGGCGGTGTCCAGCAGCGCGGTCACCTCCCTCACGAAGAGGACGCGGGGCCCCAGACGGCTCTGCGGAAAGCCGCGCACGGAGTTCGCGCCGCCCGCGTAGAACCGCTTCTGGGGATGCACGATATCCGCGGTGGACGGCTGACCCAGGAGGCCCTCGAAGCCGCCCGCGCCCACCCAGCCGAGGCGCAGCCTGCCCGCCAGGATCGATCGATCCGTGAGCCGCGCATAGCGCGACCCCTCGGTGACCACCCTGGAATAGGAGAAGCGCGACCCGGTGAAGGCCTCCGCGTGCTCCAGGTCGACGAGCAGCTGGTAGCCCCGGGTCGGGTTCAGGAGGTTGTCGGTCGTGGCGCGCGTGAACGTCAGCCCGATGGGCGCGAGCCACTGTGCGCTCTGAAGCTCGGCGATGTCCTCGCGCGTGCACACCAGGAAGGTCGAGCACACGAGCGGCTCGGCGGCGTCCAGGCTGGAGCGCTCGGGGCGGTAGGAGAGCGTGAGGGGCGTGCGCGGTCCGATGTTGCGGGTGAGCGCGAGCTGGAGACCCACGGCCGTGCGCACGAACGCGTCCGGAAGGCTCTGGCGCTCCGCGTAGAGCGAAGCCTGGAACGAGTTGCGCGTCGAGAAGATCCACGGCTGGGAAAAGTCCGCGGACACCAGCCAGTTCGGCTTGAAGAAGCGCGCGTCGCGCGTTCCGGGATCACAGAACAAGCCCTGGAATTCCTGGGCGAGAACGTTCGACACGCGTCCGCGCACCTGGAGCCTGCGCCCACCGCCCATGAAGTCCCGGCTCACCCAGCGCGACTCCACGTCGAGGCATTCGTTGCTGCTCCAACCCGTACCGGCCCGCACGCGGTGCAGGTCGCCCTCCGTGAGCTGGACGGTGACCGGCACGATCGAGTCCTGCCCGCTCCCGTAATCCGGGAGGATGCTCGCCGAGCGCAGGATCTCGAGGCCGAAGAGCCGGGCCTGCGCCTCCTGGAGCTGATCGACGCGGTAGACGTCGCCCGCCCGGAACTGGAGCGTGCGCAGCACCGTCGACTCGCTCAGGTTGTGGTTGCCCTCGATCGTGATGTGCCCGTAGCGGCTTCGCGGTCCCGGCGCGACGTCGTAGGTGAGGCGCGCCTCGTACGAGCCCCGTGGGATGAACGAGCTGAGCAGGACCTCGGCGCGCGCGTATCCCCGGTTCGCGAGCCGGTGCGTGAGGGTGTCCCGCGCGGCGTCGACCACCAGCGCGTTGTACGCCTCTCCCTGACCGATCGGCAGCCCCCGCGTGAGGCCCGCGTCGAAGTCTTCCGTGCCGAAGAACTCGATCGTGTCCACGAGCACCGGCCGCCCCTCGTCCACGTGGAAGGTCACCGTGGTCGTGCCGTCCGGCCGGAGCGTGGTGGCGGTGTCGATCACGGCTTCGCGATAGCCGCGGATGAAGTACCACCGCTCCAGCCGGATCCGGTCGAGGGGGAACTCCCGCCTCGGAAGGTACTCCCGCTGGAGGGCGAACTCGGCGCCGGCGAAGCACAGGAGGGCGATCTTGTACACGACCGAGCGGCACTCCGTCTCCCTCGTCACGATCGCGCGGGCGAGCGAGTCGGACGGGAAGATCTCGTTGCCTTCGAAGCGGACCTCCCTGACCTCGAGGCGGGCGAGCTGAGCGCGCGCCGGCGACGCGTCCGTCGCCAACACGAGGCCGACCAGGGCGAGCGCCCCGGCCGCCTTCCCCACGACCGAGGACAGCCGCCGCGTCCTCAAGCTCCGCCGTCGCCCCGGTCCAGCGGCTCGCGCGCCAGGAAGAGGCGCACCACGTAGAACGCCGCCATCCCCACGCCGAACCCCAGCGTGGTGGCGACCAGCGCGGCAGCCGCGGTGTCCCTCCGTTCGGGCCGGAGGCGGATCCAGCGCTTCTTCATCGTCCGCTCCCCCCGACGTCCGTCACCCACCCCGAGGGCAGCGGGAGCGTTCGTGGCTCGCCGGACACGAAGCGCGCGGATCCTGCGTCGAGGCGGTGCGGCACGACTTCCACGACGTCGCGCTCCAGCCTGACGACGGCGAGCGTGTTGTGGCCGGCCTCCACCCCACGCCCCCGCGACGACGCGGTGGTCCCGCACGCCACGAGCGGGATGCCCGGGCCGTCCCCGTCCACCAGGGCCCGGGAGGTGGAGATGTGCGTCTGGTGCACGTGGCCCCCGAGCACGAGGTCCACCTCCATCGCCTCGAAGGCCTCCAGGAGCCGGCGCGCGTGCGGCAGCGGGCTTCCCCCACGTTCGTCCGGCGTGGGCACGAAGTGGTGGTGCACCACGAGGATGCGGGCGTCGCCGGCCGGGGTGGGCGTGAAAGCCGAGCGCGCGAAGTCGACCTGCGCGGGGTCGATCCTCCCCGCCACGATCGCACGCCGGGGCGCGGAGGAGTTCAGCGCCACCACCGTGGCGCCATCCAGACGCAGCACCGTGTCGAGCTCCGGGGAGACGAAGCGCCGCCAGTTCCGATAGGGGTCGAGCAGGCGCTCCCAGAAGCGGTAGAGCGGTACATCGTGGTTGCCCGGGGTGACGACCACGGGGGTCCCTGCGGGGAGCGCGTCCAGCAGGGCCCGCGCGGTGCGGAATTCCGAGGGCTTGGCGCGCTGCGTAAGATCTCCCGAAACGACCACGACGTCGGGCGTCGAGCGCGCGGGCGAGCTCGAGGAACGCCTCCGCCACGGAGGGCCTGTAGGGCTTGCCCACCTGCAGGTCGGAGCCGTGGAGGATCAGCACGCCCAGCCTCCTACCGGGCCGCGCGGGCCGCGGGCTCGGACCGGGGGGCGCCGCGCAGGCGGGTCATGCCGACCAGCCCGACGGCGACGATCGCGACGCTGATCATCTGCGCCAGCGTGAACATCCCGACGAAGCGGTCGTCCTTGGCGCGGAAGAACTCGACGATGAAGCGCTCGGTGCCGGCCAGCGCGAGCCACACCATGAACAGCCATCCGGGGCGGTGCTTGTGCCCGTGGATCCTCCACAGGAAGAGGAAGATCAACGTGGACATGCCCACCTCGTAGAGCTGCGTCGGGTGCACCGGCACGACCTGACCGTACTTCTCGATCAGCGCCGGGTCGACGGTGAGCCCGAACTGGCGCTGGATCTCGGTGACGGTGGTGGGCGGCGTCCCCTGCGGGAAGCGGATGCCCACCCACGAATCCGTGGGCCGGCCCCAGTCGTCACCGACCATGAAGCACCCGATGCGGCCGACCGCGTAGGCGATCGCGAGCGGCGCGGCCACCGCGTCCGCCATCTGTCCCAGGGGGAGCTTGCTGCGCCGAATCTCCCAGACGATGAGCGCGGTAGCGCCCAGGAAGCCGCCGTACCACACCAGTCCCCCGCGCGAGAAGATCAGCGAGGCCGGATCCTCCATCAGGCGCGGCCAGTTGAGCAGCACGTAGTAGATCTTCGCGCCCAGGATGCCCCCGATCACGGCCATGAAGACGAAGTCCCATGCCTTCTCGGGGTCGTAGCCCAGGCGGGCGAGCTCCGCCCGGCACGCATAGCCCCCCGTCACGAACGCCAGCAGCATGAAGACGCCGAACGTGGTGATCGGCTGGCCGCCGAGGAGGGGGATCCATTCCGGGAGTCTGAACAGGAGGGGATGCATCGGCTGTCCGGGTCAGGCGGATCTTCGGGTCATGCCTGGAAACGCCAGGTCCGCCGAGGCGGAGGCCCCGCCGGCAGCGACGTGGCCCTGGTCGTAGCGGAAGCGCGCCGCGCGCGCGACCATGGCACCGTTGTCGAGCGAGAGCCGAGGGGAGGCCCGGAAGAGCCTGCCTCCCGATCCGAGGCGCGCGGCGATCTCCTCGCACAGGCGGCCGTTCGCGCTCACTCCCCCACCCACCAGGACGCGGGCGCAGCCCGTCTGCTCGACGGCGCGCATGGTCTTGGCCGCCAGGACGTCCACGGCGGCCTCCTGGAAGCAGGCCGCGACGTGGGCGCGCTCCGCCTCCAACGAGCCGGACCGGTCGAGACGACGCGCCACCTCGGCCACGGCGGTCTTGAGCCCCGAGAACGAGAAGTCGAAGTAGTCGGCATCGACCGGGCGCTGGTTGCCCCGAAGCATGGGCCGGGGCAGCCTGTGACGCTCGGGATCGCCTGCCCGTGCGAGCTTCTCGATCTCGGGACCGCCCGGGTAGGGAAGGCCCAGCAGCTTGGCGACCTTGTCGAACGCCTCGCCGGCCGCGTCGTCGCGCGTCTCTCCCAGCAGGGTGTACCGCCCCCACGCCTCCGCGTGCAGCAGGAGGGTGTGGCCGCCCGACACGAGCAGCGCCACGAAGGGCGGCTCGGCTTCCCGGTCCTCGATGGCCGGCGCGAACAAGTGCGCCTCCATGTGGTGGACCGCGACCAGCGGCTTGTCCAGCGCGAACGCCACCGCCTTGGTCCAGCACACGCCCACCAGGAGGGCGCCGATGAGCCCTGGGCCCGCGGTGACGCCGAATACGTCGACCTCGTCCAGCTCCACCGAGGCCTTCTTGAGCGCCTCCTGCACGACCGCGTCGATGCGCTGCAGGTGTGCACGCGCGGCGAGCTCGGGTACCACGCCGCCGAACACCTCGTGCACGTCCTGCGAGAGGATCACGTGTCCCAGGATGTCGTTGCGACCGTCGAGAATGGCCGCCGACGTCTCGTCGCAGGAGGTCTCGATCCCCAGCACGAGCGGCCGGACGGGCGTGGAGCTCATGACCCGTCCCCCGGCGGTCGGATGCCGTTGGCGTCACTGGCGCGGCGCACGGTGACGATGTCCTCCGGCACCTCGACGGCAACGAGAACCGGCGCGCCGTCCACGTGGACCGGGACGCGCCGCGCCTCCCCCGGCGCGATCCCACGCACCAGCTCGGGAGCGATCCAGGCGTGCAGGTCGGCGGGATCCACGGCGGTGACGAGTGTGCGCGCTCCCCGCAGCGTGACGTCGATCGGCGGACGGGCGGATCACGATGGGCGCCTCGCCGTCCCCGGCCGCGGTCACCACGGGAACCCCCGTGATCACGCGCTCGATCTCCTCCTCCACCCGGATGCCCACCGTGACGGTGGCCGGGGTGAAGCGCACGCCATGGTGCCCCAGCGTGTCCACCGCGAGATCGAGGACCCCCGAGGCCTCCACCCTGGAGAGATCGAGCGGGGAGAGGCGCACCGAGTCGAGACCTTCGAGTCGGCTGGCGGCGCCGCGCGCGCGCACCACGGGCGGGTTCAATCCGATCGGGCTGGCGAGGGACAGGTGGCTGGGCAGCATGCCCTTCGTGTTCACGGCGACCGGGATCACGCGGCTCACGGCGGGCTCGAGCGCGATGGTCACGCCCGAGGGGCTCATCGATTCGACGGCCAGACCGCTGCCCTCCCCGAGCCGCACCCAGTCACGGCGGAGCGTCACGAAGGTGTCGGGCGAGCCCACCTCGAGAAGGGGGATGCGGACCGCCGTGCCCTCGCGCGCCAGGCGGATGATCTGGCTGGGGGAACCGGTCAGACGCAGCTCCACCGACGTCGGATCGGGAAGGCCGGAGGTGGTCCACGCCGTGTCCGCGACGTCCACGATCACCGGAACCGTGAAGCTCTCGGCGTTCTGCGGCTCGCTCTGCACCAGCGCCCACAGGAAGACGGAGAGCGCGAGCGCGGAGAGCTTCAGCCTCCAGTTGTGGACCAGGTCGCGGGGTGCGTAGGCCACGGCCGCCTACTCGCCCAGCAGTCGGCGCACCAGCTCTTGGTTCACGGGCGCCGCCCAATCGGTTCCCCCGGCGACCTTCTTGTAGATCATGCCGTCGCGCCCGACCAGGAAGGTCTCGGGCACGCCCGTGGTCTGATAGGTCTGCTGGATCTTGCCCGTGGGGTCGTGCAGGATCGGGAAGGTCAGACCCAGCTCGTCGGCGAACGCGCGCAGGTCGCCACCCGGGCGACCCCATTCGTCCTGCTCGCCCGCTCTGGCATCGATGCTCACCGCGAGGATCTCGAAGTCGGTGTCCTTCAGATCCTTGTAGAGCACCTCCATGGAAGGCATCTCGTCGCGGCACGGTGCGCACCACGTCGCCCAGATGCTCACCAGCACCACGCGGCCGTCGTAGTCCGAGAGGTGGACGGTCTGGCCATCGAGCGTCGTAGCCGCGAAATCGGGGGCCGCCACGCCGGTGAGGATGGGCTGGTAGTTCTCCCGTCCTCTCCACGCGGCGGCGACCACCGTCACGACCACGACGATGGCCCAGAAATAGGGTGACTTGTAGGGCTTGCGCTTCATGGCCGGGATCGCCTGCGTGACCTGGGGAACTGCCTGACGATGCTACGGCGCGCGGGGGGCTTTGTTCCCACCCGCGGGCCCGTTCCGGCGTGAAATGTAGGCGTTCGGGAGGTCCTCAGAAACGGATGCCCAGTCGGAAGACCACCTGGTCGTCGGGATCGACGAACTCGTAGCGCGCTTCCAGGTAGGCCCCGAGCACCAGCGTGCCCAGGTTCACGCCCGCACCGACGCCGAATCCGGTGGCGTCGCTGGAGACGCCATCGACGGTGGTTCTCCGCCACACGAGTCCCGCCGCCCCGTAGGGCGTCAGGACCGGGAGCGGCATCTCGAGGTGCAGGTCGGCGGAGCCCCCCCAGAGCGAGCAATCGACGGTGCCGCAGTCGGGGAAGAAGTAGTCCCCCGCCACGAACACGTCGACGGGCACGAGGGGGATGCTCAGCTCCAGGCTTCCGCCTACGCCGTTCGCCCTGCCGCCCACGTTCGTCCCCCGCGCCGACGCCCGGGCGGCGTGGATGCCCGGCCTGAGCTGAGCCCCGGCCTCGCCGACGGAGGAGACCACGGCCAGGAGGGCGAGCCCGACGGGAAGAAGGCGGCGATTCATGGCATGTGCTCCCTTTCTCGGACTTCCAGCAAGGTCGCGTGCGAGCGCGGTCGGGCCTATCCGCCGCGCCTTCCCACGGAGAGCCGGACGGCCGCGCCGCGCTCGAGGAGCGAATCCGCGGGTGGCTCCTGCTCCACCACGATGCCCTGGTCCCGTCCGAAGCGGAAGACCTCCTCCACCTCGCCGACCGTGAGTCCCAGCGAGTCGAGCACCGCGACGGCGTCGACCTCCGAGAGCCCCAGGACGAGGGGCATCGGTACCAGCGGAGGTCCCCGGCTCACCTTCAGGTGGATCTCCGCGGGGAGCGCCACGGTCTGGTCGGGCCCTGGCGTCGTCTCCACCACCCGCCCACGCGGGATCTCCGCGTCCACGGTATCCACGGCAACGACGAACCCCGAGGTTTCGAGCACGATCCGTGCCCGGTCCGCGTCGACGTGCCGCACGTCCGGGACGCCACGGAGCTGGGGGCCGAGGCTGCGGGTCACGCGGACGCCGTCTCCCGGCTCCGCGAGCTGCCCCGGCAGCGGCGATTGACCCAGCACGAGCCCGCGCTCGACGGAGGGGTGCCGCAGCGAGTCCACCACCCCGAGATCGAGTCCGGCGCCCCGCAGGCGCTCGCGCGCCGTGGCCAGGCCGAGGCCACGCACGTCGGGCACGGCGACGAGGTCGTTGTGCGGCGGCGGGGCGGGAAAGACGACCTGCGTGGCGATCAGCCATCCGGCGAGCCACCCGAAGAGGGCCAGGCCGACGACCTGGAGCGTGAGCCGAGCCCACCCGTCGAGGCGCGCGTACCAGCTTCCGCCCCCACCCTCCCCTTCGTCGCCGGCTTCCCGGCGCCCCGTCCCGGCGCGCCTGCGCGTGCGCTTCAGGGACCCTCCCAGCTTCATGCCGCCCTCCTCAGGCGTGCGGCGAACGCTCCGTCGAATCCCGTTCTCCAGGGAAGCACGACGAGTCGGCCGTCCCCGTCGACATACTCCTCCCGCACCGCCTGGGTTCGCTCCAGGCGGAAGTCGGGCCTGCGTTCAAGGAAGGCGGACACCTGCTCCTCGTTCTCCTCGACCTCGAGGCTGCACGTCGCGTAGACGAGCAGCCCGCCCGGGCGCACGACCCCGGCCGCTCCGTCCAGGATCGCCCGCTGGACGGCGGCGAGGGTGCCGACCGAATCCGGACCGAGCCGCCAGCGCCCATCGGGGTGCCGGGCGAGCGTGCCGGTGCCGGTGCACGGGACGTCCACCACCACCACGTCGACTTCGCGGACGGGAGGATGGGCGGCGTCGGCGACCACGAGGCCGAGGGGTCGCCCGGTCCGCACGGCGTTTTCGCGAACCCTGCGCATGCGCGCTTCCGATCGGTCGGCGGCCAGAGTATAGGACGCGCGTGCGGAGAGGGCGAGCGCCTTGCCACCGGGGGCAGCGCACAGGTCGGCCAGCCGCGCCCCGGCGTCCACGTCCGCATAGCACGTCACCAGGTGGGCGCCGGGATCCTGGATGATGGAAGGCAGCGCGGCGAGCGCGGCGGCCGGATCCGTGCCCACCGCGAGCCGGAGGCACCCCGGGTCTCCCTCGAACGGCACGGCGTCGATCCCCACCCCGGCGAGGGTGGCGACCGCTTCCGCCGGGTCGAGGTCCAGCGGCACGAGCCCGAGCGCGGGCCGGCGGTTGTCCGCCTCCACCAGGGCGCGCACCTCCTCCGGCGTCCAGCGGCGCAGCCAGCGCTCGACCATCCAGCGCGGATGCGACCCCCAGCTCACCAGCCACCCGGCAGGGTCGGTCGCGAAGTCCGGGAAACGCTCCGCCCCCTCCCCACCGTCACCCACGGCACGCAGCACGGCGTTCACCAACCCGCCCGCCCCCTTGCCCGCCTCGCGGCGAGCCTGGGACACGGTCTGGGAGACGGCCGCGTAGCGGGGCACGCCGCCCATGTAGAGGATCTGGTACGCACCGAGGCGGAGCAGCTCGAGCACCGGGGGCTCCAACCGCTCGAGGCCCCCGTGCACGTGCTGCCCGAGCAGGTGGTCGAGCCGACCGCGCAGGCGCGCCACCCCGTAGACCAACTCGTGGACGAAGGCGCGGTCGCGTGGCACGAGGTCGGGCATGGCCCGCGACAGCGCGACGTCCAGGCGCAGGCCCCGACCGACCGCGGTCGCGACGTCCAGGGCTGCGCGGCGGGCCTCCGTGATGTCGGATGTGCTCAGTCGAGCATCCCCTCGGTCGGCGAGGACGGAACCGCGATCTCCCGCGAGGGCATCCGGCCCGCCAGGTACGCCTGCCGGCCCGCCACGATCGCGTGCCGCATCGCGTGGGCCATGCGCACCGGGTCGGCGGCGGCCGCCAGCGCGGTGTTCATGAGCACGCCGTCCACGCCCTGCTCCATCGTGACGCAGGCGTCCGAGGCCGTACCCACGCCCGCGTCCACGATGACGGGCACCTGCAGACGGCGCTTGATCTCACGGATGAAGTAGGGGTTCACCACGCCGAGGCCGCTCCCGATCGGGCTCGCCAGCGGCATCACGGCCACGCAGCCCGCCTCCTCGAGGCGGAGCGCCGTGATCAGATCGTCGTTCGTGTAGGCCATGACCTTGAAGCCCTCGTCCGCGAGGACCCTGGCGGCCTCCAGGGTAGCCTGTGTGTCGGGAAGGAGCGTGGCCTGGTCGCCGATCACCTCGAGCTTGATCCACTCGTTGAAGCCGGCGGCCCGCGCCAGCCGTGCGTAGCGGATCGCGTCCTCCGCATTGTAGCAGCCCGCCGTGTTGGCGAGGAGGAAGAACTCGCCGGGATCGAGATGGTGGAGGATCCCCTCCTCCTTCGTCCGGTCGAGGTCGATGCGCCGCACCGCCACGGTCACCATCTCCGTTCCGCTCGCGCGGATCGCGTCGACCATGATCTCGTTCGTGGCATACTTCCCGGTGCCGACGATCAGGCGCGACGTGAAGGCCCGTCCTCCGATCACGAGGGGCCCGTCCAGCATTCCCTGGGTCTGTACCGCGATCCGCGTCATCCTGTCATCCCCCGCCCACGAAGTGGACGAGCTCGATGGTATCTCCCTCACGCACCGGGACCTCCGCGTAGGCGTCCCGTGCGAGGATCTCCCGATTCAACTCGACGACCACGAGTGCCGGCTGCAGGTCGAGCGACTCCACCAGGGAGCGCACGTTGTGGCCGGCAGCGACCTCATGTTCCTTGCCGTTGAGGCGCACCCGGATCGTCGCCGGTTCGCTCATGCTCCCGGACACGCCTTCACCCGACCGCCGCGGCGAGCGCATCAAGATACCGGCCCGCCGCTCCCATCGGGTCCGGCGCGTCCCAGATCCCGCGGATCGCCGCGACGCCGTACGCGCCGGCCGCGACGAGCTCGGCCACGCTCTCCGGCGTCACGCCCCCGATCGCGAGGACCGAGACGCCGCCCGACGCGCGGCGCGCGCCCGCGACCGCCTCGGGTCCGCGCGGCTCGAGCTCGGCGTGGCTCGGCGTCGCGTAGATGGTACCGGCGAAGATCCAGTGGGCTCCCTCGGCCGCCGCCTCCGCCGCTTCGACGTCGCTGTGGGTGGAGACGCCCAGCAGGGCCTCGACGCCCAGGATCCTGCGCGCGTCGCGCGGCCGAAGGGAGCGCCGTCCGAGCTGGACGGCTCCCGCCCCCGCAGTGAGCGCCACGTCCACACGGTCGTTCACCACCAGGAGCGCGCCCGATCCGAAGGCCGCGCCCGCCAGCCCGTGCGCGAGGCGGTAGAGCGTTCCACCGTCGGTGCCGGGTCCGCGAACATGCACGGCGATCCGGCTTCCACCCCGCTCCATGAGGGTCGCGGCGGTCGCGGCGAAGTCCGCGCGCGCCAGCACCTCGTCGTCCGTGACCACGTGCAGGACCGGGACGACGGTCTCGCCAGGTCCCCGGGCGTCGCTCATGTGAAGCGCTGCCCGGGCCGCACGCCGCGTCCCACGATCCAGTCGTGCGTGCTCATGCGCCGCCTCCCGGGCGGCTGCACCTCGTCGAAGGCGAGCGCGCGCCTGGCCGGTGGCCACGACCAGGCCGCCGTCCGGGTCCGCGACCGACACGGTGCCCGGCGCGTCGTCGACCCGGTCGGTGTCCACCGGTCGGGGGCGGAACAGCTTCAGCGGCGAGCCCTCGAGCTCGGTCCACGCGCCGGGCACCGCGTCCATGGCGCGCACGTGCCACTCGAGCTCGCGGGCGGGGCGCTCCCACGCGATACGCGCCGTCTCCCGGCCCACCTTGGGCGCGAAGGTGGCGCGCCCGTGGTCCTGCTCCTCCTCCACGACCTTGCCGGCGGCCAGGAGGGCGAGCGCCTCGATGAGCGCCTCCGCGCCCAGCTCGGAGAGGCGGACGGAAAGCTCGGAGGCCGTTTCCCCGGGAAGGATCGGCTCGCGGATCTGGTGGAGCACCGGACCTGCGTCCATCGCCTCCACCATGCGCATGATCGTCACACCGGTGGTGTCGCATCCCCGCGCGATGGCCCAGTTGATCGGCGCGGCGCCGCGCAGCTCGGGCAAGAGGGACGCGTGCACGTTGATCGAGCCCATCGGCGCCAGCGTCCAGCACCTCCGGCCGCAGGATGTGCCCGTACGCCACCACCACCGTGAGCTCCGCCCCGAGCGCGGAGGCGGCGGCCATGAAGTCGTCGCCTCGGGGCCGCTCCGGCGTGAGCACGGGAACGCCCATCGCGGTGGCGACCTCCTTCACCGGCGAGGGCCTCAGGTGGCGGCCGCGCCCCGCCGGACGGTCGGGCTGCGTGACCACGCCGACCACTTCGTGGCCTTCGTCGTCCAGGGCGCGCAACGAGGACACCGCGAAGTCCGGGGTGCCCCAGAAGAGGATCCTCACGAGCGTCGGGGCTCTGCTTCCGCCTCGGCCCGGAGCTTCTTCCACTTCTTCAGCGCGAGCTTGCGCGTCAGCGGACTCACGTGGTCGAGGAAGAGGATGCCGTGCAGGTGGTCGATCTCGTGCTGCAGCGCCCGCGAGAAGAGCTCGTCCGCCTCGACGACGATCTCCCTCCCCTCCGGGATCGAGGGCCTCGATGCGGACGGCCCACGGGCGCTCGACCACTTCCTCCAACCCCGGGATGCTCAGGCATCCCTCCGGCTGCTTGTCGGTCTGTTCGCTGGCCCAGACGACCTTCGGGTTGACCAGGGCGACCCGTTTCTCCGGCTCGTCCTCGCGGCGAAGGTCGACCACGAGCACCCGCCTGGAGACGCCCACCTGCGGCGCGGCGAGGCCGATCCCCTCGGCGAGGTACATCGTCTCGAACATGTCGCGCACGAGCCCGCGCAGCTCGTCGTCGAAGACCTCCACGGGATCCGCCTCCGTTCGGAGCACCGGATCGCCCATCAACACGACCTCGCGAACCGACATCGAACTCACTCCTTGGCGCCCTTCTGCGACAGTACCTGCGCCACGCGGCCGCGGTCGACCGTGAGGCGGGTGTTGTCTCCCGTGCGCACCGTCAGGCGGTTCTCCTCGACGTGCACCACCGTGCCGATGATCCCCCCGCTCGTGACGATCTCGTCGCCCTTCTTCAACTCCTTGAGCATCTGGTCGTGCCGCTGCCGCTCCTTGGACTGCGGCCGTATGAGCAGGAAGTAGAAGATGACGAAGATGGCGACCATCTGAACCATGAAGATCACCCCGGCGGACCCCCCCTCTCGGGGGACCATCAGGATCGCGAGCGCAGCGTTCGTCACCTTGTTTCTCCGTGTGCGGCGAATCGTGTCGTGTCGTCGAGTGGGGCGGTCGGTCGGTCGTTCACCCTACCCCTCGGCGCGGCGATATCGTTCCAGCCAGTCCCGGCTCCATCCGTGGAAGGAGCCATCTTCGATGCGTACCCGCGACTCCTCGGCGAGGCGCACCAGGAAGCGCAGATTGTGGATCGACAGCAGGCGCGCCGCGAGCAACTCCCCCGCCACCGCCAGGTGCCTCAGGTACGCCCGGTCGTAGCGCGCGCATGTGGCGCAGTCGCACGCCGGATCCACCGGGCGCGTGTCCTCCCTGAAGCGAGCCGCCTTCAAGTTGACCTGACCCTCTCCCCGGGTCCAGGCGGTTCCGTGGCGCGCGTTGCGCGTCGGGGCGACACAATCGAACAGGTCGCACCCGCGCGCCACCGCCTCGAGCAGATCGTCGGGATAGCCGACGCCCATCAGATAGCGCGGTCGGTCCACGGGCAGCTCGCCATCCAGGAGCTCGAGCGTGCGCCACATGGGCTCCTTCGCCTCGCCGACGCTCAGCCCGCCGATGCCGTAGCCGTGCCAGTCGGCCATCGCCCCGACGCGGCGCGCGTGGTCCCTGCGCAGGTCGTCGTAGATGTTGCCCTGCAGCACGGGAAAGAGCGCCTGCGCAGGGTAGCCGCCGCCATCCTCCAGCTCCCGGAAGCGCGCGAGGCAGCGCTCGAGCCATCGAAGCGTGCGCTCGTTGGCCTCGCGGGCGCGCGCGTGGTCCGACCCGCCCGGAGGGCACTCGTCGAACGCCATGATGACGTCCGCCCCCAGCATCCGCTCGATGTCGATGACCGATTCGGGCGTGAACGTGTGGCTCGATCCGTCGATGTGGCTCTTGAAGATCACGCCGTCGTCGCGCACCTCGCGGATGTGGGCCAGCGAGAACACCTGGTAGCCCCCGGAGTCCGTGAGGATGGGGCCGTCCCAGCGCATGAAGGCGTGCAGGCCACCCAGGTCCCGCACCAGCTCGTGGCCGGGGCGGAGATAGAGATGGTACGTGTTGGCGAGCACCATCTCCGCGCCGAGAGCCTCGACCTCGTTCATGTCCAGCCCCTTCACGGTGCCCAGCGTGCCCACCGGCATGAAGGAGGGCGAGCGCACGTCCCCGTGGGGCGTGCTGAACACGCCCGTGCGGGCGGCGCCGTCTCGGGCGCGCAGGTCGTAGGCGAAGTCGGACATGGGGTGGGAATGTAACGCCGGCGGACGGCTGTCGAGCGCCTTCCAACCCTCCGACCCGCGCCCTCGTCCAACCCTCCGATCGGCTGTTGTGCTGCACATACTATGTCGTACATACTATGGGGCACACATCACGCGACGGAGCCGGAACACGGGAGACGAGGCGATGACCCTCGAAAGGGAGTGGATGCGCGGCGCGGCGCCGCTGGCGGTGCTGACCCTGCTGGAGCGGCGGGAGATGTACGGCTACGAGCTGGTCGAGGCGCTGGAGCGCGACACCGGTGGTCTGCTCGCCATGGGGCAGTCGACCGTCTACCCGCTCCTCTACAACCTCGAGGCCCGCGGCCACGTCGAGCCGACGTCGCGCACGGCGCCCACCGGCCGGAGGCGGAAGTACTACCGCATCACGGCAGCGGGCCGCGCGTGGCTGGAGGAGCAACGGGACCAGTGGGAGACGCTCGTGACCGCGCTCGGACGACTGGGTCTTCGTGGCCCGCACGCGGAGGAGGCGGTGCCGTGAGCGCCCGCCGCGACCGACGACGGAGGCACGAGGAGCGGGGCGTTGCCGCCCGGGCTCGAAGCGGTCGTCCGGCGCCGTCCTCGAGGCCTCGGGGCTGTCGCTCCCCGCCCGCGCCGAGGTGGAGGCCGACCTGCGCGCGCACTTCGAGGACGGGCTGGCGGCCGGCGTGCCGGTCGAGACGCTGTTGGAGCGCTTCGGAGACCCGGCCGCGGCCGGACGGAGGATCGCACGAGCCCGGCGCGACGTCGGGCCTGGAGCCGGAAGCCCCGGTGGGAGGTGGTGGATGTCGGTGTCGGAGTGGTGGACCGAGGTGCGGCGGGGCGCGCGCAGGCTGGCGCGGACACCCGGATTCGCGCTGCTGGTGGTGGCGACGCTGGCCCTGGGCGTCGGCGCGAACACGGCGATCTTCTCGGTGGTGGACGCGGTGCTGCTCCGTCCCCTCCCCTACCCGGACGCCGACCGGCTCGTCCGGGTGTACGAGTCGGCCGCCGACGATCCCGGGAACCAGAACTACCTGCGCGGACCGACGGTGGCTGCCTATCGCACGTGGAGCGAGGTCTTCGAGGACTTCGGTGCGCTCTACACCTACCGAGAGACCGGCGCCGACCTCACGGACGGGGAACAGGCGGTGCGCGTGACCGCCACACCGGCAGCCGCCGGCTACTTCGAGACGCTCGGCATCGCCCCCGAGCTCGGCCGGACGTTCCGGGAAGAGGAGAGCACGGCCCCCGGCGACCCCGGAGACGACGCCCAGTTCGGCGCGCCGCTCGCGGCCGTGACGGTGCTCAGCCACGGGCTGTGGATGGACCGGTTCGGGGGCTCGCGCGACGTGCTCGGCAGCACGATCCGCCTGGACGGCCACCCCTACGAGGTCGTGGGCGTGATGCCCGCCGGCTTCAGGGATCCCATCGGACCGCAGGCGGACCTGTGGACGCCGCAGGACCTCCGGGTCGGGGACTCGGGGTCGAGGAACAGCTGGGGCAACTACTACCTCTCCGGCGTGGCCCGCCTGAAGGCCGGACTCACCGTGGAGGCGGCGCAGGAGCGCGTCGACGCGTTGTGGGCGCGGCTGATCGAGGAGCATCCGGAGGCCCGGTCGGACTGGGTGCCGACGCTCGTCCCCCTGCAGGACGACCTGGTGGGAGCGACGCGCCGGACGATGCTGCTCATCCTGGCGGGCGCAGCCGCGCTCGTGCTGCTCACGGCGTGCGTGAACCTGGCCAACCTCCTCTTCGCGCGCGGGCTGGGGCGGGACCGCGACGTGGCCGTGCGGGCTGCCCTGGGCTCCGGACGCGGACGGATCGTCGCGGGCCTCCTGGTGGAGACCGGCATCCTGGCCGCCATCGGCGGGCTGGCGGGTCTGGCGCTCGGGTGGGTGGGCCTGCGAGCGCTCCTGGCGCTGTCGCCGGATGCCCTCCCCCGGCTCGCCCATCCAGGCGCGGGCGGGGCGGTCTTCGCTTTCGCGCTCCTCGCGACCGTGGTCGCGCTCGCGCTCTCCGGGCTCACGCCCGCGCTCCGCCTGTCGACCGTGCCGCCGGCGGACGCCCTTCGAGCCGACAGCCGGACCACCACGGGCGGACGGCGGGTGCGTCGCCTCCGCGACGGCCTGGCCATCGTCCAGGTGGCCGCGGCCCTCGTGCTGGTGACCGGAGCGGCCCTGCTCGGACGGAGCTTCGCCGCGCTCGCCGACGTCCCGCTTCACATCGATCCCGAGGGCGTGCTCACCTTCGAGGTGCACCTGCCGACCAGCCGGTACCCCGACGGCGCGGCCCGGGAGGCCTTCCACCGCGCGTTCCACGAGCGGCTCGCCGGGCTCCCCGAGGTCGAGGCCGCCGGCGCGGTCTCCTGGCTGCCCGTGAACGGGCGCTTCAACATCTGGGGCTTCTACTGGGATCCCGACCACCCGGACGGGTCCAACGACGACGCGTGGCGCAGCGCCGACACGCGCGTGATCTCGGGCGACTATTTCCGCGCGCTGCGGATCCAACTGGAGCGCGGCACCGGCCCGGCGGACGTCGACTACGAGGGCGAGCGCGTGGTGTGGGTGAATCGGACCTTCGCCTCGCAGGTCTTCGGGGACCAGGAGGCGATCGGGCAGCTGATCGGTGCGGGCAACGAGCCCCGCCGCGTGGTCGGCGTGGTCGACGACGTCCCCTACTCGGCCGAGGGAGACATCGCCCGCAAGGTCTACATCCCGCACGCGCAGTTCGCCGACAACCGGAACTGGGCGCTGACGCAGACCGTGCGCGTCCGCGGCGACCTCGTGGCCGCTCGCGAGCACGTACGCTCCGAGCTGGCGAAGATCGACCCCCAGCTCGTGCTCTACCGCCCGCAACCGCTCGCCGACGTGGTCGGCTCCGCCCGGGCCCAGAATCGCTTCGCCACGGTGCTCATGGGCGCGTTCGCGCTCCTCGCGCTCGCGCTCGCACTGGTGGGCACGTACGGCGTCCTGGCCGGCGCCGTGGCCGGTCGCCAGCGGGAGTTCGGCATCCGCATGGCGCTGGGCGCGGATCGGCGGTCGGTCCGATCGATGGTGCTCCGCTATGCGGCCCGCCTGGTCGTGCCAGGCGTGGCGCTCGGCCTGTTCGGGGCTTGGCTGGCGGCGCGTTGGATCGGGGCGCTCCTCTTCCGGGTGGATGCGCGCGACCCGCTCGTGTACGTGGGCGCGGTGGTCGTCTTCGCGCTGGTGGGGCTCGCGGCGGGGTGGGCGCCGGCCCGTCGGGCCACGCGGGTGGATCCGGCGAGGAGCCTGTCGGCGGAGTGAAGTGTGGGTGCGGGCCGTCCCGTCCCCACGACATCCTTGCGGCATCGATAGTGACAATGTCACTTTCGTATCCATGTCGCTCGGTGACCTCCAGTACCTGACGCTGCTCGCCGTCGCCCGCCTCGGTGCGGACGCCTTCGCCCGTGAGGTCCGCGGCCTCCTCCTGGAGGTCGCGGAGCGGGATGTGTCCGTGAGCACGGTGTTCGTGACGCTCACCCGTCTCGAAGATCAGGGTCTCCTGCGCTCCGAGGAGGGGGAGCCTCCCCCTCGGGGCGGGCGGGCCAAGCGCATCTTCTCCCTCACCGAGGCCGGCTGGCAGGCCGTGCGTGAGACGCGTGCGGCGGGGGAGCGCATGTGGGAGGGGCTGGGGACGGCATGACGGAGGAGGAGGGGGGCGGCGGACCTGCAGGCGCGCCGCGCCTCCTCCGGCGCCTCATGCTGACCCTTCTCGGCGGGGACGCGTGGGGCGCGGAGTTCGTCGCCGAGCTCGACGCGGAATTCGCGCGGCGTGCGTGGCGGGGTGCCGGACGGAGGATGCGCTCCGCCGGATGGTACCTCCGCCAGTGCGCCTCGCCCGAGACGCTGCACCTGGTCTGGATGGTGCGGAAACGCAGACGACGCGCCGCGAGGAGGGGGGAATCGATGACGGGGACGGGTGGAGGCGTGATGCACGCGATCGAGGGGTGGGCGCAGGATCTCCGACAGGCCGCCAGGGGGCTGAGGCGCGAGTGGCGCTTCACGGCGTTCATCGCGGCTACGCTGTCCCTGGGGATCGGAGGGAATGCGGCGATGTTCGGCGTGGCCGACCGCCTCTTCCTCCGCGGGCCGGAGCACGTGGCCGCACCCGAGGAGTTGGTGCGTCTCTACCTGCGGTTCGACGAGGAGGGCGTCGGAACACGGATGACCCCGTGGATTCCCTACCTGACCGCGGAGGCCGTGCGTGTCGCGTCGAGCGGCTTCGCGGGCGTGGCGCTCTACCGCTCCGAGGAGCTCCTGGCCGAGGTGGCGGGACGCACGCGCCCCATCACGGTGTGCGCGGTGGGTGAGGGCTACTTCTCCCTGCTCGGCACCCTTCCGCACATCGGCCGGTTCTTCGGCGCGATGGGCGCGGCCCCCACGGAGGACGATGTCGTCGTCTCGTATCGGCTGTGGACGTCCGCGTTCGACGCCGACCCTGCAGTGCTCGGGCGCACGATCGTCCTGGGGGACCGACGCCTCACGATCGTGGGGGTCGCGCCGGAGGGGTTCAACGGCCCGGGCCTCGCGCCGATGGACGCGTGGATCCCGCTGGACCGGGCCACCGCCGGGAGCCACAACTGGAACGCCCTCGGCCGGCTCCCGAGGGGCGTCACGGACGCCACCCCGGCCGCCGCCGACGCGAACGCCATCCACGGGCGCACGGATCCGGGCCGCTTCTTCGGGTGGGCCCGGGAGGGGACGTTCGCCGCCGCGCCGCTCGCGTCGGACGACGCCGCACGGGAGCCGCCGGAGGCCGCGATCGCGCGGCTCCTCACGGCAGTGGCCGGTCTGGTCCTCCTCATCGGGATCGCCAACGTCGTGAACCTGCTCGTGGTCCGGGTCACGCGTCGCCGTCGCGAGGTGGCAGTGCGCCTCGCGCTCGGCGCAAGTCGCGGCCGCCTGGCACGCCTCCTTCTGGCCGAGAGCCTCCTCCTCGCGTTGCTCGCCGGTCTGGCCAGCCTCCCGGTGGCGTACGGCGCGGGCACGCTCCTGCGCGGGGTACTCCTCTCCGACGTGTCGTGGTCCTCCTCCCCCCTGGGTGGCCGAGTGGCGGTGGTGACCGTGCTGGTGACGCTCGTGACCGGCGTCCTGGTGGGCCTGCTTCCGGCGAGGCACGCCGGCCGAACCAACGTGACGGACGGGCTCCGCTCGGCGAGTCGGGGCGGCGGGACGAGGCGGCTTCCCCTCCACGCCGCGCTCGCGACGGCCCAGGTCGCTCTGTCGGCCGTGCTCCTCATCGGGGCCGGGCTCTTCCTGCGGAGCTTCTGGAACCTCCGGGTCACCGATCTCGGGGTCGACGCGAGTGCGGTCACGGCGGTCTCGCTGCGGTCGCTGGACCCCGAGGCGCTCCGTTCCCCCTCCGAAGAGGAGCTCGCCGCCTACCTCGGCGCACGCGATGCCGTCGAGGCGGACCCCGACGTGGCCGCCGCCGCGGTCGTGCTCGGCGTGCCCTTCCTCTACAACTTCGGCCGGAGCATCTCCGTACCCGGGCACGACTCGATCCCGGCGCTCCCGGGAGGCGGTCCCTACCTGAGCGCGGTCACCGCTGGATACTTCGACGCCGTGGGGACCTCCTTCGTGCGCGGCCGCGGCTTCACGCCCGATGAGGTCTCCGGCGAGGAGCCGTTGATCGTGGTGAGCGCGTCGATGGCGCGCCTCCTCTGGCCGGGTGAGGATGCCCTCGGCCGATGCGTTCGCCTCGGCGACGACCGGAGCCCATGCCGGAGGGTCGTGGGGGTCGCGGAGGACGTGCACCGCGTCGGCTACCGTGAGCCCCCCTCCATGCAGTACTACGTTCCACTCGGCGCCCAGGACGGCTTCGGCGGGTTGGTCCTCGTCCTCAGGCTCCGGAACGCGAAGGCCGGCGCGCTCGAGCGGATCCGGTCGAGGCTCCAGGGGGTCGATCCGGCCGTCGACTACGTGGAGATGCGGACGCTGCGCTCGGTCCTCGATCCGCAGGTCCGCCCCTGGCGCATGGGCGCGTGGGTCCTGGGGATGGCGGCGCTGGTCGCCCTCCTGGTCTCCGTGGTCGGCGTGTACGGCGTGCTCTCCTATCTGGTCGAGCAGCGCCGCCGCGAGCTCGGCGTGCGGATCGCGCTCGGCGCGTCCACGCTCGGCATCCGCGGGCTGGTGGTCCGTCGCGCGCTGGTCTCGGCCCTGGCCGGATGCGCGGTGGGCATCGCCTTCGTGTTGGCCGCCTCACCGTGGGTGCAGCCGCTGCTCTTCGAGACGCCCGCCTACGACGTCCGGGTGCTGGGCGGGGTCGTGGCGGTGCTGCTACTGTGCGCATCGCTGGCGAGCCTGCTTCCGGCCGAGCGGGCGGCGCGTGTGGATCCGGCGCGGACGCTCTCGGCGGAGTGAGCTTCGCGGGCGGCCTCTGCATCCTTGTTTTCACCACGGAGGACGCAGTGGACGCAGAGAACCGCATCTGTTGAAAACTTCTCTGCGGCCTCTGCGTCCTCTGTGGTGAAAAAACCAGCGTCCTCCGTGCCGCGAGGATGGATCCGCGCCGGACCGACCGGTTCGCCCCCGCCTACCTGCTGCTCGTAGCCGCCGCCCCGCCCTTCCTCGGCATCATCTCCTCCCGCTGCGCGAGCGCGTAGACCGTAGCGGCGACGATGACGGCCGCCTGCTTCAGGTCGTCGAGCACCAGATGGTCGTAGGAGTCGAGCGTCGTGTGGTGCGTGTTCAGCGAGTACTCGATCGGATCCTGGATGAAGTTGAAGCCGGGGATCCCGGCCGCGTCGAAGGACAGGTGGTCGGTGCCGCCCGTGTTGCCGTGCTTCACGGCCACCACGCCGAGGTCACGGAACGGCCAGAGGATCTGCTCGAACACGGGGATCGCCTTCTCGTTGGACTGATCCCAGATGCCACGGATGCGGCCGGTGCCGTTGTCCACGTTCACGTACGCGGAGATCTTCGCGTACATCTCGGGATGCTTCTCCACCCAGCCGCGCGAGCCGAGCAGCCCCTGCTCCTCCCCGCTCCACAGCGCGATACGCACGGTGCGCCGCGGCTGCAGGCCGAGCGTCTTCAGGATGCGCATCGCCTCCATCATCACGACCGAGCCGGCGCCGTTGTCGGTCGCTCCTCCGGCGAAGTGCCAGGAGTCGAGGTGCGCGCCGAGCATGATGTACTCGTCCGCCTTGTCGGTCCCCGGGATCTCGGCGAGGGTGTTGTACTGCTGGAGGTCGTCCTCGAAGAAGGTGTTCTTCACGTTCAGCTCGATCTCGACGGGCGTGCCGCCCTCGAGGTCGCGCCAGATCTGGTTGTACTGCTCGCGGGAGACGATCACCTGCGGCAGACCCTCGGGGGCCCCGGCCTCACGGCTGCCGTTGCCGCCCCCGCGGATCACGCCGTCGTTCGCGCCGGAGATGCGCAGCATCGCGAGCGCTCCCTCCTTCTCCGCCATCTCCGCCGCCGCGTTGGCCGCCTCGCGGGCGGCACGGTAGCGCGCGTACATCGCCTCGCGCTCCTGGTCCGTCATCTGCGGCCGCTCGCTCGGCTCCGGCGGCGTGAGCAGGCTCTCGAGCGAGGCGCGCCGTTCGATGTCCTGGAACAGGTCCACGTCCTGCGGCTGGTCGACCAGGAGGATCTTCCCCTTCAGTTGGCCCCGGAACTGTGCGAGGTCCTCCGCGCTCTCGACGCGCACGGCCATCGCCTGCCCGCGGACGCTCCCCTTCGTGCTCCCCGTCCACGCGGACGGCACGCCCGGCATGGCCTGCTCGAAGGGCGACAGGATCCGCCCCTCGTAGTCCTCCATCTGCCAGCCTCGGCCGAACTCCCCCCACGGCTCCACCTGCACGTTCGCCAGCCCCCAGTCGCGGAAGGTCTGCGCCGTCCACTCGTTCGCCTGCTTCATCCCGGGCGACCCCGTGAGGCGCGGCCCGATCACCTCGGTGAGGTGGTGCGCCATCTCCGGTATGTGTGAATGCTCGAGACCCTCCTGGCGGATACGCTGCACGACGCCGAGGTCGACGGCTTCGCGCGCCACCTGCGCGGTCGCGGCGCCGGGCACGGCGAAGAGGAGAAGAAGGACAGGTACGAAGCGGGAAGGACGGACACGCATGGCTCGGTCCTCGGTGGAGGAAGGCAGGTCGATGGACGGCAAACCGCCTGCATGGGGCAATCTCGGACCCCTCCGCGGGATGCGCCACCCGGGAGGTCGACCCTCCCGGAGGCTCTCCATCGGGTGAAACTCCTGTGCCTGAGGATCGGTTCCGCCCGGCCGCAAACGCGATCCCGCGTCAGTCAGGGTCGGCGCGCCGGGCGCGGTACGCCTCGATCCGCGGCTCGAGTTCCTGGATGAGCTGCGCCATTTCCATCTCCCGTGCCACCGCCAGCGCCTCTTCGGCGGTGCGCACCGCGTCCTCGAAGCGCCCCATGTTCGCGTAGGCCGCGGCGAGGATGTGCAGGACGGTCGGATCCCGTCGGTCGGTCCCCCTCAGCAACGGCTCGACGAGCTGGACGGCGGCGTTCGCGTTTCGGAACCGCAGATCCGGACACATCGCCCGGATCGTGGCCAGGCGTTTCGTCAGCTCGGCGGCCGCGGACGGGTCCTGCGCATATTTCAGGGCCGTCTGGTAGTGCTCGATGGCCTTCGCCCATTCGCCGTCGATCTCCGCGCGTCCGCCGAGATAGAGCTGGAGCCGCACGCTCCCCGGGTAGCGCGCGACGAGATACTCGAAGTGCACCTTCGCTTCTTCGTGTCGTCCCTCCCGGGCCAGGAGATCCCCCAGCTGCAGGCGCGCGGCCAGGTGCCCGGGAACCTCGTCCACGATGCTCTCGTAGTCCGCGATCGCCTCGTCGGTCCGGCCCAGCTCCTCGAGCGTCAGGCCCATCCTGTAGCGGTCGTCCGGCGTGGCGACGTCGTGCGTCACGAGGGCCCGCCAGTACGCGAGGGCCTCCTCGTAGCGTCCGAGTCGGTGCATCGCCACGGCGAGGTTGCCCATCGCCTGGTAGTTGTCCGGCTTGTGGTCCAGCGACTCCCGGAAGTGCTCGATCGCCTCGTCGATCAGCGGCTGTCGCATCCGGTCCATCCCGTCGGCGACCTGCGCGTCGCGATCCGGGGTCAGCCCGCGCAGGCGCTTGGCGAGGTCGTCCAGCTCCGCGGTCGGCGAGGTCTCGAGCAGGTCGGCGGCATGGCCGGGATCGCCTCGCCGGACCAGATCGGCCGCGTCACCAAGCCGTCCGTGATCGCGCAGGAAGACCACTCCGAGGTTGTTGTACGCCATCCAGGCATCGGGATTGTCGGCGATGGTCCTCCGCCAGAGCGCCTCCTCGCTGGCGTACTTCTGCCCCTCCCTCCAGGAGAGGCCGGCGAAGCCGACCAGGATCGCGCCGGCGAGCACCTGCCCGGCGCGCCGCTTCCCGACGTGTCGGGCCAGGGGAGCGACCACGAGTGCGATGAGGCCGATGCTCGCGAGGTAGCCGAAGTGGTCCGCTACGAACGAGTACACCATGGGCCAATAGTCCACGAAGCCCAGTGCCGGGAAGAGGGTCACCACGAAGAACGCCACGGCGATCGCCGGTCCCCGTCGGCCGCGGAAGAACGCAATCAGCGTGGCGATCCCCAACGCGAGCACCACGATGATCGTCCCGTAGGACTGCCAGTCGCCGGCGTCGATCGTCCACCGCGGATAGATGAAGATGAGCGGGTAGGGTATCAGCAGCTTGAGAGGATAGTGCAGCAGCGACCTGGATGCGATCAGGCAGCGCTCCAGGAAGCTGAAGTCGAAGTCGGCTCCCACCGCCCCCACGCGCACCCGCTCGAGGTAGGCCGTATGCACGGCCGCGGCGAAGCCGATGATGAACATCGGCACCAGGGGCAGGAGTCGCATGAGCCCGAGCTGCTGGCGGCGCAGGATCATCAGCAGGATCAGGGCGGCGGGAAGCGAGCTCGTGACCGACTTGGAGAGCAACGCCAGGACGAACAACAGCAGGGACAGCGCGTAGAAGCCCCACGCGCGAGGCGGCGCCTCGGTGGTGGCTTCCTCATCCCGCATCGGATCGAAGCGGAGATACGCCAGCGTCGCCAGCATGTAGAAGAACCCCGACAGCACGTTCTTCCGCTCGGTGATCCACGCCACGGACTCGACGTTCATCGGGTGCAGCGCGAAGACCGCGCCGATCATCCACGCCCCGGGTATGCCGAGCAGGAGCATGATCCTCCACAGCAGCAGGGCGTTGGCGATGTGCAACACGACGTTGACGACGTGATATCCGCGCGGGTTCAGCCCCCAGAGGTGGTATTCGGCCCAGAAGGTCGTGAACACGGCCGGGTAGTACTGGTGGGTCTGGCCGGGCTCCCAGAGTTGCACGAGTCCTGCGTCGGTGCGCAGCAGGGCATTGTTGGTGACGTAGTCGTCGTCGTCCCAGATGAACCCGCCGTCGATGGCCGGGCGGTAGGCGATGACCGTGATGAGGACGATGGCGACGACGCCGAGCCCGAGGAGGCGGCGCTTCGAGCCGAGGTTAGGCATCACGTGCTTTCATTTGCGCGAGGAAGTCCCACCACCGCCATCGCGTCGCCGTAGGAGTAGAAGCGATAGTCCCCGCCAATGGCCTCGGCGTACGCCGCCATCACGCGCTCGTAGCCGCCGAGCGCGGCGAGCGCGCCGACATCGCTGAATGTCGGCCCACTCAGCTCTCGCGCAAGCTCTCCATCGGGTCGACCGCGGCCGCACGCCGCGCGGGGATCCATACGGCAAGGAGGGCGGCGCCGACCATGACGACCGGTACCAGCCCGAATGTGAGTGGATCGAGCGGCGTCACCCCGTACAGCAGGCCGGAGAGCGCCCTCGTCGATGCCGCGGCCAGGAGGACGCCCGCCAGGGCGCCCGGCACGGTCACCCGGAGCGCGCCGCCCAGCACGCCCGCGCCGATGGTCCCCCGGCCCGCGCCGAGCGCGATCCGCACGCCGATCTCGCGGCGGCGCTCGCGCACCGTGTGAGCGGCCAGGCCATAGACGCCCATGCAGCCGAGGAGGAGGGTGACCAGCGCGAACGACAGGAGCACCCATGCCGTGAAGCGCGTCCCCGCGGCCGACTCTCCCATGAGGTCGGCATACGCCGTCACATGGCTGACCGGAAGACGCGCGTCCACCCCGGCGACGGCCCTCCGCACACCAGGGACCACCGCACCGCCCGGAAGAGCGGATGCGACCACGAGCACGACATCGGGCGTGGGCCGCTGGGCGAGCGGTACGTACCAGCGTGGCTGCCTGGACGCGGTCAGGTCGTCGTCCGCGACCGAGCCGACCACGCCGACGACCTCGATCCAGGGCGCGCCAGCCCACGGGTAGCGTATCCGCCGCCCGAGGGCGCCCTCTTCGGGCCAGTACGTCCGCGCCATACGCGCGTCGACCACGGCCACGAGCCGGGAGCCCTCCCGATCGGCGTCCGTGAAAGCCCGGCCCTCGAGCACCGGGATCCCCATCACGTCGAAGTAGCCCGCACCGACCCGATCGACGTCGATGACCGGGAGCTCGTTCGGGTTCGTGGTCACGTCCTCGATGAAGGTGGCGTAGGCCTCCTGCACGGGACCGAAGGGGATCGACCCGGCGAGCGCGGCGCCCTCCACCCCGGGGACGGCCCGCACGCCCTCCACCAGGGATGGGTACACGGACTCCGTGGCGGACGGGTCGTACGTCGAGGGGAACGTCACCTGGGCCGTGACCAGGCGGTCCGGCTCGAAGCCCGGATCCACCCCACCCAGCGCCGCGAGGGTACGCACCAGCAGGGCCGCGGAGGTGACCAGCACGACCGCAGCGGCCACCTGTGCGCCGACCAGAAGCCCGCTCAACCGCCTGCGGTGCACCCCGGGACCGCCGCCCCGCCCGCCGACCCGCATGGCCGCCCCCGGATCACGCCGGGCGGCACGGACCGCGGGCACCAGGCCCGCCACCAGCCCCGCGAGTAGGCCGACCGCGACGGAGACGGCCAGCACGCGCCCGTCCACGCCCAGCTCCTCGGCGCGCGGCAGCCGGCCGACCAGGAAGGGGCGCAGCACCGCCAGCCCGCCCCGCGCCGCCAGGACGCCGAGGAGCGCACCGGCCAGCCCGAGGAGCGTGCTCTCCGCGAGCGCCTCCCGCACGACGCGCGCACGGCTCGCACCGAGCGCTGTGCGCACGGCCACCATCTGACCCCGCTCGAGCGCACGCGCCACCAGCAGCGACGACACGTTCGCGCACACCACCAGGAGGACGACGCCCACCGCCGCGATGAGGATCAGGAGCGTGGCGCGCACGTCGCCGACGAGCGCGTCGCGCAGCGGGGTCACCTCGGACGGGCGCCGATACCCCGGACCCGGCGTCCAGACGGGTTGGAGGCAGCGATCTCAGGTGCGAAGCCGCGCAGCTCCGCCTGGGCGGACGCCGCGGTCGCCCCGGGCGCCAGTCGTCCGACCGCGCGCACGTTGCCGCTCCCCCAGAACGGACCGGCCTGCGTCGGGTCCCAGTCGAGCGGGATCCACAGGCGATCGGCCGGGTCCGGGAACGACCAGCTCGAGGGAAGCACGCCCACCACCTCGTAGGGTCGCCCGTCGAGGGTGATCGAGCGGCCCACCACGCCCGGATCGGCCGCGAACATCGTGCGCCAGAGCTCTTCCCCGAGGATCGTGACCTGGCCGCGTCCCGGCTCGGCCTCCTCCGGCGTGAACAGGCGTCCGACCAGGGGACGGGCGCCCATCAGGTCGAAGAGCCCGGGCTCGACGAAGGTGGTGGCCACGCGGTGGGCCTCGCCATCGTGCTCGAGGTTCACGCCCGCGCCTCCGTCCACGTAGCCGCGCGCGTCCACCAGCGTGCTCGAGCGCGTCCGGATCGCGCCGAGCTCGGCGCGGGACATCCCCGCCCACACGCTCACCAGGCGCGTGGCGTCGGTGAACGGCAGGCTCCGGAGCAGCACGCCGTCGACCATCGTGAAGACCAGTGCGCTCGCCCCGATCCCCACGCCCAGGGTGAGCACGACCACGGCGCTCAGGGTGGGCGCGCGCAGGAGGGAGCGTGCGGCGCGTTTCAGGTCGACCGTCGATCCGGAGAGCGGCCTGCCGAGCGAGGCGGCAACGCGTAGCCAGCGGGCGGAAGGTCCGGCGTCCCTCCCCTCGGGGGCTCATGCCCGTCCCTCCCGCAGATCTTCGAGCCCTTCCCAGAGACGCTCGTACGCCCTGCGGGCCTCCAGCACGCGCTCGACCCCCACAGGGGTCACCGTGAAGTAGCGACGCTCACGCGAGCCCCCGTCCCCCTCGCGCATCTCCGAGCGAACCAACGCCTTCTCCTCGAGCCTGCGCAGCACGATATAGACGGCGGCCAGCGTGGTCGGGCGGCCCGTGCGCTCCTCCAACTCGGTGACGATGGGCGCCGTGTAGGCCCCCTCGCCGAGGCGGAGGACCGCGAGGAGGATCTGATGCTCCAGCTCGCCCAGCAGGTCCCTTCCCATCCTCACCCCCCGGTCGCGGTAGTCCAACAATGTTTTCTAACAAAGTTGACACTACGCTCGGGCGAACGGTTTCACCACCGCCATCGCGTCGCCGTAGGAGTAGAAGCGATAGTCCCCGGCAATGGCCTCGGCGTACGCCGCCATCACGCGCTCGTAGCCGCCGAGCGCGGCGACGAGCATGAGAAGCGTGGAGCGCGGCAGGTGGAAGTTCGTGATCAGGCAGTCCACGGCGCCGGAAGGAGTATGGCGGCCGGATGAAGAGGTCCGTCGAGCCGGTGCCGGCCCGCACCCGGCCGTGCTCGTCCGCTACGGACTCGAGCGTGCGCACCGCGGTCGTCCCCACCGCCCAGACCCGTCCGCCCCCGGCGCGGGCCGCGTTGATCGTCTCGGCGGCGGCGGGTGTGACCTCGTAGGCCTCGTGATGGAGCTCGTGCTGCGCCGGATCGTCGACCTCGACGGGCCGGAAGGTGCCGATGCCCACGTGCAGCGTCAGCTCGGCACGGTGCACACCCCGAGCCTCCAGCCCGGCGAGCAGCTCCTCCGTGAAGTGGAGCCCGGCCGTCGGGGCCGCGACGGAGCCCGGGGTACGCGCGTACACCGTCTGGTAGCGTTCCCGGTCGATCGCCTCGTCGTCCCTCTCTATATAAGGAGGGAGCGGCACGTGTCCGTGGCGCTCGAGCGCCTCCTCGACCGGGAGCGGGGTGACCAGCCGCACCAGGCGGCCTCCACCGGGCACGGAATCGAGGACCTCCACGCGCAGATCGTCCGCGACGAGCACGGTGCGCCCGGGCTTGAGCTTGCCGCCCGGACGGACCAGCGCCTCCCACAGGTGGTCGTCGCCCGCGCTCCGGTGCGGGGCGCAGGAGCAGCACCTCGGAGGGGGCGCCCGTGGGCTTGCGGCCGAGCAGGCGCGCCGGCAGCACCCTGCTCTCGTTGACCACGAGGACGTCACCCGGTTGGAAGAGCTCGGCGACGTCGCGGAAGCGCAGGTGTCGGAACGGCTCGTCCCCCGGCGAGATCACGAGCAGCCGGCTCTCGTCCCGGCGCTCGGCGGGGTAGCGGGCGATCCGTCGGGGATCGAGCGCGTAGTCGTAGTCGGAGACGCGTGTCCCGTCGGGGCGCCTCATCAGGGCGTGCGGCGGTGCGGGAACATCGTGCCGCCCCTCAGCGCTCCTCGAAGAGCGTGCCCTGCTGGCCGCCGGCGCCGGGCTCCTTGAGCGTGTATCCGAAGCGGCGGAAGGCGCGCGGGGTGGCCACACGACCCTGCGGCGTGCGCATCAGGAAGCCCTCCATGATCAGGAAGGGCTCGTAGACCTCCTCGAGCGTGGTCGCGTCCTCCCCCATCGCGACGGCCAGGGAGTTCAGCCCGACCGGGCCGCCCTCGAACTTCTCGATGAGCGTCTTGAGCACGCGCGCGTCCATCTCGTCCAGGCCGTACTCGTCCACGTCGAGCATGCGCAGCGCCTCGCCCGCCACGCGCTCGTCGACCCGGCCGTCCGCCCGAACCTGGGCGTAGTCCCGCACCCGCCGCAGGAGCCGGTTCGCGACGCGGGGCGTGCCACGCGAGCGGCGAGCGATCTCCAGCGCCCCGCCCCCCGTGGTCTCCAGGCCGAGGATCTCCGCGCTACGCACGACGATCGTGGCCAGCTCCTCGGGGGGGTAGAAGTTGAGCCGTTGGACGATGCCGAAGCGCGCCCGCATGGGCGCGGTGAGCAGCCCGAAGCGGGTGGTGGCGCCGACCAACGTGAAGCGCTCGATCTTCATGGTCATCGTCTGCGCCTTCGGTCCGTCCGACAGGCGGATCTCGATCCGACAGTCCTCCATGGCCGGATAGAGGAACTCCTCGATGATCGGGCGCAGGCGGTGGATCTCATCGATGAAGAGGACGTCGCCCTCCCGCTGGTTCGTCAGGATGCCGACCAGGTCGGCGGGCTTCTCCAGGACGGGTCCGGAGGTCGTCTTGAAGTTCACCCCCATCTCACGCGCCAGGAGCGAGCCGAGCGTCGTCTTGCCGAGCCCCGCGGGCCCATGGAAGAGGATGTGGTCGAGCGGCTCGCGCCGCTGCCGGGCGGCCTCGATCGCGATGGAGAGGGCCTCCCGCACCTTGGCCTGGCCGATGAACTCGGAAAGCCGCTGCGGCCGCAGGGAGGGCTCGGACGGCTGGTCCTCTTCCAGGGACGCCGGCGTCGTGATCTGGGTGCGCTCGCTCATGGGCGTGCAATATGGCAGGTGCGCGTCTGAAAGCCCAACGACTGCGCGAGCCGGATCTCATTGGTCGTTCCTGCCACGCCCGTATTGAAACCGTGGCACTTGCGCGGCCTCGTGCTTGTGAGGAACTTGTACATGGCCCCGACCCGGGGGATTCCTCCGCGTCGCGGGAGAAGCCGTTCTTTCTGCCTCCTGCACCCCACCCGTGCAGCATGCCCGCCTGGAGGCGAAACGGCGGCCGAACCACCGAGAGGCCACTCACTCATCACGGAGGTTCCGATGACCGCAAAAGAGGTTCGAAAGAACCCGGCCAGGACCTTCCTGTCTCTGCTCGCCACAGGACTGTTCGTGGCGGCATCGACGGGATTGGTCACGGCCGCGCCGGCAGCGGCACAGACCGGCGCGATCACGGGCACGATCACGAGTGCCCAGACGGGCGAGCCGCTGTCGGCGGCTCAGGTCAGCATCGATGGCACAGGCCTCGGTACGCTGACGCAGGCGAACGGGAAGTTCCTGATCCTGCGCGTGCCCGCGGGCACGTACACGGTGAACGCGATCCTGATCGGATTCGCGAACGCCAGCACGACGGTGACGGTGTCCAACGGCGAGTCGGCCGTGGCCGACATCCGCCTCGCGCCGCAGGCCATCTCGCTTTCGGAGATCGTCGTGACCGGTGTGGCCGGCGCGACGCAGCGCACGAAGCTCCCCTTCGACGTAACGCAGGTCCGTGTGGCGGATCTGCCCGTACCGCAGTCGAACGCCGCCCAGGCCCTCCAGGGCAAGGTGGCGGGCGCGACGGTGGTGCAGGGCAGCGGCCGGCCGGGCTCGGCGCCGTCGATCCTGCTTCGCGGCGTGACGAGCCTGGACGCTTCGGGCCGTGACCAGGAGCCGCTCTACATCGTGGACGGCGTGATCATGAGCAGCAGCATGGTCGACCTGGACGCGCTGGACATCCAGAGCATCGAGGTCGTGAAGGGCGCCGCTGCGGCGTCGCTGTACGGCTCGCGCGCGGGCGCCGGCGTCATCCAGGTCCGGACGAAGCGTGGGGCGCAGATCGCGGACGACCAGGTGCGCTACACCTTCCGCAACGAGTACGGCAGCAGCGAGCTGGGGTACAAGCCGGACATGCTGCTGTCGAAGAAGCACCGCTTCGAGCTGTCCCCCGACGGCACGCAGTTCGTAGACAACGACGGCACGTACTGCAGCTGGCTCGACTGCTCGCAGCCGCGTGAGTCGGGCGCGAACGCGTGGAGCACGTACCAGGAGAACATCTGGCCGGGGCAGACCTACGACCAGGTCGCGCGCTTCTTCACGGGCGGGAACTACCTGCAGTCGAACCTGGCGGCCGAAGGCCGTTCGGGGCGCACGAACTTCCACGTGTCCGCGAGCCGGCTGGACCAGGGAGGGATCCTGCGGTTCACGCCGGGCTTCAAGCGGAGCAACTTCCGCGTGAACGTGGACCAGTCGGTGGTGGACAACCTGACGATCCAGAGCAGCGTCTTCTACAGCAAGTCGACGCAGGGCGCCGGTGAGGGCCCGCTGTTCGACCTGACGCGGATGCCGGCGGGGATCGACCTGCTGGCCCAGGATCCGAACCACCCCGGGGACGTCATCCTGGCGGTGAACCCGACGGACTCCGAGAGCGACAACCCGATCTACGAGCTGCAGCACTACTCGCAGACGCAGGCGCGCGCCCGCTTCCTCGGAAGCGTGAACGCCCGGTACTCGCCGTTGGAGTGGCTCAACGTCGACGGCAACTTCAGCTTCGACCGGCTCGACCGGGACGACGAGAACTTCCGCGAGAAGGGTTTTCGCTGCACCGAGCCGTGCACGAGCTTCACGGCGGGCACGCTGTACCAGCGGCGCTATCGGGACGAGGCGCTGAACGCCAGCCTCACGGCGTCGGCGCGCTGGAACCTGACGGACCAGATCCGCAACACGACCCAGGCCCGTTACCTGTACGAGAACGACGACTACAACTGGTTCGACACCTACGGCTACGGCTTCGCCGTCGGCAAGGTGCCGACGTTCTCGAACATCGATCAGAACAACATCACGGCGGACTCCTACCTCAGGACGGTCCGCGCCGATGGTTACTTCCTGCTCACGAACTTCGACATGTACGACAAGTACGTGGTCGACGCGCTGATCCGTAACGACGGCAGCTCGCTGTTCGGCGCCGACCAGCGCAGGCAGTGGTACTACCGTTTTGCCGGTGCCTGGCGACTCGGTCAGGAGGATTTCTTCAACATCCCGGGCATCGACGAGTTCAAGCTGCGCTACGCGATCGGGACGGCCGGCGGGCGGCCGAACTTCGAGTCGCAGTACGAGACCTACAGCGTCAGCGGCGGCATCATCTCGCCGGTCAGCCTCGGCAACAAGAACCTGAAGCCCGAGTTCTCGACGGAGCACGAGGCCGGGCTCGACATGAGCATGTTCAACTCGAAGGTCACGGCCAACCTGACGTACGCGTTCAACACGACGAAGGACCAGATCCTGCCGGTTCCGCAGCCCTCGTACACGGGCTTCAGGACGCAGTGGCGGAATGCGGGCACGGTCGAGAGCAAGACGTGGGAGGCGACGCTGGACTTCCGCCTCCTCGAGAGGCCGAGCTTCAACTGGAGCGCGAAGCTCCTGTACGACCACACGAAGTCGACGATCACCGAGCTGACCGAGCCGCCGTTCGTGTACGGCGTGAGCGGCCAGCAGCTGGGTGAGGTCTTCTATGCCCGAGCGGGCGAAGAGGTCGGCACGTTCTACGGCGGCATCCTGGCGCGCACCTGCGCCGACCTGCCGTCCGACGTGTCGTGCGACGGCTTCCAGGTCGACGACCACAACTTCCTGGTGTGGACCGGCGGCAGCGGCTTCGACAGCCCGCAGTGGGGCACCACGGGTCCCGCGGTGGGCGGCAGCAACGTCATGTGGGGCACGCCGTTCGGCGGCTTCTGCGTCGACCGCACGACGGGTGAGCAGACCCGCAGCTGCAAGGTGGGCAACACGATGCCGGACTACAACTTCGGCGTCTCCACCACCATGACCGTCAAGGGGCTGAGCCTGTACGCGCTCGTGAACCGCAGCGCCGGCTTCGACGTGTACAACCAGCCGCTGCAGTGGGGCTTCTTCAAGCGGGCGACCGCGTACTACGACCAGGACGCGAACCTGCCGGAGAACCAGAAGAAGCCGCTGGGCTACTGGGACGCCTGGTACAGCGGAAGTGGTGGTCTCGGACCGAACAACGAGTTCGTCGAGGACGGGACGTTCACGAAGCTGCGTGAGGTCTCGCTGAGCTACCGGCTCCGTCAGGACCAACTGGGCGGGATCCCGGGACTCGACAGGTTCCAGGGCATCGGCATCAGCGTGACGGGACGGAACCTCCTCACCTGGACGAACTACCGGGGCTACGACCCGGAGATCGGCAAGACGGGTGGTGACACCGGTTCCGCCGCGATCGCCCGGGTGGACGGATACACGTATCCGAACTTCCGGACGTGGACCGCCGCTCTCGAACTCATCTTCTAAGGGAGCCGATCCATGAAGAACCTGATGAAGTATCTGATGGTCGGCTCGCTGCTGGTGTTCGGCACCTCGGCGTGCGCCGACCTCGAAGTCACGAACCAGAACGACGCCGACGCGGCGCGCGCCTTGTCGACACCGGGCGACGTGCTGAGCCTCATCGGCGGCTCGTACAACAACTGGTTCTACGGGAACTACAACTACAACAGCGCGGGGATGGCGCTGAGCAACGCGGCGTTCCAGCACAACGCGCCGTGGGCGAACGCCGGGATGGAGAAGTACGGGCGTCTACCCCGTATCGCCTTCATCAACAGCATCAACGACGGCGACTACAACTACATGACCCGGTCGTGGTTCTATTCGTACCGGGCCATCGCCGCCGTGGCGGACGGTCTGAAGTCCCTGGCCGATCCGGAGATCTCCGGCGCGTTGAGCTCCGACGAGATCGGAACGGCGACGGCGTTCGCGCGCTTCGTGCAGGGCATCTCGCACGCCACGATCGCCCTGTTGTTCAGCCAGGGCTTCGTGGTCGACGAGACGACGGACCTGCTCGCCGCCCAGGAGCCGATGCCGTACGATCAGCTCATGGACGTGGCGATGGGCTACTTCGACCAGGCCATCAGCGAGTCGCAGAGCGCCAGCTGGACGCTGCCGACGGAGTGGATGAGGGCCTCCCTCACGGGACCCGAGTTCGCGAAGGTGGTCCACTCCTTCAAGGCGCGCTACATGGCTGCCAGCGCCCGGACCAAGGCGGAGCGTGACGCGCTCCCCTGGGCGCAGATCATGTCGGACATCGACGCCGGCATCACGTCGGACTTCGTCGCCAACTACGACGACGACACCAACTGGCACTGGGATGCCGGCGCGTACGACACGTACTTCGGCTGGTCCGAGGTTGCGTACTTCGTCTGGGGCATGGCCGACCAGTCCGGCCGGCTCCAGCAGTGGAACTCGCTGTCGCTCTCGGACAAGAGCTACCAGTTCGGCGACAACGACCCGGTCCTGATCATCACGCCGGATCAGCGCTTCCCGCAGGGGAGCACGGTCGACGAGCAGCGGGCCAGCGAGAGCCCGGACCGCTACATCCGGATCCAGCGCCCCGGCACCGAGACCGGTTACACGTGGGCTCGGCCGGACCGTGGTACGTGGAGGTGGTCGTGGTACAAGCACAACCGCTTCGAGAACTACTGGGACAACCTCGAGTACGACGTGATCGAGATCCCGATGGTGGAGATGAACCTCCTGAAGGCCGAGGGGATGTACCACCAGGGCAACCTCGCGGGCGCGGCGGACATCGTGAACCAGACCCGCACCGCGGCCGGCCTGAACGCCACGGACGCGAGCGGCACGAACACGAGCTGCGTGCCGAAGCTGCCCAACGGCAGCTGCGGGGACCTGTGGGAGATGCTCAAGTGGGAGAAGCGCGTCGAAGGTTTCGCCAAGGGTCCGTTCGCCGCCCCGTGGTTCTTCGACGGGCGTGGCTGGGGTGACCTGTGGAAGGACACCTGGGTGCAGCTGCCGATTCCGTGCGGCGAGGCCCAGGTCCTGCAGCTTCTGCCCTGCGAGTCGTTCGGTGGCCCCGGAGGCGAGTGGGGTGCGCCTCTGAGCACCTACCAGTGGAACGGAGAAGGTTGATCCGCTACCCAGCGTAGCCACCTCGAACAACGAGGGGGGCGCCCACCGGGCGCCCCCCTCACTTATTCTGCTCTGCCGACGAAGGCAATCAGCGGTGCTGCGCGCCGAATCCCGGATGCGGATTGGTCGGCGGGGTGCTCCCATCGTCTTCCGGCGAGGGAAGCGGAACCGTCGGGCTCGAGCAAGCGCTGACGACGAGGCTCACGAGAGCCACCGCCAACAGCCAACGCAGATATTTCATACGACCCTCCTTCGCAATCTCGTAGGTCCTTGTACCAGCTGGCACGTCCGGCGGTTCCCCGGCCTCAGCCGCGCTGGAAGTCCCCACACGCCACGATCTCGCCCTCGGCGCCGGCTTCCATGCGGAACACCCGTGCCGCGTAGTGCCCCCCCGCATCGAACGTCCCGGGGAGCCCCGCCTCCGCGCTGGCCGTTCCGGATCCGTCAGGGGTCAGCAGGGGATAGAGCGCAGCGCCCCCCTGGATCTGCCCCGTACCGTCGCACGCGCCCGAATCGATCCGCCATCCATACGTCTCGCCTGCCGTCGCCTTTCGGATCTGGATGGTGGCGGCCGTCCGGCCCGCCTGGGTCACGGCCCCGGCCGTGCCCGCGACCGCGCTCTCCGACACCGGAGACAACGTCGCTTCCCACACCGCGTTTCCGGGTTCCGTCGAAGAGGCGCACCCCGCCGATGCGAGGAGCAGGACGAGCGTGGCCGCCCAACCTCGTGTCCCGGTTCGATCTACCCTGTCCATTGCCTGGACACTCGCGTGTAAGGGCACGAAATTCAAGGCGTACTATCCGCTGGACGTATCCCCCTCCGTTCCTTCGAAATCCGAGTCGGACCATGTTCCGCTCCTCGCCCCTCGCGGGCCTTCTGCGCGGTACCTTCTGCTGTGCCCTCCTCGCCCTTTCCGGGGCTCCCCTCTCGGCCCAGGGCTACGCGCCCCCACCCCTCCAGCACGCCCAGTTCGGCATCGGCTACACGGCCAACCTCCCGGACGTCCAGGTGGGCGGCAGCGCCTACGTGCTTCTCCCCCGGTGGGGTGGCATCGGCCTGTACGTGGACGCGAAGTTCGGCGTCGGCGGCCCGAGCAGCCAGCGGGGCTACGACACGAGCGTTACCGCGACGCAAATCGAGGACAACCTTGGGGGCACGTTCGTCAAAGAGGAGGCGAGCTGGTGGAGTGCCAATGCCGCGCTCATGCGTCCCCTGTCGCCGTACTTCACCGTGTACCTCGGCGGCGGCGTGGCGCACCAAACCTCCTATCGGCTGTATAACGTGGACAGGACGTTGGACGTCGGCGTCGGCGGCTTGGTGTGGGCGAGGGACACCCGAGGCGACGCATACCGGCCGAACGTCATGCTGGGGATGATCACCCGCCTGACGGCGCGCGTGAGCGCGCACTTCGGGTACGAGACCGAGCCGGACGGCGTCACGGCCGGACTGAGCTTGAGACTTCCGCGTTGGTGAGCGCGGATCGCTGAGAGGAGTGGAACCATGAAGACGATGCGTGAGCGGAGGGGCCTGGTGGTCCTCCTCGCGGCAGGGATGCTGTGGGGATGCGCCAGCACGAAGTCGGCGAAGCAGACGGTGAACCCGAACATCATCACGCGCGAAGAGATCCTGGCGAGCAACGCCAACAACCTCCACGACGTGGTGTCGCGGCTGCGGCCTCAGTGGCTGCGTACGCCTGCGGCGACGAGCTTCAACATGAACACCGTCATCATGGTCTTTCAGGACCAGATGAACCTCGGGGGACCGGACGCCCTGCGGCAGCTGGGCCCTGAGCTGGCCTACGAGTTGCGGTACATGGACGGTGTGCGCGCATCCGCGATCCTGCCGGGCATCACGAACGGCCAGCACGTCGAAGGCGTGATCATCGTGTCGACGAAGCCGCCGTCGGGCGGCCACTGATCGGACCGACCCGTGGATCGGCCGGCGCCCCTCAAGCGGGTGGCTGCCGGCCGACCCTCCCGCCCCGCCGGGTCCAGATCGCGATGACGCCGCACTTGGCGTCCTGGCTCATGAACTCCGCCGGCACGCTGCTCAGCCCCTTGTAGACCTCGATCCCCTCGATGGAGACGGGGGAGACGGCGTCGTCGAGGCGGAAGTCCTGCGATGGACCCGCCCCACCGATCGTGCGCCGGTTCAGCAGGAAGCCGTCGATCCAGATCTGCGTGGGGCAACCCAGGTTGTTGTTCGCGGTTGCGCGACCGCTCACCTGGACGACCGGGCGCAGCCCGCTTCCCGAACCGGTCACCGTGAGGCCCGGCACGTCCCGTAGCAGATCCGTGGTGTACATCGGGCGGCGCGCCTCCACGTCGGCGCGCGTGATGTAGAAGCCGTTCCCCGTCTCGACCCGTGTCTTGAAGTTCTCGAGGAAGGGGCTCGGCTCGACCTTCGACCAGGCCACCACCTCGAGCGGAGCCAGGAGGATGGCGTCCGGATCCAGCCGCACCTCGAGCTGGAAGAAGCCGTGGCCGTCGAAGTGCAGGACCGGCGTGGTGTTGGTCTTGTAGCTGAGCCTGCGCACCTGCAGGCGGACGGCGGAGACCTTCCCCTTCACCTCGAAGGCGAACTCCCCGACCTCGTCGGTCTCGGTGCGCTGCAGGACGCGGCCGTCGTGGGTGGTGAGCGTGACCTGCGCGTCTCCGAGCGGCCGTTCCGAGCCGTCGTCGACGACCCGGCCGACGAGCCGCACCTGGGCCGCGGCAGGCGCCGCGAGCAGCAGGGTCAGAACGAGCGGAGTTGTGAGCCGCGTGCGCATGCCGATTCGCCGACTGGAGTCACTCCCACGAGTCTACCCGGATCGCACGGAGCGGGTTTCGCGCGCCCCGTGTCCTGCTCTGGATACGAGGGATCCGCGCACCTGTTACCATGGGTTCGCGTTGTCGCGAAGCCACGACCCCGGTTATCGTTTCCGTTGCTCCGTTCGCCCCTCCGGCGCCGTGCCGCCGGCCGGGATTCCCCCTCCTCCAGGAAAGATTGGAGCCCATGGCAGGGGACCGCCAGAGCGATCCTCACAGCGCCGTGCGGGTCGCCTTCAAGGTCGCCGTGGCGTCGGTGGCGGCGCTGTCCCTCCTGCCCGTGGCCGATTGGATCCCGGGGGAGCCGGGAACGAACATCCCCCCGCCCATCTGGCCGATGTACCTCCTCTGGGCTCTCGGCCTCGGCGTGATGGCCGCCGTGGCGTGGGTCGCGGCGAGGCTGCTCCCCGGCGGACGGAGGAGCCGCGCCGAAGCTGCCGCCGGGCGGGCGGGCCGGCGCAGGCAGGCACGCGCGGAGCCCGACGACGCCCCTGCCGGACCTTCTCATCGGGCCGGGATCTTCGACCGGGGATGGGTGCCGCTCCTCCTCCTTCTGGTGGTTCCCACGCTGCTGTACGCCCGCGTGACCTGGCTCGTGTTCGACGGCCGTCCCCTGCACATCGACGGCATGACCCAGGCGCTCCAGGGGCACGTCTTCGCGAGCGGACGCCTGAGCGTACCGGTGGCGAGCGATCCTCGGTTCTTCTCCTCCTCCCTGATGGTGGAGCACGCCGGACGCGCCTTCTCCCAGTTTCCCCCGGGCTTCGCCGCCCTCCTCGCGCTGGGCTACCTGATGGGCGCAGGCTGGCTGATCCCCCCACTGTGCGGCGGGCTGGCCGTGTACGGCCTCTACAGGCTCCTGCGCGCGAACGGGGAGGCCGGTCGTACGTCCTTCTTCATCGCCGCCCTCTTCGCGCTCGGACCGTGGTTCGCCATCAACGCGGCGTCGTGGATGAGCCACGTGCCCACGGTGACGTTCATCCTTCTCGGGTCGGTGGCGCTGGTGCGGGCGATGGACCCCGAGCGGGCGTCCTGGCCCCACGGCGCCCTGGCCGGCGCCGCGCTGGGCTTCGCCGTGATGATCCGCCCCCTGGAGGGCGTCGCTTTCGGCCTGCCCGCGACCGTGTGGGTGGCCGCCCGCGCCTGGCGCATACCGAACGTCCGGCGCGCGCTGGCGGGCTTCGCGGCGGGAGGGCTCCTCGCGGCGATCCTGCTGATGGCCTACAACCAGGTCCAGCAGGGGAGCCCGACGCTCTTCGGCTTCGAGCTGCAGTGGGGCCCCGAGCACGGACTCGGCTTCCACGAGGCACCGTGGGGACCGCCCCACACGCTGGTGCGCGGCATCGAGCTCATGAACGGGTACCTCCTCGGCCTGCAGCTGCTCTACTTCGACGCGCCGGCTCCCTCCGTCGTGCTCGCGCTGGCCGCGCTCCTCCTCGTGCGGCGCCTCGACGGCCTCGACCGCTACCTCCTGTCCGGGTGCGCGCTGGTCCTGCTGGGCTACATCTCGTTCTGGGGTGAGGGCCACGACCTGGGGCCGCGCTACCTTCTCCCCCTGGCGCCGATCGTGGCGATCTGGACGGTCCGCTTCGGGGCGGTCCTCGCCGACCGCACGGGGCGGGAGGCCACGCGCCGGTGGGGTGCCATCCTGGTCGGCCTGATCCTCGCGAGCGGTTGGGTCTTCGGGACGCCCACCCGGTGGTTCGTGTACAGCCGGAGCGATCCGCTCCGGCGCGTCGACGTGGGCGTGCTCACCACCCCCCGGGCGCGCGACGCCGTGGTGTTCGTCCCGTCGCCCTGGTCCATCCAGGTCCAGGCGCGCCTGCGCGCCACCGGGATGCCCCGGCAGCAGGCGGAGTGGTTCTACTACCATGTGGGGTTGTGCAAGTTGGACGTGGCGCTCGGCCAGCTCGAAGGCCGCGGCGTGACCCAGCCGGACTCGGTGGTGGCCGCACTGCGGCCGCTCGCAGCGGATTCGACCTCGATGGTCATCGACCGACTCGCGGGGACGCCGGGCGATCCCTACACAGGGCTGGACCCGAACGCGCACGCGGCACGCACGCTCTGTGAGCTTCGTCAGTCGCTCGAGCGGGCACAGGGGGGCTACATGCTCCTTCCCTTCGCCGCACGGCTCGGCCCCACCTGGACGGGCGACGGCGCGATCGTCGCGCACGACCTCCACGAGGAGGATCGGCGGCTCATGGCGGAGTACCCCGACCGGGACGTCTTCTTCCTGAAGGCGGTCCGCATCCGCGGGCGTGTGCGCGAGTTCGCGTTGGAGCCCCTGGACCCGGACTCCGTGGCGCGGGTGTGGGGGAGGTTCGAGGCGTTGCAGAAGGAGGCGTCCGTCTTCTGACGCGGGGCGCGGCCCCCTTCGGCGCTTCTCAGTCCTCGACGACGTGCTTCTCGAACGACGCCCGGTACCCGGCCCACCGCGCGGCGTCGAAGGCACCGTCGTCTCCGAGACAGTCCACGGCGGCCTTCGCCATTGCGAGGGCGTGGTGGGTGTTGTCGTGCGCGTACAGGCCCTGGCGCCCGAAGGTCAGCACGCCCGGGAGCGCCGAGAGCCATGCGTCGAGCACGTCGAAGCGGCGCTCCCACCCGATCCGGTAGAGCGGATAGGCCGAGGGCAGGCGGCGCACGACCACGTCCAGGACTTCGGCGCGCAGCGGGATCCCCGCCCGCTCCAGACCGTCGCGCACGACGCGCCCGAGGGTCTTCGCGTCCGTGGACCAGGCGGGATCTTCCGTCGCGCAGGGGATCTCGGCGCAGAGGACCGTCCGACCCACCGGGTCGTTCCGGCCGGCGTAGTTCTTCGGCTCGGAGAGCCGCGTCATCGGGACGTCGAGCGAGGGGAAGTAGTGCGCGTCGAATTCGGTGAAGCGATCCTGAGCCACCACGAGATAGACGAGGAGCATCGCCCGCTGCGCCAGGTCTCCCGCGGCCTCCAGGACCTCCGGCGGCGCGGGCGGATCGACCATGCGCGCCAGCAGCCCGAGCGGGATCGTGGACCACACGCGGTCGGCCACGAGGCCCCGTCGGCCGTCCGGGCCCACGACCTCCACGTTCATCGCCGCCCCCTCCGGTCTCGACACCCGCTCCACGCGCGTCTCGAGGAGGATCTCCGCGCCGGCCCTCGCGGCCGCTTCCGCGAGGGCGGTCGAGATCTGTCCGTAGCCCCCACGCGGATAGAAGAAGGTGCCGCGACCGGAACGCCCTCCCCCGCCCTTCCCGCCCGGGACGAGGCGGCGGACGAGCTTCGAGAGGGAGCCGGCCGCCACGCGCTTCCGCGCCTGCGCCGGGGAGATCTCCTCGGGCTCGAGGCCCCAGATCTTGCGCGCGTACGGGAAGTAGAAGTCGCGACAGATGGTGGGGCCGAGCCCGCTCAGGAGCACCGAGGCGAAGGTGTCGCCCTCGTTCACGTCGCTTCCCGCCACGAGCTTGCGGGCGGCGTCGAGCGCCACGCCCGCCACGAACGAGGGCGGCGCGTGCAGTGCCAGGTCCAGCGGCCGGAGCGGGAAGTGGATCCAACGCCCGCCCAGGAGGATGCGCCCGTGGCGAGGGCGCTCGAGCAGGTCGCGACCGAGGAGCGAGCGCAACTCGTCGAGGATCTCCGGGTCCGTCGCGGGATGCAGTCGATGGCTCCCGTAGTCCACGTCGAGCCCGCCCAGCCGGAAGCTGCCCGCGTTCCCCCCGACCGCCGGGCGCGCCTCGACCACCGTCGGGGCGAAGCCCCGTCGCGCGAGCCAGAGCGCGGCACCCACCCCGGCGGGGCCACCGCCGAGGACCACGATCCGGGCGCCGGCGCTCACGGGTCCCTCACGGCAGGTACAGCGCGTGCCACATCATGAAGTTGAGCAACGCCCACAGCGCGCGGCCGTGGTCGTGGCGGAGCTCCAGGTGCTCCTCGACGAGCGCGCCGACCGCCTCGGGGCGGAAGAGCCCGGCGGCGCGCACGCGCTCCGCGCCGCAGTAGTCGAGGAGAACGTCCTTCAGCTCACCGGTGAGCCAGCGGGAGTAGGGCATCTCGAGGCCGACCTTCTTCCGCCGCAGGATCTCCCCCGGGAGGAGACCCTCGAGCGCGGCCTTCATGACGTGCTTCTTGTCCATCGCCGGGAGCTTGATGCGTGCCGGCACACGGGCCATGAACTCCGTCAGCTCCGGGTCCGTGAACGGCACGCGCGCCTCGAGCGAGTGGGCCATCGTCATCCGGTCGTTCTTCACCATGAGATCGTCCGGGAGGAAGACGGACGAGTCCACGTGCAGGATCCTGTCCAGCGGGTCGGCCGCGCGGGATCGGGCGTACACCTCGCGGAACCAGCGCGCCGGAGGCTCTGCGTCGAGCGCCTCGAGCACGCCGGGCGTGTAGAGCGCCCGCTTGCGCGCGTCGGTCAGGACGATGCGCCACCACAGGTGGGCGTCCGCGGGCGGGAGGTCGAGGCCGCCCAGGAAGCGCTTCATCCGGAACTCGAGGCTCAGCTTGGCGTGCGACACGGGGAGGTGGCGAACGAGCGGACCCACCACGCTCTCGCGCACGATGCGGGGCACGATGCGGGCCAGCCGCGCCGCCTGGAAGGCCGCGTGCGTCTCGTAGCCGGCGAAGGCCTCGTCGCCTCCCTCCCCCGAGAGGAGCACGACCACGTCCTCCTTCGCGAGCCCGCTCACGTACCACGTGGGGATCGCGGAGCCGTCCGCGTACGGCTCGTCGATCCAGCGCAGGTAGTCGGGGAGCATCTCGCGCACCCGCCCGGCCGTGACCACCACCTCGCGGTGCTCGGTGCCGAAGGCGCGCGCGACCGTCCGCGCCGCCGGCCGCTCGTCGAACGTCGGGTCCTCGAAGCCGACCGCATACGTCTGGATCGGCCCCGACACGTGGCCGTGCATGAGCGCGACCAGCGCGCTCGAGTCCATCCCGCCGGAGAGGAGCACGCCGATGGGCACGTCCGCCACCAACCTGCGACGCACGGCCTCGTCCATGAGCTCGCGCGCCCGTGCCACGACCGCCGCCTCGCCGAGGTCGGTCTCTTCGCCGAAGGGGAGGTCCCAGTAGCGCTCCACGGTGGTCGAGCCGTCCGCGGCGACGCGCATCCTGTGCGCGGGCGGAAGCTCGTGGATGCCCGCGAAGGCGGTCTGCGACCCGGGGACGTAGCCGAGCGTCAGGTAGTCGTGCATCGCCTGCAGCGACACCTCGCGGGATACGCGCGCGTCGGCGAGGACGGCCTTGATCTCGGACGCGAAGCGGAAGTGATCGTCGTCGCGCTGCCAGAAGAGCGGCTTGATGCCGTAGCGGTCGCGCAGGAGGTGGAGCGCCCGTTCGCGGCCGTCCCAGATGGCGATGGCGAACATCCCGTTCAGCTCGTGCACCATGTCGGCGCCGAGCTTCTCGTACAGGTGCAGCAGCACCTCGGTGTCCGTACGGGAGCGGAAGGTATGGCGACCCTTCAGGTCGTGCCGGTCGGCGAGCTCACGGAAGTTGTAGACCTCCCCGTTGTAGGCGATCAGGACCGTGCCGTCCTCGTTGGCCATGGGCTGATGCCCGGCCGGCGAAAGGTCGATCACGGAGAGCCTGCGCACGCCCAACGCCACCCGGTCGTCGTACCAGGTGCCCCGGTCGTCCGGTCCGCGGTGGGCGAGCGTGTCGGTCATGCGGTCGAGCAGCCCTCCCCCCGGGTCGAGAGGGGCGGAGGACAGCCGCATCACGCCGCAGATGCCGCACACGTGCCGGCGCTACCGGATTCTCGGGCCCAACCCCGCGCGCGCGATCTGGTCGGACAGCAGTCCAACGCACCAGACGATCACAGCGCCGAGGAAGCCCATGACCACGGTCTCGGAGAAGTTCCCGACGAAGAGGTCCCAGACGAACTTCGCGAAGCCGACCAGGAAGAGCACCGCGCCCACCGGGAGGAATACCTTGAGCGGGTTGAAGAAGACCACCGTGCGCAGGATCAGCATGAGGAAGTCGAAGGCGTGGGACGGCCGGATCTTCGAGGTCCCGGTGCGCGCGCGGTAGTCGATCGGGTGGTAGTGCACGAGCGCATCGTTGCACAGCGCCGCGAGCGTGATCGACGTGGTGAAGGAGAAGCCGGAGGGGAGGAGGTGCTCGAAGCGCTCGACGAGCCGCCTGTGCACCACGCGCAGCCCCGAGTTGAGGTCGGGAATGTGCTGGCCGGCCAGGTAGCCGGCCAGACGCGCGAGGAACCACTTGGCCGGCCGGCGCAGGGCCGGGATGTGCACGTCCGCCCCCGTACGCGCCCCCACCACCATGTCGAAGTCGGACGCGTACCCGAGCAGCGCGGGGATCGCCTCGGCCGGGTAGGTGCCGTCGGCGTCCGTGATGACGATCAGGTCGTAGCGCGCGCGTGCGATCCCCGTCTTGAGCGCGCCCCCGTAGCCGAGGTTCTTCGCGATCCGGACGACGGTGGCGCCCTCCTCGCGGGCGATGTCACCCGTCCCGTCGGTGGAGCCGTCGTCGACGACGATCAGCTCCCACGGCCGATCCAGCTTCTCCATGACGCCCCGGATCTCGCGCACGCTCGCGGCGATCGCCTCGCGCTCGTCGTAGGCCGGAACCACGACGCTGACGCCCTCCACCGCGTCGCTCATCGGTAGGAGAGCGCCCTGCGGATGATCTCGTCCGCGGTCTTCCCCGCAGCGCCGTCCTCGAGCGCCTGGCGCACGGCGTGGTCGGCGTCCGCGAAGCCATAGCCCAGGGCGACCAGGGCTTTCACGGCCTCCTGCGCGCCCGCGCCGCCGGGCTCCGAGCGGCCACCCGGGGCACTCACGGCGAGGTCCGCGACCTTGTCCGCGAGCTCCAGGACGAGCTTCTCCGCCTTCTTGCGCCCGACGCCGCTCACCTGCTGCAGCGCGGCCAGGTCCTTCTCGACCAGCGCCCGTGCGAGCCGGTCGGCCCGATACGTGCTCATCATGGCCAGGGCGAGCTTGCCGCCCACGCCCGACGCGGTGAGCAGGCGCTGGAAGAGCGTGCGCTCGACCTCGTCGATGAAGCCGTACAGCGCCACCGAGCTGTCCGTCACCACCTGGACGGTGCGCATCTCCACGGCGTTTCCCGGCGTGGGCAGTCGCTGGAGCACGGTGAGCGGCACGTCGAGCTCGTAGACGACGCCGCCCGCCGTCTCGATCTCGATACCGTCGACGTCGCGCGTCACGAGCACACCCTTCAGGCGGCTGATCATCGGGGGAAGCTCCCCGCCATGCAGTGACAGAGGGCAGCCGCCACCCCATCCGCGGCGTCCGCCGGAGAGGGGGCGTCGCGAAGCTTGAGCTGCTGCATCACCATGAAGCCCACCTGGTCCTTGGTCGCCTGGCCCGTACCCACCACCGCCTTCTTGATCTCACCCGGGGTGTACTCGGCGATCGGCACGTCCCGCAGCGCGGCGGCGAGGAGGATCGCGCCGCGCGCATGCCCGAGCGTGAGCGCGCTGCGCACGTTCTTTCCCTGGAAGACGTTCTCGACGGACATCGCGAAGGGGCGATGGCGCTCGAGGAGGCCGTCCACCTCCAGGTAGATCTCGCGGATGCGCTGCGCCAGGGGCTTCCCGGGGGAGGTGCGGATCACGCCACACTCCACCAACGAGACGGCGCCGCCACCCCGTCGGGCGACGACGCCGAAGCCGGTGATGGCCGTGCCCGGATCGATCCCGAGGATCAGGACCGGCCCGGGGCCGGGTGCGTGTCGGTCTTCGAAGGTCACTCCGCTGGACGGACGTCAGACATCGGCGAGCGCCGCCTCGTCGATATCGGCGTTGGAGTGCACCTTCTGGACGTCGTCCAGCTCCTCGATCGCGTCCAGGAGCTGATGAGCTTCTCGGCGTCCTTGCCCGCGACCGCGACCTCGTTCTTCGCGACCCATACGAGCTCCGCCGAGGCGACCTCGATCCCCTTGGCCTTGATGCCCTCCTGGACCTCGTTGAAGACCGTGTAGTCGCAGGTGACGACGAACTCGTCCTCCTCGCGCACCAGGTCCTCCGCACCCGCTTCGATCGCGGCCTCGAACACGGCCTCCTCGGTGTGCTCCTCCGCATCGACGACCACCTGGCCCTTGCGGTCGAACTGCCACGCCACCGAGCCTGTGGTGCCGAGCGAGCCGCCGTGGCGGCCCAGCGCGTGGCGGATGTCCGCCACCGTCCGGTTCGCGTTGTCGGTCAGCGTCTCGATGTAGAGCGCCACCCCCGCCGGGCCGTACCCCTCGTACGAGACCTCCTCGTAGTGGACGCCCTCGAGCTCGCCGGTGCCCTTCTTGATGGCGCGCTCGATGTTGTCGGAGGGCATGTTCGCGGCCTTGGCCGTATCCACGGCCAGCCGCAGGCGGGGGTTGAAGTCGGGGCTGCCGCCACCGACCCGCGCGGCGACGGTGATCTCGCGGATGAGCTTGGTGAAGGCGGCGCCGCGCTTGGCGTCGATGGTCGCCTTCTTGCGCTTGATCGTTGCCCACTTGCTGTGGCCGGACACGGAAGGACCTCGGTGCGATGCGTCGGACTGCGGGGAGCGCAGCAAAGGTACGTGGGAGAGGGGCCGTGGATCAATCGTGGGGTTGGCGGCCCGTGCAACCGTTTCGTCCGTCCTCCTCCAGCACGAGGCTCCAGACGAAGCCGGGTGTGCGCCGCCACCACCCCGCGAAGGCACGGTCGCCCCCCGCGACGCGGACCGACGCCCATTCGCCGGCGGCCGTCGGACGGGTGCCCTCCACCTCGACCGAGCGCGTGTCCATCCGCAGCCCTTCGCCCAGCGCCTTCAGCGCCGACTCCTTGGCGCTCCACACCAGCGTCGCGCGTACGTCCCGCTCGGCCGCATCCTCCCGGATCCAGGCCGCTTCGGCGGGCGTGAAGTAGTCGGAGACGAAGGCCTCGCTCCTCGGAGCGACCGCCTCCACGTCGCAACCCAACCGGGTATGGCCCAACAGGGCCGCCGCGAAGCCGACGCCCTCCGAATGGCTCAAGGTGAGCGAGACGTGGGGCCACCCGTTGGGCGGCATGAAGCGGAGCGTCGGCGCACCCCCCTCCGAGGCGAGGATCTCGATCTGCTCGCGAGGGAGCGTGGGGAACCCCAGCGCCACCTGCGCCGCACCCTTCGCCACCCATCGGCCCAGCCGCCAGTCCGCGCGCCGCTTGGGCACGCGCCGTGTGCTCAGCCACAGACGCTCGGCCTCGGTGAGCCACGCGTCGTGCTCCGGCACGGACGCGGCGTCCGCGACGTGGACGCTCACGTCGGCGAGCGACGGGATCAGGCGGGCGGGCGTCATCCGCGTAGCGGGGCGAACCCCGCGGCCCGTACGGCCCCGGGAAGCGGGGACGTGCGGTAGCCCTCCAGCGCGAGGAGCACCCTTCCCTCCACGTCGGCCACCTCGACGTCGAACGCTCCCCCGGCCCTGGTTTGCACGACGGCGGCGCTCTCCACCTCGCCGTCGGCGGGGTGCAGGAGCAGGAGCCGCTCGAACCCGTACGGCAGCCCCATCCGCTCCGCCGCCGCGATCTCCGCGAGGCCGGCGGTCTGGAAAGCCAGCTCGATCAGCCTGGGCGACACCAGCGTCGGGCGCTCCGAGGGCTCGTGGTTGGGCGGGAGGTCCGCGGCGAAGCGGCCCGCGACCGCGCCGTCCGCCCGCCACGCATCCTTGAGCACCTGGTAGGCCGGCCCATGGAAGTACGTCTCGTAGATCGTCGCCGCTTCCACCACGTCCGCCTCCCCGAGCGGTACCGACCTCGTGCGATCGCTCTCGCCGACGGTCGCCACCAGCCTGACCGTGCCCGTGAAGTGCGTGGTGTCCTCCGGCTCTTCGCGGCCCACCAGGACGCGCGTCCCCAGGACGGCGCAGCGCGCGAGGACGTCCTCTCCGTCCGCCTCCCACGTCACCCGCACGGTGACCGTGCGTGGCTCGTCCCGGTAGAACTTGAAGGGGGCGTGGAAGTCCACGTCCTCCAGCGCGGCCACGCTCAGCCCCGGGAAGGGAAGGCGCGCGGCCTCCGCCATGGCCTCCAGACCCATCACGCCCGGAAGCACCGCGGTGCCGTCGATGCGGTGATGGTCGAGGAAGGGCTGCGCGCACGGATCGAGCTCCGTCTCCACCACCATGCCTCCGGAGAGACTCAGGCTCGACACCCGCCCGACCATCGGCCCGGCGCCAGCCACCGCCGCGCTCGAGAAGTCCGGATCCAGGCGGGTCGCGTCGGCGTCCTCCGCGAGCATCGCTCCGAGGGCTTCCGCGATCACGGCCTCTCCGCGACTGCCCGCACACAGCTCGCGGCGCACGACGGCGATCCCGGCCTCGGGGGCGAGCATGTCGATGCCCGCTGCCCGCATGATGGCCGGAATGGAGCCGCGCGCGGCCATGCCGATGTCCCGCCATGCCGTCCAGTCCAGCGCGATCGCGCGGCTGTCCGGGCGGCTGCGGCCGAGCGCCGAGACCGCCTTGCACAGGAGATCGTTGGCGGCCGCGTAGTCGGTCTGCCCGGCGTTGCCGAAGCGGCCCGCGATCGAGCTGAAGGCCACGATCGAGCCCAGCGGCGTCGATGCCAGCGCATCCGCGAGGTTGAACCACCCCTCGACCTTCACGTCGAAGACGAGCGCGAACTCCTCCGCCGACTTGTCCGGGAGCGCGCGGCTGATCTCCAGGCCCGCGGCGTGCAGGAGCACGTCCACACGACCGTGCGCGTCGACGACCTCCCGCACCACCTCGGTGACCGCGGCGGCGTCGCGCAGGTCCATGCTGCGGTAGTGGACCTGGCCACCGGCCGCTTCGATGGCCCGGATGGCCTCCAGCGCCGAAGCCGAGCGCTCGAGGCGCCCGAGCTCGCGCTCCACCTGCACCGGGGTGACCCGCCCGCCCTCGGCCTGGAGGCGGGCGAAGAGGTCACGCTTCAGCCCGTCCCGGTCGGAGACCACGCGGGCCACGTCCGGATCGTCGCGGTCCGGCTCGGGCGCGAGATCGAGGAGCCAGTACGTACCCCCGTCGGAGGCCAGGTCCGCGAGGATCGCGGACACGATGCTCCCCGCGGCCCCCGTGACCAGATGCACGGCGTCCTTCGGCCTGGATAGGCCGACCGCGTCGATCGGCCGCTCTTCCAGCCCCACGGCCCAGCGATGCCCTTGGCCGTAGCCGACCTCCACCACGCCGCGATCGCGCTGCGTCTCCGTGATGAGGATCCCGGCCAGCGCCGCGGTCTTGCGGGACGGCTCGAAGTCGACGGCCTTCACCATCGCCTGCGGGCGCTCCCGCGCGAACGCCTTCGTGAAGCCCGTCACCGCACCCCCCACCACGTCGAGCGCGCCCTCCGCGTCGTATCCGTGGCGTCCGCCCAGGCGCGTCCCCGAGACGAGGAAGCTCCCGGGGGCGCCGAGGTCGTCATAGAGCAGGCGCGCGACGGCGTGCAGCGCCTTCACCCGCCTGCGCAGCGCCTCGCGACGGTCGTCGTGATCCTGCAGCTCGGCCGTGAGCACCGGGTCCATCGCGGGCAGCCAGTAGAGGCCGGTGACCTTGCGCTCTCCCCGCCACTCGGCGACCTCGGCGAGCATCACGTCGGTCGGCGCGGACGGATCGGCGATGAGCGCGTCCAGGCCCGCCCGGCGCAAGCGCTCGGCGAGGGCCACGCCGACGCCCGTCTCGTCCGGGACCACCAGCACGAGCGCGCCTTCCTCCATCTCCACACCGGTCGCCGGGAAGCGCTCCGCCGCCGGTCGCACCTGCGCCACCGGCACCCTGCGTGGCACGCGCTGCGCAGCCTCCATCGAGGCGACCGGGGCACGGCCCGCAACCGCCGGGGAGGTCTCCGCCGTGATCTCCGACGCGGCCGGACGCTCGAGCGCCGGCTCCCCGGCCCGCTCCGCTCCGTCCGTGCGGGCATCGGTCACCTCAGGGGTCGCCCCCCCTTCCGCGCCGCGCCGCAACTCCGGCTTCTTCTCGTAGACGAACTCGATCGCGCGTCCGAGCGTCGGATAGTCGCGCAGCGCGATGTTCTCGTCCCGCTCGATCCCGTACGCGGCGCGGATGGCCGCGAACATCTCCGCCTGCTTCACCGTGTCGATGCCGAGGTCGGCCTCGAGATCGAGGTCCAGCTCGAGCATGTCGGGCGGATAACCGGTCTGCTCCGCCACGATCTCCAGCACCCGCACCGCGACCGGGTCGAGGGCGGACGGCGGGGCTGCGGGCGCCGCGGGCGCCGCGGGCGCCACGGCAGGTGGGGTCATCGGGACCGACGCCGCGGTCGCCGCCGCCGTCGCGGCGGCCGCGCGCAACTCCGGACGCTTCTCGTAGACGAACTCGATCGCGCGTCCGAGCGTCGGATAGTCGCGCAGCGCGATGTTCTCGTCCCGCTCGATCCCGTACGCGGCGCGGATGGCCGCGAACATCTCCGCCTGCTTCACCGTGTCGATGCCGAGGTCGGCCTCGAGATCGAGGTCCAGCTCGAGCATGTCGGGCGGATAGCCGGTCTGCTCCGCGACGATCTCCAGCACCCGCACCGCGACCGGGTCGAGGGCGGACGGCGGGGCCGCGGGGCCGCAGGCGCCGCGGCAGGTGGGGTCACCGGGACCGACGCCGCGGTCGCCGCCGCCGCCGCAACCGCCGCCGTGGCGGCCGCGCGCAGGTCCGGACGCTTCTCGTAGACGAACTCGATCGCGCGTCCGAGCGTCGGATAGTCGCGCAGCGCCATGTTCTCGTCCCGCTCGATCCCGTACGCGGCCCGAATGGCCGCGAACATCTCCGCCTGCTTCACCGTGTCGATGCCGAGGTCGGCCTCCAGGTCGAGGTCGAGGGCGAGCATGTCGGGCGGGTAGCCGGTCTGCTCCGCGACGATCTCCAGGACGCGTGCGGCAACGGCGTCCCGTGCGGGGGTGGCCGGCTCGAAGGTCGGCTCGGTCCCGGCGGCGGGCAGCGCGACCGGCGCGACCGGCTCGATCCGCGGGACGGCGGGCACGGCCGCGGCCACGGTCGGCGCGACGTGCGGCGACGGGACCGCGGCGGTCGCGGGCTTGGGCAACCGCCACCGATCGATGGCCCACGCCGTTCTCCCGGACGCGCAGCGTCCGCTGCACGATTTCCAGCTCCGGGGCGTCCACTCCGGCCACCTGCCGGAGCCACGCCTCCCACGCCTCCGGGTTCGCCACGCGGTGGCGGAAGCCGAGGTCGTCGGGACGCCGGCGCGCCCCGTCGGGCGGAGGCGTCCAGCGCAGCAGGCTCATGCTGATCTGCGAACCGAAGCCCGCCGCGAGCCGCAGCGCGTACCGGATCGGGTAGCTGCCACCGTGCGACAGGTTCAGGAGACCGAGGTCGGGGTCGACCTCGCGGAAGTTCGCCACCGGCGGCACCAGGCCGGTCTCGAGCATCTTCACGGCGAGCGCGTCTTCGATGGCCACGCCCATCGGGTGCCCCGTGTGTCCCTTCGTGTTGGCGACCACGATGGCGTCGGCGTCGGCGCCGAAGACCTCGCGCAGCGCGCGCACCTCGGCGCTCGCGCTGCCGCCCCTGGCCGGCGTGTACGTCTCGTGCGAGACGAAGACGGTCTCGCGCGCCAATGCGTGTCGGTCGAGGCCCCACGTAGCCTCCGCTTCGGACACCAATCGCTCCATGACGCCCGCGATGTGCTCCACGTCGAGGCGCGATCCGTGGAAGGCGCTGTTGGCCACCACGGTGCCCAGCACCTCGCAGATCGGCTGGACGCCGCGCTCCTGGGCTGCGGTCAGCTCCTCGACCACCAGGGCCGCTCCGCCCATCCCGATCAGGAGTCCGTGGCGCCGCCGGTCGAACGGGAGGGCGGCATCCTCGACGCGCGCGTCGGTGGCCGCCGCGCCGGACGCGAGGAAGCCCGACGCGAACCAGGGGAAGAGCGTGTCCGTCGTGATGTCGTCGGCCGTCACGACGATCGCGCGGCGGCAACGGCCCTCGCGGATCAGGTCGCCGGCCACCGCCATCGCCTGCGTGCCGGTCGCGCACGCACCGTTGAGCGCGAGATTGGGGCCGCGCGCGCCGATGTACTCGGCGAACTGCGAATGGCCCATCGTCAGCACCTGGAAGAGGAAGCGGCGGTCGAACCGGAAGGGCGCGGCCTCGATCTCGGCCTCCAGCGCCGCGATGCGACCGTCGAGCTCGGCACGCGCCGATGCGTCCGACACGCGGCTCGCCACGGCGCGCAGCTCCTCGAGGCGCTCGCGTCGGATCCGGTCCTCGTAGTAGCCCTGCATCGTGTGCGCGAACTGGTCGAGGCCCGGGAAGGCCGAGCCGAACACCACTGCGGTATCGTCGCGCAGGCTCTCGGGCAGGCTCCAGCCCACGGGTAGCCGCGAACCGGTGCTCGTGACCTTGTACCTGCGCACCAGCGGGATGCCCGCGTCCCGCAGGGCGTCGATCCCGGCCGCCACGGCCAGGCGCGTGACCCGGTCGAGGGCGGCGAGGCGATCCTCCGGGAAGCCGAACTCGTCGACGAGGTCGAACGCGCCGGCGCGGCCCCAGAGCTTGATGACCTCTTCCGGGTCCCGGATCGTCTCGAAATGCGCCTCGCCGTTGCTTCCTTTGACCAGGCGCGTGATGCCGCGATCCAGGATCTTCTCGCGCAGATCCGTCGGAACGGAGGTGATGAAGCCGTCGCCGCGCAGGATACGCACGACGTTTTCGTCGTCGAAGACGCGCGCCGTTCCGGGGAGGCCGAGCGACGCCCCCGTGATACCGACGCGCTTGGGCGCCGGTGCGGTCTGCTTCGTTCCCCCGTACATCTCGAGCGCCCGGTCGAGGAAGTCCGTCACCAGGTGCCCGAGGACCGAATAGCGATCCCCACCGACCGAAGCGGCAGGCTCCACGGACGCCGAGGGAATCGGTGAGGCCACGACCGGCGCCGCGAGGACCTCACGCGCCGAAGCGACCACCGGATCCGACGGCCGAACGGTGACGGCGGGCGCGGCGGCCACGTCCTCCACCCCCCGCCCCAACCCCAGCGCGTAGAGCCCGCACAGCGCACGGTTCAGGTTGAGGAGGTCCGGCGTGCGCTGGTGGTTGGTGAACAGAACGGTGACGCCGTCCCGGCCGCCGACCACGTCGTCGGCCATCCCGTAGAGCGCCCGCTTCGGCCCCACCTCGACGAACACACGCACACCCGCGTCGTACAGCGCGTTCAAGCCCTTCACGAACTGCACGGGCGAGCCGATCTGCCGGCCGAGGAGGTCGACCATGCGCTCGGCCGCGTCCGGCCCGGTCGGGTAGAACGACGCGTCCACGTTGGCCACCACCGGGATGCGCGGCGCCCGCAGTGGAAGTCCCTGGAGCACCCTGCGCAACGGCTCCGCCGCCGGGGCCACGATGCTCGTGTGGAAGGCGTGGCTCACCGGCACCGGGGCCACACGGTATCCCGCTTCCTTGAGGCGCTCGGTGGCGCGCTCCATCGCGTCCGTGGCGCCCCCGATCACGCACTCCTTGGTGCTGTTGACGTTGGCGACGACCACGTAGCCCTCCACCGCTTCGACGATCGCGGAGACCTCCTCCAGCGGCCCGAAGACCGCCGCCATGCGGCCCTGGTCCTCGATCTCGAGTCGCGTCATCGCGTTGCCGCGCGCGGCCACGGCGGTGAGCGCGTCGCCGAACGCCATGGCGCCGGCCGCCACGAGCGCACCGTACTCGCCGAGGCTGTGTCCCATCACCAGGTCCGGCGCCACGCCGTACGCCTCGAGCACGCGCGCCAGAGCGGTGTCCACGGTGAGCACGGCCGGCTGTGTGACGGCGGTCTGGCGCATCGCCTCGTCCGCGAGCGCCACGGCCTCCGCGTCCGCCTTGTCCACGAAGATCTTCGCGGTGAGCGGGCCGCCGAGGACCGGCGTCATCACCCGGTCCGCCTCGGCGAACGTCTCGGCCACGATCGGCTCCGCCGCCCGCAGCTCCTCGAGCATGCCGACGTACTGCGAGCCCTGTCCGGTGAAGAGGAAGGCGACCTTCCCGGGCGCACCCCGCCCCAGGTACACGCCCTTGTTGCGCAGCGCGCGCCAGCGCCCGTCGTCACCGGCCTCCAGCGCGGTGAGCGCACGCTCCGCGAGGTCGGCCAGCTCGGCGGCGTCGGCGTAGTCGATCGCCACCCGTACCTCGGCGCGCAGATCCTCCGCGCGGGGAGCGGCGGGAGCCGGGGCCTCGCCGGCCCGGGCCCGATTCGCGATCTCGCGAAGGCGCGCCGCGACTTCCGCGTCCCCCGCATCCCCCACGACGAGCGCGCCGCGGAGCGGGGCCTTCGCGCGGGGAGCCGACGACGCGGCGGCCTCACCCATCGCCGCACCCGGAGCCCACGCCCTTTGCGGACGGTGCCTCCCGGGCACGTGCTCCTCGAGCACGATGTGGAAGTTCGTGCCGCCGAAGCCGAACGCGCTCACGCCGGCGCGGCGGATCGCGGCGCCGTCCGCGCCCGACTTCTCCCACGCGCGCAGCTCCTCGTTCACGCGGAAGGGCGAGCGGGAGAAGTCGATGGCTGGATTGGGCGCGTGGAAGTTCACGCTCGGCGGCACCATGCCGTGGTGGAGCGCCAGCGTCGCCTTGAGCACGCCCGCGGCGCCCGCGGCGCCCTTCAGGTGCCCGATGTTGGACTTCACGGAGCCGAGCGCCACCGACCCGATCGGAAGCCCGGCCCTGCCGAACGCCTCGTGCATCGTCTCGACCTCGACGACGTCGCCGACCTTCGTGGACGTGCCGTGCCCCTCGACGAGGTCGCCCGCTGCCGGCGCCACGCCGGCGCGCTCCCAGGCGCGCGTGATCGCGAACTTCTGCCCGGCGGGGTTGGGCGCGGTGATGCCCTTGCCCTTCCCGTCGCTCGAGCCGCCCATCCCCAGGATGACCGCGTAGACGGCGTCCCCGTCGCGCTCGGCGTCCGCCAGGCGCTTGAGGAGGAAGATCCCCGCGCCCTCGCCCATCACGAACCCGTCGGCGCCCTCGGCGTAGGGACGAGATCCCGTGGCGGACAGCGCGCCGATCTTGCAGAACTTCACGAACGTGGAGGCGCTCATGTTCGCGTCGACGCCCCCGGTGAGCACGGCGTCGTAGTCGCGCGCGACCAGCCCGTCGACCGCGGCGGTCATGGCCGCCATCGCGGAGGCGCAGGCCGCGTCCGCGATGAAGTTGGGGCCCTTGAAGTCGAAGAGCGCGGCCACGCGGCCCGCGACGATGTTGCCCAGCTCGCCGGGCATCGTGTCCTCGGTGATGTCCGGGAGGCGCCCGCGCACGCCGGCAACCAGCTCCTCCATCACGGCCTTCCGCACCGAGGGATCGAGCGCCTGGAAGCTCGGGGCCCGCGTCAGTTCCTCCCCGACCTCCGGGAAGAGGATGCGCGCGGCCGACAGCAGGTGGAAGTCGCCGCCGAGCGCGTTGCCGAGGATGACCGCCACCCGCTCGGGGTTGAGCGGGCGCTCCGGGTAGCCGTAGTCGAGCAGCGCCTGCCGGCTGGCCGCCACGGCCCACTTCTGCGCGGGGTCCATCACGTCGCCGACGCGCGGCGGGATCGGCATGCGCCACGCCATCGGGTCCCAGTCGTACGCGCGTACCCAGGCGCCGATCCTGGAATAGGTCTTGTCGGGCGCCTTCGGATCCGGGTCGTAGTAGAGCGCCTCGCTCCAGCGATCCGTGACTTCGCCGATGCTGTAGCGGCCCTGGCTCAGGTTGGCCCAGAAGGAAGGGACGTCGGGTGCGTCGGGAAGGATGGCACCCAGACCCACGATCGCGACGGCACGCTCGGCTTCCATGCTCAAACCTCCACGGTTTCGTACAGCGCGTGGGCCACGTGGTCCATGTCGTCGATGAGGCCCGCCTGGGCGTCGTGCAGCGCCGCCAGCCCCAGGGCGACCTCGAAGGCCGGGCGGTCGGCGGCGCTCACCCCGTCGGCGCCCACGGCCCAGCGCATCCCTTCGGCGGCCAGCTTGGCGGCCGCCTCCCTCGCGAAGACGCGGCTCACGGCCGCGAGCCCATCCGGCTTCAGACGGGCGTCGGCCTTGTCGGGAAGCGTCCCCGCCACCGCCGCCGCCGCGCGGCGCGCCAGGGCGCCCGCACCCTCCACCCAGGCCACCAATTCGCCCAGGCGGAAGAGAACGTGCTGATGGCGCGTGAGCCGCTGGACGCGCGCCCGCTCCAGGAGCTCGGCGAGCGCCCGGGTCGCCATCGCCGCGATGTTCGCGCCGACGCCCGGACTCGTCGCGTGCAGCGCGTCGAGTGCGGCGGCCTCGTCGTGGTAGTGCCGCCCGCGCGTCTTCAGGTGGGCCTGCCAGCGGTCACGCGCGATCGTCATCTCCATGATCTCCGAGGTGCCCTCGTAGATCGTGGTGATGCGCACGTCCCGCCGGATCTTCTCGACCATGTACTCGCGCACGTACCCGTAGCCGCCGTGCGCCTGGATCGCGGCGTCGGCCGCGCCGTTGCCCGCCTCCGTGGCCAGGTACTTCGCGATCGCGCCCTCGGTGTTGAGCGTCCCCTCTCCCGCGTCGATGCGGGTGGCCGTCTCCTCGATGTAGGCGCGTCCCGCCTCCAGCCTGCAGGCGTGCGGGACGATGAGCTTGTGCGTGTAGCCCTGCTTCTGCGAGAGGGGCGTGCCGCCCTGGATGCGCGTGGTCGAGTAGCGGATCGCCCGGTCGAGGGCCTCCCACCCGGCCCCGAGCCCGAAGGCCGCGACCATCAGGCGCGTGTAGCCGAAGACGAGCTGGGCCTGCACCAGCCCCTGGCCCTCGACCAGGCCGACCACGCTCGACGCGGGAACGAAGACGTCCTCCAGCGAGAGCGCGGCGGTGTTGCTGGCGCGGATGCCGTGCTTGTCCTCGGGAATGCCGTGACTGAACCCCTCGAGGCCCTTCTCCAGGACGAACCAGGTCGGGTCCGCCGGGCGCGAGCGCGAGCACGCTGTAGAGGTCGGCGTAGCCGCCGTTGCTGATCCACATCTTGGCGCCGTTCAGGCGATATCCCGTCACCACGCCGTCCTCGACGACGGGGGTGGCCGTGGTGCGGAGCGCACCCAGGTCGCTCCCCGCCTCGGGCTCCGTGGCGCCGTACGCCATCAGCAGCCCCTCCTCGGCGATGCGCCCCAGCCAGAGTGCCTTCTGCTCCTCCGTGCCGCCGAAGAGGATCGGGTCGCTGCCCAGGAACGTCGCCAGCACCCCGGTCGCGACGGCCAGGTCGATGGCGGCCATCAGCGCGCACACCCGGTAGACGTCGAACGCGCCCCCGCCCATCCCGCCGTACGCTTCGGGGATGAAGAGGAGTTGCACGCCCAGGTCCGAGCACATGGCGCGCACGGTTTCCTCGGGAAACTCGTGGGAGCGGTCCAGGTCGAGCAGCCGCTGCTCCGGGAGATGGTGCTCCGAGAACTCGCGGATGGAGTCGAGGATCATGCCGAGGGTCTCCGCATCGAGACCCGCAAGGCCCTGGACGGCAGTGCTCATGGGCTTTTCCGGCCGGAACGAGGGACGTTGGCGCCGGGACACGGACGCACCCGTCCCGGCACCGTGTACGATCCCGCTCGGACGATCCCCGAGATAGAGGGCGGAAACCGGAGGATTTTGCGGGAAAAAGCCTTAGCCTACGTGGGGAGTTGCCCGACAGGACCGCCCGCGGGTTAGATTGTCCCGCTCGAGCCCACCACCGACCGCCGGCTTTCCGTGCCCCTGCCCCTCCGCTTCCCCCTGCTCGCGCTCGGCCTCCTCGCGGGGCTGGCGCCCGCCCGGGCCCGCGCCCAGGCCCCGGCCCCGATCGACGTGGAAACGGCGCCCCGACCCCAGGCGGTCGCCACCCGGGTGACGACGCCCATCGTGCTGGACGGCGTCCTGGACGAGGCCGCCTGGGCCGGGGCGCCCGTGCTGGGCGGCTTCGTGCAGTCCCGCCCGGACAGGGGGATGCCGGCCACGGAGGAGACCGAGGTCCGCATCCTCTACGACGACGCCAACCTGTACATCGGGGTGGAGCTGCTCGACCGCGAGCCGGACAAGCTGACGATCCCGAGCCTGGAACAGGACTTCGAGAGCGGGAACTCGGACATCTTCGGGATCACCCTGGACACGTTCCTCGACCGGCGGAACGCCTTCATGTTCCTCGTGAACCCGAAGGGCGCCGTGAAGGAGGCGCAGGACTTCGACGACTCGCGCCAGGAGAACGCGGCGTGGGAGGGCATCTTCGAGGTCCGCACCACCGTGCACGAACGCGGCTGGACGGTGGAGTGGGCCATCCCCTTCACGACGCTGCGCTTCGACCCCCGCAAGGACCCGCAGACGTGGGGGATGAACATGATGCGGCGCATCCGGCGCAAGAACGAGGAGTCGTACTGGGCGCCGATCGACCAGCGCGACCGCATCCACAAGATGTCCAAGGCCGGAACGCTCACCGGGCTGCGGGGACTGCGCTCCGGGCGGAACCTGGTGGTGAAGCCGTACGTGGTGGCCGCGCGCGCCGAGGGCGGCGCGGACGGCGGGGCCGAAGGCGGCTCCTCGGACGCGGGGATCGACCTCAAGTACGGCGTCACCCCCCGCCTCACGCTGGACCTGACCTGGCGGACGGACTTCAGCCAGGTGGAGGTGGACCAGGAGCGCGTGAACCTCACCCGCTTCAGCCTCTTCTTCCCCGAGCGGCGCGACTTCTTCACCGAGAACTCCGGGGTCTTCTCGTTCGGGGACATCACCGAGCGCAACTACCGGTCCGGCTCGTCGCTGTCGAACTTCACGCTCTTTCATTCCCGGCGCATCGGACTGGACGCGAACGGCCAGGAGGTGCCGATCGTGGGCGGCGGGCGGCTCACCGGAAGGGCGGCGGGATTGGAGATCGGCGCGCTCGACATGCAGACGCGGGCGGCGAGCGGGCTACCCGAGGAGAACTTCGCCGTGCTGCGCGCCAAGCGGACGGTGGAGGGCGTCGGGGACTTCGGCGGGATCTTCGTGAACCGGCAGGCGACCGACGGCTCGGGCTCCTTCAACCGGACGTACGGGGTGGAGGCCAACCTCGCGCCGCACCGCTACCTGCGCATCGACTCCTACCTCGCCAAGGTGGACGACGCGACGGCCACCGGATCGGACTGGGCCGGGCGCGTCTGGGTCGGGTGGCGGGACCCCTTCTGGAACGTCGCAGGCTCCGTGAAGCAGGTAGGGGACGGCTTCGTGCCGCGCGTAGGCTTCGTGCGCCGCCGCGGGGTGCGCCAGGAGTACGGCACCGTGGGCGTGCACGTCAGGCCCGTCTCGATCGGATGGCTCAACGAGGTGAACCCCTTCGTGGAGGTCGACTACACCACCGACCTGGACGGCCGCCTGTTGTCGCGCAGCTGGGCCGCCTCCTTCGACGTGAGCTACCGCGACGGGGGGAGCCTCGGCTTCGACCTCGTCGACGACTTCGAGCGGCTCGACGAGCCATTCACGGTGCGTCCCGGCGCGGTCGTACCGGTGGGCGACTACGACTTCCGCACGGCGCGCGTCAGCGCCGGGACGTCTGCCGGACGACCGCTGTGGGCACGCGTCAGCCTGGCCAACGGCGGCTTCTACGACGGGCGGCGCACGACGCTGTCGCTCTCGGGGCAGTGGCGCGTGGACTACCACCTCGCGTTCGACTACTCGGCCGAGCGCAACGAGGTATCGCTCCCGGGGGCCGAGGACTTCGCCGCCAACGTCTACGGCCTGCGCGCGATCTTCGCGGCGTCCACGCGCTTCTTCACGAGCGCGTTCGTACAGTACAACGCGCTCACCGAGGAGGTGGTGACGAACGTGCGGGTGGACTACATCCACGCGCCGCTGTCGGACCTCTTCCTCGTCTACACGGAGCGTCGGGACCGCACGGGTTCCGTCCCCGCCGACCGGCTCCTCTCCTTCAAGGTCACGAAGGCGATCGCCTTCTAGGGCGCGGATCCGGGGTGTCCGACCCGCGCGGGGGGTGAGGGCACGGCAGTCTGGATCAGGAAGGTGATCGCGCGCTCCAGGATGAGGTCCTCGCCGGTCTCGGGGTGGGGTGAGCTGGAGAGGAGATCGGGCGCCAGCCCGATGCCCTCGTAGATATCGCCATCCGCCGTGACCTGCCTCCAGCGGGGAACGTGCAGGAGCCACCCGTTGGGCAGCTCGCGGGCGATCGGGTTGCCGGATCCGCCCCCCGTCGTGTCGCCGATGAACGTCGTGTTCGCCCGTGTGCGCATGGCCAGGACGAAGTCCTCCGCGGCCGAGAAGACCCCGCGGTTCTGGAGGACCGCGACGGGCCCGTCGAAACGCTGGGCGCCTTGCGGCCCGACTGTCGTCGCCACCTCGGGTCCGAAGTCCTCGTGTCCGGGCCCGTTCTTGTACCGGACCATGCGGTACACCGCCTCCTCTTCGAGGAAGCGCCCCGCCGCCGCCTCGGCCTCGGAGTCCGAGCCGCCCCCGTTGCTGCGTACGTCGATGACGAGCGCGTTCAGCGGGCCCATCGCCGCCAGGGCCGCATCCACGGCCTCGCCGACACCCTCGCGGCCGAACGACGGGATACGGAGGTACCCCATGCCGTCGCGGAGCATCGCCCAGCTCGCCACGCCGCCGGCCTCGACCCCCATCGGCCGCCGGAGGTAGCGGGCGGTGGCCGCCGCCGCGTAGTTGGTGGGGTGGTCCTCGACCCACCCACGCCACGCGTGCCGGCTACCGACACCCTCCAGCGCCAGGTGACCGTCACGGAGCCGGTCCAGCATCCCGGAGAGGATGCCGAACAGCTCGTCCGGCCCGGTGTCGGGGCCGACCCGCGCGAGGTACTCCCCGCCGACGGCGTCCCAGTCGACCCCCTTGAGGGCGAACCAGGGATAGTAGGCGTCCACCTCCTCCCAGGCGGCGCTTGCCACCTCCTCGGGCCCGTTCCCGGGGTCCGGCGGAAGCAACGCGTCGGCGCACGCGCTCGAGAAGAGGACGACGGCAGCCGACCCGGCGGCGCGTGCGAGGCTCACCGCGAGCCCCCCAGCACGATCCCGAGGCCGGCGCCGAGCTGCTGCTGCACCACCCGCACGAGTCGGTTCCTGTCGGTGTCGTAGTAGCGCAGCTCGTGGGTGAGCTGGAGCCGGATGCGCGGCGACATCGCCCACGTGACGGACATCCGGTGATGGAAGACGCGGAGCGAGGCCGGACCCGCGAGGGATGCGTCCGGGAAGGTCTTCGTCGCGGCCCATGGGCTCCGGAAGAGGACGGCGACGAGGCCCACGCCCACACGCTCGTCGACGACCGTGGTCCCGAGAACCCGGCTCACCTCCCCGACCGCCGAGACGGGGAAGACGAGGTCCGCGAAGTACTCGCGCGGCGCGCTCCTCCCGTAGTGGTGCCGGCGCACGAAGGCCAGGCCCGACAGGCCGACACCGGCCCGCACCGTCGTGCGCGCACCTCCGCCGACCGGCCGGAGATAGGCGACGTCGAGGCCAGCCATCCACCCGTCCTCGACGCCCGCGTCGGGTCCGTCCAGGCTCGAGGAGGTGCCCACGGAGGTGACCAGGAGATCGACCGAGAAGGCGCCGTGCGCGAATCCGACCCCCAGCGCGGGGCCCGTTCCGGATTGGCGGAAGGGGGACGCGAGCAGGTCCGTGTGCGCGTCGAAGGTCGGCCCCACCCTGAGCCCGAGCCGACTGGAGTCGGCCGCCGCCGCATGCGCCGGCAACGCACGCGCAACGGCGGGCCCCGGAGCCGCCACCAGGAGCACGGCCAGGAGCCCGCCGAGGCGAACGCTCTCCAGGGCCACGCTCACCGCCTCAGGGGCCGTCCTCCTCCTGACTGATGGCCTTCGGATGGACGGTCGGATACGTGATGCCGAGCTGCTCGAGATACGTGCCGAACTTCGAGGGATCGTAGTAGTACGGCCGCATGAGCGGGCGATACCGCTCCATGATGTCGGCGTTCAGGAACGTCGCGGGCTTGTCCGACGCGCTGATGAAGGCCGTGTACTTCTGCTCCTTCGTCTGCACGTCGTTGAAGTAGGCCCACGCGTCCGTGACCACCTGGGGCGTGAGGAGGATGTCGAGCAGCGTGAGCGCCTGCACCTTCGCGCCGGCCACGCCGCCCTTGTGCGCGATGGGCGTGGCCATGGCGATGCCGTTCGCCCAGTTGTGCCCCGGACCGCCGGGCATGTTCGACGGATAGCTCAGCACCACGGTCGGCATGTTCCAGGAGATGTCGCCGATGTCGTCCGAGCCGCCGCCGAGCGAGCGCTCCAGGTCGACGGGACCGCGCATGGGTCGGATCGAGTCGGCGAGCCCGCGCTCCTCCTGGCCGAGCTCGCGCTGCAGCGCGTTGGCGAGCTGAACGTCCTTCTCGTCCCACTTCGGCAGACCCACGCGCTCGATGTTGGCGTACGTCACCTCCGCGATCGTCTTGTTGAAGTGTCCGGACCAGGCGGAGCCGACCGTCTGGATCGTGTCGATCTCCGCGCCGGTCATGAGCGCGGCCCCCTGAGCCATCTTCACGGCGGCCTCGTACATCGCCTTCGTGCGCGGGTAGTCACGCTCGCGGAAGTAGAACCAGATGCCGGCCGACTGCGGCACCACGTTGGGCTGGTCCCCACCGTCGATGATCACGTAGTGCGATCGGGACGCCGGCTCCAGGTGCTCGCGGTGGTATTCCCACGCCGTGGCCATGAGCATCGCGGCGTCCAGCGCGGAGCGGCCCCGCCACGGCGCGCCGGCGGCGTGCGCCGACTCGCCCTTGAACCTGAACTGCACCGACCAGAGGGCGTTCGAGCCGGATTGCCCCCACGACACGCCGAAATTCGAGCCCACGTGCGTGAAGAGGTTCACGTCCACGCCGTCGAACACGTGGTCCCGGACGTAGAAGGCCTTGGAGGCCACCTGCTCCTCGGCGATGCCCGGCCAGATCAGGAGCGTGCCCGAGATGTTCTCGCGCTCCATGATCTCCTTCACGGCCAACGCGGCCACGATGTTCACGGCCTGCCCGGAGTTGTGCCCCTCGCCGTGCCCCGGCGCGCCCGCGACGATCGGGTCGTGGTAGCCCACCCCGGGCTTCTGGTTGGCCTGCGGGATGTCGTCGACGTCCGAGCCGAGCGCGATCACGGGCTTGCCGGTGCCGTTCGTCCACCGCGCCGTCCACGCCGAGGGCATCCCCGCCACGCCCTTCTCCACCTGGAATCCGTGGTCCGCCAGCAGCCCCGTCAGGTACCGCTGCGTCTCGAACTCCTGCATGCCGAGCTCCCCGAAGGAGAACAGCATGTCGATGATCTCCTGGACCATCTTCGCGTTGTCCTGGACCTTCTCGAGCGCCTGCTCCTTGAGGCGCTCCAGCCGGGGGTCCGCGTTCTGCGCCGTCAGCACGGACGGCAGTGCCATGGCGGCCGCCAGGGCGATGGGGACGACTCGGCGCGCGGTCGAGCGCATGGGGATCCTCCGAGGGGATGAGGCCGGGGGGCCGGGGAGGCGGCCGGATTTCGTGGGGGGAGAGGATGGCCCCGCCCGTGGCTACCCGCAAGGCGCCCGCGCCTCCCGCTCAGCCGGCCGCGAGGGCCCGGGAAAGGCCCGGGATCGCGGAGGCACGCGCGTGCACCTCGCGCACGCCCGTGAAGGCGACGAGATGGCGCACGTGGTCGCCACGCACCCCTCCGCCCGCGAGGATCGCGATGCGGTCCGACGCGTGCCGCACCAGCGCCGCGATCCGGTCGGCGTGGTCGCGCGCCCGGCCCGGCCCGCCCGCCGTGAGGACGCGCCGCACGCCCAGGTCGATCAGGACGTCGAGGGCGGCGAGCGGGTCGGCCACCTCGTCGAAGGCGCGGTGGAAGGTCACCGGGAGGTCGGCGGCGGCCTCGACGCACAGGCGCGTCGTGCCCCCGTCCACCGTGCCGTCGTGGTGGAGCGCGCCCATGACGATCCCGTCGGCGCCGGCGCCGCGCAGAGCGGTGACGTCCGCGAGGAGCAGCGCCACCTCGTGGACCTCGAGCACGAACGGCCCCGGGCGGGTCCGCGCCATCGCGAAGACCGGCACGTCGACGGCGGCGCGCACGGCCGCGAGGAGCGCGGGCGGTGGGGTCAGCCCGCCGGTGTCGAGATCCCGGCAAAGCTCGAGGCGGTGGGCGCCCGCCTGCACGGCGCCCACCGCCTCGTCGAGCGTGGTGACGCAGGCCTCGATCAGAGGCCGCCCCCTCCGCCCGGAGCGCCCGCCTGCCCGTCCTCGGCGTCCTGGCTGATCGCCTTCGGATGCACGGTCGGATACGTGATGCCGAGCTGCTCGCAGGTAGGTGTCGTACTTCGACGGATCGTAGTAGTAGGGCCGCATGAGCGGACGGTACTTCTCCATGATCTCGGCGTTCAGGAACGTCGCCGGCTTGTCCGCCGCGGTGATGAAGGGGATGTACTTCTGCTCCTTGGTCTGGACGTTGTTGAAGTAGTCCCAGGCGTCCGTGACGAGCTTCGGCGTCAGGAGAAGATCCAGGAGCGTGAGCGCCTGCACCTTCGCGCCCGCCACCGCGCCCTTGTGCGCGATGGGCGTGGCCATGGCGATGCCGTTCGCCCAGTTGTGTCCGGGCAGACCCGGCATGTTCGACGGGAAGCGGAGCGTCACGGTCGGCATGTTCCAGGAGACGTCGCCGATGTCGTCCGAACCGCCACCCAGCGACCGCGACAGATCGACCGGGCCCTGAGAGCGAGTCCAGCTCGGTCGCCAGCCCGACCTCCTCCTGTCCGAGCTCCCGCTGGATGCCCTTCGCGAGCGTGAGGTCCGCGTCGCTCCACTTCGGCAGGCCGACGCGCTGGATGTTGGCGTACTCGGCCTCGGCGATCGGTTTGCTGAAGTGCCGGCCCCACGCGGTGCCCACCGTCTGGATGGTGTCGATCTCGGTGCCGGTCATGAGCGCGGCGCCCTGCGCCATCTTCACGGCGGCGTCGTACATCGCCTTCGTCTTCTCGTAGTCGCGCTCGCGGAAGTAGAACCAGATCGTGGAGGTCTGCGGCACCACGTTCGGCTGGTCACCGCCGTCCACGATCACGTAGTGCGAGCGGGCGGCCGGCTGCAGGTGCTCGCGGTGGTACTCCCAGCCGGTGGCCATGAGCATCGCCGCGTCCAGCGCCGAGCGCCCGCGCCACGGCGCCCCCGCCGCGTGCGCGGACTCGCCGACGAACTTGAACTGCGCCGACCAGAGCGCATTCCCCCCACCCGTGCCCCACGACATCCCGAAGTTGTCGCCCACGTGGGTGAAGAGGTTCACGTCCACGCCGTCGAACACGCCGTCACGCACGTAGAACGCCTTCGTCCCGACCAGCTCCTCCGCGATCCCCGGCCAGATGAGGAGCGTGCCGGAGATGTTGTCCCGCTCCATGATCTCCTTCACGGCGAGCGCGGCCACGATGTTCACCGCCTGTCCCGAGTTGTGGCCCTCGCCGTGGCCCGGAGCGCCGGCCACGATCGGGTCGTGGTAGCCCACGCCCGGCTTCTGGTTGGCCTGCGGGATGTCGTCGACGTCCGAGCCGAGGGCGATCACGGGCTTGCCCGTGCCGTTCGACCAGCGCGCGGTCCACGCCGAAGGGATGCCGGCGACGCCCTTCTCGATCGCGAACCCGTGGTCCGCCAGCAGTCCGGTCAGGTACTTCTGGGTCTCGAACTCCTGGAAGCCCAGCTCGCCGAACGAGAACAGCATGTCGACGATCTCCTGGACCATCTTCGAGTTGTCCTGGACCTTCTGCAGCGCCTCCTCCTTGAGGCGAGCGAGGCGGGGGTCCGCCTTCTGGGCCTGGAGGGAGGGGGCGGCGAGGACGAGGGCGAGCAGGGTGGGAACGAAGCCACGCACGAGCGAACGGCGCATGTTTCGGCCTCCGGATGGAACGAGGGGCAGCCGGGAGTGGAATCGGAGGGGGAGGATGCGGTGCACCCTCGCGTGAGGCAAGCCGGGGGAGGGCCCGAGGGGGAGGGCCCGACACGGGGGAGGGCCCGGACCTTGCCCCGGCGCCCGCCCCGGCGTTACAACGGCGGCATGCGCGCTTCCATCGCTCGTCCCGTCCTCGCAGCCACAGCCCTCCTCCTCGCTGCCTGCACCACGAGCGAGCCCGCCTCGTCCCCGCCGGCGGAGGCGTCGCGCAGGGCCGTGCACGCGGTGCCGGGACTCCCCGCCGACACGGCCTTCGCCGCCGAGGTCCGCGAGGCGTTCTTGCACGCCTGGAACGGCTACGTCGAGAACGCGTGGGGCCACGACGCCCTCCGCCCCCTGAGCGGCGGGTGGCGTGACTGGTACGACGTATCGCTCCTCATGACGCCCGTCGACGCGTGGGACACCATGCACCTCATGGGGCTCGACGCGCAGGCGGACAGCGCGCGCGACCTGATCTTCGCGCAGCTGAGCTTCGACCAGGACATGACCGTACAGGTGTTCGAGGTCACCATTCGGCTCCTGGGCGGCCTCCTGTCGGCGTATCAGATGGACGGTGACGTGCGCTGGCTGGAGTTGGCCCGCGACCTCGGGGATCGGCTGATGCCGGCCTTCGACTCCCCCACCGGCATGCCCTACGTGCGCGTGAACCTGGCGACCGGCGCCGTGGCCGAGCCGGAGAACAACCCGGCGGAGATCGGCACGCTCACGCTGGAGTTCGGACAGTTGTCCCGGCTCACGGGCGACGCGCGCTACTACGACGCCGTGAAGCGCGGCGTCATGGCCGTCTTCGACCGACGCTCGCCCCTCGACCTGGTGGGCACGGTGATCGACGTCGAGAGCGGCGAGTGGAAGAGCACGGACAGCCACATCGGCGGCCGCATCGACTCATACTACGAGTACCTGCTCAAGGGGTGGCTCCTCTTCGGGGACGAGGACTACCGGCACATGTGGGAGGTGAGCCGGGCCGCCATGAACGCCCACCTCGCCGAGACGGTGGACGGACACCTCTGGTACGGGCGGGTGGACATGGCGACCGGAGAGCGTACCGGCAGGCGCTTCGGCGCGCTCGAGGCCTTCCTTCCGGCCGTGCTCGCCCTGGGCGGGGACCTGGACCGGGCGACGCGGCTCGAGGAGTCGGTGGCGCTGATGTTCACGACGTTCGGGGTCGAGCCGGAGTCGTTCGACTACGAGACGATGGAGATGCGCTACCCCGGCTATCCGCTCCGGCCGGAGGCGATCGAGTCGGCGTACTACCTCTACGCGCTCACGGGCGACGAGCGCTGGCGCGCGATGGGGCGGGACTTCTTCCACCGGATCGCGGCCGCGGCCCGCGTCGACCGGGGATTCGCCCACCTCACGGACGTGCGCACCGGCGAGCACGACGACGCCATGGAGTCCTTCTTCCTGGCCGAGACGCTGAAGTACGCCTGGCTGCTGGCCAACCCCGGCGCGCTGGACTTCGACGCGGTGGTGTTCAACACGGAGGCGCACCCCCTCCGACCGGTCGGGTGAGGTTGGTCGTCAGGATCCCCGGAGCCGTACCGGAATCTCGAGCCTGGTGTGCTCCCACGTCATGACGATGCGCCCCGAGTCGGGCCCATCCTGCGTCCACACGTAGCTGAGCTGCTCGACCATCTCCGGGATCCTCTCCACCGGCCGGTCGAAGCTGCCGACGTCGGCGCGCCGCACGTCGTCGTTGATCGGGATGCCCCAGCGCTCGGCGCTCCGGTTCACCACGATCTTCCACGTGCCCTCGTCGGGCACGGCGTAGAGGGAGTAGTCGCCGGGACTCACCTGCACGCCTCCGATGTCAGCCGGGAAGGGGAGGTGGAGTGCCGTGGCCTCGTTCGCGCCCATCCGCCATGGGGTGCCCCAGGGCACGAGGCCGCCCATGACCTTCCGGTCCTTCGCCGAGGGTCGCCCGTAGCAGAGCGTCGCCTCCTCGCCTCCTAGCATGATGGACGTCGCGCCGAGCGGGCTGGGCCGCTGCATCGCCTCCGCCGGCGTGGCCGACGTCAGGTAGCACGCCGAGATGTCCTGGGCGCGCACGGGGGCCGCCGCGAGGGCGAGCGCCGCGAGGGCGAAGAGGGGTACGCTAGGCATTCCAGATCTCTCCGAGCACACGTTGGAAGTTGCCGCCGAGGATGCCGCGGATGGCGTCGTCGCCGTACCCGCGGCGAAGGAGTCCCTCCGTCACGTCGAACATCCTCCTGGGATGGTCGATGCCCTCGATGTCGATCTTCTGGCGGAAGGCATAGCTCCCCTTGTACGCAGCCTTGAGCCGGGCGTAGTCGTCGGGGGGCATCGCGTCGTAGCCGTGCAGGTCGATGTCCGAGCCCACGCCGAGATGCTCGACGCCGACGAGGTCGCGGACGTGGTCGAAATGCTCCAGGTAGTCCTCGATCGTGGTGGGCTCCGAGCCCTTCACGAAGTTGCGCACCCCGGTGATGCCCATGACGCCGCCCGTGGATGCCATCTTGCGGATCGCGTCGTCCGTCTTGCAGCGCGGGTGGCCCGGGTTGAGCGCGCGCGCGTTGGAATGCGTGAAGAGGACGGGCTTCCTGGAGACCTCGCATGCGTCCAGCGTCGTCCGGTCGCCCGAGTGGGACACATCCACGGCCATCCCCACGTCGTTCATCCGCTCGACGATGGCGACGCCGAAGTCGCTGATGCCCCCGTCGACCCGCTCCGTCGATCCGTTACCGATCATGTTGCGGGCGTTGTACGTGAGCTGGCTCACCCGTTGGCCCAGGGCGTGGAATGCGTTCACGTCGTCGGGACCGCGGAAGTGCTCCGAGTTCTGCAGGCCGATGAGGATGCCCCTACGCCCCGACCCGTGGACCGTGGCGAGGTCCGCGGCCGAGTCGATCCGCACGAAAAGGTCCGGACGGTTCGCGACGATGCCGTCGTAGTGCGCCACGAAGGCGAGCACATTCTGGTAGGCCTGCTCCGTGGTCGGTCCTCCCACCCCGACCGCGACGTGGAACACGTCGATGCCCGAAGCGCGCACCTCCTCGAGGTCCGCGTCGCCGAAGGCGTCCAACGCGGGTCCCCACCGCGTCGCCACCGCGTCGTTGAGCGTGAGCGGGGAGAGCATGTCGATCACCAGCGAGCTCCCGACCAGCTCGATGCAGCGGGCGGAGTAGTCGCGTGCTCCGCCGGCCCACAGGCGGTAGCGCCCGAGGTTCACGAAGGGGGCGAGGGCGGACGCCGCTGCGGCGCCCGCCAGGCTCCCGAGCAGCTCGCGGCGGGAGATCGGGGCAGATCGTGTCATGTCGGCCGGCTGCTAGCCCGCGTAGGCTCTCAAGAGGTCGAGCACGTGGTCGATGTCCGCCTCCGTGTGGTCCGCGTTGACCTGCGTGCGGATCTCCTCGTCCCCGCGCGGCACCACCGGGAAGGCGAGACCGGTCACCAGGACGCCGTGCTCGAAAAGGTAGCGCACGAGGTCGCGCGTGCGCTGGGTGTCGCGGATCATGAGCGGCACCACCGGATGCTCGCCCGGGATCGTCTCGATGCCCGCGCTCGCGAGGCCGGTCTCGAACCGACTCGTGAGCGCGCGCAGCCGCTCCAGGCGCCGTACACCCTCGGGCGAGTCCACGATCTCCAGCGACTTCAGCGCCGCCGCGGCCTCACCCACCGTGATCGGGTTCGAGTAGATGTACATCATCGACGTCTCGCGCAGGAAACGCACCGTGGCCGCGTTGCCCGCAACGTATCCGCCGTTCACGCCGAACGCCTTGCCAAGCGTGCCGACCAGAACGTCGACCGGCGGGCTGCCCGTGTACTCCTCCGTGCCCCGCCCCGTGCGCCCGAAGGCGCCCACGCCGTGGGAGTCGTCGGCCAGGAGGACCACGTTCTCCTCGTAGTCGTCGTCGTGCGCCCGGCAGATCGTAACGATCTCGTCGAGCGGCGCATGGTCGCCTCGCATCGAGAAGATCCCGTCGGTGACGACCAGGGCGCGCTTCGCCTTCCCCTTCCACTCCGTGAGGCGCGCGTCCAGCTCGGCCAGATCCAGATGCCTGTAGACGTCCTTGCCGGCGGGCCGGGCCAGCCGCATCGCATTGATGATGCAGTTGTGGTTCAGCTCGTCGGAGATCAGGACCGTCTCGGACGTGACCAGCGGCACGATGGTGGACACCACCGACGCGTACGCCGACGAGAACACCATCGCCGCCTCGCGCCCGTGGAAGGCGGCCAGACGCCTCTCGAGGCGGACGTGCGCGTCGTACGTCCCGCTGATGAAGCGCACCGCGCCGGGCCCGGCGCCGAAGCGCTGCGTGGCCTCCTCCTCGGCGCGCACCACCTCGGGGTGCAGCCCCATCCCCATATAGGAGTTCGAGTTCATGCGCATGAACTCCTTGTCCCCCTGGCCCTGCAGGAGGAAGCGGGGGCCGCGATCCCCCTCCGCGTGCTTCACGCCCACGACCACGGCCTCCTTCCCCTTCGCGGTTCCGGCGTCCTCCAGCCCCTTCACATGGGCTTCCAGCACGGCGCTCAGTCGGTCGAGCGGCATGGTCTCATCCTCTCAGGTGCGCGAACATGTCGGCCGTCATCGCGGCCGCGTCGTACTCGGGATTCCACCCCCACTCGTCACGTGCGGCCGTATCGTCGATCCGGTCGGGCCAGGACTCCGCGATGGACTGGCGGACCGGGTCGACGTCGTAGTCGAGCGCGAAGTCGGGGACGTGCTTACGGATCTCTGCGGCCAGCGTCTCCGGCGCGAGCTGCATGGCCGTGACGTTGAAGGCGTTACGGTGCGTGAGCCGGTCGGGATCCGCCTCCATGACGCCGATCGCCGCGCGGATGGCGTCCGGCATGTACATCATGTCGAGCTGCGTGCCCTCGCCGAGGAAGCAGGTGTAGCGGCCGTGCTCCACCGCCTGGTAGAAGATGTCCACCGCCCAGTCGGTGGTACCGCCCCCGGGAGGCGCACCGTAGGAGATCAGCCCCGGATAGCGCACGCCGCGCGTGTCGACGCCGTAGCGGCGGTAGTAGTAGTCGCACAGCAGCTCGCCCGCGACCTTCGTGATCCCGTAGACCGTACGCGGGCGCATGATGGTGTCCTGCGGCGTCGGGTTCTTCGGACTCTCGGGACCGAAGACGCCGATCGAGCTCGGCGTGAAGACCCTGCAGCCCTGCTCACGCGACACCTCGAGCACGGCTTCGAGCGCCGTCATGTTCACGTGCCAGGCCAGGCGCGGGTCACGCTCGCCCACGGCCGAGAGGATGGCGGCGAGGTGGAAGACGGCGTCCACGTGGTGGCGCATCACGGCCTGCCCCACGGCCCGGACGTCGGTGGCGTCGAGCACCTGGAAGGGTCCGGCCTCCACCACGTCGGCGCCCAGGGTGCGGATGTCCGTCGCGAGAACGGCGTCATCGCCGTAGGTCCTGCGGAGCTCGGGCACGAGCCACGAGCCGATCTGGCCGCCTGCGCCGGTGACGAGAATACGCTTCAAGGGAGGGGCTCCCGGAGGGTCACTAGGGGTTCTGAACGCCCGGAATCTAGCCACGAGGACGTGGCGCGGCGACCGGGGATGGACGCGGCGTTCAGCGCGCTGGGGATCACGCGACAAAAGGACCCCGTCGACTTCGCGGACATCGACTTCGGTGCGAACGCGGCTCTCCTGGACGAGGCGGTCGCGGCGGGCGTGCAGCGGTTCGGCGTCATCGCGGCGGTGGGGCACGAGCTGTGCCGCGGCTTGAAGCTCGTGGAGGCGAAGGAGCGCTTCGTCGCGGAGTTGGCGTCGGCTCCCGTGGGCGGCGTCGTGGTGCGCGCCACGGGGTTCTTCAGCGACGTCGGGGAGATCTTCCGGATGGCGCGGCGCGGAACCGTCTTCCTCGTCGGCGACGGGCGCGCGCGGGTCAACCCCGTGCACGGAGCTGACCTGGGCGCGGCCTGCGTCGACGCGCTCTTCGGCACGGCGCGCGAGGTCGCCGTGGGCGGTCCCGACACCTTCACGTGGGAGGAGGTCGCCCGGCTCGCCTTCACGGCGCTCGGGCGCCGCCCGCGCATCCTCAGGGTGCCCGCGGCCTTGGCCCGGGCGGCGCTGCTGGCCGTCCGACCGTTCAACGCCCGCGCCTACGACATCGGGTCGTTCATGGTGCGCGTGTCCACGCACGACGTGCTGGCGCCCGCCCGCGGGACGCATTCGCTCTCGGCGTTCTTCGAAGGGCTGGCGGCCGAGACCGGGGGTTAGCAGGCCGCCCGGGTCCGCGCTCAGTAGCCCGCGGCGCCCTCCCGCACGGCCTGCAGCGACCAGGACATGAAGTCCCGCAGGTCCTGGTTCGCCGTGACGATGTCCTCGGAGCGCAGGTACATCATGTGCCCGCTCCGGTAGCCCTTCCAGCGCATGCGGTCCTGGAGGCGCCCGGCGGGATCGAGGTTCCACATCGTGTATCGGGCAGCGAAGTAGTTCGTGCCGCCGTCGAAGTAGCCGCTCTGCACGAAGAGGTGCAGGTGGGGGTTCTCGGACATCGCCTCGCGCAGGTTCTCCCCCGTCCGGTCTCCCTCCCGGTTCCACGGGTTCACGGGGCCGAAGAGGTAGTACTGCAGGTCCGTCTCGAAGCCGAGGTCGTTGCGCAGGTAATCGTTGATGGCCGGCGCGAACGCGTGGTTCCAGGCGCTCATCGCGGGGTCGTAGTCGTAGCCTTCGCCCGCGTCCTGTCGGTCCTTGCCGCGGTAGCGCGCGTCGAGGCGACCGACCGTGAGGCCCTGGTCGCGCAGCAGCTCCTTGCGGAACTCGCCCACGCCGGGCCGGAGGTTGTGGTCGAGGTACCACTGCGCCGATACGCCCGTCCACCGTGCCGCCTGTCCGGCGATCTCGCGGCGCTCGGCGTCGGTCAGCGATCCGGCGCGCGCCAGCGCGGGGAGGAGGGTGTCCAGCGTCCACCGCTCCACCTCGGGGAGGATCTCCGCGAGGTCGCGCTGCTGCAGGGCCGGGTCGAGCCGGCGGTGGTACCACGCGGTGGCGGTGAAGTTGGGGAACGCCAGGGCCTCGCCCACCGGCCCGTCGCGCGGAACGCCCAGCGCGGTGGGCGACACGAGGATCACGCCGTTGAGGTACATCCACTGGCTGGATTGCAGCGCCTGGGCGAGCCCCGCCGCGCGCGTCGTGCCGTAGCTCTCGCCGATCATGAACTTCGGGGAGCGCCAGCGATCGTAGCGGGTGACGAACGTGCCGATCCAATCGGCGAGGTAGGCGATGTCCTCGTTCACGCCGAAGAAGCGGGAGCGCGGCACGTCACCGACGATCCGCGAGAACCCGACGTTCACCGGATTCACGTAGACGATGTCGGTCACGTCCAGGATCGAGTTCGGGTTGTCCCGCACGCCGTACGGCTGGATGGGATAGCCCTCGTCGTCGATCACCAGTTGTTTCGGCCCCGTGTAGCCGAGGTGCATCCACAGCGAACCCGACCCCGGACCCCCGTTGAAGGAGATCGTGAGCGGTCGCTCGGCGCGGTTCTGCACGTCGGAACGCTCGTAGTACGTGAACAGGAGCGACGCGATCGGCTTCCCGTCGTCGCCGAAGACGGGGATCGTCCCGACGGTCGCGTGGTACGGCACACGCTGCCCCCCGATCGTCACGACGTGCTCCGTGGTGATCGCGGTGTCCACGGGGAGTCGCGCCTCCTGCGCACCCAGGTCGGCGACGCCGACGAGTAGGGCGAGGGAGAGGGTCGGCAGAAGGGCGGCGGGGGGCGTCCGGCGCGTCGAGCGCATGGGTTCCTCGCGTTTTCGGGTGATCGCAGGTGGCGAATGCTGCGCGCCGGCACGGCCCGGGGCAAGCCGGCCGTCGGCGCGCACACCGGCGGCGGTCGAAAGGGTGCCCGCGCACGTCCCAACGTGCGATATTGGAGGTGCGGAGGGCGCCCGTCGGGTGCACTGCCCCCTCACGCACGAAACGGCCTACTTACGTGAGGAGGCGCAGTATGCGCACCGGCCTCCTGTCCTTCGTGTCCCTCTGCCTCCTTGCGGGGTCCGCGCAGGCTCAGACCTGCAGCAAGACGCCGCGCACCCTTCCTCCCCGACCTCTTCCCGCAGAGCGCCGCGGGACTTCCACTGGAGTTCTCCACGGCGCCGGGCGCGGGCTGCATGGCCCTCTACCGTCCCGCCGACAACGAGGCGCGCCGCACGGTCCTGTGGGCCAGCGTGAGCGCGGAAACCGAGCCCGACGCGAGGATGGGAGACTCGGCGGCGGGGGTCCTGAGCTGGCTGTCCGGCAACTCCGGCACGTCGATCGTGATGGTGGACGACTGGCCCGTGGGCTTCTCGCAGAAGGCGACCGGTGACGAGTTCCTGACCGTGCGCGGGTCCGTGCGGATCAAGATCTCCGTCAAGAACGGCGACCACGGTGACGCGAGCAAGAGTCTCGCGGTTCCGCTGATCCAGCAGATGCTCGCGAAGGTGCCCTGCGGGTGAACCCGAACCCGGGCGGTCTGCCCATCACGACGGCACAGGCCGACCCGGGTCTCGAGGGCTCGAATGCCACACGCCGAGCCCTGCTGGTCCTCTTCTTCCTCTCGGGCGCCTGCGGCCTCGTCTACGAGGTCGTGTGGATGCGGGCGCTCACGCTCGTGTTCGGCGCGACCGCGTTCGCGACGAGCACCATCCTCGCCGCCTTCTTCACGGGTCTGGCACTCGGGAGCCTGACGTTCGGGAGGATCGCGGACCGCCGCTCGAGCCCGTTGAAGATCTACGCGTTGCTCGAGGCGGGGATCGGCGTCTTCGCGTTCGCGATGCCGTTTCTGCTGGCGGGGCTGAGCGACGTCTACGTCGACATCGCCCGCCGCTGGTCGATCGGCTACTACGCGATCAACGCGGTGCGTTTCTCCCTGTCGTTCCTGGTGTTGCTCATCCCCGCCACCCTCATGGGCGGCACCCTCCCGGTGGTCGTGAAGTTCTTCGCGCGGGAGGATGGGCGGCTGGGCCGTGACATCGGCTGGCTCTACGCGGTCAACACCTTCGGCGCCGTGGTGGGGACGTTCCTCGCCGGGTTCCTCCTGATCCTCCTCCTGGGCGTGCGGGAGACCGCCTGGGCGGCGGGCGCCCTGAACTTCCTCGTGGCGGCCGCCGTGTGGGCACTCGCCCGCCGGGAGGCACGCCGGCCCGCGCCATCCGTCGCGGTCACGGACGCGGACGCCACCGCTGAAGGGGAGGAGCAGCTCCCCCGCATCTCGTCCCACGTGGCCCGGCTGGCGCTCTGGACGGCAGGGATCTCCGGGTTCTGCGCACTGGCGCTCGAGGTGTTGTGGACGCGTTCGCTCGTCTTCTTCCTCGACAACTCCACGCACGCCTTCAGCACGATCCTCACCGCGTTCCTGATCGGCATCGCGCTGGGCAGCGCGGTGGTGGCCCGGTGGATCGACCGCGGCGCGCGGCTGCTCACCGGGCTCGGGGTGCTGCAGGTGATGGTCGGCGTCTCCGCCGTGCTCGCCATGCCGGTGCTCAACCACACCAGCCCCGTCCTCGAGCGGATGACCGATGTGACGCCCGACGCGCTGCTCTACTGGAAGTGGACGGGGATGCGCTTCGTCACGAGCCTCTCGGTCATGCTCGTGCCCACCGTCCTCATGGGGATGGCGTTCCCCCTCGCCGCGAGGATCCATGCCCGCCGCGTCGCGTCGGTCGGGACGGCGCTCGGGAACGTGTACTCCCTCAATACCTTCGCGGGCGTGGTCGGGTCGGTCGCGGCCGGCTTCGTGCTCATCCCCCTCCTCGGGATGCGCGCGAGCATCCTCCTGGTGGCGGCGATCAGCGTCGCCCTCGGCGCCGTGCTCATCCTGTCGGATCCGGCGGCCACGAGGCCCGGGCGGATGCGGACGCTCGGCGCCATGGGCGTCGTTACGGCGGCGGTCGGCGCGCTCTACCTCTCCATCGGGAAGGAGCCCCTCACCTCCTACATCGAGCGGATGGACGCCGACACCGTGCTCGCCTACCACGAGGACATCGGCGCCACCGTCAAGGTCTTCGCCGACACCCTCGGTCAGAAGTACGTGAGCATCGACGGGTTCCCGGTGGCGGGCACGTCGCTCGGCCTCCTGGACGCCCAGAAATCGCTGTCGGCCCTGCCCATGCTGCTCACCCCGGTCGACTCGCCGCGCGTGAACATCGTCGGCTTCGGCGCGGGCGGTACGTCGTGGGGCATTCTCCAGTACGGCGTGGAGAAGATCGACTGCGTGGAGCTGGTGCCCGCGGTGCTCGAGGCGGCCGTCTGGTTCCCCGAAGTGAACCACGGCGTGATCGGCCAACCGCGCTACAACGTCATCCGTGGCGACGGCCGCAACTACGCCCTGGTCTCGGACGAGACCTACGACGTCATCTCGATCGACGCGACGTCCCCCAAGATGGCGGGCAACGGAAGCCTGTACGCGCTCGAGTTCTACGAGCTGCTCGACCAGCGCCTCTCGGACCAGGGGCTGGTGGCGCAGTGGCTGCCCTTCCACCTCCTGTCGGACGCCGAGATGCGCATGACGGCCGCCACCTTCCAGGCGGTCTTCCCGCACTCGACGCTCTGGTTCTCGCCGATCCGACACCACGCCGTGCTCATCGGCACGAAGCAGCCGCTCCGCATCGACTACGGGCGGCTGGAGCGGAGGCTCGAGATGGAGGGTGTGCGGGCCGAGTTGCGTCCCATGAACGTGACGTCCGCCTTCGACGTCCTCGGGTGGTTCGCGATGGGGGAGGAAGCGCTGCGGGCCTACACGGAGGGCGCGCGGATCAACACCGACGACCACCCCTACCTCGAGTTCGCGCCCGCAATGGCGTACTTCGTGTCCAGGAGCTACCTGGTGCGGAACCTCCTGAACATCCGGGAGTCGCGAGAGAGCCCCCTTCCGCTCCTGGTGGACACCGGCGCCACGGAAGCGGAAACGGCCGAGGTGGCCGAGGCGGTGCTCCGTCGATTCCAGGCGACGCAGTACAGCATCGCCGGCGACGCCTACTACTTCGCCGGGCAGACCGAGGAGGCCCTCCGCCAGTACGATCGGGCGCTCGCCACGGATCCGCGCGAGAAGAACTGGCTGCACCCGGCCTGGGCGGGCGTCACGCGGGTCCTCCGCTAGAAGGACGAGGCAGGCCTCTCCTACCCTGCCTTGCGCACCTCCCGCCCGGGCTTGATCCCGGTGATCCCCCACTGCAGACGGTCCAGACCCTGCCGCGAGAGCCCGCCACGCAGGTCGACCCAGGTCACCTGCCGGAGGAAGAGCGGCAGCTTCGGCTGCGCAGACGCGCCGGGGAGGAGCACGGGGATCACCGGCATGCGCCGCGCGACGCACTGATCGAGACACGCTCGCATCTCGGGCTCCTCCCACGGGCCGATGCCGTCCTTCCCGATGAGCACGGCCGCGCTCGTCACGGTCTCGATCACCTCTTCGATGGCCTTCTGCCACGGCCGGCCGGGCACCAGCTCCCACTGGTCGAGCCAGACGCGCACGCCCCGCTCGCGAAGGGCCTCGCCCAGCTCGATCACCGCCGGCTTGTCCATCGAGTTGTGGCTGAGGAAGACGTCGAAGGGCGTGGACACCGCGGCCCCGGCGGTCACCGGTCGACCCACGATGGTCGGCGTCGCCGCCGCCCGCCGCGCCCTCGCCCTTCCCTGCTGCAGGCGCGCACCTCCGGCCAGGACGCCCACCATCCCCCACAGGGCGACGAGTGGATAGCTGACGTCGATCCAGATCAGGCCCGCGCGCATCGCGAGCGCCGCGGAGGCCAGCACCGCCACGGAGAGGATCGCGGCCACGAGCAACAGCGGACGCAGCCCTCCGCCCCGTGCCTGGACGAGCGTCAGCAGCCAGCACAGCGCGAAGATCACAGGGAGCAGCCAGCGCGTGTCCACCCGCCGGATGACATGGTCGGTGCGCAGGCCCTGCGCGGCGTACGCCTGGATCAGGACCCCGGGGAGCGGTCCGTAGGGCGTGGCGCGCACGTCGCCCTCACGGTCCGACCCGACGATGACGAAGCGGTCGCGGAAGATCGCCGACGCCGCCTCGTCCGGCACACCCTGGAGGATGGGGGGCCGCGTCTCGGGCGCGACGTACTGCACGAGACCCACGCGCGGCAGCCCCCCGTCTCCCCGGGCGAGCAGCGACGCGATCCGCCAGCTGAACGAGCGCAGCGTCGTGTCCGCGAGGTGGGAGGTGGGCACCATGCGGACCTCGCCGTCCGCCTCCTCGAGGCCCGTCAGCGTGCCCTGGCGCTCGGTGAGGGACGCACCCTCGGATCTCGGGCGCGAGGGGAACGCGCACGGGCGAGCCGTCGCGGTCCTCGACCCTGTAGCCGAGCACGACGGGAACGCCGGCCGCTTCCGCCTGGTCGATCCGCGCGCACAGGATCCGATCGACGCGTGAGCTGTCCTGGAGCGTGTAGTCGAACGCGATCCCCTTCGCCTGCTGCGCCACCGCGCGGGCGATGAGGCCGGCCTCGGTGAGCCTGGCCTCGTCGTACGAGTCGCCGGCGAAGGAGGGGAGCGTCACCAGCACCACGTCCCTCATCGGCGGCGCGGGGACCGCGAGTCGGTAGTGCCAATCGCCGAGTCCGTTCACGCCATGCACGTTCGAGGGCGCCTCGTCCTCGAAGCCCGAGAGGGTCACCCGCTGGCCCTCCAGGACGCGCGTGCCCTCGGCCACGGCGAACAGCAGGCAGTACGTCACGAAGAACGGGAGGAACCCCCCGCCCAGGAGGAGCCTGCGGTGGCGGACGAGAGGGTAGCCGAGCACCGCCGCCACCACGAGGAGCGGCGCCAGGAGGAGGGCCACCGCGAGGGGTCGCTCGGAGAAGGTGCCGACGGCGCCGACGAGGAAGTACGCGGCCAGCAGGACGGGGACGCAGGCCAGGAGGATCCGGAGCTGCTCGCGCCGGATCGCGGCGCCGGGATCGCTCAAGTCAGTCCTGCCGTCCGAGCAGCGCACCCAGCTCGGCGAGCTCCGCCGCGGACAGCGCGTCGCCCCTGCCGTGGAGGACCAGCGCGCGGCTGACGTGAGCGCGCACCTGGTCGTCGTCGCCGCGCAGCGCGTAGGCCTTCGCGAGCGCGTAGTGGTCACGCGCGTGTGCGTAGCCCGACGCAACCCTCGCCTCGAGGTGCGCGATCGCCTCGTCCACGCGGCCGGTGGCGATGAGGCGCAGATCACCGTCCGTGGTGGGCGCCGCCGGCGCGACCGCGTCGGTCGCCACGCGCATGTCGGGGCGCGCGCGCGTGATCGCCGTGACCTGGGCGCCGGTCAGGCCGGGTCGCGCGGTGACGACGGAGGGATCGATCCGGTACCGGCGCAACTGGGCCTCGTCGCGCACGTTCACGCGCCGGAGGTTGTACATGGCCCGGTCGTTCATGTCGTAGCGGATCTGCTCCTTCGCCAGGGCCACGCGCTTCGCCGTGTCTGCGGGGTGGGCGAGCACTTCCATGTGCAGCGCGGTAAGCGCACGGAGCGTCGCGGCCGTGTCCTGCACCGCAGCGCCCCGCGTGGTGGCCGCCGCGAGATCGAAGCGCGCGTAGGTCGTCGCCGAGCGCGCCAGGTCCCGCGGCGTGTTCGCGTGTAGCGTGACGCTCTGGAGTCCACTCCATACCAGCTTCTGTCCGGCCGCCGCCGTGACGCTCGGGTTGGAGAGCACGCGCACGGACTCGTCGTACACGTAGCAGTTGAACACGAGCGCGTTTCCGCGGCGGCGGAGCTCCACGGCGTACTGCGTGCCGGTGCTTCCCAGCGTGACGCCTCCGGCCGACGTCTCCGTCGGGGCTTCCGCCACCACCTCCGTGAGCCCCGAGAGGAGGTTCACGTGACAGCTGGCCGTGGTCGGCACGTCGATGAGGACCCGGAAGGGCGCGTCGACCAGGTAGGTGTTCGTCCCCTCGGGCGCGCTGCAGGTCAGGCTGACGGAAACGTCCTCCGCCTCGGCCACCAGGAGGTCGCCCGGCTCGAGCTCCATCCCGACGGCGGCCGCCTCGGGTCGGTCGGCACCGAGCCGATGCACCGCGACATCCGCCGCAGCCGGCAGGATCGCTTCCACGCGGGCCTGCGCAGCGACCGAAGCCGGAAGCAGGCCCACGAGGCAGCAGATGGGGGCCCAGCCGCGCATGGTGATCTCCTTCTCGACGGCCGTGCCTGGGGGGGCGACTCCAACCTTGAGCCGGCCCGCGCGCCGTGCAAGGCGCGCGTGCGGAAGGCGCATATCGGCGTGCTGCGGATCACTCTGCCGGGCCCCTCGATGAGCGTCAGCTCCCTCCGACCTCCGGTACGTACAGCTCCCCGCCCTTCTCCAGGAACTCGTCGGCCTTCGCGCCTAAGACGAGCCGTTCAGGCCGTCGCGCACCCAGGCCTCGACCTCGCGTACGAGCCCCTCGAAATCCCCCAGGAATCCCGCGCCCCGGGAGGGAGCGCCTGCAGGCAGACGCACCTGCGCCTGGCGGAGCTGACGGCGAGATTCATCGAGGAGGTCGCGTGCGCGGCTGCTCGCCACGTAGTCGCTCCAGCCTTCCCGCTCGGCGGTGTTCGCCCATTCCACCACGTGGGCGAGGAGGGCGAACACGGCCGCCCAGAACCGCCACTGCGGAAGGAACTGCCCCGCCGCTTGGGCCTCGCGGTCGGTCCGGGGCGTGTACAGCACCCGGCCCCATGCCTCCGGGTCCGCGTAGAACGACGAAGGACGGCCCTCGATCTCGTGGATGAAGCCCGCCAGGGTCATCTCCTCCGTGGCGGTCCGCAGCGCCCGCTCGGTGTAGGCCGTCGCTGCAGCGATCAACTTCAGGTCGGCCGGCGCGCCCGCAAGACCGATGAGCAGGGACAGCAGGTCGGCCTTCGCGTTGACACCGAACCCCGCGCGGAGCCGCAGCGTCAACGCGGGTCCCTCGACGAGCCGGAGCGCACCGATCGGCTTGATCCGCGGCGTGTACCCGTCGTCCAGGGGAGTGTCCCCCAGGCGCTTCCATCGCCTGTCCCCGCCGGCGACGGCGGGGCGAGCGAAGAGGCCGATCCGTTCCTGGACGGGTCGCGGGAATCGGGACGCCAACGTCCGCATCCGCTGCAGGCTCATCAGGTGCGAGGCGTCCGTGGCCCACGAGGCGACCACGTCGTCCAGCCGGCGCTCGCGGTGCCCCACGGCGAGCGAGGCGAGGACCAGCGCTTCGGGGTCCACGAGGGTCCAGGCGCGCCGACCCTCCGCAGGTAGGGCCGTGGCCGTCAACGCCGACCACTGCGCCCAGGCAGCATCGACGAGGGTGGCCTCGGCCGCTTCTCCGAGGCTAAGAACGGTCTCGATCGACATGGCGGATCACGTCCTGGACGATGGAGCTCCACTCGGGTGCCGCATCCTGGGCGCGAACCCACTCGGCCGCCGACTCCAGCTCGGCGGAGGTGGGCGAGAGCGCCCTGAGATCCTGGAGATGCACGCTCAGGCGACCTCCGTCCGCCGCCGCGAAGAGCTTCAGCGCGATCAGCGTCCGCCGCCCCACGAGGCCGACGTCCAGCCCTCCGCCGTAGTTCCGCCACGTGGTGTCTTCGAGCAAGCCGGGGGGAAGCCCGGTCGCCCACTGGGCCTCGACGGCAGCGTTCATCCAGTCCTCGCTCAAACCGAAGTCCCGTGCCACCGTCCGGATCCCGCGGGTCAGACCCGGCGGGAAGGGCTCAGCGCGCTCCAGCCGGAGCGCTCCATCCTCGTCGCGAGAGGCGCGGGCGATGACGCCCACGTCGTTCGTGGCTCGCCGCACCACGCCCAGGAGATTCAGCGTCGCCCCGCCGACCACCACGACAGCCGCCGGCTCGTCGGCGGCTGCGAGGAGCTCGCCCAGCGCTCGGAGGGCGGCTTCCAGCTCTTCGGCGTGGAACTCGATGTCCATGGAAGTTTACCTTCTGTTATTCGGAAGATATACTTCCATTCTTGCCCACGCACCCGGTTTCGTCAAGTGCCGTGGGCCCCTACGACCCGCGTACTACCACGCCCACCGCACCACCACGCCCCACGCCCCCCGGCTCCCCGTCGGCGCCAGCGGGAAGCTCACCTCACTCTCGCGGACGGTGGCCCGATCGTAGCGGGCCTCCAGCGAGACGGCCTGGCCGCCGGGGCTGAGCCAGCGCAGCGTCACCAGCCCGGAGAGCGTGCGCGACGCCATGGCCAGGTAGGAGAGCTCGGGGCCGATCCAGTCCCGGTAGCCCGCGCCGCGCTTCGTGGGGTCGGGGATCCCCCCGGAGGGCGTGTACCACGCCAGCCCCGCGCCGGCACCGAGGGCGAATCGGTCGCTCACCTCCCGGGCCGCCTCGACGGCGAGCCCCGGGCGCCACGCCTTCACGGAGGAGTGGATGCGCGTGAGACGATCGATGCGGTCCCGGTCCTCCCGGACGACGGAGACGTGCGCGCCGGTCCTCCAGCCGTTCCCCGGATCGAAGCGGAGATCGAGGGCGCCGTCGAGGACGCTCTCGTCGGCCTCGAAGAGCACGCCTTCCTCCTCGAGCCCGGCCCGCGTCGCGTCGCCGGAGACGCTCGTCCAGCGGAGCATGGCCACGACGTGCGTTCCGCCGTCCGCCTCTCCCGCCTCCGCGGCCAGGCCGGCCGCGTGGCCCTTGGTGTTCCAGTGGTCGGTGGGCGGGTCGTTCGTGGTGAGCTGTTCGAACTGGCGCTCGTCGAGCTTGGAGGCCTCCCCGAACGCCACCCAGCGCACGCCGCCCGCCCGTAGCTCCGCGGACAGCGCGGCGGCACCACCCTCGCGCTCCACGCGGCGGGCGTAGCCCTGCTTGGAGGCCAGGCGCGTGAGCACGGGCTCGCTGTAGCCCTCGAAGAGGAAGGCGGTGGTCTCGGCCTGGCGGGTCGAGAGGGAGAGCTGCTGGACCTCGGAGCGCCAGCGTCCGTGCGCCCCCACCGTCAGTCGCCCGGCGGCGAGGTCGCGCGTCACGCCTACCGTCGCGCCGGAGCGTGAGCCACGCTGGAAGCGCGGGAATCTGCGTGACGCCGGTGCGCGTGTCCCAGCTCTGGTGCCCCAGGCCGAGCCCGATCCCCCAATCGCCGAGCGTCCAGCCGCCCGCCCCCTCGAGGCGCGCCAGCGTGCGCCCCAGGTCCGTGCCCGACGAGTCGGCGAAGATGTGGGGCGTCATCCCGTAGGGCTCGCCGATGTCGGCGGGCGCGCCGTCGGCCATGGACGCGCGCTCCACGGTCACGCCGCCCACCACGCCGCCGGACGCGCCCAGGGGCCGCCACCCCGATGCGGAGGCGAGCAGGCTTCCCGCCCGTCCGGGGTCGAGGGGCCGCTTGAACACACCGCTCTCTCCGCGGGCGGCGCCCCGGAACTCCGTGTGCGCGTCGGCGGCGTCGCGGGCGAGCGTCGCCGGGTTCCCGGCGGTCCACGCGAGCCCGACGCGGGGCGCGGGCGTGAGCGTCACCAGCGGGAAGACGGGCACGGGCGCGGCAGGCCGCACCAGGTCGGCCACAGGGGCGAGGGGGCTCCATTGCCGCCACCACGCGTCGTCCGGCTGCGCGGGGGTCTGCGCTGCCACGGGCGCGGCCCACGTCGCGGACGCGAGCACGAGGAGCACCGTCCATCCTCCCCGCGCGCCGGTCACCTCGCCCCCCCGAACAGCGCCCGCGCCGGCAGCGTCAGCTCCATGCCGAAGCGCCGACTGTCGTAGAAGCGCGGGTTCACGTCCACCTCGATGCTGTAGCCGCGGCGGTCCAGCGCGTTGAAGGCCCAGAACGAGAGTCTCCCCTCCAGCGGCAGGCTCTTGCTCACCTGGAAGCCCATCATCCAGTCCGCCGGCGTGCTCCGGATCTCCTTCACCAGCCCCGAGCGCGTCCGGCGCAGGTCCGAGTACTCCGCGTCCGTCCTCCGCTCCCGCGGCACCGGGACCAGCTCGGCATCCCGGGTCAGATAGCCACCCCACGAGAGCGTGTCCGTCTCGCCCTCGTCCCACACCCGGTCGCTGATGTTGTGCTGGACCCAGGCGGTGATGACCAGCCCGAGCTCCGGCTGCTGGTGGATGAGCCGGTAGTTGGCCAGCACGCTCCGCCCGTTGCGCACGCGCGCGTCCCAGTACGGGATGCGCTTCTGCGCCGGCGCGAGCTGGAAGTCCTGGTAGCGCGTCGCCCCGCCGAACTCCAGGTCGTGCTTGACCTGCTCGCTTTCCGTCCAGGCGGCCAGGACCTGCAAGCGCGTCCGTAGCGCGCGGATCTCGGGGAAGAGCGCCGTGACCTCCACGCCCCGCGTGGCGATGTCGGTGTTGTTCGTCGGGCGCTCGACGAGGATCGGCACCGTGTCCGCGCCGATGGGTGGCTCCAGGACGTGCGGCGGCTGGCCCGGGGCGGTCGGTTCCAACGCGAAGCGGTCACGGAGCAGGTACGACGGTTCGGGATGGAGCCCCACGGCCCCACGGATCTTCTCGCGGTACGCCACCACGCTCACCGCCGAGCCCCCGAGCCCGATCTCGGCGCCCACCTCCGCCTTGTTCGACACCGAGAAGCCCAGCTCCGGGTTCGTCGGGTCTTCGATGAACGTCGTCAGCACCGCCAGGCGCTCCGCCGGGTCGTTGGTGTAGTGGTTGACGTTCACCAGGTCGTAGTAGTCCGGCGCGGGATAGAGCATCCCCAGGGGCGGCGTCTTCGCGACGCGCCCCCACCCCGCCCGGAGCCGGAGCCACCGCGTCATCCCCAGCTCGGCGTTGACGCGCGGCTCGAGCACCACGTCCCGGGCGCCGCTCGCCCACGTGCCGCCGTCGTGGAGCACGTCCAGCCGCGCTCCGGCCTGCACGCGCAGGAGCCGGTCGCCGGGCAGCGTCCGGCTCAGCCGGTCGTCCACGTAGAGCGCGGTGGTGGCCAGCGCCGGGATCTCGTCGAAGGGGCGCGGCCGCTGGAACCCGTCTACGCCGTTGAAGCTGACCTGCGGGGGACGGTCCAGCGCGAAGGTATAGCCCGGCCCCGCGTTCCACTCGCGCCGGAGCTCCGCCCCCGCCCTCAGCTCGTGGTCGAAGCCCAGGCGGCTCGCCGTCGTCTCCCCCTCCATCCGGCCGAAGAGCAGCCAGGGCCGGCCCTCCAGGTCGAGCTGCGAGAGGTACGAGCCCGCGATGAAGCGCCCCGTGGCGCGACCCTCGGTGAGCCGGTCCGTGAACGGCATCGCGCCGCTGGACTTGAGCTCCTGGAAGTAGGAGCGCTGGTCCTGGCGCTGCGCCGAGAGCGTGAGGCTCAGCCGGCCCGCGTCGCCGACGCGGAGCCGCGTCCGGTTGGAGAGCCGGATGCCTCGGTCGCGGTTCCACGACGTGTACTGGTTCGCCTCCTCCTCCCGGAGCGCCCGGTCCTCGCGGATCTGGTAGAGGTCGAGGCGCGTGTCCATGAGGAGCCGCGGCTCGCCCCCGTCGTCCGCCTCGCCCACCTCCGCCCGGTGGGCGAGCTGGAGGTTGAAGCGCGTCGCCGCGTCGTCGGTGATGCCCGGCGACACCAGGTAGCGCGTCACGTCCAGGGCGGCCGTCCCCGTCTGGTCCCCGAACACGCGGCGCCCGCCCACCGTGCTCACGTTCACCGTCCGCGAGTCGAACTGGGATCCGATGTCCGGGTCCACCACGCCCGCCCGCGTCTCCACGACGATGGCGCCCTGCGTCAGGTCGCCGTAGCGCGCCGAGGGCACGCCCCGGATCACCTCCACCCGCTCGATGGTGGACGCGGGCAGCCGGCTCAGGTCGATCCCGCCCGACGCGGTGCCCAGCAGTCCCACCACGCCCGACGGCGCCGATTGCAGGTTGGCGTTGTTCGACAGCGGCACCCCGTCCAGGATGATCGCCGTCCCGAACGCCGCCAGCGCGCGGCCTTCCAGGCTCGTGGTCGCCGCCGAGCGGAGCGCGACCTGCTGTCCACTCTGAAGACCCGGCGCCGTAACGCTCACCCCTGGAATCAGGCTCAATACGTTGGCCAGCGACGTGGTGGGTTGGTGCGCCACCGCCTCCCGGCCGATGACGCTCGCCGTCCCCAGCTCGCCCTCCGCGCGCCCGGCGGGGTCCGCCGTCACCAGGATCCCCTCGATCTGGAGCGCCGTGGAGGCCAGCGTCAGGTCCTGCCCCAGCGAACCGTTCGTCGGCACCGTCACCGGCACCCGCGTCGGCGCGTAGCCGATGAGCTCCGCGCGCAGGATCTGCGGCCCCGCGGGCACGCGCAGGAGACGGTACACGCCCGCGCTGTCCGTGAGCGCGCGCAGCGTCGTGCCCTCCACGGCGACCACCACGTCCGGCAGAGGACGACCTGACACCGCATCCGTCACGCGGCCGATGACCAGGGAGGTGCCACCCGTGGGTTGCTGCGCGGCGGCGGAGGGTGGGAGCAGCGTCGAGGCCACCAGGGCCACCGTCAGCGCCACCCGCGGGAGGCCCCTGGACGCCGTAGGCGCCCTCACGGGATCCTCCCCGGAGACCGCTCACGGATCTCCCAGTCCGCCGCGCTCACGCCCGTGCGCTGGAGCGTGCCGTCGGGAAGGACCTTACGCTGCGCGGCGAGTAGGTGGGCGTCGGGGCGGTACTTCTCATACGGGACAACGAAGCCCCCCAAGGCGTCCAGGGAAGGGTCGACGATGTTGCCGCAAAGGCTGGAGTGGGTGGGCTGGAGATAGATCTCGGCCTGCATCTGAGCCAGATCGAGGATGCGCTCCTTCGGGAAGAGCGCGAAGGTGCCCTGCAGGTTCTGCGTCTTCTCCAGCGCGTCCACATCCACGTCATCCGCCACGAAAGGCACGTAATGCAGGAGCCCCATCACGGCGCCAGCGGGCAACACGCGCAGCGCGATGGGAAGCATCGTCGGCACGGCCGGGTTCATGGCCCGGTCTTCCCAGGAGAACTGGAAGTCCGCGTGGCTCATGTCGGGTAGCCCCGGAAAGATCGCCGAGTGGTCGATCGCCTGCTCGGCGATTACGACCACACCGCCGGGCGTGAGGGGATGGTCGCGGCCGGTGCCAGGAAATTGCTGGAAGGATTGCGCCCAGACGCCTCTTGGGTCATTCCGCCACGGCGACGTCACCGAGCACGGCCAGGCCGGGGAGTCGATGCCGTATTGAAAGCCGGTCCCGATGATCTTCCCGTCGAGATAGATCGTCGTGTCCGCGTCGTTGCGGAGTTCCACATACCAATGGTGATCGTAGGCCGTCCAGTTCACGAGTTCGGACGCAGGGTCGTGATAGTAGAACTCGCTGATCACGAGCGAACCGCGCTCCTGGCCGCGGACCGGGACCTGCTCCGTGGACCCACGCTTCAGCCGCACGAGCCGGCCGCCGGCAACGACAGCCGGTGCGCCTGCGGTTGGCGCATCGAAGCGCTTCTCGACCCAGACCCAGTATCGAGCCGACGGCAGATCCGGAAGCTCCAGCACACCGTCTTCGTCCGTGACGAAGGACTGAACCTCGACCCGCTCGTCACGGCGGATTGCACCATCGCGTCAGGCACGCCGGTGCCGGGCGCCCATCCGAGGCGCTCGGCCAGCGCCGGGTCGGTGACCACGACCTCCAGCGTGATGGCGTCGCCCGTGACCGCCTGCTCGGGCTGGAGGAGGATCACGTTGGCGTCGCAGGCGGCGGCGAGAACCATGGCCGCGACGCCCGCGAGCGCCGCGCGTCCGCGGTAATGCCGACGTCCGATGGCCTTTCTCATGGGATCCTCCCCGGAGACCGCTCCCGGATCTCCCAGTCCGCCGCGCTCACACCCGTGCGTTGGAGCGTGCCGTCGGGAAGGACCTTCCGCTGGGCGGCGAGGAGGTGGGCGTCGGGGCGGAGGGTGGAATACGGGCTCGCGAAGGCGGCGAGTGCATCCAGGGACGGATCCACGATGTTGCCACAGAGCGTCGAGCCCCTCGTGGGCTGCAGGTAGTACTCGTCGTACATCTCGGCCACGTCCAGAAGGTGCTCCTTCGGGAAGAGCGCGAAGGTGCCCTGGAGGTTCTGGGTCTTTTCCAGCGAGGCGACATCCAACGCGTCTGCGACGAACGGTGCGTACGCGAGGACGCCCATGACAGTGTTGGTGGGGAAGAGCCGGAGATGGATGGGCAACATGAGCGGGACCGCCGGGTTCGTCGCCCGCCCCTCCCACGTGAACTGGAAGTCGGCGTTGCTCATGTCAGGCAAGCCGGGATAGATCGCCGAATGGTCGATCGCCTGCTCCGCGATCACCACCGTGGCCCAGGGAGCTACCGGGTAGTCGGTGCCGCTACCCGGAAAGGCCTGGAACGAAGTGGCCCACAGACCCCGCGGCTCGTTCCGCCACGGCGACGTCTCGCTGCAGGGCCACGAGGCCGCTTCGATCGGGTAGTTGAACCCGTTCCCGACGATCTTCCCGTCGAGGTAGACCGTCGTGTCCGCGTCGTTGCGGAGCTCAATGTAGTACTGGTAGTTGTACTCGTTGTAGTTGAGCACCTCCGCGGCCGGCGAGTGGTAGTAGAACTCGCTGATGACCAGGGAGCCGCGCTGCTGTCCACGGAGTTGGATCTCCTGCGTGGAGCCGCGACTGAGCCGGAGGAGGCGCCCACCCGCCAATACAGCGGGGGCGCCCGCCTGCGGCGCGTCGAGACGCTTCTCGACCCACACCCAATAGCGGGAGGACGGCAGTTCGGGGAGCTGGAGCACGCCCTCTTCGTCGGTCACGAAGGACTGCTGGTCCCGCGTCTGGTCACGCCGGATGTGCACCGTCGCTTCGGGTACGCCGGTGCCGGGCGACCACCCGAGGCGTTCGGCGAGTGCCGGGTCGGTGACCTTGACCTCCAGCGTGATGGCGTCGCCCGTGACCGCCTGCTCGGGCTGGAGGAGGATCACGTTGGCGTCGCAGGCGGCGGCGAGGAGCGCGAGGCCGAACCCCAGGAATGTGCGACGCATCGCGGGCCGCCGGGCGCTCAGCGATTCAGCGGGGGGGGGGGGGACACTCCATCATGGGCGGCTCTCTTCGGCAGGACGTACGGCGAAGAGGGAGGGATCCTCCCAACATGAGGGAGGCGGGTGCGCCCGGGCAAGGCGAGCGGGCAGCCCCGGGGTGCCAATCGGAAGTGGCACCCGGGGCGTGCCGTCGCGTCAGTCTCCTGCGGTCTCCGGCACGTACAACGCACCGCCCACTTCCCGGAACTCCCGCGCCTTCTCCTGCATTCCGGCCGCCGCGAACTCTCGGACCTCCGCGGGAATCTCCATCGAACAGAAGCGAGGCCCGCACATGGAGCAGAAGTTCAGCCGTCCAGCACCGCCTCCATCCTCGAGCGGAAGTACGCCGCGGCGACACGATCGTCCGCCTCACCCGTCGCGATCTGCATGGTGAGCGCGTAGAGCTCCTTGCCGGGCACGTGGAGGACGAAGCCGTTCAACCGCAGGAAGACCAGCGCGCAGGCGAGGCCGGTCCTCTTGCTTCCGTCGTTGAACCCCTGGGAACGAGCGAAGCCCACCAGACAGGCCGCGGCCAGGTCGGCGAGGTCCGCCTCCTCGTCGTACGCCCACCGGTTGATGGCCCTGGCGAGCGCGGAGCGCACCACGTTCTGATCGAGGACGCCGTGCGCTCCGCCGTATCGTTCGATCTGCTGTGCGTGGAGCGTGAGGAGCACGGCCTCCGTCAACCACCGTGGCTCTTCCAGGGCCGGGCTCACGGCCTACTTCGCCAGTTCGCGAAACACCCCGTCGTATTCCGCCATGATCTCCTCGTGCGCTCGCGTCGCCTCCGTGAGATCCTCCGAATGCGGAACGACGCGGAACCCCCCGAGCCCGTCCTCGATCCAGTCCAGACGCTGTCCGGGGGGAATCCCCAGGCGCCGGACCACCTCTGCAGGCACGGTGGTCACCAGGGAGGCCCCCTGGGCTCGTGTGGTGCTCGAAAGCGTGGACATCGGCCTCTCCAGGATAGTGCCACAATAGTTACACTATCAATCTACCCATCTTCGGAGACGCGTCCACCCCCTCACTCGCGCAGACGGTCGCCACCGCCGACACCGTCCCAGGTCAGTCTCCCGCCGTCTCCGGCACGTAGAGCTCCCCGCCCTTCTCCTTGAACTCCTCCGCCTTGGCGTGCATGCCGGCCTCGATCGCGTCGACGGTCTCGAGGCCCTGCTCGCGGGCGAACTGCCGCACGTCCTCGGTGATCCTCATCGAGCAGAACTTCGGCCCGCACATGCTGCAGAAGTGGGCGACCTTCGCCCCCTCGGCCGGGAGCGTCTCGTCGTGGTACTCCAGCGGCCGTGACGGGGTCGAGCGAGAGGTTGAACTGGTCGCGCCACCGGAACTCGAAGCGCGCCTTGGACAGCGCGTCGTCCCACGCCTGCGCGCCCGGGTGGCCCTTGGCCAGGTCGGCCGCGTGCGCCGCGATCCTGTACGTGATCACGCCGCGCTTCACGTCGTCGCGGTTCGGGAGGCCGAGGTGCTCCTTCGGCGTTACGTAGCAGAGCATCGCGGTTCCGTACCAACCGATCTGCGCCGCGCCGATGGCGCTGGTGATGTGGTCGTAGGCGGGGGCGATGTCCGTGGTGAGCGGTCCGAGCGTGTAGAACGGTGCTTCGTCGCACCACTCGAGCTGCTTGTCCATGTTCTCCTTGATCATGTGCATGGGCACGTGGCCCGGCCCTTCGTTCATGACCTGCACGCCGTATTCCCACGCGATGCGCGTAAGCTCCCCCTGCGTCTTCAGCTCGGCGAACTGCGCCTCGTCGTTCGCGTCGCGGATCGACCCGGGCCGCAAACCGTCGCCCAGCGAGAACGACACGTCGTAGGCGCGCATGATCTCGCAGATCTCGCGGAAGCGCGTGTACAGGAACGACTCCTGATGATGCGCCATGCACCACTTCGCGATGATCGATCCGCCGCGTGACACGATGCCGGTGAGCCGGTTCGCGGTGAGCGGGATGTAGCGGAGCAGCACGCCGGCGTGCACGGTGAAGTAGTCGACGCCCTGCTCGGCCTGCTCGATCAGCGTGTCGCGATAGAGCTCCCAGGTGAGCTCCTCGGGCACGCCCTCCACCTTCTCCAGCGCCTGGTAGATCGGCACGGTCCCGATCGGCACCGGCGCGTTGCGCATGATCCACTCGCGCGTCTCGTGGATGTGCTTCCCCGTCGAGAGGTCCATCACCGTGTCCGCGCCCCACAGCGTGGCCCACCGCAGCTTCTCGACCTCCTCCTCGATGGAGGAGCTCACCGCCGAGTTCCCGATGTTCGCGTTGATCTTCACCTTGAACGCGCGCCCGATGATCGTGGGCTCGAGCTCCGGGTGGTTGATGTTCGCGGGGATGATCGCGCGTCCACGCTCCACCTCGGCGCGCACGAACCCGGGCTCCATCCCTTCGCGGATCGCAACGAATTCCATCTCGGGCGTGACCTCGCCCCTGCGCGCCCACTCCATCTGGGTGATGGGTCCGCTGCCACCCCGCAACGTCCGACGCGTCAGGGTCTCCGGCATCTCCACGCCGGCCGCCGGCGCGCGGGTCCGGCCGGTCTCGTGCACGTCGCGCGTGCCGATCCAATCCTCGCGGGGCGTGGGAAGGCCCTGGCGCACGTCGAGACCGAGCGGGCCGCTGGTGTCGTGGACCCGCAGCGGCGGCTCGCCACCCGTGAGCCGGATCTCGCGCATGGGGACGCGGACCCCACGGGTGCCTTCGACCCAGACCTTCCTCGAGTTGGGAAAGGCGCCGGGATAGTCCGTGCCGTGGTCCTCCGTCTTCGGCGCGACGCGGGCGCGCGTGCCGTTTCCGTTGGTTCCGTGGGTCTCGCTCATGGGTCGCATCCCCTCGTGGGCAGGTCACGCGGGCGGGGCGGGCACGGCAGCGAACCAGGGGAGGAGAAGCCATCGAGGCCTCTCTTCGCCGCGCTCCCTCCGCCGGTCTCAACCGGATCAGGTTCCAAGGGTCTTTCTCAATCCCGGGTTCGTCGGCGTTGTCGCGGTCACCGATACGCCCCGGGATGCCCCTGGCGGCTTCGGGAAGCTAGCGGCGACGGCCCGACGTACAAAAGGGGCGGCCGGGCGCCGAGGACCGGGCGATTGACAGTACAGGGCGTCGTGATCACTCTCAGCCCTCGAGGACTCACCCCCCGGGAGACCTTTCGTTTGAGCCTCTGGGCCGAAGTCAAGCAGCGCCGCATCACACAGATCGTCCTCACCTACCTGGCCGGTGGGTGGATGGCGCTCGCCGTCGTCGACCAGGTGGTCGACCGCGAGGTGCTCCCGCCCGTAGCGTACCGCGTCGCCCTCACGCTCTACCTCTTCGGTGCGGTCGTCGCCCTCATCGTCGGCTGGTACCACGGGGAGAAGGGGCACCAGAAGGCGTCTCCGACCGAGCTCACACTCCTGGCGCTGGTCGCGCTCGTGGGCCTGGGGATGAGCGCACGCATCGTCGTCTCCGACGTACGCGCCGCGGGCGCGGCGCGGCGGGTGCAGTCGCTCGCCGACAACTCGTCGATGAACCTGCGCCGCATCGGCGTGCTCTACTTCCAGGACCAGTCGCCCGACAGCTCGCTGACGCCGGTGGCCGACGCGCTCACCGAAGGCCTGATCACGGCCCTCTCCCAGGTGCGCGAGCTGGACGTCGTGTCGCGCAACGGCTCGCAGAGCGTGCGTGGACTCGGCGCGGAGCCGGACAGCGCCGCCAGGGTGCTCGGCACCGGGACCATCATCGACGGGAGCGTCCGCGAGTCGGACGGCTCCTTGAGCGTCACCGTCGAGCTCATCGACGGGCAGAGCGGTACGTCGATCGATCGCAATACCTACGCCTGGCCCATGGATTCGCTCGTGTCCGTAGGCGATCGGCTGGCCGACGAGGTGTCCAAGTCGCTGCGCGGCCTGCTCGGTGACGAGATCAGGGTGCGCGAAGGCCGGCGCCGGGCGCCGAGCACGGCGGCATGGATCCAACTCGCCCGCGGCCAGAAATCCCTCTCCGACGCCTCCGCGGCCCTGTCCCGCGACGATGGCGCCGGGGCGGCCCGCGCTTTCGGGGCCGCGGACGATGCGTTCGCCAAGGCCGAGGCCATGGACGTCGGCCGGCGTTGGCCGGAGCCCGTGATCCTGCGCGGGCGGGTGGCGTACGAGAGCCTCCCCCTGGCCGAGAGCGCCGACGAGGCCTCGTCGATGCTCTCGAACGCCGTGTCCCTCGCCGACTCGGCGCTCGCGCTCGAGCCGAACGAAGCGGCAGCCCTCGAGCTGCGCGGCACCGCCAGCTATCGGCGATGGCTCTCCCGCTTCGACGCCGATCCGGCGACGCTCGACCGCCTCCTCACCGGCGCGCGCGCGGACCTCGAGCAAGCGGTGAAGCTCGAGCCGGACCGCGCGAGCGCCTACAGCACGCTCAGCCATCTCTACTACCAGGTGGGTGAGCCCGCGCTCGCCGTGATCGCCGCCCAGCGCGCCTACGAGGAGGACGCCTTCCTGTCGGTGGCGGACGGCGTGCTCTGGCGCCTCTACTCGGCGTCCTACGACCTGGAGGCCTACGACCAGGCTCGCGATTGGTGCGACGAGGGGCGCCGTCGCTTTCCTGACAACTTCCGCTTCGTCCAGTGTCAGCTCTTTCTCATGACCATGCCGGCCGCCCAGCCCGACGTGGGCCGGGCGTGGGCGCTCTACCGGGAGCTCGTGCCCCTGCTGCCGGAAGGCCAGAAGACGTTCCTGGATGCGCAGGCGCAGACGGTGGTCGGGGGGATCATCGGTCGGGGGGGCTGCCCGACAGCGCCAATGCGGTCATGACCCGGGCGCGCCTGACGCCGGACCAGGACCCCGAGGCCGAACTCACCTCCATCGAGGCGGCCATGCGGGCGCTGATGGGCGACGCGGAAGGCTCGATCCGGCTTCTCCAACGTTACGTGGTGCTGAATCCCGGCCATTTCGGGGGACGCGCGGGCCTCAGCTGGTGGTGGCGCAGCCTGCAGGGCAATCCCGACTTCGAGCGGATCCGCGCGATGCGTTGACGCGCATCGGTTCCAGCGTCGCCGCTTGACGGCATGCGGAGAATGCAATATTGATATCTCGTTCGACGATTCCGATATTCGGCGTCGCTCTGCTGCCCCCCCACGGAGCCCCCCCGCCCATGCGCTATTCGCGCACGCCCCTATATCTCGTCTGTTCGTTGTTGGCTGCATCCTGTACCGGCGACAAGGTCCTCCAGCCCGGACGCGACCGTTCCCACCCTCCCGCCTCCTTCCTTCGAAGCTCGTGGACGGGAGCACCGGGGGCGAACTCCGGCTTCTACTTCCTCCCACCGCTCGTCAGCAACCCGACGCACGTCCGGGACGTTCAACGCCGACCTCCTCCCCGCGATGGACGTCTGCCTCCTGGACGCGTCGGACTCGGCGTGCGCGGCGACGCAGCCGGCCGAACCTCCCGTCCTGGCCGGCGGGAACGGTCGTGGTCGCGGAGAGCAAGTACAGGTCGTTGGGACACGGACGACCCGCAGTGGAGCGCCCTCGACCCGAGCCGGAACTACCGGATCACGCGTGCGCGTCGGAGCCGTCGAGCTTGGACACATGGACGTGGACCCGAGGCCCACGGACCCAAACGGGAGCACGCACGACGACGGACGGACTACGGCCGGGACGGGTCTACGCCTTCGAATCGGAGAGACCGCTCCCGATGAAGTTCTGGATCGGCGCGGGAGCCCTCTGCGACCCGAGCGGGGACCCGCGGTCATCGAGTGCGCCGAGCAGGCGATCATCGACGAGACCGGCGGGACCGTGCGGCTCACCGAGCCGGGAGACATCCTCGCCGTGACCATCGTGCCGAACAGCCTCCCGGGCGGCGATCCCATCACGCTCGTCCTGGAGCGGCTCGACAGGGCGCTCCTGGGTGAGCCGTGCCTCCCGGGGCTCGACGCACCTCAGTACGGGCCCTGCTTCCGCATCCGCGCGCTGGGGCTCGCGGGCGCCCTGATCCACCCGGCCATCGTATCCATCTGCGCGGACATCTGCCACGTTCGCGCTCCCCGCGGGCCAGGACGCGTGCAGATCCACCGCTTCTCGGACGACGGCTCGATCTACGGCCTGGCGAACACGTCGACCATGGAGTGCGCCGAGTGGTGGGCTGCTGCGCGTGCCCGAGCGCGGGCCTGATGCGCTACGCCGCGCTGGGCGTGAACGCGCTGGCGCGTCTGGTCGGGCCGCGAGCCGCTCAGCGCGGCGCACCTCGGCCTCGGCGGCCTCACGTCCTCGTTCAGCCGCTTCCGCTGGGCCCTGCCCGGCGAGATGGCCGTGGTCGAGGGCGACGGCATACGCCTCCTCGAGGCCCGGACCCGGGCCGATCCCGGCCACGATCGAGGTCAGGACGGTGAGGAGGGCTGGCCGTCGAGGGAGCGACTGTCCACTTCGAGACGTCGGACGGGCACGCTGAGCGCTGCCAGCGCCGTGACGGGGCGGACGGACTCGCCTCGGTCCTCTGGAACCTGGACGACCTGCCCCCCGGCCCGCACACGCTCGTCGCGTATGCCACCGGATTGTGGGAGGAGCTTCCCGGGCACACGACCGGCTTCCTGGTGGACCGACGCGAGCTGACGCTGACGGCCACGACATGCGCCGGCGGTTACGGCACTCCGACGGTCGACGGGAGCTTCGGAGGGGAGGAGTGGGGCTGTGCGCACAGCGCGCCCCTCACGGTGGACGTCGACGGCCATCCGACCCCGGTGGAGGTCTACTGGATGAACGACGCGACGAACCTGTACCTGGCCGTACGCGTGCAGGACCCGACCTTCGCCACGCTGGGCAACAACCTCCGTTTCGATTTCGACAACGACGGCCTGGGCACACGCGACCCGGGGGACGACGCGATCGCCTACGAGATCGGGTACGGGTTCATCGACGAGCACCTGACGGCCCAGTGCATCGCCTCGGGATACGTGTGGTGCCAGTCCCTGGGCGAGGCATCCCAGGACGGCGCGGGCGCGGTCGGGAGCGACGCGACGTGGTCTACCTACGAGCTGTCGCATCCCCTCGTGGGCACGCGGCGGAGAGGACTTCTCCCGCTCGACCGGTCAGGAGCTGGGCTTCTTCCTGTCGCTACGCGTCGGCAACGACCTGCACATCAGTTCGTGGCCGGGGCTCGGGGTGTTCCAGACGCTGACCATAGCGGGGTACTGACCCTCGTTCGGGGATGGGGCGTTCCCCGGGTCGGGAACGCCCGAGTCCCCTCTTGTGTTACATAGTAAAATCGATATATTACAATCTTCCAATCACTGATCCATAGACGGATCCGAGAACCGAGGCGAGAGCGATATGGCCGTGATCGAGGTAACCGACGCCAACTTCGAGGAAGAGGTGGCGAAGAGCGAAGGCGTGACGGTCGTGGACTTCTGGGCGCCGTGGTGCGGTCCGTGCCGCATGGTGGGCCCGGTCATCGAGGAGCTGTCCGAGGAGTACGCGGGCAAGGTCCGGTTCGCGAAGGTCAACGTGGACGACAACCAGCAGACCGCCGGTGCGTTCGGCATCCGCTCCATCCCCACCATCGGCTTCTTCAAGGACGGAGAGCCCGTCGGTGGCGTGGTCGGCGCCTACCCCAAGGAGGCGCTCCAGCAGGTGATCGACGACGTTCTCTCGAACAAGGCCGAAACGGCCTGATCCTCCGTCGCGACCGCCTCGCCGCGGCCGCGTCCCGCCTTCGGGTGGGGCGCGGCCGCTCGCGTTTCGGAGGGCTACGGAGCTCCGAAGTGCGTCTCGATCTCGACCCCTGAGGCGCGGAGGAACGCGGTCGGAAGCTCGCCCCCGATGAAGACGAAGACCTGATCGGCCGGGATCTCCAGGTCGCTGCCCTGCTCGCGCGCCAGAACGACCCGGCCCCGCCCGATCTCCGAGGGCCTGGTGTTCCAGAGGATCTCGATCTCCCGACGCGACACCGCCGACTCCACCCGCTCGTGGTTGCCGGCCTTGATCCGTGAGAAGGCATGGCCGCGGTAGGACATGCGCACCTCGTTGCCGGGCTGCTCGGCGAGCGCGAGCGCGGCCTCCACGGCCGAATCGCCTCCGCCCACCACGAGGATGCGATCCCCGGTGTAGGCCTCGGGCTCCCGCAGCGAATAGGAGACGCGCGGCGAGTCGTCCTCCCCGGGCACGCCCAGCTTCCGCGGCACGCCCCTCCGGCCGATCGCCAGGACGACCCGATGGGCCTCGAGCACGCCGCTGCCCGTGCGCACCCGGAAGTGGTACGGACCCACGCGATCGACCGTGGTGACGGTCTCGCCGGTGCGGACCTGGAGGCCGGCCTTGGAGGCGATGTCCTCCCACAGGTCGATGAGCTCCTCCTTCTCGATGTCCCGCACCGGCAGCTTCCCGTATCCGGGGACCTTCACCGGGCGGGTCATGACCAGCTTCTTGCGCGGGTAGTGCCGCACGGTGCCCCCGAGATCCTCCTTCTCCACCGTCACGAACCGCAGCCCCCTCGCGAGCGCGGTGAGCGAGGCCGACAGCCCCGCCGGTCCGCATCCGACCACCACGAGGTCGAGGAGGCCGTCCGGCCCACGATCCGTCTCGGACGCGAGGCCCTCGACGCACTGCCGTCCCTGCTCGAAGGCGTTGGCCACCAGCCCCATCCCGCCGAGCTCGCCCACCACGTACAGCCCCGGGACGTTCGTCTCGAAGTTCCCCTTCACGCGCGGCAGGTCGACGCCGCGCTTCTGGGTCCCGAACACGAGCTGGATCGCGTCCATCGGGCAGGCGCGCTCGCACAGCCCGTGCCCGATGCAGCGGGCGGCCGTGACCGCCACGGCCTGGCCGTGGCGGATGCCCAGCACACCCTCCGGGCAGACGGTGACGCAGCTCGACGTCCCGATGCAGCCCTCGGGGTCCACGACCGGGTGCAACGACACCGGCTCGTGCAGCCCGTACCGGAGGGCTTCGAGGTGGGCTTCTTCGGTCGCCCGCTCCTTCCGCTTGAGGCGATAGACGACCGGAACGGTGAAGAGGACGGTGAGGAAGAGCGCGATACCCCAGATCAGGGCGGTGTCGCTCATGGCTCAGAAGATCCTGTACAGGCCGAGGTCGAACGACTGGCCCGCGAGCGCCCCGCCCCATTCCACGCGCATGCGGCCGGTGGCGCGGAGCCCGGTGGAGAACGGAAGGTCGAGGGAGCCCTCGATGGCGTGGGTCACGTTGAGACGGTCGAGGTAGTCCGACCGGCTGTACCGATAGCCCATGCGTAGCCACGCCGGCTGAAGACGGAAGGAGAGCGAGGGCGACGCCGTGATCGTGCTCCCGTACGCTCCCGTCCAGCGCGCGAGGCTTCCCCACAACCCTGCGCCGGACATCCCCGGGAGCGGGTCGAGCGAGAACGAACCCGTGGTGCCCCAGCTGTGCCGCCCCGCCTCATCCGATCCCCGTGATCCGTCCACGGAGATGAAGCCCGCCCCCCCGCGCAGCGACAGCCCGGCGTCGATGCGCTCGTTGCGCGGGGCGAAGAAGGCGTCGGTGAGCCCCTGGATCCACGTCTCCCGGCGCGCGAACGCCCCGCGCAGCTGGACGCCGGCGCCGAGCTCGAGCGAGCCGTTCACCCGAACGCGCGACACCCGCCATCCCCCGTCGTTCTCCTGGTCGAGCTGCAGGTCGTGACCCACGCGGAGAGGGCCCAGCGTCATGCGCTGCGAGGCGCCGAAGAACGTGTGCTCGGGAAGGCTGTCCGTCGGTCGGAGGGCATGCGCCGAGAGGTCGCCGGCCCAACGCCACCCCCTCCCTCGAGCCCTCGCGTCCATGAACAGCGTAGCCTTGGGTGACGTGACGGAGGGACGCTCGTTCCAGCGGTCGGGCTCGAAGCCGACGATCGCGCCGACCCCGAAGTCCCCCCCAAAGCGCAGGAGCGCCCCGTCCCAGAAGCCGCTGTAGGACTCCACGGGGCTGTGGAAGCGCCCGAGCGCGACCCGCAGCGGAACGGCGGTGAACTCCCGCTCCAGCACGGCGGCGTAGACGCGTGCCGACGAGGCCGGTTGGATGAGGTCCTCGCTGCTGTAGCGGTACGCCAGCCGCATGCTCGTGCGCAGACGGAAACCGGCGAGCGCATGGGGAACCGTGGCATCGAAGCGGAAGGCCGGCGTCGCGAACGTGCGATCCACCTGGGTCGGATCGAGCTCCCCGACCCGGGTGGTCGACCGGTTGGCGGACACGTCCAGCCCGATCCTCCCGTGCGGACGGGGGCCCTCGGGCACGCGCGTCGCGGACGCGGCACCGGGGCGGGCGGGCGCAGGCGTCGGCCTCGAGGCTCGAGCCGTCTTCGCGGTGGGCGCCGCCCGCTGCGCCGGATCCGGCTCGGGGACGGCCTCGGCGGGTGCACGGAGGAGGTGGATCGTCAGGGCCTCACCCCGCGTCACCGCGAACGCCTCCCCCGCGAAAGAGAGCACCGCACGGGTCTCGGTGCTGGCCGTGACCGTGAGCGTGCCCACGGGCGCATCCGTACCCTCGCGGGACACGTCCACGGTGTCTCCCGTGGCCAGCCCGTGGCGGGTACCGACGTCGAGGTAGACGGACGCGCCCGCCACCTGGCGGACGCGCACCGTGATGGTCGGCGGCGTCGCCTGCCCGACAACGCGACCCGCCGAGGCGACGAGGAGCGCGAGGACGAGCCCCGCCGCGCAGAAGAGGCGACGCTCAACCACCTCGACCTCTCGGGTGGCAGGAGAAGCAGGCGTGGCTCTCGTACACGTAGCTGCGCACCTCGCGGTGGTGGCCGTCCGTGTTGCCCTGCGTGTGGCAGGTGGTGCAGGTGAAGTCGCTGAAGTTTCCGCCCAGGTGGCAGTCGTTGCAGGAATCCCACCGCCCGCGGTGCGACCCGGAGTAGATCGGGAAGAACGAGGCGTCGTGATCGAAGGTGGATGGGCTCCAGGCGCTCGTCGTGTGGCAGGTGGTGCAGTCGGTCGGGTAGCCCGGACCCACCATGCTCGCGGTCGTAGTCCGTCTGGTGGCATGCCACGCAGTCGTTCTGGTTGGCCGGGTCCGGGAAACGCAGCCCGTAGCCCGGAATCGTATGGCACGCCGTGCACTCGGCCGTCGCGTGCGCGCCAAGGAGCTGGAAGCCGCCCGAGATCGACGGGTGGTCCAGCGTGGCCCCCGACCAGGTGTTCGACTGATGGCAGCTGAGGCAGGTGGTGGGGAAGCCCGAGCCCGCGTGGTGCGCGTCGTAGTCCGCCTGGTGGCACGACACGCAGTCGCTGTTGTTCGCCGGCTGCGGGAAGAGCAGCGCGTAGTCCGGCACGGAGTGGCAGGCCGTGCACGCCGCCGTCGCATGCGGCCCGTTGAGCGTGAACCCGCCTGAGATCGCGGCGTGGTCGACCGTGGCGCCGTCCCAGGTGCTCTGGTTGTGACACTCGAGGCAGGTGGTCGGGAAGCCCGATCCCGCGTGCTGGCCGTCGTAGTCCGCCTGGTGGCAGGCCACGCAGTCCTGCGGCCCGGACGGCAGCTCCGAGAGGTGCCCCGGCGGACCGTGGCACGACGCGCACGCTGCGGGCGCGTGCGCGCCGACCAGCGGGAAGCCCGTCGTGCCGTGGTCGAACGTCGCACCCTCCCACCGGTCGGCCGCGTGACACGAGGTGCACGTCGTCGGGAAGCCCGACCCCGCGTGGTTCGCGTCGTAGTCCGCCTGGTGGCAGACCACGCAGTCGTTGTTGTTCGCCGGCTGCGGGAAGAGCAGCGCGTAGTCCGGCAGCGAGTGGCAGGCCGTGCACGCCGCCGTCGCGTGCGGCCCGTTGAGGACGAAGCCCCCGGACACCGCGGCGTGGTCGACCGAAGCGCCCTCCCACGAGCTCTGGTTGTGGCACGCCAGACAGGTCGTCGGGAAGCCCGATCCCGCGTGCTGGCCGTCGTAGTCGGCCTGGTGGCAGGCCACGCAGTCCTGCGGCCCCGACGGGAGCTCCGAGAGGTGCCCCGGCGGACCGTGGCACGACGCGCACGCAGCGGGCGCGTGCGCCCCGACCAGCGGGAAGCCCGTCGTGCCGTGGTCGAACGTCGCACCCTCCCACCGGTCGGCCGCGTGACACGAGGTGCACGTCGTCGGGAAGCCCGAGCCCGCGTGGTTCGCGTCGTAGTCCGCCTGGTGGCAGACCGCGCAGTCGTTGTTGTTCGCCGGCTGCGGGAAGAGGAGCGCGTAGTCGGGGACGGAGTGACAGGAGGTGCACTGCGCGTCGCGGTGCGGACCCTCGAGCGCGAAACCGCCGGAGATCGCCACGTGGTCGACGGATGCGCCCTGCCACGAGCCCTGGTTGTGGCACTCCAGGCAGGTGGTCGGGAAGTCGGACCCGGCATGCCCCTCGTCGTAGTCGGCCTGGTGACACGCCACGCAGTCCTCCGGTCCGACCGGCAGCGCGAAGAGGTGTTCCGGGGCACCATGGCACGAGGCGCACCCGGCCGGCTTGTGGGCCCCGGCCAGGGGGAAGCTCGTCGTGCCGTGGTCGAAGGTGGAGCCTTCCCAGTGGTCCGAGGCGTGGCAGGAGAGGCAGGTGGTCGGATAGCCCGTTCCCGCGTGCTCCTGGTCGAATTCGACCTGGTGGCACACCACGCAGTCGTTCTGGTCGGTCGGCTGCGGGAAGAGGAGGCCGTAGTCCGGCACGGAGTGGCAGACCGTACACTCCGCCGTCGCGTGCGGGCCCTCCAGCGCGAAGCCGTCGGAGAGCGCCACATGGTCGAAGTTCGAATCCTCCCACGAGCTCTGGTTGTGGCATTCCATGCAGGTGGTCGGGAAGCTGGATCCGCCGTGTCCCTCGTCGTAGTCGGCCTGGTGGCAGGCGACGCAGTCCTCCGGTCCTGCGGGGAGGGCGGACAGGTGGGCCGGAGCCCCGTGACAGTCCGCGCACGCCGTCGGCTCGTGGGCCCCCACCAGCGGGAAGCCCGTCGTGGCGTGGTCGAACGACGCACCCTCCCATCGGTCCAGCCCGTGACACGACTGGCAGGTGATCGGGAAGCCCGAGCCGGCGTGCTCGTGGTCGTAGTCTCTCTGGTGGCAGGATGCGCAGTCGTCCTGGTTGGCGGGCGTCGGGAAGCGTAGCGCGCGATCACCCTCGGCGTGACAGGACGAGCACACGAGCTGGCCGTGGCTGCCCAGCAGCGCGAAGCCGGTCATGGCATGGTCGAAGCTGGCTCCCGACCAGCTGTCGAGGGTGTGACAGGAGGTGCAGCTCTTCGGGAAGCCCGAGCCTCCGTGCTCGCGGTCGTAGTCCGTCTCGTGGCAGGACGCGCAGTCCTCCTGGCTCGTGGCCGCGAAGAGCGGCTCCATCCCGGGCGCGCGGTGGCAGTGCGCGCACTGCAGACCGGCGTGGGCTCCCACCAGCGCGAACCCTCCGGATACCGCCGCGTGGTCGAAGGCGGGCGCGTCGGTCCAACCCACCGTGCTGTGGCATTCGGTGCAGGTGGTGGGATATCCGGCGCTGACGTGGTCGACCACCCGGGCTCCCTGGTAGTCGGACTGGTGGCACGACACGCAGTCCGTGGGGAGCGCCGTGAACGCGCCGCCCACATCGTCGACGTGGCAGCTTTCGCAGGTCACCTGACGGTGCGCCCCCGTGAGGGGGAAGGTCGTGCGGGCGTGGACGGTCTCACCGTCCACCGCATCGAACGAGCGGGTCGTGTGGCAGGAGGCGCAGCTCTGCATCATGCGCCCCTCGTGCACGTCCGCGTGGCAGCTCGAGCAGTCGTCCGCCTTGACGTCCGGACCATCGAAATGGAGGTCCAGATGGCACCCGGCGCAGGCTACCTGCGTGTGCGCGCCGCTGAGGACGAAGCCGCTGCGCGCGCCGTGGACGAAGCCCAGCGTGTCGCGCACCGGCACCCACCCTTCGTTCGTGTGGCAGGCCGAGCAGTCGAGGCCGTCCGGTAACGTCCCGTGCGGATTCACCCGCGCCTGCCAGGCGGCCAGGGGGCTCGCCCCCGCGCCGATCGCGACCCCCACCGCGACGAGCAGCAGCCTAGCACGACTCACGACGTACCTCCGTGGCAGTCCCGGCACTCGGTGCCGAGGGGTCGATAGGCGACGACGGCCTCGCCCGAGGTGTTCTTCTCGGCGCGGTGGCACGACGCGCACGGAACCCCCATGTGCGCGCCGGCCAGGGGAAACCGCGTGGTCTCGTGGTCGAACGTCTCGATGCGGAACGACTCGTTTCCATGACAGGCGTTGCACGCGCGCCCCGCGAACTGGTCGCCGTGGGGGCTCGTAGCCGCGTGGCAGTCCTGGCAGGTCGAGGCGTCGAGGCGGAAGGTCGGCACCTGGGTCTCCTCGACGTGGCAGGACATGCAGGCCACCACGCGGTGCGCGCCCTCGAGCGGAAAGGACGTCTCCCGGTCGTGACGCTGCGCGTCGAAGCGCGCCGGCAGCCAGGCATCCTGCCGGTGGCAGCCGCTGCAGTCACCCGCATCGTCACGATCGGCGAACACGCCCGCGTGTCGGTCCTCGTGGCACGTCAGACAGGTGCCATCTTCCACGTCCGGCCGCGGGAAGGCACGTCTCTCCGTGCCCTTCCGGTATCGGATGTGGATCCCTTCGGGCGCGGCGGTCTTGGCCTGGTGACAGGAAGCGCAGGGCGCCGAGGCGTGGGCGCCCTCGAGCAGGAACCCCGTGGTGCCGTGATCGAACGTGCTCTCGACCCGGTTGCGGTCGATGCGCTGCCAACCCGACGTGGAGTGGCAACTCTCGCATCGACCCGTCATGGCGCCGTGGTGCTCGTCCTCGTGGCAGTCGTTGCAGCGCCCCGACTTCACACCCTCGTACTGCACGGCGGGAGGCTCGTCACGCCCGCGCGGGGTCGTCTCGTGGCAGTCGGAGCAGTCCACCTCGCGGTGGCGCCCCGTGAGACGGAAGTCCGTACGGTCGTGGCTGAAGCCCTTGGCGCCCTCCCACCCTCCGGTGTCGTGGCAATCGGTGCACGCCCGCCCAGAGAACTGCGTGCCGTGGGGCGAATCGACGTCGTGGCACGACGAGCACGTCTCCGGCAGGCCGAGGAAGGTCTTCCGGAGCGCCCCGTGCTCCCCCTTGACCGCCCGGACCTCACGGTCCTGGATGTGCTCGGGCGTGTGACAGCCGCGGCACCCCGCTTCGAGATGCCGCCCCTGTAGCTCGAACCCGGTCAGGTCGTGGTCGAAGCGGAGGGTATCGAGGCGGACGAGCGCGAAGTCCACCCCGAAGTGCTCCTTGTGGCAGGTGGCGCACTTGCGTTCCGCGAGGGAGGCGTGGAAGCCCCGCTTCGACTCGATGCGCTCCGCGAGCGGTGCATGGCAGGCCAGGCACTTGGCCTCGGACGCACCCGCCTTTCGCAGCTCGTGACACTGGGTGCAGTGGCGGATGCCCTCCAGATCCGCGTGCACGCTGGAGAGCTTCCCTGGCGAGATGAGCTGAGCCGACGCGACGACGGGCCAGCCCAGGCTCATCACGGTGAGCCAGGTCAGCGGCGAGCGTAGCGGCGTCCGGGGCAGGCGCGGCATCGCTTCAGCTTCCCTTGAGCCGGGCCAGGGCATCGGAGATGCGCGCCAGCATCGCGCCGTCCGTCGTGGTCTCCCGGGCCTCCTCGAAGAGCCGCACGGCTTCCTCGCTACGTCCCTGGTTCGCGCGCACCGCGGCCAGGTCGTACCGGGCGACCACGTCGCCGCCGTCCTGGTCGAGGCGGTCGACGAGCACGCCGGCCGCGAGGTCCCACTCCCCCAGCTCACCGTGGGCCGACGCCAGGTCGTAGTACGCCTGCGCTTCGGAAGGGTCGAGCGAGATGGCCTTCCGGTAGTACGCCACGGCGTCCCGCGTGCGGTGCCCGTCGTGGAGGAGACGGGCCAGCTCCACCACACCCTCGCGCATCTCCGGGTCGGCCGAGACGCGCATGCGCGCCGCGTGCAGGCGCTCCTCGTAGGCGGCCGTGGTGGCCGGCGTCGATCCGGTCACGATGCCCGCCGCCGCGTGTGCCTCCGCCGCGGCGTCCGCGGCGCCCGACGGGCTCGCGCCGACCCTCGCCGAGTCACCGGGGGCCACCCGCGATCTCCCGGGTCGCTGCTGCATGCCGAACAGCCCGACCGCCACACCGACGCCCACCAGGAGCGCCAGCGGCGCCCAGACCCGCGCCGACACGGGGGAGCGGGAGCGGCTCAACCGAACACCCACGTATAGCCGAAGAGCACGGCGACGAACACGTGGATCCCGAGGACCAGGAACATCACCGTCGCCAGGGGAAGGTGGACCACATGCCAGTAGCGGAACAGGCGCTGGAAGGGGTGCAGCAGCAGCGTCTGCTGACGGAGTCTGCGCTGCTCCTTCGCGAGGTTCATCACCGGCGCCTGCAACTCCTTGGGCACGCCGCGACCATGCAAGAACTTGCGCACGCCGCGCAGGTGCCTGCGTTGCCGGAGGTCCTCGCGCACCGCGAAGGCGACCGCTCCCACGAGTGACGAACGCGTCCCGGTCGCGCCGGCCGGAACGAGCAACGCCTCCAGGTCGGCGGCCGGCAGGTTCGTGCGGGCCGCGATGTCGCGCGTCATCTCGCGCACCCTTTCACCGATCGCGTCGAGCGTGAGGAACCGCCCGTTGATCGTCTTCGGAATGCGCACGTACACGTAGCGGCCGAAGACACCGCTCGCGACCACGATCGCCATGCTCCAGAAGGCGATCGAGACGATGCCGCCGAACTTGAAGGTGGTGTGGAGGAGCACGAGGAAGGGTCCCAGCGTGCACATGAAGATGTGCACCTGCAGCCAGTGTCTCAGGGCGCCGAGGCGCGCCAGGAAGCGCAGCCGCTTCCTGGCCGTGTATCCCCCGACACCCAGGAGGATGAGCCCCGCTCCGACGATGCCGAAGCCCTGCCCGACGAGCCCCGTCGGTGCGAAAAGCGTCGCGAGGTCGGAATAGGCACGCTGATTGATGGGGAGCAGGTAGTAGTCGAGCCCGGCGACGAGCGCCGAGCCCGCCACCGACAGCCAGATCACGGTCAGGACGAATGACAACAAGCGCACCGCCTCTCAGATGGGTCGTCGGGAACCCATGCAATTCCCGCGCCGGGTGAGGCGGACGGCCGACAAAACGTTCCGCAGCGTTTTGCGTCCGGGATTCGCCCACGACACGTGACCAAGAAGGCACACCGAAGCCCCATGGACGACGTCTTCAGAGCGATCGCCGACCCCACGCGCCGCAGGCTCCTCGATGCCCTGCTCGAGGAGGACGGGCAGTCCTTGAGCGCCTTGGGCGACCCCCTGCCGATGACCCGCTTCGGCGTGATGAAGCACCTGCGCGTGCTCGAGGAAGCGGGCCTGCTCGTGACGCGGCGCCGCGGCCGGGAAAAGCTCCATTACCTGAACACCGACCCCATCCGCCTCGTCCACGACACGTGGCTGCGCAGGTACGCCGAGCGCAGCGGGCCGGATGCGGACGAGGCGGGCATCGGCGCGGAGGCGGACTCGACCGCGACGATCTTCGAGACGTGGATCGCAACGACGCCCGAGCGGCTGTGGGCGGCGATCACCGACCTTTCCGAGGCGGAGAACCTCGAGATCGACCCGCCCCGGCGTCTCGTGCAACGCTTCCGCGGAAGGCACGAGGATGCCCGCAGCCTACGTGCCTCGCGGGTCACGTGGGAGATCGTCCACCACGGACCCGCCTGCCGGCTCACGGTCATGCGTGACCCGCACGGCACGGACCCCGTCCACCATCCTTCCTGGCAGACGCTCCTGGCCCGCCTCAAGGCGATACTGGAGTCCGGCGAGCCTCCGACACCCGCCGAGGCGTGACCGAACGAGCAGCGGCCCGAAGCTGCTAGTGGACCGCCGCCGCTTCCTCCTCCTCTCGCTGCTGGGCGATCTTCTGCGCGATGTGGTCCGGCACCGGGTCGTACCCGGCGACCTTGCGGTCGTGGTGCGCCCGCCCCTGCGTCATCGAGCGCAGGAAGGACGCGTACTTGTACAACTCTGATTCCGGCACCAACGCCTTGATCACCGTCCGCCCGCCGGTGGGCTCCATCCCCAGGACCTTGCCTCGACGCGAAGTCAGGTCACCCATGATGTCGCCCACGTACTCGTCCGGCGTGGTGACCGCCACCTCGAGCACCGGCTCGAGAAGGATCGGCCGACACTTCGCGGCGACGATCTTGAACGCGTGGGAGCCGGCGAGCTTGAAGGCGATGTCCGAGGAGTCCACGGAGTGGTACGAGCCGTCGTAGCACTCGGCGGAGAAGTCGACGACCGGGTATCCGGCCACGATCCCCCGCTGCGCTGCCTCCTGGATGCCCCGGTCGACGGACGGGAGGTACTTGTTGGGGATCACGCCGCCCTTGATCGAGTCGACGAACTCATAGCCCCCGCCGCGCGGCTTCGGCGCGATGCGGACCCAGCAGTCCCCGAACTGGCCGCGCCCGCCGGACTGCTTCTTGTGACGCCCCTGCCCCTCCCCGGTAGCGGTGATCGTCTCGCGGTAGGCGATCTTGGGTTGCTCGGTCTCGACGTTGACGCCGTACTTGCGAGCCATGCGCTCGAACTGCACGTCGAGGTGTACCTCGCCCACGCCGCGCGCGATCGTCTGGTGGAGCTCCCCGTTGAAGGCGGCCGAGAAGGTGGGGTCCTCCTCGTGCAGCTTCGGGATCACCTCGCCCAGCTTGTCCTCGTCGTTGCGTGACGCGCCGCGGATGGCGATCGCGATGTCGGCCTTGGGGAACGCGATCTGCCGAAGAGCGACCGGTCGCTCCAGGGTGCACAGGGTGTCGTTCGTGTGCGTGTGCTTGAGCTTGGCGACCACCCCGATGTCCCCCGCATGCAGCCTGGCCACCTCGACGCGCTCCTTCCCCTGCGGCACGCTCAGGTGGTTGAGCTTCTCGATGGCTCCGTCCGAAGCATTCACCACCTCCATCCCGTTGATGATCCGGCCGGAGAAGACGCGGAAGTAGGAGAGCTCGCCCACGTGAGGCTCGGCCGCGGTCTTGAAGACGAGCGCCGCGAGCGTCTCGTCGTCGGTGGCGTGGATCTCGATGTCCTGGTCGAGCCCCGGACGGTGCGCGGTCTCAGGGCGCGCTTCCGACGGTGCGGGACAGAGCTCGACGATCTTCCGGAGAAGCGCCCGCATCCCGTACGTCAGCGGCGCGGCGCCGCAGAAGACCGGGAAGACCTCACCGCGCGCCATGCCCCGGGCCATCGCTTCGATGGCCTCCTCGCGGGAGATGTGGCCACCCTCGAGGTAGGCCTCCAGGAGCTTCTCGTCGGTGGTGGCGAGGGACTCCTGCAGTTCCGTCTCCCAGCGTCCTTCCTTGTCCTTGTACTCGTCCGGGATGTCGGTCTCGTCGTACTCCCCGCTGACCGTACCCTGCTTGAAGAGGTGGGCCTTCTCGCTGAAGAGGTTGACGATGCCATGGAAGTCGGCGCCCTGACCGATCGGGATCTCGACCGGAAGGGCGCTCTCGCTCAGCCTCGACTTGATCTGCTGGTAGACGCTGTCGAAGTCGGCGTGCTCCTTGTCCATCATCGAGACGAAGAAGATCCGGGGTATCCCGCGCTCCTCGCAGTACTCCCAGACCCGCTCCGTCCCCACCTCGACGCCGGCCGTGGCGCTCACCACGATGATGGCGGCGTCCGCCACCCTCACGGCGGACAGTGCCTCCCCGGTGAAGTCAAGGTAACCGGGGGTATCCAACAGGTTGATCTTCGTGTCCTGGTGCTCGGCGAAGGTCGGAGTGAGCTGGATGCTGATTCCGTGCGCGTGCTCTTCTGGGGTGTGCATCGTGTGGGCGGTATCGTCGTCCACCTTGCCGTGGCGCTTGGACGTGCCCGACACGAAGCACAGAGATTCAATCAGGCTGGTCTTCCCCGAACTCCCATGGCCAAGGACCGCGACGTTACGGATGCGGTCCGTGGCATACTCCTTGGCCGATGACATGCCGTCCTCCTTCGATGCACCGAGGCCCGCCGCCGCCGGCTCACGGGCCGGCGGCGGAGGGCCCCGTTGGATTACCTGCTGGGCACCGGATCGTAGGCCGGGCCCGGAGGGGGCGCAAGCGGGAAAATCCCTACACCCGGGCTATCTCTTCGGGCGGAATGCGTTCCCCACCACATCGGCGGAGAACAGACCCGCCTGCCCCGTGCTGGCGTAGCGGTAGAGGGCCGCCGTGTAGATACCCTTGAGGGCCGAGGACACCAGCGCGAGGAGGACGAATCCGGCCACGCCGACCGCCACGGCAGCCGATCACGGCAGGGGGTGCGATCATGGCCGCCAGCCAGATCATCCCGCCGGTCACGATCGCCCAGGAAAGGGACATCAGGGCCACGGCCCATCCCATCCCGAAGTTGCCGACCACCTGCTCGCCCCACGTCTGCTTGAAGAGCTGCGCGCTCTCCTTCACCGCGTCGATGGGCCCGACGTTCCGGGTCACCAGGACAGGGACCGCCAGGTAGGTCGCCAGCGTCCACCCCATCCCGACCAGCCCCACGACCATCTGGCCGATGAAGCCCGTCCGCTCGGAGATGAAGCGGAGGACCATCCCGACCGTCGCGGCTATAGCCGCGTAGCCGAGGATCGACGCGCATCCGGCTGGCCGCGATCGACAGGCCGTCCGAGAGAGTCGGGTCGCCGCCGTCCAGGCGAATGAGCGCGGCCCCCACGAGGGCGGAGTTGAAGAAGAAGATCACGGTGTACAGGACGAGGTAGAAGAGGAAGCCCAGCACGTATCCGAGATACGACCCGCCTCCCTCCGCGAAGACCTGCCATCCCCCCGAGACCACGAACGGAACGGCGAAGCTCGCGACGACCAGGAGCGTTGCGATCCCGGACATGAGCGGGAACACCATGAGCTCCTTGTCCATCTTGAGCACGCCCGCGCTGGCCTTCACGAGCGCCCAGCTGTTCGAGAAGCTCCCTGCCATCGGATCCCTCCGTGTCGGAGTGGGCGGCCCGCTTCGCGGGGCCTGTTCACGTGGTAGGTACGAGGATGCCCCGCCGGATCTTCGCCGATTCCCTAGCGCCCGATCCGGTCCGCCTCCGCTTCCGTGGCCGCCAACCGGCCGGTCTTCAACTCGAGGACGAGGCGATCGAGGTCGTACACCACGTCGAGCGCCGCGAGCACGCCGCGCACGTCCACCGCGACGGCGCGGTTGGTCTCGGGGAGATAGATGTAGTCGCCCGGGAGGCTCTCGATGTTGCCGTCGAAGACGACGCCCACGATCTCCAGGTCCTTGTCGAGCACGGGAGACCCGGAGTTGCCACCGATGATGTCGGCCGTGGACACGAAGTCCAGCGGCGTGGAGAGGTCGAGCCCCTTCGGAACGGGTGCCCAGCGGGAGGGGAGCGCCCACTCCTCGCGGTTCTGGAAGGAGGCGTGCCGGTCGTACATCCCGAACAGCGTCGTATGCCAGGGCGCGATCGTGCCGTTGTAGTCGTAGCCCTTCACCTCCCCGTCCGCGATGCGCAGCGAGAAGGTGGCGTCCGGCGGCACGTCCGTGCCGTAGACCTCGAAGCGCGCCCGTCCGAGCTGGGCGCTGATCTCCTCTTCCTGTGGGAACACGCCCGAGACCATCTGCTGGAACTGGATGAACTGGGGCAGATACCCGCGCACCACCTGGAGCGCCGGATCCGTGAGCTGGACCCGGTCGTTCTCCAACGCAACGATGGCGCCGGCGGAGTCGGCGAGCACGCTGTTCTCGTGCACGACGGTGGCCATCCCCTCGGGGGAGCGGCCCTGGAGGATGTTCTGCACGAACTGCGCATCCTCCCCGTAGTAGTCGATGAAGTCGCGGAAGCGCGCCGCCATGAGCCCCTCGTCCAGCTCGGCCGGCTGGTCCGGGACCCGCTTCAGCTCGGCCATCAGCGTGTCGAGCTGGTCCTGAGGGCCGCCGCCCCGCTTCACGTTCATGACCTGGAACGCCACGAGCGCGCGGTAGAGCGTGGCCGACGCCATCTGGTCGCTCGTGAGCGCCAGGAAGGCTCCGAAGCCCTCCTTCTGCTGGCGCTTCTGGTCCTGGAGGCCGGCCATCTTCTCGATCAGGCCCCCGAAGCGCGCCGTCAGCGACGAATCCGCCTGGATGGCCTTGCGGAAGCGCTCCTGCGTGTCCTTGCGCCGGGCGATGATGACCGGGTCCTCGAGGCCGCGGATCTGCCCCGCGTACGCCTTCTCGGAGTTGCTCAGCCCGAAGTACTGGTTCTCGAGATCCCGCGCCTTCGCGACGTCCGGATGGCTCTCCATGTAGTCCTTCAGCACCGACATACGGGAGCGTAGCAGCTCGAGGACGGAGCGGTCGCTCACGTCGCGGCGGAACTCGAGCTCGGCCACGGTCTGAAGGCGGCTCGTGGAGCCCGGGTTACCCACGATGAAGACGGGGTCGCCCTGGTGCAGACCGTCGGGGTCGACCTTGAAGTAGTGGTCCGTCTTCAGCGGGTTGCCCTGGTCGTCGTAGATGCGGAAGAAGGAGAAGTCGAGGTTGTAGCGCGGGTAGGTGAAGTTGTCGGGATCGCCCCCGAAGAACCCGATCTGCACCTCCGGCGCCATGACGAGCTTCGCGTTCTCGTAACGGCGGAAGACGTACGCCGAGGTCCGCCCGCCGTTGTACAGCGACACCATCTCGACGACGATCCCGGCGTCCTCGCCGCCGCGCTCCCCGGTGAGGCGGTCCTCGATCTCCTTGAGGACGTCCTCGCGGGCGTCGGCGCGCTCGTCCATCGAGACCGTGTCGAGCTGCTGGTTCACCTCGTCCGTCACGTCCACGATGTCCACCAGTTGGTCGGCGTGGAAATCCTCCACCGCCCGCTCGTCCGCGAGGTTCTTCGCGTAGAAGCCGTCGGCCAGGAGGTCCTCCCCGTCCTTCTGCACCTGCGTGACGAACTCACGGGCGCAGTGGTGGTTGGTCATCACGAGTCCGTTCGGCGATACGAACGACGCCGAGCAGCTCGGGATGCGCAGCGCCCCGAGGCGCGCCTTGGCGAACCACGCGGAGTCGGGATTGAAGTGGTACGTGCGCGCGAAGTACTCGGTGGGCGGGAACTCGAACGTCCACATCTTCCCCTGGTCGAACTCGCCGGCGTGCACCGTGTCCAGGTCCACGCCGAAGAGCTCCGGCTCCACCCTCTGCCCGGGCGCCGAGTCCGTGCGCACGAGGGGGATGTCCGCCGAGGGCCGAGCCGGCGGCTGCGTCGGGGTCGGCGTGGGGGCCTCGGTGGCCGGCGGTCCTCCGCAGGCCGTGAGCAGCGTCGCAAGTGCGAACGTCCAGACGTGGCTTCGCGACGGTTCGAGCATGGTACCTCTCAGGGGTGGTGGTACGCCCGTGGCGGGCGGGTTGTCGGGTCAGGGAAGATCGCCGGATGAACCGCCCTTTTCCAACCCCGGAGGGCACGGGGTGGGTCCTCCCCCGGAGAGTCCCGCTCCCCGGGGGAGGCGCTCCCTCACCTGGACGGCGGAAGGACGTGGCAATCCGCGCAGTTCCGCCCCGCCATGTGGTCCACCAGGTCCTGGTGGCACACCAGGCAGAGCTCTCTCGTGCGCGGGGCGTTGCGGATGCCCTCGGGCACCGGATCGTGGCAACCGGTGCCGCCGCATCCGAAGTGGGCGTTGCGGTCGTGCGCGCCCGGGGCCGGCGCCTCGTGGCAGGTCATGCAGTTTGCGGTCGGCTCGTGATGCTCCAGGTGGCAGCCGGAGCAGTCGGCGCCCTGCGCCGTCTCGAGGTCGATCCCACCCGTGTGGCAGATCGAGCATCCGGTGTGCTGCCAGTGGTCGGCGTGGTGGAAGACCACCGTCCGCAGCGGGCGGTCGAGAGATCCGATCGTGATCTCCAGCGGCTTCGTCACGGCGAACGACGTCTCCCGCACCTCCTCCACGTCGTGGCAGCTCGTGCACCGGCTCGCGAGCGGAGCGGCGTGGTGGCACGAGCGGCAGTCCTCGCGCTCGCGGATCAGGACGCTGCCATGCCGCGCCTGCTCTCCGTGGCACGTCCCGCACGCCACCGAGTCGTGGTCCTCGTGCGCGAAGTCGAGCTCGGCCGGCAGGCGGCGGGGGCCCTCCTCCCCCGCCCAGGTCACCGCCGCGCCACCCGTCGGCGTGGCAGGTCGTGCACGCCCCCGCCCCTCCGTCGGCGCGGAACTCGTGGGGCTCGTGACAGGCGGTGCACTGCGCCAGGACCGGGGCGGAGAGCGTGCGGTGGAAGGGGCTCGCCGACTCGGGGCGGCCGTGGCATCCTCCGCCGGAGCACGCACGCACCGTCTGCGCCGGCACGTTGCTCTCCCACATGTCGTGGCAGACCGCGCACACCGCCTCGTGCGGCTCGTCGCTCGGAACCGGCTCCGCCAGGCAGTCCTCGGCTCGCCGCGTCAGGCAGCGGCGATCTCCCACCCGCACGGTGTCCTGTCGGGCGGCCGGGACCTGCTGGGTTGCTTCGGCGTAGGCGCCGGCGTGTCCTTCAGTTGCGTGCTCGAAGGTGAAGGTCAGCACCACGGCCGCCGCTATCCCGAGCGTCCAGACAGGGTCAGGCGTGTGCGGGAACATGGATCGGCTCCTGGTGCAGGTCCGCCGGCCGGGCGGGGGTGCAGGACGGCGACGCGGGGTCCGCGGGCACACCGCGGAGGATGGGGAACCGCTTCACGAGGATGACGTAGCCGAGGATCTCCGCGGACACGAGGCCGATCGTCACGGCGAACTCGGGGATCGCGGGGAAGTACGACCACTCGTCCCCGGGGTTGAAGGCGAAGAGGTAGGTCGAGAACCGGTAGAGCGCGCCGGTCAGCACGACGGTGAGCGCCATCGCGGACAGCCAGCGCGGCCCGGCGTTGCGACTGCGGAACAGCAGGCCGAGCGCCGCGAGGAGGAACAGCGCCCATCTCCGCGAGGAAGAGGATGCTGTAGCCGTCCATGCGCGTGATCGCCTCGAGCTGCCCGCGGTGCAGCACGTCCCAGGTGCGCAGCGCGAGGTAGACGAAGATCACCCCGGCGATCGGCCGGGCGAGTCCGCGCAACATCGGCGCCTCGGAGGGCCGCTTGAAGACCCTGGAGGAGATGCAGCACTCGAGCGTGACGACGCCGTAGCCCATCGCGATGCAGGAGACCAGGAACATCAGCGGCATCCAGGGCGAGTACCACAGCGAATGCAGCTTGGGGCCGGCCAGCATCATCAGGCTACCGAGCGACGACTGGTGCATCGTCGGGAGCAGCAGGCCGACCGCGATGCAGTACGGCATCGCCTTCTCGATCTTCGGTGAGAGCGTCAGGGCGAGCCTACGCAGCCCGGCGACCTCGCTCTCCTTCCACCGCTCCAGGAACACGGGCGACACCTCGATCCACAGGACCGCGGTGTAGAGCATGATGCACAGCGCAACCTCGAGCAGGATCGAGTTGAAGTTCCACTCCCAGAAGAATAGCGGGATCTTGTAGAAGTTCCACGCGCGCCCGATGTCGATCAGCACGCTCACACCGCCCAGCGTGTAGCCGAACGCGCTGGTCACCAGGGCCGCGCGTACCAGCGGGTGGTACCGGCCGCGGTTGGCCACGTAGACCAGGAGCGCCATCGCATAGCCGCCGCAGGCGAGCGCGGTGCCCGTCACGACGTCGAAGGCGATCCAGATGCCCATCGGATAGCCGTCGTTCAGGTTCGTGGTCGCGCCCAGCCCCGCGCCGAAGCGCCAGATCACGGCCGCGACCCCGACCAGCGACCAGGACCGCCATGATCACGGTGGGGACGGTGAAGAGGCTGCCGCCCACCGGCTCCGACTTCTCGGTGTGGTGCTGCGCGGCCTCCTCCGCGTGGAGCTTGTGCGCGTTGCGGCGCACGACCGCCGCGAGTGTGGCCAGGAGGGCCAGCGGCGCGGCGAAGCCGCGATAGAGCGTGTGCTGGATGGTCTCCGGCATCTCGACCACGGACTCGTCGCCGAGCCCCGTCGGGAAGTGGAGGTCCGCGGTGAAGGAGACGCCCGCTTCGGCCAGATAGAGGACGCCGGTACCGCCACCGTCGTGCTCCCCGTAGACCTTCGGGTTGTAGAAGATCGGCTTGGCGTCGATGCGCCGGTGCGCCTCGGCCAGCATCTCCGTGCGCGACCCGTAGGTCAGCGCGCCGCGACGGCACTGCTCCACGCAGGCCGGCGCCAGCCCCTGGGCCCGGCGCTCGGGGCACATCTGGCACTTCTGCAGCGAGGGAACCGGCGTGTCCCACTCGAAGCGCGGGGTGTTGAAGGGGCAGGCGATCTCGCAGTAGCGGCACCCGACGCACAGGTCGCCGTTCCAGACCACGGCGCCGTCCTCGTCCTTGTGCATCGCGCCGAGCATGCAGGCGCTCACGCAGGCCGGCTCGACGCAGTGCATGCACTGCACCTTCCGGAAGATGTCCTCTCCGTCGTGCTCGTAGCGACGCACCACGGTGAGCGACGCGAACGTGAGCTTCGGGATCGTCGGAGAGCGCGAGCTCCGGGTCCCAGCCGTTCTCCTCCGCGCAACCGACGGCGCACTGCCTGCAGCCGATGCAGCGCGTCGCGTCGTAGAGGATCGCCTTGTCCTCGGGGCTCGCCGCCCGCGCGCCCGCGCGCAGCTTCTTGGGCAGCTGCGCCGCCGCGCCGGCTGTCGCCAGGGCCTGTAGGGCCGTCCTTCTGCTGATCGTCATCGTTGTCGAGTCCCGCGATCTATGTGGAAACGCCCTTCCCGCCCGCTCCGTCGCGGACGTCAGCCTCGCCGCACGCCTAGCGGCGGAAGTGCCACTCGTGCGCGAGCCACGCGCGATACCGCGGCGGGACGAACAGCGCGAGGAGCGCCATCGCCACGACCGCGGCCACCAGGAGGGGGACCAGGAAGGCCCGCACGACGAGGACACTTACGGCTGCCAGAGGCACGCTGAGCACGACGAGTGCGAGCGCGCGACCCCAACCGACCGACTCCCCGGATCCTTCGACTGCCGCTTTCATCGTTCCTCCGGAATGGCACGGGTTCATCTTGCCTGCACCCTTATCGAGCAAGAGCCACACCACCCGGGAGAGGGCTGGCACAGGAACGCGTAAGCCGATACAGCACAGCGCTTTATGGGTACCTTGAAGCTTGGTTGGACCGGGAGGAATCCCCCGGACGTGTAGAGATCTTCAACAGGTGGCGTTGAGATCGTCAGCGATGGAGGGGATGTGGCGTGGCGTACGTCGCCGGTCGCCGCTCAGTGCACGAAGCGCGCGACCAGCTCCAGGTAGCCCGTCGGACCGAGGAGCTGGCGCAGGTCGGTGAGCTGCTGGCCCATGCCCAGCCAGCCGATCTCCCCCGCGCCGAGGTCGCAGAACAAGCGCATGGCCACGGCACGGCGGAAGCGCGTGAGGTCCAACCGCGTCCGCTCGCGGGCGGTGCCCGACGTGCCGAGGCGGCGAAGCTGGAGGGGGCCCACACCGGTCATCTCCGCGATCCAGCCGGTCCCGTACGGGTCGCGCGCGATCTCCTCGGGCCGGTCCATCACGACCGGGTTGATGCGGACCACGTGCCCGCCCACGGGCGCGCCCAGGCCGAGCAGCCCGAGTCCCACGTCGGCGTCGAAGAGCAGGTCGCCGCGTTCCAGCATGCGGCCCATCTTCCCCGTGCGTATGCCCTTGACGGCGCCCATGACGGAGACCGCGAAGGCGTCGAGGCCGATCCGGCAACGCGCGGCGTCCTCCCCCCCACCGTGTGCACCCAGAGATGTCCGGTCGCGTAGTGGCGATCCGCAGGCACGGCCGTGGCGGCCTCGACGGCTCCTGCGAAGTGGTGCGGGCACGGCCGCAGCGTGGGCGCCCCCTGGAGGGCGGCGTCCAGGGGACAGGTCTCACACTCGTAGGCGCGATCGCAGAGCCGGTAGCTCAGCAGCCCCGCGCTCATCCACACACAAGGGCGGGCGTCGGAGGTGGCGAGAACCTGCGAGGACATCGGCGTTGTTCCCCCGGAACGGGGCGACTCGGCGGGCCGCCGTCGGCATCTGCCGCTGCGCCCACCAGCGACTTTCCCTGCAAGGGAGATACCAGGACCCCAGGAGCGCCTGTCGCGCCTGTGCGCGTGCACCTTCGGCGTCCAACCGGCCGTGACAGGGGGCCTGGCGCCCGTTGAGATCCGCAACAGGCTGTGTGATTTTTCATCAGTTGCCTGCAACGAACCACACCTTCGAGCGGACGCCGCACCTCCGGCTCCCGCGAACGACACCGGCCATGGTCGCGCGGCTCAAGACCCTGCTCTCCTCCCTCGCAGCGCGTCTTCTGGTGCCCCTCTTCCTGACGGTCGGCGTCGTGCTCACCGTGCACGCCCTGGTCAGCTTCGGCTCGATCAAGGACCACTTCCTCTCCCTCGTCGGGGGCGAGGCCCAGCGCTCCAGCAGCCTGATCCGTCGTGCCACGCACGACGGCATGCTCCTGAACCGCCTCGACGAGGTGCAGGCCACGATCGAGCGCCTCGCAGAGGGCCCCGAGGTGGCGGCCATCCGCGTCTACGACAAGACCGGAGAGGTCGTCCTGTCGAGCGACCGGCGCGAGATCGGCTTCCACATCCCGGTGGACGCCGACCCCTGCACGCGCTGCCATCAGGTGGGGCCGCATTCGGACACCGTGGCCACGGAGGCCGCAGAGGTGGTGCAAGCGTCCGGTGGCGAGGTGCTGCGCCGCCTGACCGTGATCGAGAACGAGCCGGCCTGCTCCACCGGCGGGTGCCACACCGAGGCCGCGACGCACTCGGTGCTGGGCGTCCTGGACGTGGAGATGTCGACGCTTCCCGTGCAGGGTGCCGTGCGCAGCGCCCGCATGCACATCGTGTGGACGACCTTCGTGCTCATCATCGTGATCGGGATCGTGGCGGCGGTCATGTTCCGCCGGCTCATCGATCAGCCGATCGCACGCCTCCAGGAGGGTACGCGGCGCATCGCGGGTGGCGACCTCGATACCCGCATCGACGTGCGGGGCGGCCACGAGCTGGCCCGCCTGGCCGGCGACTTCAACCGGATGGCGGAGGATCTGAGCCGCGCCAAGAACCAGCTCACCGAGTGGTCGCACACCCTCGAGGAGAAGGTCGAGGTGAAGCGGGAGGAGCTGCGCAAGGCGCAGAGCCAGGTCCTCCACATGGAGAAGATGGCGTCCCTCGGGAAGCTATCCGCCACGGTCGCCCACGAGCTCAACAACCCCATCAGCGGGATGCTCACGTACGCCCGCCTGGTGGAGCGGGAGCTGGTCGAGCAGCCGCTGGACGCCGACGTGCGTCCCGAGCTCGAGCGCTACCTGCGCCTGATCCAGCAGGAGTGCACGCGTTGCGGCGCGATCGTGAAGAACCTCCTCGTCTTCGCGCGGCGCACGGGCGGCGACATGGCCTCGGTGGACGTGAACGAGGTGGTCGACCGCAGCCTGATGCTGGTGCGCCACCGACTCGACATGGGCGGGACGGAGCTGCACACGCGCTTCCTCGAGGGTGACGCGCACGTGGTGGCGGACCCGGGCCAGGTGCAGCAGGCGCTGGTCGCCCTCCTGGTCAACGCGGTGGAGGCGATGGGCGAGGGTGGCGCGCTGAACGTGAGCGTGGAGGGGGACCGCGACGGCGTCCGCATCGTCATCCAGGACACCGGTCCCGGCATCGCGCCCGATGTCCTCCCGATGATCTTCGAGCCGTTCTTCTCGACCAAGGACAGCGAGAGCGGCGTGGGCCTCGGCCTCGCCGTCGTGTACGGCATCGTGCATCGGCACGGCGGCACGATCGAAGTCGCGTCGGACGTGGGCGTCGGCACGACCTTCCACCTCCGCTTCCCGCGCATCCCTCCCGCGGAGAGCCTGGCGAAGGCCGAGCGGGAGCGCCTGCCCGAACCCTTGCTGCCCGACCCGGTGAGCCGATAGGAGACGCACGACATGACGTCGAAGGAGACGAGCATCCTGGTCGTCGACGACGAGTACTCCGTGCGCGACTCGCTGCAGAGCTGGTTCCGCAAGGACGGCTATCAGGTCCGCATCGCGGAGAACGCCGAGGAGGCGCTGAAGGCCGTGGCAGAGGCCGCGTTCGACGTCGCGGTCGTGGACGTGCGCATGCCGGGGATGGACGGCGTACAGCTCCAGGAACACCTGCACCAGGCCGACCCCCGCATGGAGGTCATCATGATCACCGCCTTCGCCTCGGTGGAGACGGCGGTGCGCAGCCTGAAGCAGGGCGCGTTCGACTACGTGTCGAAGCCGATCGACCCGGACGAGCTGAGCCACCTGGTGCGCCGTGCCCTGGAGCGCCGGCGGCTGCGCGAGGAGAACCTGCAGCTGCGCGGGACGATCGACGAGTTCGTGGCCGGCGATACGATCGTCGGCGAGAGCCCGCCGATGCGGAAGGTCATGGAGCTGGCCGAGCACGTGGCGAAGACCGACGCAACGGTCCTCATCCGGGGGGAGAGCGGCACGGGCAAGGAGCTCATCGCGCGGGCCATCCACGCCAACAGCCGTCGGCGCTACGCCCCGATCATCGCGGTCAACTGCGGCGCCCTCCCGGAGACACTGCTGGAGAGCGAGCTGTTCGGGCACGAGAAGGGAGCGTTCACCGGGGCACAGTACCGGCGGAAGGGCCGCCTGGAGATGGCCGACGGTGGCACTCTCTTCCTCGACGAGGTCGGCTCGATCAGCGCGAAGACGCAGGTGGACCTGCTGCGCGTGCTCGAGACGAAGGAGTTCACGCGCCTCGGCGGGACACGCTCGGTCGAGGTCGATTTCCGCGTGATCTGCGCCACGAACGAGGACCTCGAGAAGGCCGTGGAGAACGGCACCTTCCGCGAGGACTTCTACTACCGCATCAACGTCTTCACGATCGAAGCGCCGCCGCTGCGGTCGCGCCGCTCGGACATCCCGATGCTGGCCGAGCACCTCCTGAAGCGCTTCGCGCGCCAGATGGACACGCGCATCCGGGGGATCAGCCCGAAGGCGATGGCGGTCCTCACCACGTGGGACTGGCCCGGCAACGTGCGCGAGCTGTCCAACGCGATCGAGCGTGCCATGGTGGTGGGCGCGGAGGAGACGATCCAGCCCGAGGACCTGCCCGTGCGCATCGGGTCCCGGCGGAGCGGCAACGGCCAGCCCGACTCCCTCGCGGAGGTCGAGCGCCGCCACATCAGCGCGGTCCTCGACCGCACGGACTGGAACATCACGCACTCGGCCGAGATCCTCGGCATCGACCGCGTGACCGTCTACAACAAGATCAAGAAGTACGGGCTCACGCGCTGAGCTCGTAGGAGGGGTCAAATCCCCCTACAGGAAGTCCTCTGCGTCCTCTGCGTCCTCTGTGGTGAACAGCTTCACCACAGAGGACGCAGAGGACGCAGAGGATCTAGGATCGGTGCTGCGCGGCATCCTCCCGATGGATACCCGTCCACCGCAGGATGTCCTCCATGAGGCACCACCGCGTCAGCGCCGACTGGAACAGGTTCACGCCGACGAAGGCGGTGAAGAGGAGCCACCAGGGGCTCACCCACCATCCCAGCGCCAGGGAAACCAGGATCAACGTACCGGCGATCAGCCGGATCTTGTGGTGCAGGCTCATGGGACTCCGTTGAGGATCAGGCGTTCTGGGTGGATGTCGGCAGGCCGGACGTGACCACCTTCTCGACGTCGACCTGCCACGCGTGGATCGGGTGGGTGGCGTCCTTGCAGCCGGTGCAGGCGGAGATGGCCGCCATCAGCTCCCCGGCCTTCTGGACGGAGAGGAATACCAGCAGCATGCGCGAGCGGTAGGGCGCCACCTTCCCGTACCACCCCGCGGTGCCCAGGCCGTGGCCCTCGACCGGAAGCTCGCTGTACGCCGCGACCTCGTGCTGGTCGAGGAGCTGCCGGACCCCCGGCTCGTCGTCTTCGAGGTACATCAGGATCACGAGCTTCATGCTTCACCTCGCCGCTTCATGAGGAAGTAGATCCCCGGCACGACAACCAGGGAGAGGATGGTCGAGGCGACCGAGCCCGCGATCAGGGCCACGGCCAGCCCCTGGAAGATCGGATCGAAGAGGATCACCACGGCGCCGATCACCACGGCGCCGGCCGTGATCACGATCGGGCGTGTACGCACCGCCCCGGCCTCGATGATGGCCTCGGTGAGCGGGACGCCGGCTTCCAGGCGTGCCTCGAGGTAGTCGATGAGCAGGATCCCGTTTCTCACCATGATCCCGGCCAGCGCGATCATGCCGATCATCGAGGTCGCCGTGAAGAACGCCCCTGCGAGCAGGTGGCCCGGCGCGATCCCGATCAGCGTCAGGGGAATCGCGGCCATCATCACGAGCGGCGTCGTGAGCGACCCGAACCACCCGACGATCAGCACGTAGATCAGCACGAGCGCACCGGCGAAGGCCATGCCCAGGTCGCGGAACACCTCGTACGTGATCTGCCACTCGCCGTCCCACTTCATCACCGGCCGATCCGTCGCGGCAGGCTGCCGCGCGAAGAGGCGACCGAGCGGCGCGTCGCCCGCGACGCGGATCGAGTCCAGCCCGTTCTCCATGTCGAGGATCGCGTAGACCGGGCTCTCCTCGCTTCCCGGCGACCTCCGCCATGACGTAGACCACGCGCTTGCCGTTCTTGCGGTCGATCACCTGTGGGCGGGTGGCCTCGACGACGCGCACCAGCTCGCCGACCGGCACCATCCCACCGGACATCGAGGCCACCGGGATGCGCTCCAGGCGACGCTCGCCCGAGCGGTCGGCCTCGGCCACCTGGACACGCACCGGCACCGCCGTGCGCGACTCGGGAGCCGACAAGTGGGTGACCACCTGCCCCGCCAACGCGAGACGAAGAGCGCCGACGGCCTGCTCCTTGGCCACGCCCGAGAGCGCCGCCTTCTCGGCGTCGACCTCCATGCGCAGTTCGCGCTGCGGCGCCGTGAGGGACCAGTCGACGTCGACCACGCCCTCCTGCGCCTTGAAGCGGTCCATCACCTCATGCGCCACGCGTTCGCGCTCGGCCCCGTCGTCGCCATAGATCTCGGCCACGAGCGTGGACAGCACCGGCGGGCCCGGCGGCACCTCCACCACCTTCGCGCTCGCCTCGAGCCCCGAGCACGCGACGATCGAGTCCACGATCGGACGCAGCGCGCGCGCCACGTCGTGGCTCTGCGCCTTCCGCTCGCCCTTGTCCACCAGGTTCACCTGCAGGTCGGCCACGTTCGGGCCCTGCCGCAGGTAGTAGTGGCGGATCATCCCGTTGAAGTTGAAGGGCGCGGCCACGCCCGCGTACATCTGCACGTCGGCTACTTCCGCGACGGCCGCGACGGCCCTGCCCACGTCGCTGGCGAGCGCCAGCGTGGACTCGAGCGGCGTGCCCTCGGGCAGATCGAGGATGACCTGCACCTCGTTCTTGTCGTCGAAGGGGAGCATCTTCACCTGCACCCAGCGGGTCAGGAACATCCCTCCGGCTCCGACCAGGAGCACCACCACCGTCGCCAGCGCACCCCACATCGCCGCCGGACGGGCGAGCAGCGGCCGCATGAGCGATGCGTACAGGCGATAGATCTTCGTCTTCTCGAGCGCGTACGCCTCACCCTCGCCGTGCGCGTGCGCGCCGGCGAGCAGCTTGAACGCCAGCCAGGGCGTGATCGTCAGCGCCACGGCGAGGGAGAACAGCATCGCCACCGTGGCGCCGACCGGCATCGGGCTCATGTACGGCCCCATCAGCCCGCGCACGAACAGCATGGGCAGCACCGCCGCGATCACGGTGAGCGTGGCCAGGATCGTCGGATTGCCCACCTCGTCCACGGCGGCGCGCGCTGCGGCCCGGAGGGGCCGGTCCCGCATGCTGAAGTGCCGCTCCATGTTCTCGGCCACGATGATCGAGTCGTCCACCACGATGCCGGTGACGAAGATCAGGGCGAACAGCGTCACCCGATTGAGCGTGTAGCCCAGGATCTGGTAGACGAAGAGCGTGAGCGCGAAGGTCAGCGGCACCGACACCATCACGACCAGCGCGCTCCGCCACCCCATCGTCAGCAGGATGATGAACCCGACCGAGAGAACGGCCAGGAGGAGGTGCTCCTGAAGGGTGAGGACCTTGTGTCGGGCGGTCTCGCCGTAGTTGCGCGTGACCTCCACGGCCACGTTGTCCGGCACGAGGCGCCCCTGGGCCTCCTCGAGACGGGCCTCGAGCGCCCGCCCCACTTCGGTCGCGTCGGCGCCGGGACGCTTGGAGACCGCAAGCGAGACCATCGGGATCCAGTCGCCCCGCTCACCCGACTGGAAGGTGTACTGGCTCACCTCGGACGGCCCGTCGACCACGGTGGCCACGTCGCGCACCTGCACGAGGGCGCCGTCGCGGACGTCGAGCACCACGCGCGCCACGTCGTCCGCGTCCGCCAGGAAGGAGCCCGCCATGACGCGGACCACCTGATCGTCGTGCGTGTAGGTGCCCGCCTCGGTCTCCATGTTCTCGCCGCCGAGCCGCTGAGCGACACGCGACGGGTCGATTCCGTACGCGGACAGGCGCTCCGGGTCGAGCTCGACGCGCACCTCGCGCGGATAGCCTCCCACGACCTGCACGTCGCGCACGTCCGGGACGGCCTCGAGCTCGACACGCATCTCGTCGGCGAGGCGGCGGAGCGCGGCGCCGTCCATCCCGCCGCCGTACAGCGCCGCCGTGAAGAACGGCACGTCGTCGATCGTCACGGTCTTCACCAGGGGAAACTGCAGCCCCGGCGGCATCCGGTCCGCGTTCTTGAGCAGCGTGCTGTAGAGCTGGACCAGGCTCTGCTCCATGTCCCGGCCCACCTCGTAGCGCACCGTCACGAGCCCGAAGCCGGGCTCGGCGTGGCTGTACACGTACTCCACGCCCTCGATGCCGGAGAGCACGTTCTCCAGCGGCACCAGCACGCGGTTCTCGACCTCCGCCGGCGTGGCGCCGGGCAGAGGGAGGTACAGGTCCGCGAGCGGCACGATGATCTGCGGCTCCTCCTCGCTCGGCATCGTCGAGACGGTCCACGCCCCGAGACCCAGCGCCGCGACCATCAGGAGGGGGGTGAGCTTCGACTCGAGGAAGACGCCGGCCAGGCGGCCCGCCAGGTTCTCCTTCACCGGTCCACCTCCCCACCCACGGTGGTGTCGGTGCCGGGCGCACCCCACGGCTCCTGGCTGGTGTTCGACACCGGCCGCCCGTCGAAGAGCTCGGCGACGGGCCGCCGCACGACCCCGTTCAGCCCCACGGGTCCGGACAACAGCTCGACCGCGTCGTCCCTGCGCTGACCGAGGCGCACCCACCGCAACCGCACCGTGTCGGACTCGACCGCGTAGACGCCGGTGAGCTGCCCTCGGTCGACCACCGCGTCGACGGGAACCCACCGCGGCCCCTCACCCTCTCGCTGGACCTCCAACCGGCCGTACGCGCCGGGCACCAGGCCGGTCGTCGAACCCTCGAAGGCGGCCTCCACCCGGAAGGTGCGGCTCCCCTCTCCCAGCGCGGGTACCACGCGCGTGACCCGCACGGAGAGGGTGGCGTCGCCGATGCGCAGCCGCACGCTCCGCCCCACCTCCAGCGATCCTGCACGGCTGGCGGGGAGCTCGGCCACGACCTTCAGAGCGCCCGGCGCCATCACGGTCAAGAGGGGACGTCCCGGAACGGCCAGGTCGCCGGGGTCGGCCATGCGCCGCGTGACCACCCCGTCGAACGGAGCCGTCACCGTCGCGTAGGCACCCTGCGCATCGGCCTCGGTGCGTTGGGCGCGGGCACCCTCGAGCGCGGCCGCGACCTGGTCCAGCTCCTGCTGGGAAGCGGCCCCGTCGCGATGCAGGTTCTCGACCCTCTGGAAGGTGCGGGCCGCCAGCTCCTCCTGGGCGCGTGCGGCCCCGACGCGGGCCTGGATGTCGGCGGCGTCCAGTGCCACCAGCGGGTCACCACGGTGCACGCGGGCACCCACGTCCACCAGGACGCGCTCGACCGTGCCGCTCATCCGGGTGGCCAGGTCCGCCGTGCGCTCCGAGACCACCCTGGCGGGGAAGCTCTCCACCGCGGGGGCCCGCCGAACCGCGGACACGGTCACGGCGACCGGCTCGGCGCTCATCGGCAGCCGCCCGGGCTCGTCCGCCGCGCAGGCCGCCACGACCAGCGTGGCGGCAATCGTGATCACTCGCTTCATCGGTCCATACCCCCGTCGAGGTCGTTGTCGTTCGTGTCGGTGAGGAAGGTCAGGCGCGCGAGCGCCAGGTGGAGCGAAAGCCGGATGTTGACGGCCTGCGTCAGCAGGTCGGCGGACCGCGCCTCGGCCCCCAGCAGCTCGGAGGTGGTCGTGAGCCCCTCCTCGAAGCGTCGGCGCATGAGGCGGGCGGCCTCCGCAGCCGCGTCTGCCGCCGCCTGCGCGGCGGTGGAGCCCTGGCGGGCGGCTTCGACGCCCCTGCGCGCCTCGCCGAGCTCCGCCTCCGCCTCCCGCACCCGCTGCTCGTACTCGATACGGGCGGCGTCGCGCATCGAGGCGGCCGCCCGCTCCTGAGCGGTGATCTTGAAGCCCGTGAAGAGCGGTACGCGCACCTGGAAGCCCACCGTCCAGTCGTGCTCCGCCCCCGAGAACGCCTCGGCGGAATGCGTCTCCAGCCGGGCGAACCCTTCCACCCGGGGGAGTCGGGCTCGGCGCACCTGCGCCAGCCGCGCCTCCGAGGCCCGCACGCCCGCCTCCGAAGCCATCAGGTCCGGGCGGGCCGTGACGTCCCCGGCGCCGGCACCCCGATCCGCGAAGGTGGTGTCCACCGGCACCGGAACGGCACCCGCGGGCCAGCCCATGGCAACGGCCAGTCGGACACGAGCGTCGGTGAGGCCGCGCTGGGCGTCGATCCGACGTGCGCGGGCGCCCTCGAGCGCAGCACGGGCCTGCAGGAGGTCCGCGTCCGTGAGCATCCCCTGATCACGACGACGACTCGTCAGGTCCTCGTTCGCCTGCGCTGCGGTGAGGGCGGCCTCCACCGCGGCCAGCCGCCACTCGGCACCCACGGCCTCCAGGTAGCGCACCTCCGCCCGGAACGCGGCGGCACGGGACGCCCACTCCGCGCCGAGTCCGGCGGCGTCCGCCTCGGCCGACGCCGCGCGGTAGCCGGCGTCCGCGCTGAAGTCCACCGGGGCCCACATCGGCACCCACCGCCCCGGACCAGTCCGTGAGCGCGTCCGGGTGATTGAGCGCGGCCGGGTCGAAGTCCTGCTGCGAGAAGCGCGCCTGACGCAGCCGCCCGCCGAACGCGGCGACCGGATCGTCGGAGCGGACCATGCCCGCTTCGACGCCCACGGTCGGCCAGAGGAAGGAGGAGGAGGCGCGGCGACCCTGGCGGGCGGCCTCGGCCCGCGCCCTGGCCACCTGCGCGTCGGCGCTTCCGGTCCGCGCTTCCGCGACGGCCTCGGAGAGCGTGATCGGCCGCTCCTGCGCCTGGATCGGCGTGACGCGGATCCCGAGCAGGCACAGCGCGAGCTCTAACATTAGTCTATACATATTTTCATATGTGTTGGATGCGAGAAAAGCCGCCCAGGATGGCGGCTCCGTTTCCTTCTTCAGCAGTTCGCCTGACGCACGCAGGACAGGACCTTCAAGGCGCGCTCGTCTCCGATGCTGTAGTAGACGTGGACGCCATCCTTGCGGCGAAGGAGGATGCCCTTGTCCCACATGGTGGTGAGGTGCTGCGAGGCCACGGCCTGCTCCACGCCGAGCGCCTCGTAGATCTCCGTCACCGTCGCCTCACCGCCCCTCTCGAGCACGTCGAGGATGCGCAGGCGCAACGGATGCCCGAGGCACCGCAGGACGTGGGCCGTGTTCTCCACCTCGCCGTCCGTCAGGGTCTTGTCCATCTCGGTCGCCATCTTCTCCTCCACCCCCGAGTCAATGAGATATAGATATTACTATGTGTTGATGGGAAGTCAAGGGTGAGCGCTTGGGGTGTGGCGGGTACGGCGGTGGCGGACGCCGGGGCTGCCGGCTGCTAGTTGGCCCGGTGGCGCTTGGAGACCTCGTCGAGCAGCCTGAGCTCGTCGGGAGTCAGGGACGACATTCCCTCGGCGGAGATCTTGTCCAGCACGCGGTCCACGGCATCGTAGAGCGCCTGGTCTTCCTTCCCCTGCCGGCCGCCGCTCGCCTTGCGGGCGCTCGCGCGCTCGTCGCGGTCGGCGCGCGGCACGATGGCGAGGCGCCTCGCCTTCACGGCCTGGGCGACGTGCTTCACGCGCTTGCCGCTGCGCAGGTCGCTCTTCAGGTAGATGAAGCCGGTGACGAGGCCGCCGAGGTGCGCGAAGTGCGCGATGCCGCCGCCGGCCGAGCCGTCGAAGGCGCTCAGGAGGCTGACGATGAAGAAGAAGGCCACCAGCCACTTCGCCTTCACGGGGAAGATGCCGAAGACGTAGATCGGGGCGTCCGGCCAGTTCATCGCGAAGGCCAGCATGATCCCGTAGATCGCCGCGGAGGCGCCGATCACCGTCGCCGGGAGGAAGAGGTAGCTGAGGGCGACGCCGCCCAGCCCGCAGATCACGTAGTACTTGAAGAACTCCCTCCCGCCCCACCGGCTCTCCAGCGGAGGTCCGAAGAAGAAGAGGAAGAGCATGTTCATCGCGACGTGCATCAAGCCGCCGTGGATGAACATGTACGTGAACACGCCCCAGGGGCGGATGAAGATCCGCGTGGGCTGGAAGGCGAACCAGTCGACGGCGAGGCGCCCGGCGCCCGGCACCAGCATGACGGCGAACACCGCCACGTTGGCGATCAGCAGCCGCTTCACCACGGGGGTGAGCATGCCGCCGAATCCGAAGCTCCTGGTCGAATACGCCATCGCCGAACCCGTTCTTCCTTCCCTCGGGGAGAGGTCTGTCAAAACCCCCACCGTCGCGGCAGGTTCCGGCCGCCCGGTGAGGGCGGTTCAACGCCACATGGAACCTACGAACGCGGCACCCGCTTTCTTGCCGCCGCCAGGGCGGCGAGCCGATCGCACAGCTCCGGGAAGCCGATGCCGGCCGCCTTCGCCGCCTTGGGCAGGAGGCTGTTGGCCGTCATCCCGGGGAGCGCATTCGCCTCCAGGCACCACGCCGTGCCCCCCTCGTCGAGAAGGAAGTCCACCCGCGAGAAGTCCCGCATGCGGAGCGCACGGTGCGCCTTCAGGGCCAGCTCCTGCACGTGGAGCGCCACCTCTCCCGGAATGTCGGCCGGGAAGATCTCCCGCGCGAGTCCCGGCTGGTACTTGCAGGCGTAGTCGAACAGCTCGTGGGCCGGGATGATCTCTCCGACCGGCAGCGCCTCGTCGCCGACGATCCCCACGGTGAGCTCGCGTCCCTCACGTAACGCTCGTAGAGCACCACGTCGTTCCAGCCTCGGCTCTGCGCGATGGCCGCATCGAGCTCCGCGCGGTCGTGCGCGAGGACCAGGCGCAGCGACGATCCCCCGCCCGAGGCCTTCACGACGACGGGGAGTCCGAGAGCCGCCTCCACGGTGTCGGCGTCGGGCTCCCCCACCAGCCAATCGGGCGTGGGGATGCCGCCGTCGCGCAGGAGGCGCTTCGTGACCTCCTTGTCCATGGCCAGCGAGCACCCCAGGCGGTCGCTGCCCGTGTAGGCCACGCCGGCGACGTCGAGGAGCGCCTGGATCGTGCCGTCCTCCCCCGAGCCGCCGTGCAGCGCGAGGAAGAAGACGTCCACCTCGCCGACCTCGGGGTCGCGGGTCAGCGCCACCGTGTGCCCCTCGTCCAGGAGCTCGAGGTCCGCGTGCGGGGGCGGAGCGGCCCGCACCCCCTCGGTGAGCAGCCTGCGCTCCTCGGCCGCGGGGATCACGCCGCGCACGGTGTCGACGGCGACCACCTGGTGGCCCGCCTCGCGCAGGGCGTTCGCCACCTGGGCGCCGGACGAGAGCGAGACGTCCCGCTCGTCCGACGTCCCGCCCATGAGCACGGCGATCCTCACGGCGCCCGTCCCCACCCGCGGTCTCGCGCGGCCGGGCTCAGAAATCCGCTCCGGTCATCGCGAGCACCAGGTCGTAGCGGGTGACGATGCCGTCGAGCGAGCCGTTCTCGCGTACCAGGCACGCGGCGTTGCCGCGCTGCAGGAGGTGCGTGACCTCCTCGGCGTCGACGTGGCCGTCGACGACGGGGTAGGGTCCGTCCATCACCGACTCCACGGGATCGTCCAACAGCGAGGGCTCCGCGATCACCCGCGCCATCAGGTCGCTCTCCGCGAGCGAGCCGATGCACTCCCCGTCCCGTACCACCGGAAGCTGGCCGATGTCGTGGGTGGTGATCGTGCCGAGCGCGACACGCACCGGGGTCGACGGCCCCACGGAGATGACGCCGGCGTCGCCCGCCTTGGCGTGCAGCATCTCCCGCACGCTGCGATGCTTGGCGCGGGGGAGGAAGCCGCTCTCCTTCATCCACTCGTCGTCGAAGACCTTGCTCAGATAGTGCTCGCCCCAGTCGCAGAGCACGGCCACCACGAAGCCCTCCGGGTCGTCGACCTCCCGCGCCACCTGGAGGGCGGCGTGCACGATCAGCCCCGAGGACCCGCCCACGAAGAGCCCCTCCTCCCGCGTGAGCCGGCGGGCCATCAGGAAGGAGTCGCGGTCGCTCACCGTCACGTAGTCGTCCACCAGATCCAGGTCGAGCGTGCCCGGGATCTTGTCGTTGCCGAGCCCCTCGACCTTGTAGGGATGCCCCTCGATCTTCTCCCCGGTCTTGAAGTACGGGCCGATCATCGAACCCTCGGGATCGACGCCCACGATGCGGACCTCGGGCTTGCGCTCCTTCAGGAAGCGCGCCGTCCCCGTGATCGTGCCGCCCGTGCCCGCACCCGCGAAGAAGTGCGTGATCCTCCCCTCGCTCTGCTCCCAGAGCTCCGGGCCGGTCGTCCGGTAGTGGGCCTCGGGGTTGGCCGGGTTGTAGAACTGGTTGGCGAGCACGGCGCCGGGCGTGTCGGCGGCGATCGCCTTCGCCTTCATCACGTAGTTCTCCGGGTGGTCCGGCGGCACCGCGGTCGGGGTGATCACGACCTCCGCACCGAAGGCGCGAAGGAGCTTCACCTTCTCCTCGCTCATCTTGTCGGGCATGGTGAACACGCAGCGGTACCCCTTGATGGCGGCCGCCATGGCGAGCGCCAGCCCGGTGTTCCCGCTGGTACCCTCGACGATCGTGCCGCCGCGCCCGAGCCGTCCCTCCCGTTCGGCGGCCTCGATCATCGCGAGGCCGATCCGGTCCTTCACGGACCCGCCCGGATTCATGAACTCGGCCTTCCCGTACACCGGGGTGCGACACCCGTCCGTGACGCGGTTGAGCCGGACCAAAGGGGTCCAGCCGACCATCTCGAGAACGTCCCCGTAGGGACGGCGGTGACGCTCGGACATGCTGGGCTCCTGGGGAACGCGGCGAGAACCCGTGGCGGTCACGAACCCGGGCAGGAGGGAGCCCTCGCCGGTCAGCCGGAGGTCGCACGGGACTGCCCGCCCAGGGTGTCGGGGCGGGGGCGCTTCGAGAAGTGCACGGGCACCTTCGCCCAGACCTCGATGCGCTTCCCGTCCCGCCGGGCCGGCCGGAAGCGGAGGTCCTTCGCGCCGCGGACGGCCGCCGAGTCGAACGCGGCCTCGCCCGACGACTCCACGACCTCCACGCTGTCCACCTGGCCCGTGTCCGTGACGCGGACGCGCAGAAGGGTCTCGCCCTCCATTCCCTGATCCCACAGCCGCAGCGGATAGTCGATCGGGACTTCGCCGTAGAGGGGAGCCGGCTGGTCGACCTCACCTTCCCCGCCGCACGCCGGGACGAGGAGCACGGCCGCCGCCCACGCGGCGGAAGCGGCCGGGAACCACAGCCTGAAACGGTCGAGACCTCTCAAGAATTCGCCTCTTTCCCGAGCTGGTACAGGAGATCCAGGGCCTCACGTGGCGTGAGCGCGTCCGGATCGACGGCGCGCAGCCTCGCCACCACCGGATGCTCCACCTGGAAGATCGACAGCTGGTCGGGTGGCGCCTCCGACCGGGGACGATGCGCGCCCCGCCTGCCGAGGCCCTCGCCCCCGTGGCTATGTGTTCCTTCCAACTCCGCCAAAAGTTCCCGGGCACGCTCGATCACGTCCGACGGCAGCCCCGCGAGCCGCGCGACCTGGATGCCGTAGGACCGATCGGCGCCACCGTCGACGAGGCGGCGCAGGAAGACGATGTCCTCGCCCACCTCGCGGACCGAGACGTTCATGTTCTTCACGCCGCCCAGGAGGTCGCCCAGCTGCGTGAGCTCGTGGTAGTGCGTGGCGAAGATGGTCTTGGCGCCCAGCCGCTCGTGGATGTACTCGGTGACCGCCCACGCGATGGAGACGCCGTCGTACGTCGACGTTCCCCGCCCGATCTCGTCGAGGAGGACGAGCGATCGCTCCGTGGCACCGTGCACGATCGCGGCCGTCTCGCTCATCTCGACCATGAAGGTGGACTGTCCGCGGGCCAGGTTGTCGGACGCTCCGACCCGGGTGAAGATCCGGTCGGTCACCGGGAGGCGCGCCTCGTCAGCAGGCACGAACGAGCCCATCTGCGCCAACAGCTGGATCAGCCCGACCTGGCGGAGCACCGTGCTCTTCCCGGCCATGTTCGGCCCGGTGAGGACGACGATCCACCCTTCGTCGGAGAGCGTCAGGTCGTTGGGGATGAACTCCTCGCGGGGCATGACCGTCTCGACCACGGGATGGCGCCCCGCCCGGATCTCCAGCTCGAAGCCGGTGTGGATCTCGGGACGCACGTAGCCACGCCGCTCGGCCACACGCGCGAGCGTGGTCAGGACGTCCAGCTCGGCGAGCCGGCTCCCCGCCTCCTGCAGCCGCGCCACCTCCGCCCCGAGGCTGGCGCGCAACTCGGCGAAGAGCCCCGCCTCGAGCTGGGCGATGCGGTCCTCGGCCCCGAACACCTTCTCCTCCCACTCCTTCAGCTCGGGCGTGAAGTAGCGCTCGGCGCCCGTCAGCGTCTGCTTGCGGACGAAGTCGTCCGGCACGCGGTGGAGGTTGGACTTCGTCACCTCCAGGTAGTACCCGAACACCTTGTTGAAGCCGACCTTGAGCGAGCCGATGCCCGTGCGCTCGCGCTCGCGCGCCTGCAGACGGGCGATGAAGTCCACCGCGCCGTCGCGCACCTCCCGCAGCTCGTCCAGCTCGTCGGAGAACCCGGACCGGATGACGCCGCCCTCCTGCAGCGTGGCCGGCGGGTCCTCCGCGAGCGCGCGATCCAGGCGCTCGGCCACGTCCTCCAGGCAGTCGAGGTCGGCGGCCAGTCGCCTCAGGAGGTCCGACGACGCGTCGGCTCCCGCGGACCGGATGGCAGGGAGGCGCCTCAGCGACCGTCGTAGCCCCGAGAGGTCGCGCGGTGCCACCCGCCCCGTACCCAGCTTTCCCGCCAGCCGCTCGAGGTCGCTCACGCCGGCGAGGGCGTCGCGCAGGGCGTCGCGCACCTTCGGGCGCTCGACCACCTCGGCGACCGCCTCCTGCCGGCCCCAGATCTCCTCGGGAACCACCAGCGGCTCGAGCACCCAACGGCGGAGGCGGCGCGCCCCCATGGCGGTCACCGTCTCGTCGAGCACGGCCAGAAGGGTGCTCTGCGCGCCGTCCTCGCCGGGCCGCAACGACTCCACCAGCTCGAGGTTGCGACGCGTCATGTCGTCGAGGACCATCACGCGCCCGGGACGCTCGATGCGCACGGGGCGCAGGTGGCCGACGCCGGACGGCCGGATCTCGTTCAGGTACTGGACGAGCGCCCCGGTCGCGCGCACCAGGCACGCGTCCGACGACAGGAAGCCGAACCCCTCGAGCGACTGCACGGCGTAGATCCGGCGCAGCTCGTCGGCGCAGACATCGGCCTCGAACATCCAGTCGTCACGGTGCGTGCGCAGCGGTCCGTCGACCAACCCGCGCACCGCCGAGTCCTCCAGTGACCGGGGGAGCAGCAGCTCCGCGGCCTCCAGGCGACCCAGCTCGGCCGCGAGCTCCGTGGCCGGGACCTTCCGCGCGCTCAACTCTCCCGGTGGACACGTCCAGCGCCGCCAACCCCCACCCCACGTCGCCGTCCGGCACGAGCGCCACCAGGAAGTTGTTCCTGCGCTCGGAGAGGAGGGCGTCCGCCAGCACCGTGCCCGGCGTGACCGTCTCGGTCACCTCGCGCCGCACGATCCCCTTGGCGAGGGCGGGGTCCTCCACCTGGTCGCAGATCGCGACCCGGCGGCCCAGCTTGACCAGGCGGGCGAGGTAGTCGTCCAGCGCCTTGGCCGGCACGCCCGCGAGCGGCACCTTCGCCGCCGCGCCGTTGTTGCGCGACGTGAGGGTCAGCCCCAGCAGGCGCGCCCCCTCCTCGGCGTCCGAATGGAACAGCTCGAAGAAGTCCCCGACCCGGAAGAAGAGGAGGGCGTCACGGTGGCGGGACTTGGCGTCCCGCCACTGTTGCATGAGGGGGGTGTCGTCGGAGTTGGCCATGAGCGCTGTACGATACCCTGCGGCGCGCGGCGCGATCAACCGTGGCGCGACCGACTACCGCGTGGTCGGGGATCCAGTAGCTTCGGATGGGTAGAGGCGCACGAGACCACCTGAGGAGAAGCGCGCGAGCCATGAGCACGGACCTGGCCTACGGCCTGAAGAAGATCTTGAACGTCTCCGTGGACGAAGCAGACCCGCGTGTTCGCGACGAGCTGAAGAAGGAGGGGTTCGGGGTCCTCACGGAGATCGACGTGAAGAGCACACTCAAGCAGAAGCTCGACGTCGACTTCAAGCCCTACCGGATCCTCGGCACCTGCAACCCCCCGCTGGCGCATCGGGCCCTGACGGAGGAGCTGGACATCGGCCTCCTCCTTCCGTGCAACGTAGTCGTGTACGAGGGGGAGGATCCGGGCACGACGGTGGTCGCGATCCTCGACCCCATCCTGCAGCTGGGTGTGGCCGGTCGCGACGACATGCGCCCGCTCGCGGAGGAGGTACGGGCGCGCATGGAGCGGGTGCTCTCCGCGCTCTAGCAGATCCCGGGGACGGCGGGCGGCTTTCTCAGAGAACGCCCATCGCCCGCGCGAAGATCGCCAGGGCGATCACGATCACCGCCACGGTCGCCCAGGTCAGCACCTTGCGGAGCTCCAGGCTGCCGGGTCCCATCGCGCTCACGCCCGTGGCGTCGAGGCCACCGCTCCCTCGCCGCACGGTCGGGAGTTCCTCCAGGTTCTTCAGGAGCGAGCGGAGCTTGCCCTCGAGCTCGATCGGGTTCTCTGGCTTGGTGATGAAGTGGTTGCCGCCCAGCCCGTAGCTGAGGGCGACGTCGTCGTCCCGATCGGAGGAGGTGAGGACGGCGACGGGGATCCTCCGCAGGGTCTCGTCGGCCTTCACGGCCTCCAGGACCTCGTGCCCGCTGCGCCCCGGCATCTTCAGGTCGAGGAGGATCAGGTCGGGGGTCAGGCTCAACGCGAGCTCCACCGCTTCGTTGCCGTTGCGCGCCCGGTGAACCTCCACCGGCACCCGCGTCGCGCGCGTCAGCGCCATCTCGATGAGCAACGCATGGTCGTCGTTGTCCTCGGCGAGGAGGACGTTCCACCGCGCTCGCTGCGTGGGGTGCTTCATCGTCCGGATCGCCCCTCCAGGTGCGCGTCCTTCACGAGGGTGGCCGAGAAACCCTGGTCCCGCACGAGCCGCAATATGTCGCCCGCCTCCTCCGCCGAGTCAAACCGCCCGACGCGCACGCGCACGAGCGGGCTTCCCGGGACGATGGCCAGACGGGCCTGGAACCCCGCCTCGACGGCCCTGTCCCGGAGCGCCACCGCGCGCCCGCGCTCAGAGAAGGCGCCGAGCTGGACGCTGAAGTTCCGCGTGTCGTCGACGCGTCCCCGGGGCGCGTCGTCGGCTTCCGGTCGCGCCGCCCGGCGGTAGGCAGGCGGAGGCGGACCGGCGCCCGCCAGCCAGGCCTCCGCGTCCCGCCGAGCGGAGCTGCCCGGATACTCGGTCATCAGCCTCGTCACGTCGTGCGCGGCCTCGGCGGAGTCCCCCGCTGCGAAGGCCGACTGCGCCAGGCGCAGGAGCGCCAGATCGGAGTAGGGTCCGCCGGGGAACTCGACGACGAGGCGCCTGAAGTCGAGGGTCGCCTCCACCGGATCCACGGTGAGCCGCCCCCGGAGCCAGAGCGCCCGTTGGACGTCCTTTCGGGAGGCGTCCGCGTAGTCGGCGTCCCACCATTCCTGCAGGACGTCGCGCGCATCTTCGGTGCGGCCCATGCGGGCCAGCTCCTCGACCTGATCGAGCCCGGCCGTCTGCCTCGCCAGCGCCGGCCCGGAGGGACGCGAGGAGCGCGACGAGCGCCAAACCGGCCGCCCAACCGCACGCTCTCACGCGGCCGCCTTGCGGGCCATCAGGCCCAGGAGCCACTCCTCGAGCAGATGCTCGTCGGTAAGGGGGCTCGCCTTCAGGAGTCGATCCACGCGCAGAAGGCCTTCGAGCGCCTCGTCGATCTCCTCGCTCCGCCAGCGCCGGGCTTGCGCGACCAGCCGCTTCGCCAGCCACCGCTGGTGTGGGGGGAGCGCGGCCTCCAGGGCACGCGGACCCTGGTCGGCGACGATGCCGAGGCGCAGGAAGTGCGTCGCGAGCGCGATCACGAGCCCCACACCGTTCTCCCCCTGCCCCAGGAGGACGCCGAGGGAGGCCAGCGCCCGGTCGAGGTGTCCGTCTCCGACCAGGTCGAGCCAACGCCAGCGGTCCTGCGAGGGGAGGCTCGTGCCGGCCGCCTCGACGTCCGCGAGCGCCACACGGGCGCGGGCGCCGACGAAGGCCTTCAGCTTCTCCAGCTCGCGGGAGAGGATGCCGAGGTTGGTGCCGATCGCCGCGCCGAGCGCCTGCGCGGCGTCCACATCGAGCTCCAGGGCGAAGCCCTCCCGCGCGCGCGTCATCAGCCATCCGGGCACGTCGGCCGCCGCGAGCGGCTGCAACTCGAGCGAGCGGGCCGTCTTCGCCAGCTCGCGGTAGAACTTCGCCTTGGATCCCTGGGGGACCGTGCAGGAGAGGATGAGCGCCAGCCCCGGCGGGGGGTCGGCCACGCACTGCAGGAGGATGTCTCGTGAGCGCGCGCTGGAGGCGAGCCCTTCCACCTCGCGCAGGACCACGACGCGCCATTCGGCCATCATCGGTGGCGTGCCGAGGATGGACGCGAGCGTCTCCGTGTCGACCTCGGTGCCGCGCAGGAAATCGAGGTTGAAGTCGCGGGTCGCGGGATCGAGGTGGGCCTGGATCAGCCCGCGGACGATCTCCTCCTTCCGGAAATCGTCGTCGCCGTGCAGGTAGAAGGCGCCGCCCCGTGCGCCGGCGAAGGAGGAAGGAAGGCTCGTCTTCCCTCCGCTATCGGTCCTGCTCAAGGCCGGTTCGCAGGAACGGGGACCGCGTGCCGTAGCGCTGGTAGAGCGGGGAGTGCTGGAAGAGCAGCACCGAGGCGTCGTCCCACAGGCCCGCGTTCGTCACGCGTTGCTGCGATCCGAAGTGGGGCGAGTACGCCGGGAAGGAGCGCAGGAAGGCGCGCGCGCGCGGGCGGGAGACGACGATGGGCTCGAGCTCCACGGTCGGCACCACCGACCGCAAGGCCGGAGACCAGGCGGCCGCGGCGAGCAGCACCGCCATCCCCACGAGGGCCAGCGCCGTGGTGCCGGAGCTCGTGTGGCTCCTCAGGGAAGCCTCCTCGTCGACGTGGTAGAGTCGGTGCTGCAGCCTGGGGGCGAAGTCCTCGATGACCTGGGCCTCCGGCAGCGAGCGGAGGAGCTCCGCTCCGCGAGCCATCACGTGCCGGTATCGGCGACACGTCGGGCAGTCCTCGAGGTGCTCTTCAGCGTCCTCGATGAATGCCTCGGGAGCCGTGCCGTCGTAGTAGCCCGAGAAGCCTTCGACGAATTCCGTGCAGGTCATGAAGGGCGAGCCCTCCGCGCCGTGGTTCACCAGCGATCGCATGAGTCGCAGGAGCGATGTTCGACGGTGATACTGCCATCCCGCCGGGCGGGTTCCATGTTCCCCGGTCCGCGGCGCGTGCCCCCGGACGCACCGCAGCCCCACCGGCGCCGAGCCGGTGGGGCTGCCCCCATCCCCGCCACCCCTCTCAGGGCCCGCTCTGGTCAGTCGATCATGGGCGCGATGATCTGGGCGAAGTTGTTCCGCGCACGGTTCAGCCGGCTCTTCACCGTGCCGAGGTTGCAGCCGGTGATGTCGGCGATCTCCTCGTAGGTCTTCCCCTCGAGCTCGCGCAACACGAAGACGATGCGGTGGTGCTCCGGAAGCTGCTTCACGGCCTCCTCCACCTTCTCCCGCAGGTGCCGCTTGCGGAACAGGTCGTCCGGCTTGTACTGCGTGTCCTCCCACTCCAGCGGCCGATGGTCCGCGTCCCAGTTCTTCTTGATCGTCTGGAAGAGGACGAGCGGGTTGCGGGAGCGGTTGCGCAGCTCGTTCTTCGCCAGGTTGCTCGCGATCGTGTAGATCCACGTCGAGAACTTCTTCGTCTGGTCGAAGCGCTGCAGGTGTCGGTAGACCCGCACGAAGGTCTCCTGGACCAGATCCTGCGCCCGCTCGCGGTCGCCGATCGTGCGGTATACGAAGTTCAGGAGGCGCTGGTCATACCGGCTCACGAGTTCGCCGAACGCGCGTGCGTCTCCCTCCAGAGACGTCTGCACCACGTCGTTGTCCGAAAGCTCCCTGAGCCGCTGGCGATGCTCCGACGCCTCGCCTGGCGGGCGTCGCAGGTTGCCCTTGCTCTTGGTGCTGGACTTGGCCACGTCGTCCCCCTCTCTCACGTCATGGTGACCTGACCGCCCCAATGGCGCAGATCCGTCCTTCCAATCCTGGGGATGCAGGCCCCGTGCCACCGGGGAACAGCCCACTCCCGCCAGGGCCTCTCGCCCTTCCGTCCTCTCCTTATGACGTCCGAACGAGGCAAAATGGGACACGGCGCGCAGCGTGCTTCACGCTTCCGTCTCCCCCTTCCCCACCACGAACATCGCTGCGTACAGGATGGTCGCGACGCTCTTGCAGTCGATGATCTCCCCCCTGCGCACCATCTCCACGGCCTCCGAGAAACGGACGCGGAGGACCTCCACGAACTCGTCGTCGTCGAGGTTCGACGCCCCTTCCTCGAGCCCGTCCGCCACGAACAGCCGGATGGTCTCGTCCGTGAAGCCCGGCGTGGTCAGGATCCGCGTGAGCGGAACCAGACGCCGCGCCCGGCGTCCCGTCTCCTCCTCCAGCTCCCTCGCCGCACAGGCCTCCCAGGGCTCCTCGGGCCCGAGGGGCAGCCCCGCCGGCACCTCGTGGATGTAGCCGCCGGCGGCGTACCGGTACTGCCTGAGGAGGAGGATCTCGGGATCCTCTTCCTCGACCGATCCCACCACCGGGAGCACCGCCGACGCCCCGGGGTGCCGGATCATCTCCAACTCTCCGGTCGAGCCGTCGGGAAAGCGCACGGTGTCGATGCTCAGCTTGACGATCCTGCCGTCGTGGACGATCCGGCTCTCGAGCCGGCCGGGTGAAGCTGCTTCGCTCACACGTCCCTCCAGGGCGCACGGGTTCGTGCCCCGACCCGACTGGCTTCCACCTCTTGGATACGAGAGCCGGCCGGAACGGTTGCACGGAGTTGGATCGGGGGGTCAGCCGCCCGGAGACGACCTCGACCGGTCCGATGGAAAGCGCCTCCAGCGCCGGGGCCACCGTGGCCGCGTCCCCCACGACCACGATCTGGGCTTCACCGGGCCGGACGTGTCGACGCCCGACCTCGGCCGTCTCCTCCACCGTCACGGCGCGAATCCGGCCGCGGTAGGTGGCGTGGTAGTCCTCGGGGAGGCCGAACACCACCTGCTCGACGATGCGGCTCGCTACCTGGCCGGCGCTCTCCAGGCGCAGGGGAAAGACCCCCGCGATGTAGTCGCGGGACGCCACCACTTCCTCCTCGGTCGGCCCACCTTCGACCAGGCGCTCGAGCTCCCCCAGGATCTCGCGCACCGCGGGGGCGGTGACCTCGCTCCCCACCGCCGTGCTGACCTGGAAGGAGCCGGGGCGGCTCCGCAGCGCGAAACGGGAGCGCACGCCGTACGTGAAGCCGTTCCGCTCGCGCAGGTTGAGGTTGAGCCGGCTCGTGAAGGCACCGCCCAGGAGGGTGTTCATCACGGACAGCGCGTAGACGTCCGGGTTGGACCGCTCCACGCCCAGGTGCCCGACGCGGATCTCCGACTGCACGGCCCCCGGCCGATCGACGATCCATACGCGGCGCTCGGTCGTCACGGGCTCGACGGCGAACGCCTCCCCCGCCGGCGGGCTACCGTCCCATCCGCCCAGGCCGTCCCGCACCAACGCCTCGATCTCGGACACGTCCACGTCGCCCGCCACGACCAGCCCGCCCGTGGCGGGGCGATACCACGCAGAGGCGTACTCGGCGAGCGCCTCGCGCGCCACGCCCTCGACGGAGGCCACCGAGCCGCCCAGCGGGCGGGCGTAGGGCACGGCGGCGGCGAAGATGCGTCGGGCCGCCTGGTCGCCCGCGAGCGAGGACGGATCCATCGCGCGCTGGCGGATCTGGGCCAGCTGCTGGTCGCGCGCCCTCGTCACTTCCTCCTCCGGGAACTCGGGCTCGAGCAGGGTCTCGGCGAGGATGGCGACCGCCTCCTCCAGTCGCTCGGCGAGGCACGACAGCGAGATCGTGGTGCCCTCCCACCCGGTGGACACGCCCATACGTGCGCCCAGGCGCTCGAGGGACTCCGCCAGCTCGGTGCCGCTGCGCCGCTTCGTCCCGCCCTCGAGGGCGTCACCGGCCAGCACGGCGAGGCCGGCGCGGTCCTCCGCCAGGGCGGACTCCCCGGCGCGCACGAACAGGTTCGCGCTCACGACGGGGAGGCGGGAGAGCCGCGCGACCCGCAGGTCGAGGCCCCCGCCCAGCTCGCGGTGGTCCACGTCCGGGAAGTCGAAGGGACGGATGGCGGCGGACCGCGGCGGTGCCGTCCGGTCCACGGGCGTCATGGCTTCTCCTCCGGCACGTAGGTCACGACGGCGCGGTTGTCGGGGCCCAGACGATCCGCGGCGAACCGGCGCACGGCCGCGACGTCCACGGCGCGCAGGCGATCCACCTCCTGGTTCAATCGCTCAGGCTCGTCGAAGTAGAGGTTGAACATGGAGAGGAGGTCGGCCCGCTCGCCGACCGGCTCGAGCCCGCGGACCAGGTCGGTCTCCGAGACCGCCACGGCCCGCTCCACCTCGTGGCTCTCGGCGGCGACGAGCCCCTCGATCTCCTCCGCCAGCGCCTCCTCCAACTTCTCCGGGGACGCGCCCGGATAGCCGGTCGCCCACACCAGGAGCAGCGAAGCGCCCGTCAGAAGTGGGAAGGCGTACGACACCACGTCCTTGGCCGCACGGCGCTCCCGCACCAGCCGCCGGTAGAGGCGGGAGGCCCGGCCCGTCCCCAGAACCGCCCTGGCCACCTCCGCCACGGCGAACTCGTCCGAGGAATAGGGGGGGATGCGGAACGCCATGATGACCCGGGGCAGCGGAACGTCCGCCACCACCCGCTCGCGCACCGTCTCCCCGATCAGGGGCGCGACGTCCGTCTCCCCGGGAAGGGGAGGGATCGGGGCCCCGGCCGGGATGTCGCCGAACCAGCGCTCGATCCGCTCCATGACCCCGAGCGCGTCGAAGTCGCCCGCCACCGTGAGCACGGCGTTGTTGGGCACGTAGAAGGTGCGGAAGAACGCGGCCACGTCGTCCAGGGTGGCGGCGTCCAGGTCCTCCATCGACCCGATGACCGTGTGGTGGTAGGGGTGCGATTCCGGAAAGACGAGCCGCTGGACGCGCTCGTCCCAGTCGCCGTACGGCTGGTTGTCGTAGCGCTGGCGCTTCTCGTTCTTCACCACGTCGCGCTGGTTGTCGAGCTTCTCCTGCGTCATCGCCGGGAGCATCCAGCCCATCCGGTCGGACTCCAGCCAGAGCGCAAGGTCCAGGTGGTGCGAGGGGACGGTCTCGAAGTAGTTCGTCCGGTCGTACCAGGTGCTGGCGTTGAGGGAGCCTCCGGCGCGCTCGATCAGCTCGAAGTGCCGGTTCTTGGGGACGTGCTCCGAGCCCTGGAACATCATGTGCTCGAAGAGATGCGCGAAGCCGGTGCGCCCGGCCTGCTCGTTCCGCGAGCCCACGCCGTACCAGAGGTTCACCGCCACGACCGGCACCGACGTGTCGTGCGAGAGGACGATCCTGAGCCCGTTCGCGAGCGTGTGCCGCTCGACGGGGATGGAGAGAACCGACATCGGCTACCGCTCTTGCTTGGAGGAGCTCGGTCCATCCAGGATCACGACTTCGCCGAGCCCGAGCGCGCGCAGCGGCGCCTCGATCGCGGCCCGGTCTCCGACGACGACGACCGCCATCCCGTTCGTGCTCAGATAGCTCGACGACGCCGCCGAAGCCGCCCGGCCATCCACCGCCTCCACGCCCGCGACGTAGCCCTCGTAGAAGTCCAGCGGGATACCGTAGAGCACCAGCTCGTCGAGCTGCCGCACCACGTCGTCGAGCGACTCGAAGCGCTGCGGGAGCCGCAGGGCCAGGTAGTTGCGGGCGCGCTCGAGCTCCGTGGCGGGCGTGGGCTCCTCGTGCATGCGGTCGATCTCGCGCACGAAATCCGCCACCGCGCTGTCCGTGACCGCGGTGGCCACGGCGGCGACCGCCTCGAAGGGGCCCGGCGCGCGCCGCATGTCGAAGTACGACCCCGCCCCGTACGTGTAGCCCTTCTCCTCGCGGAGCTTCGCGTTGAGACGGCTGGTGAAGGAGCCTCCCAGCATCGTGTTCACCACCGCGAGCGGGTAGTAGTCCCCCGTCGTCCGATCGACCGCCACGCGTCCGACGCGGACCTCGCTCTGCGCCGCGCCCGGCTTGTCCACGAGGTAGATCCGACGATCCGTGCGCGCCTGTGCCGACGCGAGGGCGGGCGGATCGACACCAGGGCCGGTCCAACCCGCGAAGGCGGTCGTCAGCATCGAATCCAGCACCGCGCGGGTGACGTCCCCCGCCACGATCAGCGTGGCCTGCCCGGGGGCGTATCGGGCGCGGTGGAAGGCGACCACTTCGTCGCGCGTGAGCGCTTCGAGCGTGGCCTCCGTCCCCAGCAGCGGGACGCCGTAGGGGTGGCCCTTTCCGTACAGCACTTCGGCGAAGGCGTCCTCGGCCAGCGCCGCGGGCACGTCCGAGCGCTGCAGCACACGCGCCAGCCGCTGCCGGCGCACACGCTCCAGCTCCTCCTCCGGGAACGTCGGGTGGACGACCACGTCCGCGAGAACGGCGAGCGCCTCCTCGAAGTGGCTCGACATGACGGACAGGCGAAGCTGGCTCGCGTCGTAGCCGGCCGTGCTGGAGAGGCTCGCTCCCAGAACGTCGATCGCGCTCGAGATCTCGAGGGCCGAGCGCGTCGTCGTGCCCTCGTCGAGCATGTCGGCCGTCATCCCGGCGAGGCCGGCCTGCGCGGCGGGATGGGCGGAAGCGCCACCGCGCAGCTGCAGCTCGAGGCTCACCAGCGGGAGCGCGTCCCGCTCGACGAGGACCACGCGCAGCCCGTTGTCGAGCGTGTAGTCCTGGATGTCCGGCATGTCCATCGACTCGGGCGGCGCCGACCGGCGGGCACCGCGGTGCGGTCGAACGGCCCGGCCCGGCGCGCCGGAGCCCCGCCGCCCGGACCCAGCGCGATCGAGCCCCCGGCTCCGTCGCGGGATCCGAGGACGTAGTACGGGCCGCCAGGCGCATCCCGCCACCGACAACGCCGTCCAGCTCGCCACCATCAGCTTCGCTCCCCCCGTCATGGACGTGCTCCTTCCCCCCGGCCTCGCCGGCCATGGGCCGCCAGCTCGGTCCTCCCCTTCGGCACGACGCTCAGCCATACGGCGGGAACCCCCGCCAGCCAGCGTCGCGTCACATCGACGACGTCCGCCCCCTGTCACCCGCCGGTACCGATCGAAGTCCTTACGCACCCACCCCGGCGTGCCGGCGAGGAAGTGGTACTCGTTGAGCCGGTCCGCCTTTCCGCCGAACCCGCCCACGCGCTCCAGCGAGCGAACGAAGGACGTCTGCACGCCGTTCACGGCGCGCTGAAGCTCCATGTCCGTCACGCCGCCCTCCACGACGCCTGCGATCTCCTCGCGGATCGCCTCGGCCAGCCGCGCGAGCGGAACGTCCGGGCGCGCGGTCGCGATGATCCAGAACGTCCCGCCGACCTCCTGCCCGTCCTGGAAGGCGCTCACGTCCTGCGCGATCTCCTCGTCGTACACCAGGCGCTCGTAGAGCCGCGAGCTCTTTCCTTCCGTCAGGACCGAGGCGAGCACGTCGAGCGCCGCGTCGTCGGCCGTGAACACCTTCGGCGCGTGCCACGCCACGTACAGGCGCGGCAACTGGACCTCGTCCTCGAGGACGACGTGCTCGTCGACTGCCAGCGTCGCGTCGGGGACCGTCACCGGCGGGATCGGCGGCCCGGACGGGATGTCGGCGAAGTACTTCTCGACGAGCGCCCGCACCCGTGACACGCTCACGTCTCCCGCGATCGCCAGGCTCGCGTTGTTGGGCGCGTAGTAGGTGCGGAAGAAGGACTTCACGTCCTCGAGCGTCGCGGCCGACAGGTCTTCCATCGACCCGATCACCGGCCAGTGGTACGGATGGCTCGGCGGATACAGGTGCTCGTACACGGTCTCGAAGGCGCGGCCGTAGGGCTGGTTGTCCACCCCCTGGCGCCGCTCGTTCTTCACCACGTCGCGCTGCAGGTCGAGCTTCTCCTGCGTCATCGTCTCCAGGAGGAAGCCCATGCGATCGGCCTCCAGCCAGAGAGCGAGCTCGAGCGCGTTGGCCGGGATGTTCTCCCAGTAGTTCGTCCGGTCGTTGCTCGTGGAGCCGTTGTTCACGCCGCCGGCGGCCTCGAGCAGGTTGTCGAAGTCGCCCTCGGGGACATGGCCCGAGCCCTCGAACATCACGTGCTCGAAGAGATGCGCGAAGCCGGTGCGGCCGGGCGTCTCGTTCTTCGATCCCACGTGGTACCAGAGGTTGACGCTGACCACGGGGAGCGAAGGGTCCCGGTGCACGATCACGTTGAGCCCGTTGGCCAGCGTGAACTGCGTGTAGGGGATGTACACGTCCACCCGCTCTCCGTCCTCCTGGGCGGCCGCCGGGAGGGCGGTCAGGCCCAGGGCCGCCACCCACGCCGCGCCGCGCATCCTCCGACCCATGCGCCTCCTCCCGGGAAGCTCCGCACGCACGCCTGCCCGACCCGGACGAGGTCCGGCGCCGGGAAGATCCACAAGGTAACGGAAGAGGGGAAGAGGGCAGGCCCGTCCGCGGGCCCCGCCGCTACCTCAGCGTCAGGCCGATGCCGAGCTCGAGGTACTGGTGCGACGCGCCCCGGTCCACCACCGCCGTCGGGGAGGTGAGATCGTACTGGCCGGCGTTGTAGTTGCCGAAGAAGGCGAGGGAGAGCGGACCGGCCAGGGGGAGCGCGAGGCCGCCGCCGAGGCTGTAGCCGATGCCCGTCCCCGACGCATGCACGAGCGCGGACGAATCCGTGTCGACCAGATCCTCGCCCGCCCAGGCGAGTCCGCCGCCGCCTTCCACCCAGACGTGCCACAGCTGCCAGGAGAACACCACCGAGGCGTTGCCCAGCGTGTTCATGAGCGTGGTGGGGGTGGGCGTGCCCGTGCTGTCGGCCGCGCCGAGCGGGCCGGGGTGTGCCCTCCGCCAGACGGAGGCACGCACACCGACGCCGAGCCCGTGGCCGAGCCTCTTCCCCAGGCTCAGCTGCCCGGTGAAGCTGTCCGTGTTCTCGGGGCTCGCGCAGCTCGTGCAGGGATCGCTTCGCCGGCCGTAGCCGACGCCGAGCGTCGCGGTGATCGGGAGGCCGGCCGGTGCGGGTGCGGGCGTGACGACCGCGCTGTCCACCGGGGGAATCGTGTCCTGGCCCCGAAGGCCGCGAGGCACCGAGGCGCTGAGCGCTGCGGCGACGATGAAGAATGGGACGATCCGGCGATGGTCCACGCCTGGTGCTCCTGGAGGAAGTCGGACCCTGCTCTCCCGAGTATCGGCCGATCCACGCCCGACTTGATCTCCCGGGGTCGTCTCAGGGGCGTTCCTGCATCCGTCTCCTCAGGAGATCCGGCGAAACATCGTCCATAAGCAGCCTACGCGCCGCCTCGGCTCCCGCGTCCAGGCGCTCCTCCACGGCGAGCAGGAAGACGCTGTCCTCTTCGGCGGCGCGGATGCGGGCGCGCTCCAGCATCTCCCAGGCCAGGTCGTCGGCACCGGCCGCGGAGGCCGCGAGGGCCGCCACGAGCTGGGCCTCGACGTCCTCGGGCTGCAGCCGCGCCCCCTCGGACAGCTCGCCGGCGGCTTCGTCGAACCGCTCCGACTCCAGCAGCACCAGCCCGAACACGATGCGCGGCCACCCGTCCTCGGGGTCGAGGCGCACCGCGTCGCCGAGCGCGTCCGCCGCGCCGTCCGCGTCCCCGGCCAGGTAGCGCGCCACGCCCAGCTCGTACACGATCTGTGGATCGTCCGCGTCGAGGGCCCGAGCCGCTCTCCAGCTCGGCGAGCCCCTCGGCGACGAGCCCCTCGCGCGCGAGATACGCGCCGTAGAGGAAGCGGGTCAACGCGATCCCCGGCGCGGTGAGGGCGGCCGTGCGCAGCGCCTGCTCGGCGTCGGGGTCATCGAACACCGCCACGCCGTTGCCGGCGGTAGCGAGCACGTAGGGATCCTCGGGATCGAGGGCGAGCGCCCGCTTGAAGCGCTCGTAGGCGACACCCTCCAGCCCCAGCTCCCGCTCGGCGACGCCGAGCCAGCAGTGCACGGCCGCCTCGTCCTCGTGCTCGCCCACGTGCTCCCTCAGGAGCTCGGCCATCGCCTCCCAGTCCGCCTCGTCGGCGAGGCCCAGGGCCCGCTCGAGCAGCGCTTCCAGCTCCATCCGGTCCCCGCGCTACGCGCCGAACTTCACCAGGCGCCCGGCGTGCGCCAGCGCCAGCGACATCAGTCCGGTCCCGGGGAAGCGCCCCAGGTCGCCGCGACGGCACGCGGACTCGCCGAAGCCGCCGCCGGTCGGGCGCGCCCACTTCGAGGCGAGCAGCACCGGCACCGCGTGCCACGAGTGCTCCTTGTAGACCGCCGGCGTCGAGTGGTCGCCCGTGACCATCAGGACGTCGGGCTCCGTCTCGAGGATCTTCGGGATCAGCGCGTCCACCTCCTCGATGGCGTCCACCTTCCCCTCGAAGTCGCCGTCGTGGCCACGCGTGTCCGTATCCTTGAAGTGGAGGAAGGAGAAGCCGTGCGCGGGGCCGTTCTTGAGGTAGAGCGAGACCGTCTCGTCGACGTCCGCGGGAATCCCCGGAACCTCCATGCCGACGAGCTTCGCCACGCCCCGGTACATCGGGTACTTGGCGAACGCGGCCGCATCCAGGCCGAACCGTTCCTGCAAGGTGGGGATGGCCTCGTAGGTGGCGAAGCCGCGTGCCAGGAAGCCGTTCAGCGCGGGCTCGCCCGAGAGGATCTCGCGCGCCTGCGCGAGGAAGTCGCGCACCAGCTCGGCCGAGCGCTCCGAGCCGGTCGCCGTGGCCTCGCACTTCAGGTCCGGCACACCCTCCTCGAGGGGATCCGTGTCCGTGAGGTCGGCGCCCAGACCCTCGCCGCGGATGAGGAGCACGACGCGGTGCTCCTTCTCGTGCGTGAGCGACACCTCGAATCCGTCCGGCTGGCGGAGCGACGACATCAGCTCGTCCACGACGCGCCTACCCTGCGCGTCGGACGGGCGTCCGGCGCGCCGGTCGGCGACGCGTCCCTCATCGTCGAACGTGGCCAGGTTGAGCCGGGCGGCAAGGTCGCCCGCCTTCAGGTCGATGCCGACCCCCAGCGCGGAGAGCACGCCCCGGCCGATCACGTAGCGGGTCGGATCGTAGCCGAAGAGCGAGAGGTGGCCGGGGCCGCTGCCGGGCGTGATGCCGGGCCCCACGGGGTCGATCATCCCGAGCGACGAGCGGTCGGCGAGCGTGTCGAGGTTGCGCGTGCGCGCGGCCTCCAGCTCGGTACGCCCGCCCGCATCCGGGTGGGGGAGGCCGCCGAGGCCGTCGAGCACGACGAGCACGATGCGCGTGTGATGTCCGCGGTGGACCTGATCGTCGGGGAGTATGAGATCGCTCATGGTCGCGGTTCGATAGAGGGGTGCCGTGCCGGGCGGCTCGGCCGCGCAGGACGAGGTCGAAATCTAACCGGAGCCCGTTGTCCGCGGGGCCCCCTCCACCTAGGATGGCGCGGACGATCACGTTCGCGGCCTTTCACGCCCAGGAGCACCCCGTGCGCTACACGCCCTTCCGCATGGAACGGTACCAGTCCACCTACGAGCACAGGGTGGAGATCAACCTCTCGGAGTCGGGCGTGCACCCGATGACCGTGCGAGAGCTGCTCGACCTCGCCGGGCGGGAGGAGGGCATCGACGACCTGCGGCTCGGATACGGGCAGTCGAACGGATCGGACGCGCTGCGCGCGCGCATCGCGGCGCTCTACCCCGGCGCCACGGAGGCGAACGTGCTCGTCACGGTCGGGGGCGCGGAGGCGAACTTCACCTCCTTCTGGCACCTGATGGAGGCCGAGGGTACGGCCGCCGTCCTCCTCCCCACCTACGGCCAGGTGCCGGGGCTGCTCGACTCGTTCGGCGCGAGCATCCACCCGGTGAAGCTGGTGGAGGAGCACGGGTGGCAGCCGGACCTGGACGCCCTCGCCAGCGCCCTCGACGCGGGCGCCCGCTTCGTGCTCATCACCAACCCGAACAATCCGACGGGTGCCGCGCTCAGCCCCGCGGCGATGCAAGCCATCGCAGGGATGACGGAACGGAAGGGCGCCTGGATCCTCGCGGACGAGGTGTACGCGGGCGCGGAGGTGCTGGGCGACCAGACGCCGTCCTTCTGGGGGCGCCACGAGCGGGTGCTGGTCACGAACTCGCTGTCGAAGGCGTACGGGCTCCCCGGGCTCCGGCTCGGTTGGATCCTGGGCCCCGCCGAGGTGGTGGCCGAGCTCTGGGGCCGCACGGACTACACGACGATCAGCCCCGCCACCCTCTCCGATGCACTGGCCACCATCGCGCTCGAGCCCGTGACCCGCGACCGCATCCTCGAACGGACGCGCGGCATCATCCGGGCGAACCTCGAGCTTCTACAGGACTGGATGACCTCGCAGGAGGGGCGGTTCCGCTACCGCCTCCCGGACGCCGGCGCGATCTGCTACATGCGCTACGACGCAGACGCGAACTCCACCGAGTTCGCGGAGAAGCTCCGCACGGAGAAAGGCGTGCTCGTCGTGCCGGGGGACCACTTCGGGATGGATTCCTACCTGCGCGTAGGCTTCGGCAACCCGGAGGACGAGCTGCGCGAGGGCCTGCGCCGCATTCGGGAGGCGTTCGACGAGGTGACGGCCGGCGCGCCCCGCTGAGTCCCGCCTCGGGCCGCCCGGGTCCGTGTGACCCGGGCGGCGCCTGATCAATCGGCCGTGAGCGCCACCTTCGGATCCACGCGCACGGCCCTGCGCGCCGGCACCCACGCCGCGAGCAGGCCGACACCGCCCAGCAGGACGACCGCCGCCACCAGGCTGGGCGGGTCCCAGCTGCGCACGCCGAAGAGCACCCCGGAGAGCGCCGCGCCCGACGGCGAGCGCACCCAGCGAGCCCGACGACCAGGCCGAGCGCGACGAGCCGCGTCGCGTGGGCCATGCACCATCGCCACCAGTCGGCGCGCGTCGGCACCGAGCGCGGCGCGGATGCCGATCTCGCGCGTCCGGCTCTGCACCGCGTAGCTGAGCACGCCGTAGATGCCCGCCGCCGCGACCAGGAGCGCCAGGAGCGCGAAGGTCGCCCCGATCCAGGAGGCCGCGCGCGGCCGCGCGACGGTCTCGGCCAGCATGGCGTCCAGCGTGCGCAGCCCGGCGGCAGGGACGTCCGCGTCGACACGCGCCACCGCCTGGCGCACCCCGTCGACCGCGCGGCTCGCGTCCCCGCGTACCCTGACCACCACGGACATTCCGCGCTGCGGGTTGGCCCCCCACGGCATGTAGAAGATCGGCTCGGACGCCGCGGCGTATCCGTCGTCGAGGACGTCGCCCACCACCCCGACCACCCGCAACGGGATCACCTCCCCGTCGCGGTGCAGGAGGATGGAGCGTCCGAGGGGGTCTCCCTCCGGCGCGACCCTGCGGGCCAGATGCTCGTTGACCACGATCGGGATGTCCTCGACGGGCTCCCACGACTGCGTGAAGACGTGGCCCTCCCGCAGCGGGATGCCCATCACCTCGAAGTAGTCGGGGAGGACGGTGTGGAAGTCCGCCCGCGGCGCGGTCGCCTCGTCCCACGGGAGTCCCTCGACGCCGAAGGGCGTCCAGCGGTTCTCCGTCGTGAAGGGGAGGTCGGACGTCATCGTCACCGCGACCACGCCCGGAACGGCTTCGACCTCCCGCCGCACGTCGCGGAAGTAGCGCTCCAGGGCGGTGCGGTCCGGGTAGCGCGTCCTCGGCGCGGAGACGTCGAAGGTGATGCGGTCGCGCGGGTCGAACCCGGGCGGGACATTCACGAGCGCGTCGAACGAGCGCGCGAGGAGCGTCGCCACGACCAGGAGCGTGGTCGCGAGCGCGATCTGTCCAACGATCAGGAGGTTCCGCGTCCGGCCGAGCCCGAGCGCCGCACCGGAGCGGCCGTCCCCCTCCGTCAGGGCCGCGCGCAAGGCCGATCGGGACGCCAGGCGGGCGAGGGGGAGCGCGAACGCGACGCCCGCGAGCAGCGCGACGAGCACGGTGAAGCCGATCGCGCGCGCGTCCACCGCCACGTCCACCAGCCCGGTGAGGTAGCGCGACTGGACGGCCTGCAGGGCGCCGCGCGCGGCCCAGACGCCGAACGTGCCGAGCGGCGGCGCCCGCCGCGGCGAGGACCACGCCCTCGACGACGACCTGGCGGAGGAGCCTGCCCCCACCCGATCCGAGCGCCGCGCGCACCGCGAACTCCCGGCGGCGCTCCTGGCCCCGGGCCAGCGTCAGGTTCGCGACGTTGGCGCACACGATGAGCAAGCACGGCGGCGCCCGCCCCCAGGAGCATGAGCAGCACCGGGCGCGCCGCGCCCAGGAGGTAGTCGTCCACCGTGCGCACGGTCACCGTCCACGCGCCGTTCGCCTCGGGGTGGGCCTGTGCGAGGCGATCGGAGAGGCCGTCCATCTCGACGCGAGCCTGCTCGACGGACGTCCCCGGCGCGAGGCGCGCCACGGTGCGCAGGTAGCGCGAATCGAAATCGTCGTGCTCCTCCTCGAGCAGGAGGGGACGCCACAGCTGGGCGGCCTGCCAGCTCAGGGAGCGCTCCGGCTGGCGGAAACCCTCCGGCACGACCCCCACCACGGTGTGGGGACGTCCGTCGACACGGACCGTCCTTCCGACGATGGCCGGGTCCGACCCGAAGCGGCGCACCCACAGCGCGTGGCTCAGGACGACGAGGTCGCCGTCGGCCTCTCGGGCCGCGTCGGCCGAGAACACACGTCCCAGCTCCGGGCGCACGCCCAGGACGTCGAAGAAGTCGGGGGTCACCACGCTCGCGGCCACCTCCTCGGCCGCACCGTCGCCTCCGGAGATCGTGGCGACGTCGACGTTGAAGGCCGCCAAGCCCGCGAAGGAGCGCGCCTGCTCCTTCCAGGCGAAGTAGTTGCCCGGGCGACACCGTCATCACGTCGCCCGTCGCGCGCTCCGCCTCCCAGACCAGCACCAACTCGTTCGGGCTCGCCCAGGGGAGGGGAGCCAGGAATTGCGCGCTCACCAGCGTGAAGATCGCGGAGTTCGATCCGATCCCCAGCGCGAGCGTTCCCACCGCGACGGCCGTGAACGTCGGCCGCTTGCGCAGCCCGCGCAGCGCCCAACGGACGTCCCCGAGCACCTCGTGCCATCCGCCCATCCCACCCTCCCGTTGGTTGCGCCGCGCCGCGGGGGACCGCAGCACGAAGCCGAGCACCTGACGCCGATACCACCAGCGCGCGCGCGCGTGTCCCGCGGAGCGAGCCCGGGCCTGGAAGGCCTCGTGGAGCTCGCCGTCGACCTCGTCCGCCTCCCTCCCCACCGCCCACCGGAGGAGCCGGCGGGAGAGTCTCGGCGGCGCGGGCCGCACGTGGGGGTCGGTCATCCGCAGCGCCCTCAGTCGTCGAGGGCCGGCTCGAGGCCGTCCCAGAGGCTCAGCAACGCCTGCCGCGTCTCCTTGAGGGGCTCGAGCGCCGCCTCCGTGAGCGCGAACCAGCGGCGCGGATAGGGCTCGCCGCTCTCCTCCGGCGCCTCGAGCCGAGAAGTGAGCATCTCCTTCTTCTCCAGGCGACGCAGCGCGATGTAGACCGCCGCCGTCGCGGCCTCCCGCCCCGTTCGGGCTTCCAGCTCCGCAACGATCGGCACGGAGTAGGACTCGCCGCCCAGGCGCAGGATCGTCAGAAGCACCTGGTGCTCGAATTCGCCGAGACCGCTTCGTCCCATGAACGCCTCCCGTCGGCGCCGCTCCGGCGGGCGGCTTGTACTATAGCTTTGCTATACTATGACGAGGAGAGGCGCCCGAAGGTTGCAGGGGCGCTCGCGGGGCGCGGTGCGCCGGGTCAGAACACCCAGCGGAGGCCGAGCGTCGGCAGGATGGGGAGCTGCTCCTCCCCGGTGTCGCGCAGCGCGCTGAACCGGCCTGGCGCCACCTCCCCCAGCACCCACTCGTAGCCGCGCAGGTTGATGCGGTTGTAGGCGTTGAACACGTCGAGGAACACCTCCAACCGGCTCCGGCGCAGCTCGAAGTTGCGCGTCACGCGCACGTCCAGACGGTGGTAGGGCGGAAGGCGCTCGGCGTTGTAGGCCTCGAAGCCCCGCTGGAGGATCTCCACCTGCTGGCCGCCGTCCCCCGGGTCGGTGAGGCGCACGTCCAGCGTCTGACCGGTGAAGGGCCAACCGGTGTGGTAGTGCCAGAGCCCGCTGACCTGCCAGCTCCGGCCGATCCGCCAGGCACCCTGGACCGTGAGCGTGTGCCGCTGGTCGAGCGTGCGCGGCGCCCATCGGCCGTCCACCCGGTCCTCGGCCACGGAGAGCGCGTAGCTGGCCGCCCAGGAGAGCGGACCGATGTCGTCGCGCGCCACGATGACCTCCACCCCGCGTGCGCGTGCCTCGTCCGGTGCGATGCGACGTCGGTCGCCCTCGACCTCGGGGACGGGGTTCACCTGCCGGGAGAGGTTCACGTACGTCGGGAGGGGATCGTGGATCGCCCTCCGGTAGGCCTCGACCCGCGCGCTCACGCCGCCTCCCAGCGCCCGCTCCACGCCGATCGCCACCTGGTCGGCGCGCTCCGCGGGGTTGAAGTCCCGCTCGCCGTCCTGGACGCGCAGGTCGTGCAGCGCCTGCGACTGGAAGTAGCGCCCCCAGCTCGCCCGCAGGGTCGTCCCTCGATCCACGTCCCAGGCGGAGCATCGCGCGCGGCCCCAGGTGCTCCTCTCCCGTCCAGGACTGGCGGTCCCAGCGCACGCCTCCCTCGAAGGTGAGCGCGCCGGCCACGCGGCCGCGCAGCGCCCCCCACGCACCGACCTCCGTCCCGCTCGGGTCGACCTTCACGCGCGCGGTGTCCGCACGGATGAAGAGGCGGCTCTGGTCGTCCACGTCGTAGCGCGCGGAGATGCTCCCGTACGTGTAGCCGCCCCGCCCGCCGTGGACGTCGAACCCCGCCTTGGCGAGGAGGTCTCCGGTCAGGTCGAGCTGCCACTCCTGACGCACGCCGCGGAAGTGGAAGTCGGAGGCGTCGGACACCTCCGAGCGGATGGGGGTGAAGTCTCCGCGCCCTCCGGTGTACACCCCGCCCGTGCGGTCCCGCGTCAACGAACCGAGGGAGAGGAGCGTCTCGACGCGCAGCCCGTCGATGGGCGTGCTCTTCCAGGTGAGCCAGGCGTTGCCGTTCCACCAGTCGCTGTCGACGCGCGAGTTGGTGTCCTCGTCCAGCCAGCGCATCTCGTCGCCGGCGAGGAGGATCTCCGCCGAGACGACGTTCCGCGGGGTCAACAGGTACTGCACCCGCCCGAGAGCGTCCCAGTAGCGGGGATTGAGATCGCCGTCCGCACCGCCCACCGCGAGAACGTACTGCAGGAAGCCGCGGCGCAGCGCGGCCACCCACTGTCCCCGTCCGTCCGCGAAGCTCCCCTGGCTGTTGGCGCCCACCGAGCTGAGGCTCAGCCCCACGGTGGTGCGCGTACGATCCGCCGGGGGCGTGCGCGAGTGCATGTCGAACACGCCGGCGGTCTTGTCCCCGTACTCCACCGGGAAGCCGCCGGTGATCAGGTCGATCCCGCCGAGCGACTGCACGTCGACGATGCCGAGCGCGCCGTCCAGGTCCCTCAGGTGGTAGGGCTCGTAGAGCTCCAGCCCGTCCAGGCGCACCAGGAGGTCGCGGTCCGTGCTGCCGCGGATGTTGAGCCGCGTGGAGATGTCGTCCGTGGTGACGCCGGGGAGTCGCTTCAGCGTCCGGAAGACGTCGTCTCCGATCTGCGGCGTCGCCTCGATGTCCTCGCGGCTCACCCGCACCCCGCTCGTCCCGGGGCTCAGCTCGAGGATGCCGAAGCTCCCGGGCGCGATCACGATCTCCTCGAGGGGGATGGGGGCCCGGACCAGCGCCACGCGCACGCTGCCCGTGCCGTCGGCGCCGACCACGGCGGACAGCGTACGCGCCTCGTAGCCGAGCGCCGAGACCTGCAGCTCGTGCGTGCCCGCGCCGAGGCCCCGGAGGGCGAAACGGCCGCCGTCGCCGGTCAGCACGCTCCTCCCGCCCTCCGTCGGCCGCACCTCCGCGGCCGCGATCGGGCGCCCGCCGTCGCCGTCCACGACGAAGCCCGTGAGCGTGCTCTCGGACGCCGGCGCCCCACCGTCGCCCGTCATCGCCCCGATCAGGATCTGCCGCCGGCCCTCCACGTAGCGGAGCCCCGTACCGGCGAGGATCCGGTCGAGCGCGACGCGGAGGGTCACCGCGGTGCACGCACAGCGCACGGTGCGGCCCGCGGGAAGGAGGTCGGGGCTGTACGCGAGCGCCACCCCGGAAGCGCGCTGGAGCGCCGCGAGCGCCTCGGCGACCGGCACCTCCGCCACGTCGAGGCGCGCGGGACGGTCGAGGAGCGACGGCTCCTGCGCCTCCACGCCCACGGGAATCGACGCCACGGCCGCCCACGTCACGAACGCCACGAGCACCGCCTCCAGCCACCGCCGACCGCACCCGCGCATCTCTCCCCCTCCCCGTTGTCCCGTCACCTTGGCACGCTCAAGGCGCCGTCATCCGGACGCGCGCCGCTCGCACCTCGCACTTCACCCCCGCCACCAGGCAGACCGCCGACACCACCTCGTCGAGCGACTCGTCCTCGAACCATGCCGTGACCCTCCGTCGCGCGACGGTGGAATCGACCTCGACCGGGCGGCCGAAGTGGCGCCCGATCTCTCCTGCGACCTCCCGCAGCGGCGTCGCCTGGAAGAGGAGGAGACCGGCCGGCCACTCCAGGAGCGTCCACACGTCCTCGCGATCCACCACGCGGGGGGTCCCCCCGCGGGACAGGAAGGCCACCTGGCCCTGCCCCACCTCGGCGGAGCCGCCTCCGCCCTCCAGCAGCACCCGTCCCTCCACCACGACCAGTCGCAGCGCGTCGCCCTCCACCCGCACCTCGAAGCGCGTCCCGTGCGCGGTCGCGCTGCCCACATCCGTGAGCACCACGAACGGTGCTTCGCCCGGCGCCACCGCGAAGAAGGCCCGACCCTCCAGGTCCACCTCCCTACCGCGCGACCCCGGGGGGAAACGCAGGTGGCTCGAAGACGCCATGCGCACGACGCTCCCGTCCGAGAGGCTCATCGTCACCACGTCCCCCGCCATCGTCGACGAGCTGGTCGCCGCGAGGACGTTCTCCGGACCGGCGCGCGCTCCGCGCTCCACACCCGCCATCACCAGAGCGGCGACGGCCGCCGCGGCCAGGCCGTACGCCAGCCAGGGTGAGCGGAGGACGCGACGCCCGCGCCGGCGCGCCACGTCCCGGCGCCTGCGCGCCTCGGCAGCGGTGGTGACGACCTCGACCGGAGGGGGGGTCGCCGTCTCCGGGGGCGCCGCCAGGCCCGCGATCTCCCACACGGCCCGCGTCTCCCGGTAGGCGCGCTCGTTCTCCGCGGACGCATGGCGCCACTGCTCGACGCGACGGGCCTCGATGTCGGTGGCACGGCCCTCGAGCTGCTTGAGGATGAGCTCATCCATCGCGGCGCCTCCCCTCCGGTTCCCCCGGCTCACCGCTGCCCGACCGGGGCATGCCTGCGACCAGATCGGCCAGCGCCGCGCGCAGGTCGCGGAGTGCCAGGCTCATGTGGTTGGCCACGGTCTGCGTGGCGAGACCCATCGCATCCGCCGCCTCCTCGTGGCTGAGCCCCGAGAAGCGGATCAGTTCGAAGACCTCGCGGCGTCGGGGCGGAAGGCGGTCGAGCGCCGCGTCCAGGCGCAGACGCAACTCCGACCGGTCGAGATCCCCGTCGGGGGTCGGCGGCGACGCCACGCCGGAGCGCGACCGCTCCGCGGCGAGCCGCCCGCGCACCCGCGCCCGGCGGCCCTCGTCGAGCGCCGCGTTGCGCCCGATGCGGAAGAGCAGCGCGCGCGCGGACCCCGCCCGCCAATCCTCCCTCCGCTCCCAGAGCCGCACGAAGGCCTCCTGGGCCGCGTCCTCGGCGGCCTCGAGCGAGCCCGTCACGGCCGCGAGGTGTGCGACCAGCGGAGGCCAGACGTCCCTGAGCAGCAGCTCGAGGGCGCCGATGTCCCCCGCTCGAATGCGATCCATGGTCACTCGCCCGACCTCCCGACGCGGTTCCGTGCTCCACCCCCACAACGTGCAAGCCCCGGCGGGACTACCAACCGCTCCCGCTGGACACGCCCCACTCGCCCTGGGCAATTTCGGGCAGCAACCCTCCATCCCTGCACCCCGGAGCACGCATGGACCTCGCCGAATACGCCCGCATTCTCGACGAGATCGTCAAACACCCCCTCTTCACGATCCTGGGCCAGGCCATCACGCTGGTGGACCTGATCACCTTCGCCTTGTTCGTCGTCGTCACGCTCGTCGTGTCACGGCTGCTGCGGAAGAGCGCCGACGCCGCGCTCGCCCGCCGGGGCGTGGAAGACCCCGGCACGCACGCCATCGCCCGCCGCCTCATCCACTACGCGATCCTCTTCATCGGCCTGGCGACCGCGATCAGCAACCTCGGCATCAACCTCTCCGCGATCTTCGCGGCCAGCGCCGTGCTGGGCGTGGGGATCGGCTTCGCGTTCCAGAACGTGGTGGGGAACTTCATCGCCGGATTGCTCCTGCTCTTCGAGCGCTCCATCAAGCCCGGCGACGTCCTCGAGGTGGAGGGCGAGGTCGTGCGCGTCGAGGACATGCGCGTCCGCAGCACGGTCGCCCGCACACGCGACGACGAGCAGCTCATCATCCCCAACTCGACGCTCTCGCAGGGCACGGTGAAGAACTTCACCATGCAGGACTCCCTCTACCGCGTCACGATCGCGGTGGGCGTGACCTACGACTCGGACATGCACGAGGTACGCGACGCCCTCGAGAAGGTGGCGTACTCGATGAAGTGGCGCGTGGAGACGCACGATCCGATGGTCTTCATGACCGCGTTCGGGGACTCGTCGGTGAACTTCGGCGTCTCCGTCTGGACCCACGATCCGTGGCGCTCGCGCCGCGCGGAGTCGGATCTGCACGAGGCGGTGTGGTGGGAGCTGAAGGAGCGGGGTATCGTGATCGCGTTCCCGCAGCTGGACGTGCACTTCGATCCGACGGTGAACGACACGCTCACCCGGCTGCCCAAGGCCTCCTGATCTCTCACGCCCGACGTCTCGCCCATGCCGAAGGACGCGCTCAAGGACCTTCAGCTCCTGATCCGCTCGCGGTACGGCCTCGTATACGTCGACACCGTGGAGGAGGAGCGCGCCGAAGGACTCCTGCGCCACCTCGCCGACGCCATGAAGACGCCCTTCTTCACGTGGACGCGCTCGCGTGGGCTGGTGCGCGCGGGGATGTCGGACCCCCTCTACGACTCGCGCGATCCGGTGAAGGCCGTGCGCAACATCGAGTCCGGTGGCCAGCCGGGCATCTACCACCTCCAGGGGCTGGCGGGGGGCCTGGGCGGGCAGGACCTGCTCCAGTCCTACCTGCGCGACGCGGCCCGCTCCATGGAGCAGCGGGACGGAGCGCTCGTGCTGACGGGCGAAGGCGTCGAGTTGCCCGGCACGCTGAAGGAGATCGCCGCGGTGGTCACCCTCCCGGGTCCGTCGGACGACGAGTTCAGGGAGCTCCTCGGCCGCATCGTCCGTGACCTCTCGGCCCGCCAGAACGTGGAGGTCTCGCTGAGCCGCGAGGAGACGAACTCGCTGGTGAAGAACCTCTCGGGGCTCACGCTCATGGAGGCCGGCAAGATCCTCACGAAGGCGATCGTGGAGGACGGGTCGCTCACCGCGAGCGACATCCGCCTCGTGATCGACGCCAAGCGCGAGATCGTCGAGCGGGAGGGGCTGCTCGAGTACTTCCCGGCGGAGACCACGATGGCCGGCGTCGCCGACCTCAAGACGCTCAAGCAGTGGCTGGCCAAGCGCACGGCCGTGGTGCGGAGTCCCGAGAAGGCGGAGCAGTTCGGTCTGGGCTTCCCCCGAGGCGTTCTGTTGCTGGGCGTGCCCGGGTGCGGAAAGAGCCTGTCGGCCAAGGCCGTGGCGTCGGAGTGGGGGCTCCCCCTGCTCAAGCTCGATCCGTCGAACCTCTACAACAAGTACATCGGCGAGAGCGAGGGCAACTTCAAACGGGCCATGCGCGCGGCGGAGCGGATGGCGCCGGTGGTGCTGTGGATCGACGAGTTGGAGAAGGCGTTCGCGACCGGGGGATCGGAGGACGGAGGCGTGTCCCAGCGCATCCTCGGGAGCTTCCTGGGGTGGATGCAGGATCGGAAGGGGGACGTGTTCGTGGTGGCGACCGCCAACGACATCCAGCGGCTCCCCCCGGAGTTCCTGCGCAAGGGCCGGTTCGACGAGATCTTCTTCGTCGACCTGCCCGACGCGCCCACGCGTCGGGAGGTCTTCCGCATCCACCTCACGGCGAGGGGGCACGATCCGTCCGACTTCGACCTGGAGGCGCTGGCGGAGGCCTCGGAGGGCTTCAGCGGCTCGGAGATCGAGCAGGTCGTGGTGAGCGCCCTCTACACCGTGTTCGCCAACGGCACCAAGCTCGACACCGGTGCGCTTCTCGCCGAGGCGCGCTCGACGCGCCCGCTCTCCGTGACGATGGTCGAGCGGATGGACGCGATGCGCGCCTGGGCGCGGGGGCGGACGGTCTCGGCCAACTGAGCGGATCGACCTCAGCGGGCGAAGAGGTACGAGTCCCCTTCGATCAGGAGCTGCAGCGTGAAGGCCGTCTCGTCCCACGTGCCGGGATAGACCCCACCGCCGCTCAGCGTCAGGAAGAGCGCCGCGCCATTGCGCGTCCACGTGCAGTCGTGCGCGTCCGTGCTGGTGGTCGCGTTGGCATCGGTCGTCGTGCGCAGATCGCGGTGGACGTCGCAGCTGCCGTCGGCCCGCAGCTGCGCTCCACCGCCCGTGACCTCGACCCGGTTGGTGCCGTCGTCCGATACCACGGCGGGGAGTTGCCCGGCGTCGACCGACACCAGCGTATAGTCCCCCCGCGCGGTGTCGTTTCCTTCGATGGGGTCGCTGCATCCCATGCCCGACGAGCGCCGCCACGATCAACATCCAACGAGCATGTCCCGACATCCCGGCTCTCTCCTGGGTTCGATGGGGATGTGCGTACGCCACCGCGAACGTACGCCGGCGCACCTCGACCGCTACACCGCTTCGAGAAGCCCCTCGTCGTCGTTCGTCGTCGTGTTGACGCGCGTCGACACGCGCCGGGACGTGAGCGTACCGGCGGGCGCGGGGGCCACGATGCGCCTCAGCACGTCGTGTGCCGTCTTCCGGGAAAGCCAGGCGGCGCGCCCGGAAGCCGGCACGATGAGCGGCATGCGTTCGTGGACGGCGCGCACATCCTCGTTCGCGGCCACCGTGAGGATGGCGAAGCCGTCGCGCGTCCCCTCCCCCGCCGCCTCGTGGCGCTCCCAGAGGGCCGCCAAGGAGATGAGCCCGCCCCCGGGAGGGTGGAACCAGTAGGGGATCCTGGCGCCGCCCTCCGCGCGCCACTCGTAGAAGCCGTCGGCGGGCACGAGGATACGCCGACGCGCGAAGGCGTCGCGGAACGCCGGGGTGCGGTCCGCGGACTCGCCGCGCGCGTTGACGAAGGTGCGCGATGCGGATCCCGGTACCGCAGGGAGGAAGCCCCACCGGAGCAGACCGATGCGCCGGCCGTGACGGTCCTCACCGACCACGGGCGCGTCCTGCCCGGGCGCCAGGTTGTAGCGGGGCGTCAGCTCGAAGGAGAGCTCGGGGACGTCGAAGACCTCGACCAGCTCGTCGGCCGGAGCCGCGAGGGTATATCGCCCACACACCCGACTACTTCAGCGGCTCGGGGTGGGGGCCGCGGCGCACGTAGCGAACGTCGTCGTAGCGCCGCCGGCGCATCACCAGGCGATCCCCTGCATCCTCGTGCCGGCGATAGCCCAGGAGGTGGAAGAGCTGAAGGGCGTACCAGCGGGCGACGCGCTTGTGCACGATGAGCGCGTCGGGCCGATCCGGATCCCGCTCGACCCCCGGCAGCAGGTGCGCGACGCGATCGGCGCCCAGCGAGCGGAGGATCCGGGAAGCCTGCAGCCACGATGGGCGCGAACTCGCGGATCAGGAAGAAGCCGTCCTCCCCCTGCGCCTGGTAGAGGGGCATGAGGATCCTCCCGCGCCTGCAGCGCGACGATGTCGCCGCGGACGTCGCGCGCGAGCGGCTGGCCCCGCTCCACCGCCTGGAAGTTCCTCCACCCGGGATTCATGCGGAACTGATCACCCGGCCCGATGGGGTGGCGATAGCGCATCTCCATGACGCGGGGTAGCCGATCCGTCTCCCTGCGCAGGAAGATGCGGGCCCCCCGGGCCTCGGGGAGACGGCGCTCGGGAAGGAGGCCGAGCCCCGCGATCTGCAGCCAGATCCCCGCCTCCGCCCGGTCGACGGCGGCCGGCTCATCGTGCTGGCCCGACTCGAAGACCGCCGCCACCAGCCCGTGACGACCCAGGAAGGCCAGCAGCGTACCCTCGAGAAGCTCCTCGATGCCGAGGACCATCGGCACGGGCACGTTCGAGGCGAAGGTCCGATTGGGAAGCGTGTCCCCGAACGTCGTGAACGGCCCTCCGGTACCGGACGTGGTGTGCAGGTCGAGCACGTAGACCGGTCCACGCGCGGCCTCCACCACCTCCTCGATCGCGTCCAGCAGCTCGACCTGCTCCTGGTCCTCCGCCGCCCCGTTCAGCCGGCCCGCGGCCCTCAGGCGATCGAGCCGCTCGTCCGTCCAGGCGCGGTTGAGGTCACGCTCGACGAAGCGACAGCCCCCCGCGAGGGCGCGCCGGTTCCCGGCCAGGGCCACGAAGTCCCCGCGCATCAGGCTCGCGCGGGGAGCCAGCCGCTCGAGGACCCTGCGCGCAGCGAGCACGCCCGCCGGCTCGTTCCCGTGCAGCCCGGCGACGCACAACAGCGTCGGCCCGGGACGCGCGCCCTGCACGCGTCCCAGCACACGCTCGACCTCGACTGGCTCGTCCAGCCGCACTCGCTCCGCGTTGACGCTCAACCCGCCGTCCTCTTCTGAAGCCGCATCCGGTCCGTGCTACTCCACGAAGACCGCGATCTGGTCGAGGTCCTTCTTGGTGATGTCCGGGACGGTGGCCCCGTCCGCGGGATGTCCGACCACCAGGATCAGGAAGGGCCGCTCGTTGTCGGGGCGTGCCAGGAGCTGGTTGAGGAACTTCATCGGCGAAGGTGTGTGCGTGAGCGTGGCGAGTCCGGCGTGGTGCAACGCCGTGATCAGCATACCCGTGGCGATGCCCACGGATTCGCTCACATAGTAATTCTTCACGTGCTGCCCGTCCGGGGTCACCGCGTAGCTCTCGGCGAAGACCGCCACGAGCCAGGGCGCCTTCTCGAGGAACGGCTTGTGCTCGTCGGTGCCCAGGTGCTCCAGCGCGTCCAACCACTCCGGCGACGCGCGGCCGGCGTAGAAGGCCCGCTCCTCCTCCTCCGCCGCCTCGCGAATCCGGCGCTTCAGCAGGGGATCGCCCACCACCACGAAGCGCCACGGCTGCCGATTCGCGCCGTTCGGTGCCGTGCCCGCCGCCAGCAGGCAGCGCTCGATCACCTCGCGGGGAACCGGACGGTCGGAGAAGTCCCGCACCGTGCGTCGACGCGCGCATGCGGGCCAGGAACGCCTCGGCCTCCTCCAGCATACGCGCCGGCGGGAGGATCTCGTAGCCCGCCAGCGGCACCATCTTCGCCCGCTTCACCGATGGGCCGCGCCTTCCCGGGGTGCGTCCGGCTCGCGCAGAAGCCTGGCATACACCTCCACCCACTCGGCGTCGCGCGCGGCGGAGAGCACGTCCTCGGGCGCCATGTGCAGCGTCTGCGACAGCAACCTCAGGTTCACGAGCGACACGATGTCCCGGTCCGCCAGAGCGACCTGGCTCCAGCTCGGGATCGGCACGGAGCGGTAGCGGTCGTAGACGGATTGGAGGATCCCGGCCGGCGCTCCCTCCGGGATGGGGACGTAGAACTGCGAGGCGCCGACCTCGTAGCGGTTCGCGAGGTCGCTCCACCCCCGTCCCGACCTGCGCAACGCCACGATGGCCTCGGGAGACACACCGGCGTGGTGGGCGATGAAGAGAACGACCGGGATCTCGTCCGTGGGCATCTGCCAAGCGCCGAGGATCGAGATCTCCGAGGCGGGGAGGTCGAAGAAGTCCGCCACGGCCCTGAAGTAGGACTCACGTACGTCCGCTCCACGGACCTGCCCCACGAGGCCCGGCGCCACGACGATCGACGCCGCCAGCACCGCGCCCATGGTCCGTCGGATGTGGTTCACGACGTTCCTCCCTGTGAAGGCGGAGACCTCGAAGCCCGCTCCTTTGAATCTCCCGTTGTTACACGAATCAGGCCAGGGTGGCGGATAGGGACATCGTTCGGACCCGGCCGCCCGGCGATGGTTCGAGGGGTCGAAAACGCCCCCTGCATCTAACGAATCCCCGCTGGCACGACTCTTGAACGAATGAGGGGGTGGAAGCACGACCGGCGGGGTGGACCGAAGGAGGTTGAGACCATGGAACCCAACGGAAGGGACACGGGACACGGCGAGGTTCGCGTGCAGCTCCTGCCCGCCTCGGCCACGAGCGAGCCGGGGGTGGTCTTCGACTTCACGGGCCTGCATCGTCCTGAGCTGTGCGATCTTGCGTGGATCCTCACCGCACGCCTCCAATCCGCGCCGGAACAGCGCGTCTGGGTCAGGGCGCTGCCGGAATCGACCTGGACGGTGCTGCGGGCTCTCGGCCTGGACCACCTCTTCCATCTGTTGCCCGGTCCCGGCGAGGTGATGAACTGACGAGGCATTCTGCCTCATTCCTCGCAGGGCGCCGCAGTCACCGCGGCGGGTCACCATACGGCCTGGAATGTCCCTCGGGGAGGACGCGGAGACGTGTCACTTCATGCCGGCCTTCGTCCCCTCGTGAGCACCCGGCGTACCCGGCGCCTCGCCGCGGCGAGGGGTCCCTCACCCACCTCGGTGGCCTCGGCGAAGATCTGCTCGAGCGTGTCACCGATCCCGGCGACACGACGCTCCAGCTCCTCCTGTCGGAGCTCGCCCCGGTAGACCAGGCCGAACGCCATCGCGCCACCCGCGTTCACGATGAAATCGGGTGCGTACAGGATGCCGCGGTCGCCCAGTCGCTCGGCGTCCTCCTCCGTCTCCAACTGGTTGTTCGCCGAGCCCGCCACGACATCGCAGCGTAGACGTGGAATCGTCTGCGCGTTCAAGGTCGCGCCCACGCGCGCACGGCGCGTAGACGTCGCAGGGCTCGTCGTAGAGGCCGTCGGCCGACACCACCTTCCCACCCAGCTCCACCGCGAGCGCCATCGCCCGGGCCTCGTCCAGGTCCGCGAGGAGGAGCGTCGCGCCGGCGGCAGCGCACAGGCGGGCGAGCGGCTCGCCGACGTCCCCGACGCCCTGGATGAGGATGCGACACCCCCTCAGCCCGTCCACGGAGGCGCGATGCCGGAGGGCCGCCTCGATGCCGGCGCGTACGCCCAGGGCGGTGAACGGTCCCGGATCGGTCGGGCCGGCCGGTCCGCGCGGCCGACCTACCACGTGCTCGGTGACGGTCGCCAGCTCGCGCATGTCCTCCGGCGTCGTTCCCAGATCCTCGCCCGTCCCGAACGCGCCCCCCAACCCGTTGAGCAGCGCGCCGAACCGGTGCAGGAGGCCGACGCGCTCCTCCCCCTCGAGCGGGCGCGGAACGGCCAGCACCGCCTTTCCGCCGCCGAAGGGGAAATCGATCGCCGCCCACTTGTGCGTCATCCCCTCCGCGAGGCGCAGCGCGTCCTTCAGCCCGTCCTCCGGGCGGGGATAGACCTTCATCCGACAGCCACCCACCGGCGTGCCGAGCGTGTCGTCGTGGAGCGCGACGAACATCCAGCTCCCGGTGGGTGCGTCGTACCTCGACACCACGCCGAGCCCGTCCCAGCGCTGGACGAGGTCGAGCAGCCCTTCGTGTCTGTTCTCCATGGTGCCGGACCTGGCGAGCGTGCGTCGACGGCCTCCCTCGCGGAGCCGTCGGGGCGACAAGTCTAGCGAACCGCCGCGCGGCGCGCGCTCATCCGCCCTCGTCCATGCGCCGCACCAGCTCCATCAGCACGTCACGCGTCGCGTGCGCGCGCACCACGAGCCAGCCCCCCGCGCGCGGGAGGACGAGCTCCGTGCGGGTGTCGGGCGCCACCGGCTCGAGCATGGAGGGCGTCATGCCCGCCGGCAGGTGCACCAGCTCCAGCGTGTCGCCTCCGGCCAGCCGCTGGCGCACGCGCACGCCCCCCGGGAGTCCCTCCCCATCCAGCCCGGCCACGGAGAGCACCTCGAGTCCAGGTACCACCAGCGAGCCCGTGGTGCCGGACGCGGCCTCACGGAAGAGCGTCGCATTCCTCCGGTCCGCCAGGGGAAGGGCGGCGCTTCGTACCCTCCCGAGATCCTGCCCGGCGCCGGAGACCGGCAGGGGTGCGGGGCGCTGGGTCGGCGCGGCGCGCTGGCCGCGTCGGCCTGCCGGCGTGTGGCCGCGGCCGCCACCGCCTCCTTCGCCTCGACCGCCGTGCGCGGGAACGTGAGCGTGTCGAAGCGGGAGGCGGTGATCGCCGGCGCCTCGATCGCCTCGTCGTGCAGCCACGACGGCTCCGGCAGGATGCGCTCGCTCGGCAGATCGACGGGCATCGGACGCTCCTCCGTCGGCGGGTTCGCCTTCGACGCGACCGCGTCGAGCGCCCGCATGGAATCGACGCGCCGGGGGGCTGCGGACCCCTGCGCGGCGCGACTGCCGGCGTCCGCGGATCTGGCCGGTCGGCGTCGGCGTCGGGACGTCGCGGTCCCCTTCCGCCTTCTGGCGCTCCGCCTCGCCGGCGTCGGCGACGTCCGCCGTGGCCTCCTCCGCCTGCCGGGCCTCATCGCGCACGAACCCCTCGCGCGCGAAGTCCGGCATCGCCGCGTCGCGCAGCATCCATCCGGCCCCGAGGGCCAGCACGACCGAGGCGGCCCAGCCGAGCCGTGAGAGCCGGCTCGCCGTCCGGGCGGGCCTTCCGCGCGCACGCGCCAGCGCACGCACCTCCTCGAAGGCCGGGGGATCGATCGAGGCGGGCGCCGCGGCGCCCAGGATGTCCACCGCTTCCTGCCGGACCTGGCGCTCCTCCTCGAGCCGCGCGGCACATGCCCCGCACGTCGCGAGATGCTCGCGCACCCGCGCAGCCTCAGCCGCGGGCAGGGCGTCCAGCGCCCCGTCCAGATAGGCGTGCAGCGTCCCCTCATCCACGTGCGACATCGTTCCCCTCACTCGCTTTGTACGCTTCCGCCAGGCGGCGACGGGCACGCGCCAGCGTGGTGCCCACCCCCCCCACCGCCAACCCGGTCTGCCGCGCGATCTCCGGATAGCTCATGCCGGCGTCCCACAGGAGCAGCGCTTCCCGGTCCCGCTCGCTCAGCGCATCGAGCGCCGCCCGGACGTGCCGTGACCGCTCCTGCTCCACCATCCCTTCCGTCGGATCGGGCGCCACGTCCTGCCGCTCCAGGGCTTCGCTCTTCAGCAGCGCCAGGTGACGCTTCCGTCTCAGGACGGTGCGTGCCTCGTCCCGCGCCAGATTCGACGCGACCTGGAAGAGCCAAGCGCGCGGGCGACGCGGCTCGTGCTGCAGCGCCCGCACGAACGCCTCCTGGGCGAGGTCCCGCGCCCGGTCCGGATCCCACACCTTGCGGTGGAGGAACCGGACCAGGTCGGGGAACACGCTCCGGTACAGCTCGTTCCAGTCGAGGCTCACGGCGCTCCCCGCGCTCCGCGGAACCGAGCCACCACCCCGGCCAGCGCCGCGTCGTTCAGCTCGCTCACTCCGTCGTCACCAACCTGCAGGCTCACCTTCGCGCCGGCCACGATCACCGACGCGGTGCGCGCCAGGACGGGACGCAACTCGGGCAGAGCCTTCAGGAGTCGGAAGTACGCCGCGCTGTACGCCTTCACGTTGAAGACGGCCGCGTCGGCGACGTGGGCCAGGTCGATCCATACCCCCTCCTCGAGGCGGAAGATGCGGCCGCCCTCGGCCATCGTCGCGTCTCCCCGGTCCGACACCATCGCCGCTGTCAGCTCGTCCTCCGCGGCAGCGAGCGCCCCCACGGACTTCGCCTCCCGGAGCTGTCCGGCCTCCTTGGCGCGGCGAACCGCCTGCGCGCCGGAGGAAGCGGCCGGAGCAGACGGGAGGAAGAGGCTCGACGCATCCGTGCGTCCGGGCACGACGCCCACCGGCATCGGTCGGTCGGCCACCACGTCCTGCTCCTGCACCAGATACGACGTGTACGCGCTCGGCAGTCCGTAGCGCAGGGCCAGCTCCCGGATCTCCGCGACCAGGTCCGGCGTCTCCCCCTCCGTCCAGATCTGGCGCGTCAGATGACCCAGCTTGCGCGACGCCCACAACCTCGGGATGTACGCGTTGGCCGCAGACGTGCGGGGGAAGTCGGCGTTCGCGACGAACGTCTCGGAGCGGCCGGACCTCGTCCCGCGGATGCGCAGGCTCCCCTCCCCCTGGCCCGCGTAGCGCCCGAAGAGCACGAGCTCCTCGCCGGCGAAGACGTCCGGGAGGCGCACAGGGTAGATCTCCTCGAGGCGCACGGGCGCGCCGGCGATCTCCAGGTCGGTCAGCACGGGATGACGGATCTTGGTGGCCAGGAGCCCGAGCGCGCGCTCCACGTTCTCGCCCGGCTCCACGTACTGGGTGCTCCCACGGCCGGCCTCTCCCAGACGGTCGAGGAGGTGCGTGTTCACGTCGTGCCCCACCCCGAAGGCGAACACACGCGCGCGCCCGGCATGCTGCTCCGCCCGGTCCGCCAGCCGCTCCGGCGCCTTCTCGCCGACCGAGGGGAGCCCGTCCGTGAGGAAGATCACCACGGGGAGCCGTCCCGCCGGGCTCGACATCCGGAACGCCTCGTCCAGCGCAGCGCCGATGTTCGTTCCGCCGTCCGCCACCAGGGCGTCCACCCACCGTCGCGCCTCCGCCACCCGTGCGCCGGTGGCGGACGACCAGTCGGTGTCGAGCATGCGCACGGCGTTCGAGAAGGCGACGAGGCGGAAGCGATCATCCCGCGAGAGCGTGCCCAGCAGGCCGTGGAGCGCCGCCTTGGCCTGCCCGATCTTCTCGCCGGACATCGAGCCCGACACGTCGAGGACCACCGTGACGTCCCGCGGCTCCGCCCGCGCGGCGTTGCTGCCGGGCGTCAGCGTGAGCATGAAGTAGCCGTCTTCGCCGGGCGGGCGATGGGTCGCTACCGAAAGCCCCACGGCCTCCCCCGCCAGCGGCAGGAAGATCGACAGACGGCCGTACAGCTCGTCCCGAACGCGCACGCTCAGCCTGGCCCCGTCCCGATGGACCTCCAGCTCGTGCGTCGGCGAGAAGGGATCGAGGTAGGCCGCCCCGTCGTCGGCCACCACCTCGAAGGTCGTCCGCACGGGCTCATGGGGCTCGGGGCGGACGACGTCGCCGCCCCGCGTCGCGACCGGGTGATCGAGTCCTCCCTTCACGGCACCGGCGTAGACGAACTGGAGGGCCTCCCCGGCGCGGGCCAGCACCTGCGTGAAGCGCAGCGTCACCCGTCGCTCCTCACCTGGCTCGATCGGGAAGACCTTCGCGCGCAGCAGCCCCTCTCCGGCCAGCTCGATGAGGGCGGGATCGGCGCGTCGGCGCACGATATCCTCGTAGATCGCCCGCGCCTCGTCCGCGTCCATGATCTCGCCGCGCAGCTCCGCATCGCCCTGGAAGAGCGAGAAGCCCTGGAAGACCGCCTCGCCCGGAAGCGGATAGAGGTAGTGTCCCTCGGCGACGCGTCGGCCGTCGTTGCGGAACCACTCCGACACCTCCACCTGGGCCACGCGCCCGTCCAGGCGCACGTGCACCTCGCTCCGCACCTTGTCCACCGTGAAGCCGCTGCGGTCCACGCCGCCCGGCGGCTCGATCCAGCCCTGCGCGGAGCCCACCGCGGGCAGACCCGCCCACAGTATCCACGCCCACACGACGATACGCGCACGTCCCATGATTCCTCCCGGCCATGGCCGCCCGATTCCCGGCGCGGCCGTCTTCGCTGTCACCCGGGATGACGTGCAAGCCCCCTCCCCTTGCACACCCCCTCCCCTCGGCCCCTTGCACAGCGGCGTCGGCTTTGACTGATTTTCGGGTCCTGTGCCAGCACCCCACCTGGAGGCTCCCCTGAACATCGTCGTGCTTGGAGGCGGCCGTGTCGGCGGCGCCATCGTGCGTGACCTGACCGCCGTCGATGACTTCACCGTGACCGTGGCCGACGTCGATCCGGTCGCGGTGGACCGTCTTCTGGAAGACGGCGCCAACGGCATGTGCCTCGACCTCTCGGACCCGGCCAACGTCGCCCGCGCCATCGAGGACGCGGACCTGGTCGTAGGTGCCGTCCCCGGCTTCATGGGCTACCGCACCGTCGAAAAGGTGCTCGAAGCCGGCAAGCCGGTGGTCGACATCTCCTTCTTCCCGGAGAACGCCTTCGGCCTCGAGAAGGCTGCGCAGGAGGCGGGCGTGCCCTGCCTGGTCGACTGCGGCGTCGCGCCCGGCCTCAGCAACCTCGTGCTGGGTCGGCTCGAGGCGGCCCTCGACGAGCACGCACTCCTTCCGGTGCCTCGTCGGCGGCCTCCCGGTCGAGCGCCGGTGGCCGTGGGAGTACAAGGCCCCCTTCTCACCCGCGGACGTCCTCGAGGAGTACACGCGCCCCGCGCGCTTCCGCGTCCACGGCCGCGAGGTGGTCGTGCCCGCCCTCTCCGAGGTGGAGCTGGTGCACTTCCCCGGCCTGGGCACCCTCGAGGCGTTCGCCACCGACGGGCTGCGCTCGCTGCTGACGACGGCCGAGACGCCCGACATGGTGGAGAAGACGCTCCGCTACCCCGGGCACGCGGAGATCATGCGCCTCCTGCGGGAGACCGGCTTCTTCTCGAAGGAGCCCGTGCAGGCGGCGTCGGGCCAGGTGCGCCCGTTCGACGTCACCTCCGCGCTGCTCTTCGACCAGTGGCAGTTCGAAGAGGGGGAGCCCGACCTGACGATCATGCGGATTGAGGTCGAGGGGACGAAGGGCGGCAAGCGCGTCCGCCACGTCTACAACCTGCTCGACTACTACGACCCGGACAGCGAGACCTCCTCGATGGCGCGCACCACCGGCTACAGCTGCACGGCCATGGTGAACGAGGTGGCATCGGGTCGGTGGACGGAGCCCGGCGTGGCCCCGCCCGAGATCGTCGGCCGGCGCGAGGAGTGCTTCGAGGGCGTGCTCCGGCACCTCGACGAACGGGGGATCAACATCTTCCACCACATGGAAGAGCTGGACTGAGGGGCCGCGGGGGCGCGTCGCTCGACCGACGTGCCCCCGCGGGCCTACCGCTTCACCGCCGGCACGCGGAGCACGGGGAGCGCACCGGCTTCGATCTGTCGGTCGAGGAGCCCCCACGCCACGAAGCCGTCGTCCGAGCGTGGCTCGAGGAGCGTGAAGGCCAGGCGGCCGAGGGGCTGGTCGAGCGACACGAAGGCGGCTCCCTCGGGGAGCGTGACCGTGGCGGGCTCCCAACGTCCCCATACGGTGCGCTCCCGGTGGCCCTGGAACTCCCGCTCGGCGACGGTCGTGGAGTCGATGACGAACCGCTCGGCACGTACCTCGCGGGGCGAGGCGTACCGCACCACCGCCACGCCGTGCGCCTCGGCACGGGCGATCGCGTCCTCCGCCTCCGGGAGGATGTAGTACGCCTCGGGCGCCACCGCGGTCTCGCTGGGGCTGAACGTCCCGTAGTCGGTCATGCGCACCCGGTTCACGACGTTCCGCCGCAGGAGCATGAGGTCTCCGCTGTACGGATTCCTCACCCGGTCCACCTCGCCCATGAGGATGGTCACCTGCCCCCCCGCGTGCGGCTCCGCTCGCGTGGCCAGCTCTCGGCCCACCACGCTCTCCCGATCGGCGGCCTCCGTGATCTCGCGGATGCGGGTCGCGTTCTGGTCCGCGAAGTCCAGCACCTCCTCCACGAACCAGAGGGAGGCGCGCACGCGGTCCTCGAAGGTGAGGTAGGCGTAGGCCTCGCTGAGGAGGGCCATCCTGTTGCGCAGCCCGACGTAGTTGTTGTTGAAGCGCGGGCGATGGTCGAAGGTGAACCACCCCTGCCCCCCGTCGGGCGTCCGCCCCGCGTTCCCGTAGTAGTAGTACTCCCAACCGTGCTTCTCACGGATGCGGTCGGTGAGCTGGGGAAGCCACTGCTCGCGGAGGAAGCGGTCGATGGCGCGGGGGGTGTTCGGGTGCAGCGGGGGGGAGTACGTGACGTGGTAGGCGTGGTACGTGCCGTTGGTGGTGTGCAGGTCCACGGCCACGTGCGGATCGTACTCGGTGAGGAGGCGCGCGAGGGAGCGGGCCTCGGGCGAGTCGAGCTTCGTGTGGTCGCGGTTGAGGTCGAGCCCGTCGGCGTTCGGACGTTGCCCCATCCCGCCCACCGGCCCGTTCTGTCGCGGGCGGTTGTCGAGACGGACGCGCTCGTTCCCGTCCGCGTTGTAGATGGGCGCGATCAGCAGCACCAGCGAGTCCGACCACGCAGGATATACGCCGGAAGCGTAGCGACGCAGGAGCATGAGGAGTGCCTCCTTCCCGCACACCTCGCCCGCGTGGATATCGCCCTGGATGTAGACGCGCGTCTTGCCGGTGGCGCGCACGGTCGCCGCCGTCGCATCGGCGGCGCCTACCACCAGCAGCGGCAGCGCGCGCCCCTCCGTCGTGTATCCGAACGTCGTGAGGTGGATGTCGGGGCTCGCGTCCGCGAGGCGGCGCGCGAGGTCCATCACCTCGTCGTAGCGCGTGGTCTCGCGGAAGTCGGTGCGCTCGGCGCGCGTGAGGAGGAGGTCGTGCTCCTCGAAGGTCTGGGCTGCGGTCGGGGCCGCGATGGCCGGCAGAAGGTTGAGGGCGATCGCGGTGGCGGCGAGGGCGGCGGGGCGTGGCATCGGTCGTGCTCCGGTGCGGTTGCTGCGGACCTTCGAAGCTACGCACACGCCGACCCGCTAGCCATGACCCGTAGGCCCGTGTAGCTTCCGGCGCCTCTCCCACCCCTTTCGCGCGTGTGCCTGCCTGATGGGCAAGAGTCTACCCATTTTCTACGACTGCCAGAACTGTCCTTCCTACTGCTGCTCGTATCCCCGCATCGAGGTCACGAAGAAGGACATCGAACGGCTGGCGAAGCACTTCGGTCTGGACGTCGCCGCCGCGAAGCGCCGCTTCACGAAGAAGGGCGACGAGCCGGGGGAGATCATCCTCCGCCACCAGAAGGACGAGACGTACGGCACCGCGTGCCGCTTCCTCGACCTGGAAACGCGGCTGTGCACCGTCCACACGGTGCGCCCGGCGATCTGCCGCGACCATCCGGGCACGCCGCAGTGCGCGTACTACAACTTCCTGATGGCCGAGCGTCGGTACCAGGACGATCCCGAGTTCGTCGCACGCGCGTACAACCCTCCGGAGTGACGAGAGCCCCGCGACGGTAGCTCGTCGCGGGACTCTTCGCGCTTCGTCGTGGGCGGGACGAGCCGTCCCGCCGCTCGGCCGTCAGGCGACGTCGAAGCCCGCGTCCTCCAGCTGGCGCCGCTTCGCGTCGTCCTCGCTGACGATCTGGCCGTCGAAGAGGTGGATCGAACGGTCCGCCACGTGGGCGTAGCGAGGATCGTGCGTCACCATGCAGATCGTCGCGCCCTCGTTGTGCAGCTCCTTCATCAGGTCCATCACCGCGTTGCCGTTCTTCGAGTCCAGGTTACCCGTCGGCTCGTCCGCCAGCAGGATCAGCGGCTTGCCCACGATCGCCCGCGCCACCGCCACCCGCTGCTGCTGACCCCCCGACAGCTGGCTCGGATAGTGCCCCATCCGGTGCGCCATCCCCACCCGCTCCAGCGCCGCCTGCACCCGCTCCTTCCGCTCGCTCCCCGGCATCCCCCGGTACGTCAGCGGCAGCTCCACGTTCTCGTACACCGTCAGGTCGCCGATCAGGTTGAACGCCTGGAAGATGAACCCGATCGCCTGGTTGCGGATCTTCGCCCGCTGGCTCGCGCTCAGGTTCTCCACCGGCTCGTTGTCGAGGAGGTACTTCCCCGCCGTCGGTGAATCCAGCAGACCCAGGATCGACAGCAGCGTCGTCTTCCCGCACCCCGACGGACCCGCGATCGAGACGAACTCGCCCGTCCTGATCTCCATCGTGATGTTCGACAAGGCGTGGGTCTCCACCTCCTCGGTGTAGAAGACCTTGCTCAGGCCCTCCAGCTTGATCAACGCATGATCGGCTGCCATCTGCTTCCCTCCCTGTGGGCATTGGGTCCGGTCGGACGGCGCGGTGTCCTCCCGACCTGGTGGCGGCCCCCCGGGCGCCTCGTAGTCTATAGACGAAGTTCAGTGCCGAATAGTTGCAGGGGGGGCTACGGGGAGGTGATCGAGACGGATCGTGGGGGCCCGGCCCGCATCCCCCAACGCCTTCAACGAGGCGCGGATTCCCGCCTGGATCGAGGCGCTCAGCCCTTCCCACCCCTCGTCGTGCTCCGGCTGCCGGAGCGCTCCCTCCGTGCCTTTGCGCATGAGGGCGATCCGCCCAGCGAACGTCTCGATCTCCACGATGGCGCCACCGCCGCCCACCTCGAGCTGGTGTCGCTCTCCCCCCTTCAACCGCTCCACCTGTCCGTTCAGGTTCGTGACGATCGAGCCGTAGACGGTGGCGAGGTTGAACGAGGCACCGGTCCCCTCGGGCACGACCATCGTGACCGAGCCGCCGTGCGCTCCGAAGTAGTACGTGCCGCCCTTCACGAGCGTGCCCTCGTAGTCGATGCGGCCACCCGTCGTGCCCACGTCCACCGACGTGGCCTGGGCGTTCTCGAAGAGGATGTCCCCACCCGCGGACTCCGCGACCACGTCCCCCTGGACGTTCACGAAGCGGATGTCGTCGGCCGCCGTCTCCGCCTCGATCTTCCCCCGCGCACCCTCCACCAGGACCTTCCCGGTGGTCGAGGACACCTTCAACGAGCCGGAGCCGCCACGCACGGTCACGTCGCCCTGCATCGTCTCGGCGGACACCTCGCCGGTCACTCCCTCCACCGTGATGTCCGTGTACATCCCGCTCAGGTCGAGCGCGACCGACCGCGGCACGGAGAGCCGGAAGTCGACGATCGTGGTGGGACCGCGGGTGGCCTCGCGCCTCGATCGACAGCCGCTCGCCGCCGCGCGTGCGCCTTACGGCCACGTAGCTCCGGTGCGAGTGCTCGGCCTGGACCCGCACCTCGTTCCGGTCCCATCCCGTGACGACGATGCTCCCGCCCGGACTCTCCACCGACAGCACCTTCGCGTTCTGCAGCGGAAAGACCGTGTCCGTCTGCTGCTGGGCCATCCCGAGGACCATCAGGGCCCCGATCACCATTCCGTTCATCGAAATCCTCGATCAGCTTCGGGCCTGGACCGCCGTGGCCGCCTGACCCAGGACACGGAGCTTCGACCTCTGTTGGTTGATGAGCAGGCGAGCCAGGAGCTCGCTGTTCGGATCCCGCGCCAGCGCCCGGCGGATCTCCTCCATCGCCGCGTCGATCGTCGCGAGGGACGCGTCGAGCGCCTCGAGGGTCTCGGGAGCGATCCGGTCGCGGTTCCGCGTCACGAGATCCTCGAGCTCCATGAGCGCCGCGTCGTAGGCCACCTCGCCGGAGGCCGCCATACGCGCCGCGGAGCCGTGATCCTCCAGTGGCGGCGCGGTCGCGATGGGTGCCGCCCCCGACCCACCGGAGAGCGCCAGCCACACGGTGCCGGCCGAGAGGAGCGCCACGAGCACGGCCGCGGCCGCGAGCTGGGACACCGTGAAGGAGAGCCGTCGCCGCCTCGGGCTCGCGCCCGGGAAGGGCGGGAAGGGGAGGACCTCCGTGTCGCGCACCGCCGCCTCGGTCGCCCCGAGCCGCGCCTCGATGCCGGCCCACGTCTGGGTCGGCGCCCCCGCCTCGGACGGAAGGGCATGCAGCGCCGCGACCAGCGCCGTCAGCCCCTCGTACTCCGACCGGCAGGCCGGGCAGGCCTCCAGATGCGCCTCCTCCCGCTCGGCCACGTCGGGTGGGACGAGCCCGTCGAGAAGGTCGTGCATCCGCTCTGCGGAAAGGTGCTCGGTCATCGGTCCAACGCCTCCTTCACCAGACCCCGGGCCCGGTGGATCTGGGCCTTCACCGTGCCCAGGCTCACCCCGGTCATCCGGGCGATCTCGTCGTACTTGTATCCCTGCACGTCCCGCAGGACGAGGACCTCCCGCGCCCTGGTCGGCAGCCCCGCGATCGCCCGCTCCAGATCCACGCGGGTGCCCGGCATCGCCACCACCGCGGCGCGCGCGTACTGCTCCAGATCCGCTTCGGTGCGCTCGCGCGCCCGCCGACGCCCCTTCGACCTGCGATCCTGCAGGACGAGGTTCACCGTCAGCCGGTGCAGCCAGGTCGTGAACAGGCTCTCGCCCCGGAAGGAGGCCAGGCGCTGCCACGCTCGCACGTACACGTCCTGCACCAGCTCCGACGCCTCGTCGGCGTCGGCGCACATGCGTAGGCATACCGCGTAGATCCGGTCCACCGTGCGTCGGTAGACCTGCTCGAAGGCCCGGGCGTCGCCCCGCTGGGCGCGAACGACCAGCGTCTCCACGCTCTCCGTGCCCTGCGGGTCTCCCGACGGCTCCATGCGTAGGGCTGGGGCTCCCATGTCCTCCCGATCGTGCTCGTTACGTTCGGTCATCGGGTTGGATGCCCGTCGGTTCGCGGATTGTTGGAGGCGGCGGTTTCCCAGCAGGCTACGTCTTCGGACGGGTCGGACGGTCGCGCACGCGCACGACGAAGCGCAGTCCCGACCAGTCGGCGTCCACGGCGCAGATCTTGTTGTCGACGAAACCCATCGACAGCCCGTGGGCGCGCACGTGCGACGCCTTCAGTGCCGTCGCGAGCGGCGACGACTGCTTGGGCCAGGCGATCCACAGACCTCCGTCCGTGGCCAGCAGGGCGTCGCCGCGGGCGAATCGCCGGCGCAGCTCCGCCGGGGTGCGCACGAACGCCACTACCACGTCGAAGGGTCCGCGACCCCGCGGGCTCGCGCTCCATCGCACGCCGGACGGGAGGGGCTCGACCCGATCACGGAACCCGGCGGGGGCCCCCAACACCGCCACCCGGTGGCCGTCACGGATGCCGAGCTTCTTCGCCAGCGGCGTGCCTGAATACCCCGCGTCTTCCGGACTCACGGTCCTCCTCCTCCCACCTGGGCGTCCACCTCCTCCCGCGCACGCCGCACGAGCGCGTCGGCCGCATCGGCCAGCAGCCCGAGACCGCGAAGCACCTCCCGCCGATGCGCGGGGGACAAGATGGCGAGTGCGTGCGCGATGCGCTCGGGGTCGAAATCGGTGCGCGCGTCCCGAACCCGTCCCCCCGCCTCCGTGAGGCGCACGTTGGTCACCCGCCGGTCCTCGGGATCGCGGTCGCGCCGCACCCATCCCTCGAGCTCCATCCGCTTCAACGTGAGCGACATCGTCGAGGCGGTCACCCCCAGATGGTCCGCCAACTCCCCCACCATGGCGGGGTCCTCCTCGTCGAGGTGGGCAAGGATCTCGGCGCGCCGGGCGCTCACCTGCCCGCCTCCGTCGAGCGGATCGCGGACGCTGCGCGCCCGGAAGACGGAGCGGACGCGGGCCAGCGCGTGGAGCACGAGGTCGAGGTCGGCCATGATGCGCAATATATTAGTTTGATGTGTCACATCAATATGTCATGGATGACACACCGGTCTTCGAGTGTCCGTTGCGAAACGCTCGAGTCCTCAGTCGAAGCGTAGCGCCTCCTGGGGGCTCACCGCGCTCGCCCGCCGAGCGGGGATCCAGCACGCGGCGAAGGCCACCACGAGGAGCGCCCCGCTCACGACTCCGTACGTCAGAGGGTCCCTCGGCGAGATCCCGAACAGGAGGGTGGCGAGCACCTGCCCGGTGACCAGCGCCGTCAGGATGCCGACCACGAGGGCGACGACGACGAGGGACATCCCCTGCCCCACCACGAGCTTGAGGATCGAGTCCCGCTTCGCGCCGAGCGCCATGCGGATCCCGATCTCGCGCGTGCGCTGCGCCACCGAATAGGAGAGCACCCCGTAGATCCCCACGGCCGCGAGCGCGAGGGCTATGCCCGCGAACACCAACTGCAGGAACATGCTGAAGCGCTGGCTCGCGGTCGACTCGCGCATCGTCCGCTCCATGGTGGTCACCCGGTACACCGGGAGGTTCGGATCGAGGGTCCGCACCTCCGAGCGCACCGCGCCGACCAGGCTGAGCGGATCGACGCCGGAGCGGAGCAGCACGGTCATCGCCCGGATCGGGTTCCACGTCCTGGGACTCTGCGCGTGCAGGAGGTAGAGCTGCGCCCTCGGCGCCTGGTCGAGCGCCTCCTGGCGAACCGCGCCCACGATGCCGACGATGCGCGCGTACTCACGGTCCCCCGGCTGGCGGATCCGCTCGCCGATCGCATCGGACGGATCGGTGAAGAAGCGTCGGGCCAGCTCCTGATCGACGACCGCCACCGCCTCCGACTCGGCGTCGTCCGTGCGGTCGAAGACCCGTCCCTGGAGGAGAGGGATCCCCATCGCGTCGAAATAGCCCGCGGACACCACCTGGATGTCCGCGTTCATCGGCGGATCGTCCTCGCTGGTCGCCCGCTTCTCGAACTCGATGTCGTTCGGCGGCAGGCTTCCGGTGAGCGGCGCCGTGCGCACCATCCCGAGCGCGCTGACCCCCGGCAGCGCCGCCAGGCGCGGCGTGAGGTCGCGGTAGAACCCCACCACGTCGGAGGCCTCCGGGTAGTTGGCCGACGGCAGGCTCAGGGACACCGCCAGCACCCGATCGGCGTGGAAGCCGGGATCGACGGCACGCAATCGCCAGAAGCTCTGGACGAGCAGCCCCGCCGCGATCAGGAGGACCACGGCCAGAGACGTCTGGCTGATCACCAGGAGCTGCCGGGAACGGAAGCGCCCTCGCCCGGCGGTCCCCCCTCGTCCTTCCTCGCGCAACTTCCCCTGCACGTTCATGCGCAACGTCTGCAGCGCAGGAGCGAGCCCGAAGAGCAGGCCCGAGAGAAGCGCCACTCCCGCCGAGAACGCGAGGACGGTGCCGTTCAGGCGGATGCCGTCGGTGCGCGGAAGGTCCGGCGGCGCCAGGGAGAGGAGAGCGCCGAGACCCAGGCGGGCGAGGAGCATTCCGGCCGCTCCGCCCAGCAGCGCGATGACCGAGCTCTCCGTCAGGAGCTGACGCACGATGCGCGCGCGTCCCGCGCCCATGGCTGCCCGGATCGACACCTCGCGCAGGCGTCCCTCGCCGCGCACCAGGAGGAGGTTCGCGACGTTCGCGCAGGCGATCAGGAGCACGATGCCGACCGCGCCGAGCATGACCACCAGCGAGGCGCGCACGTCGCCCACCATCTGCTCGTGGAGGGGCCGCAGGAAGGCCGGGTGTCCCTGGTGGCTCCAGTTGTGCCCCAGCGACTCGTCCGCCTCCCACCGGTCCATGAGCGCGGACAGCTCCGTGGAGGCCTGGTCGAGCGTCACGCCGGGCTTCAGCCGCCCCAGGAGGTTCGCGAAGTGGCTCGCACGCCCCGGGGGGTTGGCCGGGATCGATGCCCACGGGGATCCACGCCTGCGTGTCGCGGTCGGGGAAGGCGAACCCCGCGGGCATCACGCCGAGCACCCGGATCGGCCTTCCGTCCAGCTCGACGGTGCCGCCGACGATCGACGGGTCGGACCCGAAGCGACGCTCCCAGAGACCGTGGCTGAGGACCACCACGTCGTCGCGGCCGTCCACGTCCTCCTCCGCACCGAACGTGCGGCCGAGCACGGGCTCGACGCCGAGCACGCGGAAGAGCGTCCACGAGCAGTAGACCACGTCCATACGCTCCGGGTTGTCGCCCCCGGTGACCGTGCGCTGCGTGCGCCCCCACAGGCCCAGCTCCTCCCACGAGCGCGACTGTGTCCGGTAGTCGTCGTACTCCGGCCAGGAGGCCGGGAACTCCATCAGGTCCATCGTCGGGAACTGCGTCCACACCACCGTGAGCCGGTCCGGCTGCGGGTAGGGCAACGGCCGCAGCAGGACCCCGTCCACCACGCTGAACACGGCCGTGTTCGCGCCGATGCCCAGCGCGAGCGTCACCACGAGCACCACCGCGAAGCCCGGCCGCCGGGCCAGCTGCCGGAGCGCGTACTTGAGATCTTGAACGAGGTCCTCCATGATCCTCTCCCCCCTCGATTCGTCCTCAGCCCGATCCGCCGCCCATGACGATAGACGGGGACCCACTCCCTCCGTCCGCTCGGTCCACGCCGAATGCGCGACGTCCCAGCACGCTCCGACCCAGAGCCGGAGGCGCGCCGCAAAGCCCCGGCGCGCCCTCCACATCCCTTCGAAGACGCGCACCATCTCCTCCGCGTGCCGCTCCCGGAAGGACTCCGGAAGGAGGCGTAGAAGCGCGCGGTAGACGCGGACGGCACGCGCCTGCTTCATCCGCCGTCCGCGGTGCCGAGCGTGGCCCGCGCCCTTCCGAGCACGGCCTCGAGCCGCCGGGTCTCCTCCTCCACCACCCGGCGCCCCTCGGGCGTCAGGTCGTAGAAGCGCCAGCGCACCTGGTCCTTCGGCACGTCGTCCGGCTCCACCTCGCGGATCCACCCTTCCGCGCCCAGGTCGTCGAGCGCCCCGTAGAGCTGCGCCGGATACAGCGTGACCGTGCCGTCGCTGTCCTCGTCGACGCGCCTGCGGATCTCCGCGCCATGGAGCGCGCCGCGCGCGAGGGCGAGGAGGATGTGGTAGCGGTAGCGTTTCATGGTCGACCTGTGCGTCGGGTGAGAGAGGCCGGATCGCCGCCGACTCCACCTTCGACGACACGGCCGATGCAAAAGTTTCATACTATGATTTCATATCATCGAACGCAACGTACGGCCTGGAAGTTGCCCCAACCTCGCCGATGCCCCCTCTGCGACCGAAGGCCCATCCGATGGTGAACTCCCACCTCCGCCACGTCGTGGAGCACCTGGAGCGCGTGCGCTCCGGCCACACCGTCACGCCCAACCCCGACGCCGTCTTCCTCGGTGGCGAAGACGGAGAGCACTTCTGGGAGCTGGTGGGGATGCGCCTGGTGGGGTGCCCGGTGGTCGTCCTGGCGGCGCTCCGCTTCCGCCGCCACGAGCTCCCGGGCATCGAGCACGCCCGTGAGTCGCTGGCGACGTACCTCTTCCCGCCTCCGGCGCCCCGCGACGCGGAGGACCGCGGCATGATCTCGGCCCTTCTTCCCAACGCGAGGGAGCGGATCCCCGCCTTCCTGTCCGGGCTGCGCGCCGGCCGGTCCGTGGCCCCGGTGTACCTGGACCCGTCCCACATCGAGGTGGCGTTCGACTTCCGTATGCACAACCCGTGGGCGCTGGAAGCGGTGCGGCGCGCGGTGGGTCCGCTGCGCACGTTCGTCTTCCGCACGCGCGACGGCCACCTCCTCGGGGACAATCCCTCGCCGTGCGAGGCTCCGAGGGCTTCGTGGCGATCCAGGCCCCGGTCCAGCTCCTGGGCGCCGGGGCGATGGCGCTCCCGACGCTGATCGTGCGCCGCTCCTACCTGGGGCTGATGGTCGACGTCACGGACGAGGGTCCACGACTCGCGGCGCAGAACTGGCTCCCGTTCCTGCCTTCCACCGCGTCGCAGAAGAGCATCCTGCCCCTCCCCGGCTACCAGCCTTCAGTCACGTAGCGCCGCGACCGGGTGGATTCCGCTCGCCCTGTGCGCCGGAAGCCAGGTGGCCACGGTGGCGACGATGGAGAGCGCCACCACCACCCCGCCGGCCCAGGTGAGGCCGGACCGCGCCTCGAAGAGGTCGAGCGCGCCCGCGGCGCGGGTGTACATGAGCCAGGCCAAGGGTAGCCCCAGGAGCATCCCGGCCCCCGCGAGCGTGAGGCCGCTCCGGGTCACCATCCCGACCACCGAGCCGCGCCCGGCGCCCAACGCCATGCGGATCCCGATCTCGCGCTGCTGCTGCGTGACCGCGTGGGCCATCACGCCGTAGATCCCGAGGGCCGCCAGGAGGAGCGCGACCACGCCCATGACACCCAGGAACTGCGAGATCGTCCGCGGGCCGGCCAACGACTCCGCCACGAAGGCGTCCAGCGTCTGCACGTGGGCCACGGGCTGATCCGGGTCGACCGACCAGACGGCGTGGCGTACGTCGCCGGCCACGGACGTCGGATCGCCCGCCACGCGCACGGCGAAGCTCGGCGCGCGGGGTGGGTGCTGCGCGAGCGGGACGTACACGGCTTCCCCTCGGTCCCCGGCCAGCTGGATCCGCTCCTGGACGATGTCTGCCGCGACGCCGACGATGACGCGCGGCGCGTCCTCACCCGCCAGGGTGATGGCGCGCCCGAGCGGGTCCGTCCCGTCGAACTCCCTGCGCACGAACGCCTGGCTGACCACCACGACCGGCTGTCCGTCGTCGCGGTCCGTGTCCTCGATGCCGCGGCCCTGCACGATCGGGACCTCGAGCACCTGGAAGTAGCTCGGGGTCACCGCCTGCAGGCCCGCCGTCGGCTGCTCGCCCTCCTCGGGCACGGGCCGCCCCTCCACCGTGTAGCGCGTGAACGGGTTGTTCCTTCCGCGCGGCAGGCTGGACATGGCGGTCACGCCCCGCGCGCCCGGCATCGCCTCCAGGGAGGCGATGAGCTCGTCCTCGTACGTGCGCAGGGCGTCGGAGTCGGCGTAGCGGTCCTCCGGCGCGGTGAGTTCGAACGTCAGCAGTCCCTCCTGGCGGAAGCCCGGATCCGTGGAGGTGAGGCTGTGGAACGCCTCGATCAGGAAGCCCGCGCCGGTGAGCAGCGCCAGAGCCACCGCGAACTCCCCGACGACGAAGACGTTGCGCATGCGCCTGCGGCGGCGGCTGGCCGTGCCGCCGCGGCTCCCCTCGCCCAGCGCCTCGCGCAGGTCGCCGCGCACGGTGTGGAACGCCGGCGCGAGCCCGAACACCACACCGGCGAGCACGGACACCACCAGCGTCGCGGCGAGGACCTTCGGGTCCAGCCTCGGCGACATCGCCGCCGGGAGCTCCGCGGGCATCGCGTTCTGGATCCAACGGACCACGACCACGGAGAGCGCGACGCCGATGGCGCCGGCCCCCACCCCGAGCGTGACGCTCTCGGTGAGGAGCTGCCGCAGGATCCGCCCGCGGTGGGCACCGAGCGCCGTGCGCACGGCGACCTCCTTCTGACGCTCCTCCGCCCGACCGAGCAGGAGGTTCGCGACGTTCGCGCAAGCGATCAGAAGGCCGAACAGCGTCACGGCGGCCAGGATCGTCACGAGCTTCTGGTCCGTCTCACCCGGGAAGAAGTCACGGGCGCCAACGGCGCGCACCTCCATGCCGCGGGTGGCCTCGGCGTGGGCCGCGGCGCTGCGCGCCCACACGTCGTCCAACTCGCTCTGTGCCCGCTCGACGGTGGCGCCCGGGGCCAGTCGCGCGAAGGCGATGTAGTCCCGGGAACGATGATCCTCCCGACGATCGGCGAAGTCCGTCGGGCGGAACACGTCGACGTTGGCCGGAATCATGTCGAACGACTCGGGCATCACCCCGATCACCGTGTAGGTCGAGCCGCTCAGCGTGACCGTACGGCCGAGCACGTCTGGATCGGAGAGGAAGCGACGCGCCCAGAAGTCGTGCTCCAGGACGACCACCCGCCCCACGCCCTCCACGCCCTCCTCGGCCCGGAAGCCCCGTCCCAGCGCGGGCTGCACGCCGAGGACGTCGAAGAGGTTCGGCGTGGACTCGACCACGTTCACCTGCTCCGGAACGTCGACGCCCGTGAGGTTCGCGGCCTCGACGCCGTAGAGGGTGATGCCGTCGAAGGCGCCGACGCCCTCCTCGTAGTCGCGGAAGCTGCCGACCGACGGGCCGCCGAACTCCTCGAGGACCTGGCCCTGGCGCCCCTCCCGAACGAGGACGAGCCCGTCCTGGTCGTGATAGGGGAGCGGCTCGAACACGAAGCCGTTGACGAGCGCGAAGATGCTCGCGTTCGCCGCGATACCCACCGCCAACGACAGCGCTGCGACCGCGCTCACGACGGGCGTCCGCGCGAGCATGCGCAGGCCGTACCGCAGGTCCTGGAGCAACGTGGCCATCCCCTCCCTCCTCTCCGACTCCCCAAGCTTCGCGTCCATCCGACGCACAGGGCGCCCTACGGGGCACGCTCGGGGACGGTTTCGGCGGCGGAGGCGGAGCCGGTCGATCCTTCCGGCCACGGCCCCCGGACGGCTTAGGTTAGCGACCCCCGGCGCGGGTGTGTCCGCGCCATCGCCCATCCGTGGGAAGCGGACGGACATGGACTGGATCACCCGGCCTGACGCCTGGATCGCCCTGGCGACGCTCACGGTGCTCGAGATCGTCCTCGGCATCGACAACATCGTCTTCATCTCGATCCTCGCGGACCGGGTGAAGCCGGAGCTGCGTGCACGCGCTCGCCAGACAGGGCTGCTCCTGGCGATGCTCACGCGCATCGCGCTGCTGGTGTCGATCGTCGGCATCATGAAGCTGACGCGGCCGCTCTTCACCGCGTTCGGCCTCGCGCTCTCGGGGCGGGACCTGATCCTGATGGTCGGCGGGGTCTTCCTCCTCTTCAAGTCGACGCGCGAGATCCACGACAAGCTCGAGGGGGAGAGCGGCGAGGGGGCCGAGGAGCGCGCCAGCCCCTTCGTCGCCGTGATCGTACAGATCGCGCTGCTGGACATCGTCTTCTCGCTGGACTCCGTGATCACGGCCGTGGGCGTCGCCGACCACCTGGCGGTGATGATCATCGCCGTGGTGATCGCGGTCGGCTTCATGATGCTCGCCGCGGGAAGCGTGAGCCGCTTCGTCAACCAGCACCCGACCGTGAAGATGCTGGCGCTCTCCTTCCTCCTCCTGATCGGGATGGCGCTCATCGCCGAGGGGATGCACCAGGAGATCCCGAAGGGCTACATCTACTTCGCGATGGGCTTCTCGATCTTCGTGGAGATGCTCAACCTGAGGGTCGCGAAGGGCCGTCGGGGCCCGGTCAGGCTGCGCGGACCTCGACTCGAGGACCCGGGGAAGGACGCGGCCCGGTAGCGGGGCGCGGGTCACGGATCACGCGGTGTCCCTCGCGTCCGCCTGCCGCCTCAGCCCACGGACCCGGCGTGTCGTTCCCGGCGCAGCGCACCGCTCGCCACCAGGTCGCGCAGGAAGGCGTCGAGGCGGTCGAGGTCGGCATCGTTCGTGGCGATGCCGAGGGAGGCGCGCAGCGCGCCCACGGCCACGTCGTCGTCGAGGCAGTCGGCGAACCCCCCGAGCGAGAACGCGCCGCGCGGCATCGACTGGAAGCAGCGCAGCGCCTGGTCCGCCGAGAGGCCGAACGCCACCTCGGCGGCGCCGGGGTTGCAGAAGCACCCGCCCCGCAGCGAGATCCCGGTCGCCGCGGCCGCACGCTCCACCACACCGTAGGGAACGACCCGGCCACGCTCGTCGAGGAGGTTGAACGCCACCGTCCCGCCACGGGAAACGGTGTCGGGTGGCCCATAGATCTCCGCCGCGGCCGCGCCGTTCGCATGCCGTAGCGAGCCCACGATGTCGAGCAGCCGGCCCGTGAGCTCCACCACCCGGTCGTGGATCGCGTCGATGCCGACGCCGCGCAGGAAGGAGAGCCCGGCCGGCACCGCCGCGATGCCCAGGAAGTTGGGCGTGCCGTCCTCGAAGCCCTCGGCGCCGACGCGCAGCTGGTGGATGCGGTTCTGCACCGACACGAACTCCACCGTGCCGCCCGCGAACCAGGGCCGGCGCAGGCGCGCGAGCGCGTCGCTGCGGGCGATGAGCGCGCCCACCCCGGTGGGATAGCCGAACATCTTGTAGAAGGACACGCACACGAACTCGGCGCCGTCGCGCGAGAGGTCCAGCGGGCTGGTGGGCACGAACGCCGCAGCGTCCAGGAGCACGTCGTACCCCGCCGCCCGCGCCTCGCGTACGAGCTCGATCGGGTGCTGGACGCCCGAGAAGTTCGATTGCGCCGGGTAGGCGAAGAGGCTCGGGCCCTCCCCCGCCGGCGGCAGGCCGATGCGGCCAGGCGCAGGCCCGGGTCGAGCGGGAGGTAGGTCACCTCCGCGCCCTTCGCCTCGGCGTAGGTGCGGATGCCGTGCACCGAGTTGTGGTTGTCCTGCAGGAGCGTGAAGCGCGAGCCCGGGACGAAGGGGTAGGCCTCGCCGACGAGCTTGAGGGCGGCCGACGCGTTCGCCGTGAAGGCGACCGTGTACACGTCCGGATCGGCGCCGAAGTACGACAGGACGTCGCGCCGTGCCCCTTCGACGATCTCGGTCGCCTGCGCCGAGGTGGGGCTCTCCGAGTGGGGGTTGCCCAACACCCGGTGGCCGAGCAGCTCGGCCAGCTCCCGGAGCTGGGACGCGGCGTACAGCCCGCTCCCCGTGTAGTCCAGGTAGACGTGGCCGCCTTCGTCCAGCCTCCCGAACTCGCTGGCCCGCAGGGCCTCGAAACGTTCTCTCGAATCCTCGCTCATGGCCTGCAAGATAAGAACAACGGCGCCGCCCCGGCCAATCCGGAGCGGCGCCGCGCGAGCGACGAGGGGTCGCCGCTGCGTTACATCTGCGCGCCCTGAACGCCGGACTTGCCGTCGCTCGAGACGTTGAAGTGCACCCACATCCCGGTGGCCGCGTGCCCCGGGATGAAGCAAACCATCGCGTACTCGCCGGCGGTGGCGGCCGTGAAGGAGACGGTGTCCTCCTCGCCCGGCATGGTTCCGTCCGTCATGGAGGTCGGGTTCTTCGAGACCGCCCCCGGGAACACCGGGTTCGGCTCGAGCATGGCGCCGAAGCTGGTGGCTCCGGCGATGATGCCGAGGCTGTGCGCCATCCCATTGGGATCGGCGTTCTTGAAGTCGATCGTGATCGCGTACCCCGCGGGCACGGTGATCGTCATGTTGCCGTTGTGGCCGCCGTTGAAGTTCCAGTGATTGATGGCGTCGGTGGCGCCCGCGGTGATCGTCATGTGCACGGCCTTGTTGGCCTCGTCCACATGGAACCAGTCGGGCATGGTCATCTCGCCGGTCGCCGCAGCAGACGGCTGGCGGCGGCGGCAGGGGCGGCGGCGGGCTGGCCGGCCGCGTCGTTGCTCGCCGGGGGCTCACCACCGCCGCAGGCCGCGAGGGCGGCGACCAGAGAGAGGGTCGCAAAGCGCTTCATCGAAATCTGTCCTGTCATCAGTGGCTGAGCTCGTAGGCCGACGCGGGGGAGCCACGTTCCCCCGGTCGGTCGGCCCTGCCCCGGAGATTGCCTCCGGAGCGGGTCAAAGCCCAGTAAGTTAAAACCTTTCGGCCGTGCGGTAGAGCCGAGTGTGGTCGGGCATGAAGGCACGAACCGTGCCACGCCCGCGCTCAACTGGAGTAGTAGGCGGCGTTCTCGTCCACGTATCCGTGCGTGAGGTCGCAGCCCCACGCCCGGGCCCGCCCGTCGCCGAGACCGAGATCCACCTCCAGGTCGACCGGATCGCCCCGCAGGAGCCCCCGCACCGCCGCTTCGTCGAAGACGGTCTTGCTCCCCCCATCGAGCACGCGCACGCCGCAGATCGACGCCCCGATGCGCGCCGGGTCCACGCGGCAGGTCAGGCACTTCCCCACCGCCATGAGGATACGTCCCACGTTCGGGTCACCGCCGAACACCATCGTCTTCACGAGCGGTGAGTTCACGAGCGACTTCGCGACGGTCCGCGCCTCCCGTGCGTCGACCGCGCCCGTGACGGTCACCCGCACGAGCGTGGTCGCACCCTCGCCGTCGCGCGCCAGCTTCTCGGTCATCGCCGTGAAGGCCTCGAGGAGCGCGTCTTCGAACGCCTGGTCGTCGACCGGTCCGGCCAACCCGTTCGCGAGGATCGCGCAGGTGTCGGAGGTGCTCGTGTCCGTGTCCACGGAGAGCATGTTGAACGTCACGTCCACCGCACGGCGCAGCATGCCGTCGAGCACGGGGGCCTCGACGCGCGCGTCCGTGAAGGCGAACACGAGCATGGTCGCCATGTTCGGCTCGATCATCCCGGACCCCTTCCCCACCACCGTGAGCGTCGCCTCGCCCACGGGGAGCGAGACCGCCTTGGGGTGGGTGTCGGTGGTCATGATCCCCATCGCGCCGACCAGGGGATCCTCCTGGAGCGACGCCGCCAGCGTGGGCATCGCCGCCTCGATCTTCTCGATCGGGAGGGGCACGCCGATCACCCCGGTGGAGCTCATCAACACGGTGCCGGGGTCGACGCCGAGCGCCGCGGCGGCCGACGCGCCCATGCGCCGGGCCCTCGCCAACCCCTCCGCGCCGTTGCCGACGTTGGAAACGCGGCTGTTCACCACCACGGCCTGGACCCGCCCCCCGAGGACGATCTCCCGCCCGACGACCACGGGTGCGCCGGGGACCTGGTTGCGGGTGAATACGGCCGCGGCGGCCGCGGGCACGTCGGACGCGAAGAGGGAGAGGTCGTTGCCCTCCGCCTTGATGCCGCAGTTCACGGAGGCGCAGCGGAAGCCGCGCGGGAAGCGAGGGGTATCGTGGAGGGGCATGGCGGCCGAAGCGTAGGGTCCGGAGGATCGACGGCCGAAAGATCGTGGGGGTGGCCGCGCCGTGCCAGCGCCGGCCTCGGCCGGCGGAGCACCCCCGGCTCAGTCGCTACGGAGCGCGACGATCGGGTCCACCCGCGTGGCGCGACGCGCAGGAATGGCCGACGCCAGCACCCCGGTCAGCAGCAGCACGCCCGCCACCATCCCGAAGACACCCGGATCGCCCGTGTCGACCTGGAAGAGCACGAGCTTCAGCGCGCGCGACACGAGCACCGCCAGGCCGAGGCCGAGCACGACGCCCGACACGACCTGGACGAAGCCCTGCTTCAGGATGAGCGACAGGACCTGGCCGGCCTCCGCGCCCAGCGCCATGCGGATCCCGACCTCCGGCGTGCGTCGGCTCACGCTGAAGGCCATGACGCCGTAGAGGCCGATCGACGCGAGGAAGAGCGCCACCGCGCCGAACACCATGAAGAGCGCTCCGAAGACGTTGTAGACCCAGGTGTTCTCGGCGATGCGTCCCGCCAGCGTGTCCACGTAGTAGATCGGCGTGTCGGCGTGCACCGCGGCCACGGCGTCGCGCACCGACGAGGTCAGCGACATCGGATCCGCCGGCCCGCGGGCGAGGATGCTCACGAAGCGGAGGTCGCCCTGCGCCAGCGGCGTGTAGAAGGCGTCCGGCTCCTCGCCCGGGTTGCCGGCGCCCTGCATCCAGAGATCGGGCACCACACCGACGACCGTCCGCCAGGGCTCGTCGGGGGACGTGCCGGCGCGCACACGCCTTCCGAGGGGCGACCCGCCGGGGAAGTGCCGACGCGCGAAGCTCTCGTTCACGATCGCGACCGGCATCGCCTCTGCGTCGTCCGTGCGCTGGAAGGCCCGGCCGGCGCTCGGGGCGACCCCGACCGTCTCGAAGTAGCCCGGACCGATGAGGGCGGAGCGGGCCGACGGATAGTCGCGATCCTCCGTGTACTCCTCCCCCTCGATGGCGACACGCTGCGTGCCCGCGCCCGTCCCCGGCAAGGCGGTGGCGAGCGCGAAGGACCCGATCTCGGGGACCTGGGACAGGCGCGTCTCCAGATCGTCGAAGAAGCGTCTGCGCGCGGCCACGTCGGGGAACTCGCTCTCGAAGAGCCCGAGCCGGGCCGTGAACACCTCGTTCGTGTCGAAGCCGAAGTCGAAGTCGCGCAGCGTCGCGATGCTCTTGGTCATGAGCCCGGCCGCGACCAGCAGCCCCATCGACATCGCGATCTCGCCCACCACCAGCACCTTGCTCAGGCGGCCGATGCGCAGGCTCGACGTGCCGCGCGTCTCGTCCTTGAGGATCGCGCCCACGTCCATCCGCGATGCCTTCCACGCCGGGATGCCGCCGGCGACGAGCGCCGCCGCCACCGAGATGGCCAGGATGAACAGCAGGATGGGCGCATCCACCTTGAACTGCAGGAAGAACGGAGGGTTCGTCGATTCGACCGCTCGTGCGAACATCGTGGTGCCCAGCCACGCCAGAGCCGCGCCGACCGCTCCGCCCAGGAGCGCGAGCGCGAGGGCCTCGGCGACCATCTGCGAGACCACCCGCCACCGGCTCGCCCCGAGCGCGGTGCGGATCCCGACCTCCTTGATGCGGACGGCGGCACGGGCGAGGAGGAGGTTGGCCACGTTCGCGCATGCGATCAGGAGGACGAGCGAGACCGCCAGGAGCATGGTGAGAAGGAGGCCGCGCGCCTCCGAACCGATCGCCATCTCCTGGAAGGAGGTGATGACGGCGGTGACGCCCTCGTTCGTCTCCGGATACTCCGCCGCCAGCCGCTGGGCGATCCCGGCCATCTCGGTCGCGGCGCGCTCCAGGGGCACCCCGGGCCGGAGACGCCCGTAGACCTGGACCCACTGGCCCTGGCCGCGCGGCAGGGCGAGCGCGTCCGTGCGCAGCGACACCCAGATGTCCTGGCGCTCGGGGAAGAGGAAGCCCTCCGGCATGACGCCGACCACCTCGGCCTGCTCGCCGTTCACCTTGAGCACCTGCCCGACGGCGGACGGCGCGCCCGCGAAGCGGTCCTGCCACAGCCGCCAGGAGAGGATGACCCTCAGCGGCGCCCCCGCCGCCGACTCCTCCTCGTTGAACTCCCGACCCAGGACAGGGTGCACGCCGAGCGCGGCGAAGGCGCCCGGGGTGACGAACGCGCCGTCGAAACGCTCCGGGCGATCGCTCCAGCGCACGTTCACCGTGCCCTGGTAGTAGGCCTCCAGGCTCTCGAAGGAGGTTTGCTGATCCCGCCAGTCCACGTAGTCGTGGATCGGCACGGGCGCGCGGTTGATGCCCCGGCTCGGGTTGGCCTGCGTGAGCATCATCACGCGCTCGCCTCCCTCGAACGGAAGGCCGCGCAGGAGCGCCGCGTACACGATGCTGAACATCGTCGCGGTCACGCCGATCCCGAGCGCGAGGGCCCCGGCCGCGAGGGCCGACACGCCAGGGTGCTTGAAGAGCATCCGGCCGGCGTAGCGGAGATCCTGCAGAAATCCCGACATACCACCCACCCCCGCGGCGAGGAGACGCGACGGCCTCCGCGGCCGCCGGACCGCCTCCCCTACGGCCGCCGGCGAGAGACCGGTTTCGCCCGCGCGGATGCGGAGGCCCCGACGAAGAAGAGCCCGGCCACCGAAGTGACCGGGCTCACGAATCGAAGGGCCGTCTTTCCCCTTCCGAAGGACTACTCGGCGCTCCACCCCAGGTGGAGGTGCAGCTCGGGCACGAGCTCGCTCGCGTCCAGAGGACGGGCTTCCTCGGCCATCCGACGGAAGATGCGGGCGATCTTGCGATCTCCCTCTCCCTCTGCCCGGGTCGCAGCCCGGAGCAGGAACCGGATCCTTTCGTCCATGCTCATCTTCCCCACCCCTCGCGGGTCACCCTCGACCGTTCCTTCGAGTGGATGTACGACGGGTCCGACCCGCCTCTTTCACCTCCCGTTGGATCCCGCCCGGCCCGTCGGCGTTGCCGCGACGCCCCGGGGCGATCCCCCCACCCCTCCCTTGCTCTGTCCTACAGGAGACGAGCGTGGAACGGCTCATGTGACACCGCGGTCGCCGTCGTCCGACCGACGAAGGTCGTCATCCCATGCGTGCGCGCAGGATGTCCAGGTAGCGGATGAGTTGGTCGAGGTCTTCCGGCGCAAGACCGCTGAAGATGTCCTGGTCGGCGGCGGATACCGGCGTGTCCAGACGGGTGAGGAGATCGAGCCCTTCCGCGGTGACGCGGCACCACACCTTGCGCCGATCCTCGGAGAGACGCTCACGGTCCACCCATCCCTTGGCCACGAGGCGGTCGACGATCCGCGTCACCCCGGGGGTGCGCTCGATCATGCGGTCGCCGATCTCCAGGGTCGGGAGACCCTGCGGGCCTGCGTCGCGCAGGATGCGAAGCACGTTGTACTGCTGGAAGGTCACGCCCTCCCGTGTGAAGAGGTCGGTGAAGCGGTGCTTCGCCACGTCCGCGGTCCGCAGGAGGGCCAGGAGCGCCTCATGACCCTTCGACTTCAGGGCGCGGTTCAGCTCTTCCGCGATACCGCGCAGCGGCTGGAATCCCTCGTGCTCGTACCCTTGCATGCCCTCACTCCGTGATGACCGTGGGATCTTCCGTCAGCTGGTCGGGCGTGGCACCCGTCTCCCGGCCGAGCACCGCGCGCACGAAATCGCTCCACCATTCGGCCTGCTCCTCCAGGCTCCGATATCGAGACAGGGCGGGCCACGTCTTCGCGTGCACGGCCCGCCCTTCCTCCATGGCCTGCGCGAACGTCAGCCCCTCTCCTTCCGGACCGAGGAGCCACCTCCGCCCGATGCGGGCGTGCAGCACCTCGTCCGCCCAGTCGAAGTCGTGGAAGTGGGTCGAGAGCGCGTCGCCCGCCTCGAGCGCGATCTCGCGCTCCGCGCGCTTGCCGGTCTCCCCAGGCATGAGGCTCTGCTCGATCGCCCAGAGCAAGAGCTGCCGCTCACGTGGGCTGGCGTGCAGGTTCAGCCGCAGCGAGAAGCCCACGTTCAGGGGGATCTCGCGCCAGGCAACGCCGCGCGCCTCCAGGGCCACCTCGCCCATCATCGAGTGGCGCGCCTCGTCCCAGAGCTGACGCGCGTAGTCGACGTAGAACCCCCATGGCCGGTCGCGGAGCTCGGTGATGAACGACGCCATCATCTCCGGCACGTCCATCTCGAGAAGTCGCTTGCACAGGAGCGCGAGGTTGCGCTCCTCGGCGTCGAGGTTGTCCGCCGCGTAGAGCACGTGGGGTGGGAAGTTGAAGTTGTGGACGCCCCGGAACCTCGCATCGCGCCGCGGCCGGAAGTCCGGCGGAGGGGCCGTCGGCGCCCTGGGCCCGGGCAGAGGCCCGCCACCCCACTCGGCGCCATCCACCCCGCCGGCCGCGCGCACGTAGGCCTGCACGTGCTCGGCGTAGCCCGACGGCTCCACGGACGCGCGCGCCTCCCGGCCCCACGAGATCGCATCCTCGACCTCCGGGAGGTGGGCGCGGAGGATCCGGCGGGTGGGGTGGTCGACGAGGGGGTTCGATCCCTCGAGGTAGCGCCGGTACGCCTGCGCGAGCGCGGGGAGGAGCACGCCGTGGACGGCGTCCAGGAGCTCGAGCGTGTCCTCGGCCGCGGCGGCCTCCGCCAGCGCCGCCTCGAGCGCCTCGTCCGGCGCCTCGTCCATGCGCGGCGCCGGGGCGCGCATCTCCGAGATCCGGGTGCGGAGGGCGTCGGCGTGCTCGACGGCGAGCCACTGCTGCAGGGCCAGGCCGCCCTTCACCTCCCACTCGGGTGTGGTCGGGATACGGCTGACGAGGATCTCGAACACCCGCTTCTCGGTCCAGTGGAGCCTGAGAAGGCGGCGAACGCTCTCCTCCACGGAGAAGCCGGGACGCGCGGCCGTTGCGTGAGAGCACACCCCGGCCAGGGACGGAGCCTGTACAGTCGCGAGCGGGAGGCACCTGCGGAGTCGCCACGGTAGGGCCGTACGGGTTTCGCGGCCCGATCAGCCCTGGGACTCGTAGAAGGCGGTGCCCGTGTACTCCTCGAGGCCACCCGCGTGGTGGATGCTCAGCGCCGGTAGTCCTCGCGCGTAGCCCATCGAAGCACAGCCGACCTCACCGGCCTTGTTGATCGCCACGAACTTCTCGCCGGGGACGTAGTCGTTTCCGATCGCGCGGTATCGACCGACGATCATCTCGATCGCGTCCTCGCACGCCTGCTGCGGCGTGCGTCCGTCACGCATGCGCATGACGATGAAGTAGGAGGCGCACGACTTGATGACGTCCTCGCCGCGCCCCGTGGCGCCCGCGGCGCCGACCGAATTGTCCACGTACAGGCCGGCCCCGATGATCGGCGAATCGCCGATGCGCCCCGGGATCTTCCAGGACATGCCACTGGTCGTGGTGATGCCGGCGACGTCGCCGTTCCGATCCACCGACAGGACGTTCGTGGTTCCGTGCTCGTACTCGACGGGGCCCTGCATGAAGCGGTCGGAGCCGGTGCCGCTCCCCTTGCCGCGGAGGTGCTCCGGGGGACCCCAGTAGTCGTGGTCGTCGTGGGTCTCGCGCCAACGGAGCCAGATCTCGCGCGACTTCGGCGTCAGGAGATCCTCTTCTTCGAAGCCGAACGACTTCGCGAACTCGGTGGCGGCCCTGCCCACGATCATGATGTGGTCCGTGCGCTCCATGACCAGGCGCGCCACCGAGGACGGCGTCTTGATGCCCTCGATCCCCGCGACCGAGCCGGCGTTGTAGGTGCGTCCGTCCATGCACGAGGCGTCGAGCTGTACCACGCCGTCAGCGTTCGGGAGGCCCCCGTAGCCCACGCTCGCGTCCTCGGGGTCCACCTCGATGACGTTCGCGCCCTTCTCCACGGCGTCCATCGCCCGCCCGCCCGAGGAGAGGATCGGCCACGCCTGCCGCATGGCCTCCTTCCCCGTCTCGTTCGTGTGGCTGGTGATGACCATGGGGATGCCGGCCCTGCGCGACGCGCGGGGCGCGGCGGCGGCCAGCTCGGGGAACCGTCCCAGCGCGGCGGCCCCGGCTCCGAGCGTGACGGAGCTCCGGATGAAGTCGCGTCTGGCGAGTCGAGAATCGTGGTCGGGCATCTACGGTTTTCCTCACCGGAGGGGTTGGGAGAGCATCGTATGCGGAGAGAGGCTGAGCGGCAATCCATGACCCGTCGACGACGCATTTGCCCGACGGGGATCCGCCGATCATTGTTCCTCCCCGACGGGAACCGCCTCCGTGGAAACGAACCGAGCAGGAAAGGAACCATGAAGAAGCTCACCGCCGCGGCCCTGACCGCACTCCTCACGCTCACCCCCCTCGCGCTCGAGGCGCAGGGTCCCCCGCGCCAGCAGGGGGCCGGCCAGACCCCGGCGTCCGAGTCCGAGAACGACACCGTCCCCGAATTCTGGCGTAGCCACCACACCGTCCGCGTGGGGGGGCAGGCCATCGAGTACGACGCGGTCGTGGGCAGCATCATCCTGCGTGACGACCAGCAGAAGCCGACTGGGAAGATGTACTACACGGCCTACACGCGAAGTGGCGTCCAGGACATGGCGCACCGGCCGATCACCTTCTCCTACAACGGCGGCCCGGGCTCGTCGTCCTTCTGGCTGCACATGGGCGTGATGGGGCCGCGGCGCGTCTCCGTCCCGGGTGTCGAGCACGCGAGCCCGGCGCCCTACACGGTGGTGGACAACGAGGCCACGCTCCTCGACAAGACCGACATCGTGATGATCGATCCGATCGGTACGGGCTTCAGCCATCCGCTCGGCGACACGCCCGGCCGCGACTTCTGGGGCGTCGACGAGGACGCGCGCTCGATCTCGCAGTTCATCCAGCGCTTCCTCAGTCAGCACAACCGCTGGAACTCGCCCAAGTTCATCCTCGGCGAGAGCTACGGCACCACCCGCTCGGCGGTGCTGTCCAGCACCCTGCAGAACGCGAACATCGACCTGAACGGCGTCATCCTGGTGTCGGCCGTGCTGGATTTCCGCACGATCAGCTTCGGCCCGGGCGACGACCTCCCCTTCATCACCAACCTGCCGTCCTACGCGGCGGTGGCGTGGTATCACGACGCGCTTCCGGGAACCAAGCCCGCCGCGCTCGAGCCCTTCCTGAAGGAAGTGGAGGCCTTCGCGGTCGGCGACTACGCCTCCGCGCTCCTGGCCGGCAGCGCGCTCGCCGAATCCACGCGCAACGGCGTCCTCGACCGCCTGCACCAGTACACGGGCCTGAGCCGCGACTTTCTCGACCACGCCGATCTGCGCGTGTCGGCGCCCGAGTTCGAGAAGGAGCTGAAGCGCAGCGAGGGCCAGGTCCTCGGACGACTCGACGCTCGCTTCGAGGGCCCGTCCGGCGACCTGCTCGCGCAGTACCCTTCGCAGGATCCGCAGTCGAGCGCGATCAGCTCGGCGTACGCCGCCGCCTGGAACACCTACCTGCGCACCGAGCTGGGCTACGACGGCACGCGCGAGTACGTGCCGAGCGGCAACGTGCAGCCGTGGAACTGGACCCGGCGGGGCGGTGGCGGCTTCGGCTTCGGGGGAAGCTCGCCCAACGTCGCGGTGGACCTGGCGAGCGCGCTGGAGAACAACCCCAGGCTCGAGGTGCTGCTGGTGACGGGCCTCTACGACCTCGCCACGCCGTACTTCGCCGCCGCCTGGACCATGGACCACCTGGGCGTGCCCGCCGACCTGCGCGACAACATCTCGCGCGTCGATTTCGAGGCGGGGCACATGATGTACGTCCGCGAGGACGTGCTGCCGAAGTGGAGGGAGGAGATCGGCGGGTTCATCGATCGGGCGTCGGGAGGGATGTAGTCTCGTCCCCCGCCGCCGGCTCGGGCATCTCCCGCACCCACAGGTCCCGCTGCGGGAAGGGGATTTCGATGCCGGCGGCGGCGAGCGCCTTGTAGATCGCCATGAAGAGCTGGTGGGAGACGAGCCCCCGCTCGGAGGGGTGGTTCACCCAGCAGAGCAGCTCGAAGTCGAGGCTGGAGTCACCGAAGCCGCGCATGCGCACGCGCGGCTCGGGGTCCCGGCACACGGCGTCGTTCGCGCGCGCCACCTCCTCGAGCAGCTCGACGACCGCGTCCACGTCCGAACCGTAGGCGACGCCCACCTTGACGCGGATGCGGAACTTCACCCATCGACCGCCCGACTCGTTGATGATCTTCGTGCCGGCCATCACCGAGTTGGGGATGATGATCTCCACGTCGTCGCGGGTGAGCAGACGCGTGGAGCGGATCCCGACCCGCGTGACCTCGCCCCGCTCGCCCGAGTCGAGCACCACGTAGTCGGCCACCTGATAGGGGGCGTCCGCGATGATGAAGAAGCCCGCGAAGAGGTTGGCGAGCGAGTCGCGCGCCGCGAAGCCGACCGCGATGCCGACCACGCCCGCGGAGGCCAACCAGGCCGCGGGGTTGATGTTCCAGACCTGGAGGAGCGCGTAGCCCGCCACGCCGACCACCAGGATCGTCAGGCCCAGGTCGAAGAGGGGAACCGTGCGCTCCTCGACGATGGCGAAGCGGTCGCGGATCCGACTCAGCCCTTCCAGCGCGATATGCACGGCGCGCAGCCCCGCGCGCATGAGCTGGAGGACGAGGAAGCTCACGAGGATCCGCACCACGATGCGCGTCGATGCCTCGCCGAACGGGAGCGCCTCGATCGCCGCGACCACGGCGAGGTAGCCGATGACGAGCGCCACCACGCCCGCCGCCAGGCGGAAGAGCTGGTCGTCCAGCTCGGTCCTCGTGTGGCTCGTGATCTTCCCGCCCGCGAAGAGGATCACGGAGCGCGCCGCGACGGCCAGCAGAATCCCCGCCGCGACGATGACCGCCGCGAGGACGAGGGGGTGCGTGGCGAGGTGCGCGTAGGCGCCCGTCAGCCCGGCGGGCAGCCAGAAGGGCGGCGCGGCGATCGAGTCCGCCTGCGCGAGCGCGATCAGGAGAGGCATGGGAACCCGTGCGCGGGGGTCAGTCGCCTTCTCCCTCCGCTCCGGTGATCGTCAGGAGAAGCGCGGTCTCGTCGAGCGCGCGGATGTCCTGCGCGTGGCCCGGCCCGAAGAAGAGCACCTCCCCCTGTCCGATCTCGAAGTGCTCGTCGCCGATCCGGTAGCGCAGGCGCCCCCGCACCGGCTGCAGCGTCATCGGGCTTTCGGCCTGGTGGGTGCCGACCTCCACGCCCTTGGCCAGCACGACGAGCGTGAGTCGCATCGCGCCGGCCTTCACCAGGGTACGGCCCACCCGCCCCGTGCGCGCGTAGTTCTCGTCGTGACGGAGCTCCTCGATCTGACCGGCGACGTCGAACGTGAGGTTCGGGCCCGTGAGGGCTCGGGACATCGGCGACATGAAGCTACCTCCGCGTGGCGGGACGACAACCCGGTAGGACCGGTAGGATAGGCCGCGCGCGCACGAAAGATCCGGCCCGTGCGCCGCGGCCACCCGCCTACGACACCGTCTTCGTCGCTCCGGGATCCGTGATCGCCTCGAGCTTCCCCGCCATCCGTCGGTTGAACGCCGCCACGTCCTGGTCGAGCGCCTCCTGGAAGGCGTGCTCCGCGTCGTTCAGTCGGCCCTCGATCATGTCGAGCACCTCGAGCGACGCGTTGGTCGGCCGATGGTCGGCGCCACCGGCCACGTCGCCCGCCCCGAGGCCCACCTCCCCCGACAGCCAGACGAGGTTGAGATAGACGCCGTAGGCCTCGACATACCACTTGTCGTCGCTGTGCATCTCGGTGCGGGAGAGGAGCCGGAGCTCCACGTCCAACAGCGTGTCGTCGAGGTCGGCGAGCGGCGCGGTGAGCGAACGATCGCCGTCGTGCACGCGCAGTCCATCTTCGATCTGCTTGCGCATCACCTCCAGTCGGTTCACCAGGTCGACGGTGCGGTCAAGGTCGTCGCGGATGCGGACCTGCGTGGCCGTCGAAGCCACAAGGTCGGCCGTGGGCGCTTCCAGGTACGGATTCTTCACGACCTCGAAGGGCCGCTCCACCACCTGGTTGCCCAGGGTGAGGCGCGCCGTGTAGACGCCGGGTGCCGCGATGGGCCCGCGCGTCTGGGGGCCCTGGATGCCCCAGTGCACGATCGGACGGGTGTCGCGATCATCGAAGCGGGGCTCCTCCCAGATGTGCGGGTTGTCCGGTGGCGTGGTCCGTAGCGCGGGCTGGTCGGGCCCGTCGTAGAGCAGGTCCCACGCAGCCCGGTTGAGCCCCTCGACGGCCTGGAGCTCCTGCGTCCGGATCGGGGAGCCACCGGCGTCCACGATCTCCAACGTGGCCGATCCGGCCTTTCCGGCTGCGACCCGGTAGAGGAAGCTCGCGCGGCCGCCGCGGGCCTCGCGGAACACCGTCGGCGGCTCGTAGAGCTGCACGGCCGCGCCCGCGGCCACCTGGTCGCTCTGCTCGAGGCGCGTGATGTCCCGCAGGACGAACAGCCCCCGTCCGTACGTCGACACCACCACGTCGTGGTAGCGCGGCTCCACCACCACCCAGGTCACCGGCGCGGCCGGCAGCCCCGCCCTCAGGCGCGTCCAGTGCGCGCCGTCGTCCGTCGACATGTAGAAGCCCTTCCCCGTGCCCGCGAAGAGCATCCCCCTCCGGTTGGGGTTCTCCGTGACCGCCATCACGTAGTCGAGCGGCCCGCCGCGCGGCAGGTCGCCGTCGACGCGCGTCCACGTCTGTCCGTAGTCGGTGGTCTTGTAGATGAAGGGGTCGCGGTCGTCCATCATGTGGTAGTCCACCGCCACGTACGCGGTGGCCGGATCGAAGGTCGACGGCTGGATCTTCCGCACCGTCCCCCAGGCGGGCATGCCCTTCACGTTGGCGGTCACGTTCGTCCAGGCCCCGCCACCGTCCCTCGTGTACCAGATCTGCCCGTCGTTCGTACCGGCCCAGATGAGGCCGCGCGTGAGGGTGGAGGGCGCGATCGCGAACACCACCTCCCCGTAGAACTGGCCCAGGTTGTCGCCGATGATCCCGCCCGAGAAGGCGATCCGCGAAGGGTCCTGCGTGGACAGGTCGGGGCTGATCACGTCCCAGCTCTGGCCCCGGTCCGAGGTCTTGAACACGACCTGGCAGCCGTAGTAGACGGTCTCGTCGTCGAACGGGTCGATGGCGAGCGGCGGCGTCCAGTGACACCGGTACTTCGTGTCCGTGGGCGGCGAGTCGAGCGTGTGGATCCATGGGGACACCGAGCGGGCCACGCCGACCGCGTCGTCGAAGCGCGTCACGGTGTTGCCGTAGCAGGACGCCCAGATGATGTCGGGATCGCCGTGCAGCGGAAGCGTGAAGCCGGACTCGCAGCCGCCGAGCCCGCCTTGCCAGGGCGTGGACGGTCCGAAGCCGAACCGGCCCCGGCCGGCGCCCTCGGGGCGGTACGAGGGCACGTTGTCGACGCGGACCGGGCTGTCGCTCGGACCGCGCATCGTACCGTCGTCCTGGCGGTTGCTGTACACCCAGTAGGGCACGCGGTCGTCCACGGTCACGTGGTACATCTGGCCGATGGGGAGCGAGAAGCGGTTGAAGCTGTCCCCGTGGTCGAGCGTGAACGATGCGCCACCGTCGCCCGTCACCATCCAGCGATCCGGATCGCTCGGGTCCATCCAGATGTCGTGGCAGTCGCCGCACCCGCGATCCGTGATCGGGAACGTGCGGCCACCGTCCGTCGAGCGGTGGAAGGAGCTGTTCGCGACGAGCACCTCGTCCGCGTTGGCCGGGTTCACCTCGATACGGATGTAGTAGCCGGCCCGCCCGATGAGCGTGCGGTCCCAGCTCGACACGCCCCAGCTCCGGCCTCCGTCGTCGGAGCGCCAGACGGAGCCCTGGTCGGCCGTCTGGATGAGCGCGTAGACGCGCCGCGAGTCCGAAGGCGCCACGGCCACGTCGATCTTCCCGACCGGCGCGTGCGGAAGCCCGGCGTCCTCGATGCGGTTCCAGTGGTCGCCGCCGTCACGGGTCACGTAGACGCCGCTCCCCTCTCCGCCGCTGAACATCGCCCACGTGTGCATCACGACCTCCCACGTGCCCGCGAACAGCACGTTGGGGTCGTTCGGATCCATGTCGAGCCCGGAGCAGCCCGTGTCCTCGTTCACGAAGAGCACGCGCTTCCAGGTGGTACCGCCGTCCGTCGTGCGGTACACGCCGCGCTCCTGCTGCGGCCCGGTGGTGCGGCCCAACGCGCATACGTACACCAGGTCGGGGTTGGTGGGATGGATCATGATCCGTCCGATCCTCCCCGTCTGCTCGAGCCCCATGTTCGTCCACGTCGCGCCGCCGTCCGTCGAGCGATAGACGCCGTTGCCCATGACGTCGGCGTCACGGATCGCCCACGCCTCGCCGGTGCCCGCCCACACCACCTCGGGATTCGAGGGCGCCACGGCGAGCGCGCCGATGGCCTGCGCGTCCTGGTCGTCGAAGACCGGCTCGAAGGTCTGGCCCCCGTCCGTGGTCTTCCACACGCCACCGGACGCGGCGCCCGCGTAGAACGTCGCGCTGTCGCCCGGGATGCCGGCGATCGAGGCGAAGCGCCCCGCGCTCTGCGGCCCCAGGTACTCGAAGGAGAGGGGTGGTGCCGGCTGCGGTCGTGGGCCGGCGGGACCCCGGCCCGGGCCCTGCGCGTCGAGCGCGCCGGGGAGGGTCGTGAGGGCGAAGGAAGCGACGACGGCGGCGGCCCGCAGCGCACTCGGCTTTCCGCGCATGGAACTCTCCCTTGGGGTCCTGTGGACGACCATTTCCGGATGTCCGAGCCTCAGATATATCAGATTCTGGGCAGAGGTGCGAACGAGCGAAACCCCCGCGTCCGAGGGCGTCGCCTCAGATCGTCTTCATGCGCATCACCGGCGCAGCCCGCGCGCCTCGCAGCGGCGTGCCCGTCGACGCCGACACGGCATCGACGGCGGGGCCCCAGCGGGCCGTGAGGAAGAAGCGGCCGCGCGGGGTGAAGAGCGTCGTGCCGAGAAGCCCGCGCGCGAAGCTCGTCTCGCCCGAGGCGCCGAGGTCGATGTCGCCCGTCCAGTCCCGGGAGGGGCTCCCCGTCCATCCCGTCTCGGGGGACCACCGGATCGACGAAGCCGTGAAGCGCCGGAAGCCCCCCTCGGAGGTGACGGCCCATGCCGGGATCGGCCCGACCCGACCCTCCTCCACCGCCACGGTCGAGGGGCTGAACGTCCCCACGGCGCGATCGAAGACCACCGCCCACACGAAGCGCGAAACGCGCAGCAGCCAACGCGCCGCGAGCACCACGCCGACGAGCAGCGCCGCATTCACCGGCACGGCGAGCGCCGGGAGAAACACGGCGACGGCGACGAGCACGGCCGTGACCACCAGCTTCACCAGCTGCAGCGCGGCGTCGATGAGCGGGATGGGCGACAGCCACGTGAGGAGGTCGAAGCCCATGCGCACGACCGTGACCGCCACCAGCCCCGAGAGCGCGGCCACGGCGAGCGCCGCCGTGCCGAGGACGGACGCCTCCTGGACCCCGACGGGGATCGGGGCGGCCGCCACGCCCTCGCCCAGGAACATCAGCGCGAAGGTGACGAATCCCACGAGCGACTCGCTGGTGCCGGCCATCTCGGCGAGCGGCTTCGTGAGCTTGAAGCTCCTTCCCCCTTTGAGGAGGACCGCGAGCACCAGCAGCCCCGCCCAGATCACCGGGTTGGCGAGCACGACGAGCGTGGCGGGGAGGGCGAAGCCGAGGAAGTACGCCGCGGCGCCGAAGAGCCCGAGCGCGAGAAAGGGGCTGATGCCCAGCGGGACCAACGCGGCCAACGGAGTGAGCGTCTCCGGCGTCATGTCACTCGCCCCCGGACTCGCCCAGCGCGGCGATGCGCTGCTCGAGCCGCTCGGAGAGCTTCATGTACAGCGCCTCGCTGATCTCCCCGTCGGCCAACCGCTCGGTGAGCTTGTCGAGCTGGCTCGTGAGGGAGGCGAGCGACGAACCGTTCCCCGCCCCGTCACGCTCGGCGGCTGCCGGTGGGGGCACGTCGAGGCTGGCCGCGGACGTGTGCGCCTCGATGCCGAGCGAGCCGACGAAGGGGTCGGAGGGGGCGGGGGTGCGGGCAGCGTCCTGGGCGGCCTCATGCGCCGCCTGATTGGCGCGGATCGCGGCCGTCGTGATCGATGCGATCAGCCCGGCCTTCGCGGTGTCGGCTCCCATGATACCACCCACCGACGGCGTCTCCGCGTACTTCTTCAGGGCGTCCATGGCCTCCACGCTCATGGGATCGATCCCCGCGGCGCGCAGCTGCGCGAACACCTTGGCGCGCGCGTCGCCGGCCATGAGCATCGCCGCCGCCTCGCCCTGCGCCTCGAGCACCCGCTTCTGCAGCTCGACCTCGGCCTGAACCACTTCGCCCTTCCCGCGCGCGGTGGCCAGCGTCGCGCTCGCCACCGCGTCCTTGAACTCGGCCGGAAGGTTGAACTCGGCCACCTCGAAGGCACCCAGCGCCAGGCCGAGTCCCTCCAGGTTCTCGCCGAGGCCCTTCGCGATGGACTCGATGAAGGCGTCCCGCTCGGTCATGAGCGCCAGCGCCTCGGTCGCGCCCAGCATCGAGCGCAGGATGCCCTGCACGCCCGGCATCAACAGGCGCTGGAGCTCGCTGTCGGGGAGCGTCAGCTGGCCCTGCACCACCTGGGCGTTGAAGCGCGCACCGTCCGCGATCTTCACCGTGACCGTGCCGTTCGCGCCGACCTGGATACCGTCGCGCGACATGACGTTGCCGACACCCCAGCGGATCAGCCGCGGGCCGGTCTTCATCCAGATCACGTCGACGTTGCCGAGCACCCGCTGCTTCTCGGTGCGGTAGGTCCCGGGATCCATCGTGCCGAGGAGGCTGCCGTCCTTGATGACGACGGCGATCTCGCCCTCGCTCACGAGGATGCGCTGCTCCTTGGCGAACAGGCTGGCGCGCTCGGTCGGGTCGGTCGGTAGCCGGTAGATCAGCGATCCGGCCTGCGCGCCCGGGGGCCACCCGATCGGCTTGTAGCCCGCGCGCGTCGTGAGCCTGGAGGCGTCCTTCTCGAGCGAGATGCCGATGCTGCTGAGGGCTCCTAGCACCATGCTTCGTCCAACCTGTCGAGGGGGGAGGGAGAGAGGGTCACTGGAAGCGCTCCTGCAGGCGGCGGCCCACGGACAGCCGGTCCAGCACTTCGTGCTCCAGCGAGAGTCGATCGTCGAGGCAGCTCAGCCGCTGTCGCTGGCTGCGTCCCTTCTTCCGGTATTCGATGTGCGTGCCGGGCAGCAGGGCGAGGCGCGGCTCCGCGATCTCCGGGTTGTGCCGGCCTGCCTGCTGGAGGGCGGACGCCACGGCCTGCTTCGCCCCGCGTGCCGTCACGATCGGCATCGCCACGTTGAGCGGCCGTAGCAGCGCCACCGGCGAGCCCAGCCGCCGGCCCACGTCCTCCCACCGCCCGTCCAGCTCGAATACCGAGCTCGACGTGACCCGGCAGGCGTCGACCATCCAGCGCTTGCCGCCGGCGTCCACGAGCCAGAAGGGGATGAAGAAGTCCTCGGTGTTCCCGACCTCCTCGGTGAGTCCCAGGAAGCCGAGCCCGATGGCGCTCAGCCACTTGCCGCCCCGCTCCCGCTCGCCGAGCGGCCGCGCCCAGTCGAACGCCTCGTGGGCGAGCACGGGCACCTCGCCGCGTACGGAGCGCTGGATCTCCGCCCAGCTCTCGATGAGGCCCGCGCCGTCCGCCTCGGCCCCCTGACCTTCGAGGATCGCGAGCGCGTCCTGCAGGAACGTCGGGAAGCCGAGGTCGACCCGACGCACGATCGCGTCGAAGCTGCGCAGCCAACGCGCGATCTGGTCGGCGTGATCCGCCTCCTTGCGTGCCGCCACGGCCGCGAGCGAGCTCTCGACGTCGACGACCGTGTCGTCCTCCAGCTGGTGGGCGACGTCCCTCAGCGTGTCGGCGATGCGTGCCGCCTCCGGGGCGAGCGCCGCACCCGAGGGCGCATCGGAGCCGAACGCCCGCTCCAGCAGCCCGGCGAGGTCGGCCAGCGCACGGTAACGTGCGGCGACCACGGGCAGCGGATCGGTCTCCTCGAGGAGGACCTCGAGGCCGCTGCGCGCCGCGGCGAACCCGCGTGCCGTCCGCTCGCTGCCGGCATACACCACGTTGGAGAGTCCCTGGATCTCCTGCAGCTCCACATCCATGCGGCGGATCGCCGTCCGGTCCTCGTCGGTGACCACGAACGTGCCGACGTCGGGGCTCGCCAGCCGCGCCCGCAGATCCTTCAGCGTCTGGATCTCGGTCCGCTTCTGCAGAAGCGGGTTGCCGTCCCGCACCTCTTTCGTGCCCACGGGCGGGAGCAGGGGAAAGCGCTGGAATCCATGCGTCGACTCGATCGCGCGGTCGTGCGCCATCTGCAGCGAGGGAAGGAGGTTCTTCCTGAAGAGATAGGCGCGGCTGGACGCGTCGATGCCGGTGCCGCCGCCGACCGCGTCCGTGCCGCCGACGCGCTGCTCGACCCACGAGCGGATCTCGTGGAAGAGCCGCTCCTCCTCGTCCCGTGCGTGCCTGAAGGTGAAGGGGGTGAGACAGAAGCGGCACTCGTACTGCTCGCTCTCCTGCAACTCCTGCGCGCCGCCGCAGGACGGACAGCGGATCTCCGCGGCCGCCCCGCTCATCGCTCGGCCACCTTCGACAGGATGTCGACCATCGACCGCTCGACGAGCGACTTCGTCCACGCCTGCAACTCCTCGACCTTCGCGCGCACATGGCTCTCGAGCCGGATGTCGATGAGCGAGCGACACACCCTGCAGAGCACCACTCGCCGCCGGTCGACGTCGATCGACGACGCATCCTGGCCGTTGCGGGCCGCCTCGGACTTCACGAAGGGGGTCACCGAAGCCGGCACGGTCAGGTAGTAGTCACCCTCCCCCGGGAACTCGCGTTGGCAGACCCAGCACGTCCGGCGCGTCTGGATCCGCTTGAGGCGCGACGCCGCGTCCTCCTGCCATTCCTCGTCCTCGCAGCCTGCGAACGACGCGATGGCCCGGCCGAACATCTTGCCGGCACCCTCCGGATCGCGGTCCAGCAGCGCCTCGGCGGCGTGGTAGTACATCATGCCGGTGTGGAAGAGGTGGCGACCCCGACCGGTCTGCACGTGTCGGTCGCCCTGGTGGTGGTGGGGGTAGGTCACCAGGCGGTGGTCGGGGCAGCGCTCGAAGGCGTCGGCCGCCGCCTTGTGCACGTCGGCCAGCTCGGAGGGCGCGCTGCCCGTCGCCTCGGCCGCCGCGAGGCGGCCGTCGATCTCGGCGATGAGCTGATCGGCCGGCACCCGGTCGGAGCGGTCACCCGGACGCTCCACCCAGCCCGCGGGCTCGAGGTGGCCGCGCAGCGCCTTGAGACGCGACAGGTCGCCGCCGTCGATGAACTGGTGCAGCACGGCGCTCGCGCGGGCGCGGCTCGCCAGCTGGGACTTCCCCTCGTCCCCCGCCTTCTTCGCGGCCTGCTCGAACGCCTGGACCGCCTCCTGCCGCCGGCCCTGGTCCAGCTCCAGGAGCCCGTGTTCGTAGTACTCCTCAGCGGCGGCGGCGCCGAGCGCGCGCTTGAGACCTTTCAGCACAGGACCTCCAACCGGTCTGTGGAGAGCCGTGATCCGCTCTCCCCGTACGCACCCGCCCGGCGTCGCCGGGACCTCGTTCCGCTATGCGAAGAAGCGACACCGATTGCGTCACTCCGATATCGACATCGACCGGCGCGACCGCGCGCCGAGGCAAATCAGAAGACGAGCGTGTGCGTGTACTTCATCGTCAGGGTGCGCGCCTCCGACAGGGGCAGGCGGGGCAGACCCACGACGTCGCGCTGGACGTTCAGCCCTTCGTTCCAGACCAGCCACAGGTCCTGCCCCTCGCGGAAGTCGTAGCGGAGGCGGGCGTTCGTGCTGACCTGATCGGTGAGCGAGTTGTACTGGACGAAGGTGTCGACGGACAGGTGCGTGTTCCACGCGGCCCGGGCCTGCAGGCGCAGCAGGTTCGCGTCGAACGCCTCGCCCCGCTCCGCGAAGCGGATGCGGTTCCAGGTCCAGCCGCCGATCAGCTCCAGATGCTGGTTCACGGCCCAGTTCAGCGAGGACTCCGTCCCGACGCGACGCCCGTCGTAGAGCTGTCCGACCGTGACCGTCAGGTTGGGCCGGACGGGCCACCCCCTCGGCGCGCGGAACTCCACGGCGCCCTCGGTGGCGCGGTAGCTGCCGACCGGGATCTCGGTCTGGTCCGAGAGGGTGAACGCCTCGGGAACGTCCTCGTACGTCGTCCGGGCGGTCAGCGTGAGGGACGTGCCCGGTTTGGTCTCGAAGGTGAGGAACGGCTCGAGCTGTCCCGTGTCCACGCGGTGGTCCGCGTTGCGCATCCACAGGTTGCTCTTCAGCCCCAGCCAGATCCTGCGGAAGGACGAGTCCTCGCCAGGATACCACTGGTAGTTCCAGTCGCTCTGCGCGCGCGTGAAGTCCTGGCGCAGCTCGAAGCCCAAGCCCGGCTCGTAGCCCGCGCCCGACCAGGTGAAGGCGTTCTGGTAGCTGAAGCCCTGCTGCCGGCGCCGGGTCCAGTCCAGCACGACACGGCCGGCGTCCAGGCCGTGCGGCACGCCGTCGCGGGCCTCGTCGCCGCCCTGGACCGTCTGCAGCCACTTCATGGTGAGGTACTCGTCGCCGACCAGGCGGAGCTGCGTGTCGACCCCGTAGGTCACGTTGTACGCGCCGCCGCCGCCGATCCGCGAGGTGGCCATCCCACCCACGAACGAGTTGGCGTTCAGGACCCGCCGGCGCAGGCGGAGCACCCCGAAGTTCTCCGAGGGCGTGGCGATCTCGTCGACCGTCTCCGGTGCCTTGGCGGTCTGCATCTCGATGAAGCCCAGGTCCCACCCGCCGGCCCGTCCCACCAGGCGCGCGCCGCCCAGGATGCGGATCGGCGCGCCCTCCTCCGAGAGCCCGATGCGCCGGGTGTAGAAGAGCGTGCCCCGCTCGGCACCCGTGTCGAAGCCGAAGATGCCGGCCCGCTCCTGGAAGAACGGGCGCTTCTCGTCGAAGAAGAGCGAGAAGCGCGTCAGGTTCACCTGTTGCTGGTCGGCCTCGACGGCCGCGAAGTCGGTGTTGACGGTCAGGTCGAGGGTGAGGTTCGGCGTCGGGTTGATCTTGACGTCGCCGCCGAGCTCGAAGGCGTTGTCGGACGCGGTCAGGTAGCGGTCACCCGCCGTGGCGAGCTCCGCCGAGCGGTCCCGGGCGGTGAGCACGTAGGGCGTGACGTAGACGGGGTTGCGCGGCGTCACGCCCTGCAAGCGGACGTCCTGGAAGGCGGACACCTGCGTGTACGGAGCGCTCGGCGGGATGGCGGGAAAGGTCCACCGGTCCCCCTTCGCGGGCTCGTAGGCGTACGCCATCATCCCCATCACGACGGATCCGTCGGGGGCCGCCTGGAAGCGCAGGCTGGAGAAGGGGATGCGCATCTCGCCGAACCACCCCTCGGCCGTGATCCGCGTCTTCAGGTCCCAGAACGTGTTCCAGGACATGCCGCGCGGACCTCCGCCCTGGCCGCGTCCCCCGCCGTCCCCACCCTGCCCGTCGCCCGCGATGCTCATGTCCATGCGGGTGCCCAGGGGCAGCCCCACGAAGCGCACCGCGTTCTCGTCGTCGTTGAACGTGTCGAGGAGGATCCCGAAGCCGTCGTCTCCGCTCCACCGGTCGCGCGTCAGGGAGAAGGCGCGGATCTCGTCCGGGCTGGCGTGGAAGAACCGGGCGGCCACGTAGAGGGCATCGTCGTCGTAGCCCACACGGAGCTCGATGCGACGCTCGCTCGTGCCCCGGAACGAGGGCTCGTACATCGTGAGCGGGAGCGCCTCGACGCGCTGCCACGCCTCCTCGTCCGGAATCCCGTCCAGCGTGATCGGGCCGTCGAGCCGGGTGAGATCCCGCACGCCCCCCGCCACGGGCGCCCCTACCCCCACGGCGAGCGCACCGGCCGGCCCGGCGGAAACGGCGGCGTCCTGGGCACGCAACCCGGTCGCGAGCAGCGACGCTGCGATCAGCGCGCCGCCCGCCAGGAGGGTCGGGGAGGGTCTGTGGACGACGGACATGGCGCTCCAAGAGAAGGGGAACGCCCCCTCCGCGCCAGAGCATCAGGCGCCCCGGACGCCTGGGGTCAGGACCCGCCTTCGCCCTTCACGATCAACTGGGCCGTCCCCCGCGCGCCGACCCGCACCAGGAGCGCCGTGCGCGTCGCGCGCACGCCGAGGATGTTCACCGAGTCGACGGTCCCCCGCACCTGCAGATCGTCGGAGAGGTCGCGGTTCAACCCCTGGTCCAGCCATCCCGAGATGAAGCGCACCGCCGGGGCGGCGGGCCAGCTCGCCCGCTCGCGGAGAAGGTCGCGAAGCTCGTCCGCGCGCAACCACGCCGCGGTGGCCACGACCACGTTGCGCGTCGCCAGATCGAAGTCGAGGTCGGGCACCGAGATGCGCGCCGTGGCCCGGTCGATCACCGGCGTGCCCACGAGGTAGAGGCGCCCCTCGACGTCTCCGGACACGTGCAGCTCCACCGCGAGCCGCCCGCCGCCGATCCCGAACACGCGCAGGGAGTCGAGGCGGACGCGTCGGCCTTCGTGCTCCATCTCGTTCCCGCCCAGCTCCTCCGTCAGGAAGTCGCTGGCCGCGCCGTACTCGGCCCGCGCCTCCACGAGCAGGTCGAGGCCTTCCGCCACCGATCCGGTGTCCAGGGGCGGCAGCTCGCGATGGGCCACCTCCGGACGGGGTCCGTACGAGATGGTCGGGCGGGCGCGCAGGGCGAGGTCCATGGCCACCGAGTCCCCCTCCCCATGCATCGGTCCGCGCCGCACCGCCTCGGGCTGCATGACGAGCCAGAGGGAATCGGTGAGATGGATCGGCTCCTGGAGCGTGCGCCACCACCCCACGAAGCTCGAGCGCAGGTCCGCCTCCGCGGCCAGCGTGTCGATGTCGGCCACGTGCGCCTCCAGGAACCGCCGCGCGGCGTCCACGATCCGGCCGGTGACGTCGAAGTCGAGGAAGGTGACGGTGCATCGGTCGCGGTCCGCGTCCGACGCCGGACCGATGTCCGCGACGCGGGCGCGCGTCCGCAGGCGCCAGCGGTCGTCGATCGCCACAGGCGCGCGCAGCGTCACGGCGAGGCGCGGCCCCGGGCCGTCGTCCGTACCGCAGGATCCGCTCACCTCGGGCAGCACCGGTGGGTCGTACCAGAGGCGCACGCCGTACTCGATCGTGGTCCGGACCGTCGCGGTGGTGCCGTCGAGGGTGGCGTCGAACGGGCCGCGCGCGAGATGGTAGGCCAGATGCGTCCGGTCGTTGCCCGGCAGGCTCTCCCGCTGGGAGAGGTCGCCGTACTCGGTCGGTACCGCGTCTTCGAGGAGGTCGATCAAGCGGTCGAGCGGAATCCGGATACCGGCCGCCACGCTGGACGCGGGGATCGGCGGCGGGGCCGCATCGTCGGCCATGAGCTCCGGAAGCCTCGGGTCGAGGAAGCCCTCGCGGGGGCGCCCCATGACCAACCACGGCGACGCGAGGCCGATCGCACCCGCCAGCCAGCCCCACCAGGGGATGGAGAGCGCGCGCGCCCTCAGCTGTTCCAGGAGCATCGGAGTGCCTCCCACGGTGACGGCCGCCGCACGATGCCACGCGCCGTTCTGCCTCCGACAGTCTCGGGCTCCGGAGCGCGATGAGCCAGTCCGGAGTCGATGTCCTTTAACGCGCGGCCCCGACGGCGCGTCGGTAGGCGCGACGAGGGACGGGGGATCCGTCCCCATCGCCATCGAGGAGGTCGTCATGAAGCGCAGGGACGAGCGACCCGCACGGTTCGGGGCGATCCTGCTGGGCATGGTGGCCGCGGGGTGCGCGGCGGCGGGAGCCGCGTCCGCGGCGTCGAGCGAGGCGGGTTCGGCGACGGTGTGCGACGCCGTGTGGCGGGACGCGGCTCGGGGGCGCGACATCCCCGTCCGTATCCGCATCCCCGACGGTGACGGGAAGGTCCCGGTGATCCTCTTCTCGCACGGCCTGGGTGGGTCCGTCGACGCCGGCACGACCTGGGGTGAGGCGTGGTCGGAGAACGGCTTCGCCGTGGTGCACGTGCAGCACCCTGGCAGCGACGCGTCGATCTGGCAGAACGAGAAGGGCGTGGCGGCCCGTCTGGCGGCGATGCGCGCCGCGATGACCGGCGAGCAGCTCCGGGCGCGGGCCGACGACGTTGGCTTCGTGCTCGACGAGCTGGGGCGGCGCGGGGCGGAGGGGCGCTGCGACCTCGGCCGCGTCGACCTCGACCGCGTCGGGATGTCGGGACACAGCTTCGGCGCGCATACGACACAGGCCGTGGCGGGTCAGACCTTCCCCGGCGTCGGGCAGCGAGGGCTTCGGGATCCGAGGGTCCGCGCCGCGGTCGCGTTCAGTCCCGGCCCACCGCGTGGGGGCGACGAGGCGGTGCGCGCCGCCTTCGCGTCGATCACGATGCCGTTCTTCTCGATCACGGGCACCGAGGACGAGTCGGCGATGGTCCCCGACGTCACCGCCGGGGACCGCGAGCTCCCCTACCGCTCCATGCCGGCGGGAGACAAGTACCTCCTCGTCTTCGACGGCGCCACGCACGCCGACCTGAGCGGCGGCGGCGGGGTCGAGGATGCAGGGGCGCGGCGTTTCCCCAGGCGCGGCGCCGCCGGCGGACGCCGGGGAACGGACGACGCCGGCGAGCACATCGACGAGGTCGTGGCGGCCGCCACGGTCGCCTTCTGGAAGGCGACGCTTCTCGGCGACGGGGACGCTCGCCGGTTCCTCGACGAGGGTGGCGTCGAGCGCATGCTCTCCCGGGCGGATCGCTTCAAGCGGAAGTGATCGTGGAAACGACGCCGGGCGCCCGTCCGTAGGGCCACTCAGCCCCCCGACCGCGCCACGTCGCGCGGGGGGCGCCACCACGAGGGACGGAGGCGCGCCCCCCCGACGCAATCGGCGGCGTTCCCGTCCCGTGGAGAAGGGAGGCGGGGATGGACGCACGGGAGGGCGGCGCGGCGGAGGGTGGAGGTCGGAGCCTCCCCAGGGCGTTCTGGATCGGGACCGTGGTGGTCGCGATCACGTTGGTGTACCTGGCGAGGGTGCGCCCGAGCTGGCCGTGGTTCTCGCTCTGGGTCTTCGCGCTCCTCGCCCTGCTGGGCATCCTGTCCCTTCCGGCGGTGCGTCGCGCGCTGAACCTCTCCTGGTTCGGCGTCACCCTCCTGGTGCTGACCGGGACGGCATGCTTCGATCTCTACCTCTTCCAGGTGGAGGCCCACCGCCAGCGGAGTGAGCGGCTGGAGGTCCGGGGTGTGTACTTCGCGCCCGAGACCGAGCCCATCCGGGTCGGCGTGGGCCGACGCGACCTGGACGTGCGGCTCGAGGGCGCGCTCACGGACTTCGATCGCTGGTCGGTCGACGTGCGCCGGCTCGATGCCACCCGCTTCGTGGTCGTCCGCCCCTATCAGGTGGACATGCTGCGCGTGCGCGCCCCCTCGGGCTGGTGGCCGCCGCGCGCCGCCGGCACGGTGCCCGCATTGGGCGCGCGCCTCGGCGGAGGCACGCCACCCGTCCCGACGGGAGGGGAGGGCGAGGCGGGCCTCGAGCTCCGGCTCGTCCCGCAAGGGCTGCGCGGCGCCCTCGCGTGGGGCCCGGGCACCGCCGATCTGTCGGTGGCCGACCCCCTCCTCGACCGGAGGCTGTCCAGCGGCCTGTCCCGCGGGATCCCTCTGGCGGAGCTGGATTGGGACACGCTTCCCGACCCTGAGCGGGCCGCGGACCTGGTGCTCACCCGCACCGGCCGTGGACGCTCGCTCGGACGGCTGCGCCTGAGGCTTCCCTCGTACCGTATCGTGTCGCGGGCGGATGGCGACGCCTGGGCCGAGGGAACGGGCGCGGTGCTCTCCCCCGGGGACACCCTGTGGGTCACCTCGCGCGGGAAGACCTGGGCGTTCGGCGTCGACCTCGTTCCCGGCGTGTCCCGGGTGGCCGCCCCGGTGGCGATCACCTTCGTGCGCCGGCCGCGACCCTCGGGGTGGGCACTCCCGTCCACCGAGGCGTGCGGAAGCACCGCCGACCGCTGTGCCGTGATCTCGACCCGCCCGCTGCCACCGCCTCAGCCGCACTTCGACCTGAGCGGCTTCGGCCTCGACACCGCCCGCTACGCCGTGCTCGCGCGCCTGGAGTCGAACGGTAGCGGTGTGCGCATCGTGGGCGCCCACACGGCGGCCACCATCCCCTACGGCACGGTCCATCCGTTGCCGGCGCTCACGCAGGGCGGCCGCGCTCCGGACGCCGGCATCCTCCTCGCGGTGAGCCGTGAGGACCAGGGCCGGCAGAGCGCCGTCCTCCTCACCGTGCTCACGCTCTACCTCATGGTGATCGGGGCTCTCGTCGTGCTCTCGGGAGATCTCCGGCTCTGGGAGCGACGCAAGGAGGAGGCTTCGCCGCACGTGACCGCGGCGTGGGCGTTCCTCAACGTCTTCTTCCTCTTCCTGGGCATCCGCCTCGCCCTCGGGCTGCGGGTGGCCTACACCCCGCCCTTCTACGAGCGCGCGGCGGCGACGGCGGTCGGGCTGTGGGTCACCTTCGCGGTCATGCTCGTCGCCCTGGGCCGGTGGTCCGCGTGGGCGCCGCGCTTCTGGCGGTTGGTGGGCCGCGTGGAGCGTCCGCTCTCCGGGCTCTTCCTCCCTCGCCTGCGCGGCCCGGCGCCCGGCGCCGGTGGCTCCGGTCCCGCTCCGGCCGGCGTCGACCCGCCATCGACGGAGCCGGTCGTCGACGCAGCCACCCGGAAACGGGCCCGGCTGCGCACGTTCGCGGGGCTCGTCCTCTTCCTGGCGTCGTTGGGCGTCGTGCTCTGGCAGCGCCCCGAGGCCGCGTCGGGGCTGGTCGTCGCGGTCGTGGGCCTCGGCGCCTGGCTGGCGATGGGGATCGCCCGCGCCGGATCCGTGACCTCCATGGATCGCGCGCCCATGGACGTCGTGACGGACCACCCCCAAGCGGGGCGGGCCTCCGCATCCTACGCGGTCGCCGCCGGCGCGGCCGCCGTGCTCGCCCTGGCGATCCACGCGCCGGAGCTGGCCCTCGCGCCCGTTCTCGCCCTCCTTGCGCTCTTCGCGGTCAACCTGCTGGCGGGCTGGACCGGATGGGCCGAGACGCCCCTTCGGCGCGCGTGGATCCTCTTCGTCGCGACGCTGGCCATGGCTGCCGTCGGCGCGTACGCGTTCTCTCCCTGGCCGCTGTGGACGCTCGGCTCGCTGGGCGTCGTCGCCGCGGGGCTGGCTCTGTGGCTCTCGGGACGTCGCGAGGGCGCGGAGCGCAGGATCGTGCTCCGCTATCGAGATCTGACGGAATTCGGCCGCGGCGTGTTCTCGGGCGTGGGGTGGATCGGCGTGCTGGGGGTGCTGGGCGTCCTCGTCTTCCTGGACACCCGGGAGATCCCCCCCTTCGTGCGCTTCGCGTTGGTGTTCATGCTCTTCCTCCTGGCCATCCGCGCCGGGCTGGCGTGCCACCGCGTCCTCGAGAGCACGGCGGAGGGTGCGCGCGTGAAGGGCCGGATCGAGGCCCTCGGCCTGCTGGTGATTCCCCTGGGCGTGCTGCTCGTGTTCATGCTCTTCGACTTCGGGCTCGGGCTCGTCTTCTTCGCGCCCATGTTCGTCACCGTGCTGCTGGCGGCGCGCATCGACCGGCTCCCGGCCTCCCTCGCACTGGCGTCGCTCGCCCTGGTGGCAGGCGTGGGCGCCGTGGCGTGGTCGGTGCTGGAACCATCGCTGAGCGCCCTGCGCTCCGCCCCCGACATCCCGACCTTCTCGCGGGAATACCAGGATGTCGGCAACCCGCTCATCGACGGCCTGCGCGTGGCGGGGCTCTCGGGCCCGATCACGCGCGCGACGGTGCGCAGCATGGCCGCGTCGGATCCGGAGCTCCTCGAGGAGGCGCTGGCCTTCGCCGCCCCGAGCGAGGCCCTCTTCGCCGCCGCGCCGTCCCGCGAGCAGGTGTGGGGCGGCCGCGCCTACGCCGCGTCCGGATGGACCGGTACGGGCTTCGCGGGCACCACGCTCCTCGGCCGGGGGGTACCTACGGCGGTCTCCTACGCGGAGAACACCTTCTCGGTGTACGTCCTCTCGGAGCACGGCGCGCTCGGCGGGCTGGCGGTGCTGGCGACCTACCTCGCGCTCCTCGTCGTCGTGGGCGTGTGGGTCTTCCGGGTGAGGACGACCGTGCAAGATGCGGCGGCCGGGAGGGCGGTCCTCGCCATGACGGTCGGTGGCGTGCTCTGGCTCACGATCCCCGCGGCCTACGTGGCCGCGTCGAATCTGGGGCTGGTGCCGCTCACCGGTCAGAACATGCCCTTCCTCGGCCTGAACTCGTGGGCCGACGTGGTGCTCGTGAGCGGGCTGGCCACGGGCATCGTGCTCGCGCTCGCCACGCTGGACGCGCCGACGTCGGAAGGGAGGGCCTCATGAAGCGCCTCGGTGGAGGTCTCGTCTGGATCGTGGGGTCACTGCTCGTCCTCACCGCGGTGGGACTCGGAGCCGTCGCCCTGGACACCGTCCGCGCTTCCGGCGACGCCGCGATGCGGCCAGGGCTCGACTACCATGTCTTCCTCTCCTCCCTCGACGACCTCCTGCGTGAGGCCGGGGACACCACCCTCGTGCGCTTCGAGGTCGTGAAGGAGCGCCTACCGGACGGAACACGCGTCTCGTGGGATACGCTCGTGGTCGTGGCCGACACGGTCGCCTTCCCCTCCTTCCGGCCCGCCGGGTTCCTGAGGGACCAGGCGGACGCCTACAACGCCTTCCAACGGGAGCGGATCGCCATCGCGCGCGAGCGGCCCGACTGGTTCTACCGTCTCGAGCCGCACAACCCGTCCGTCTTCCGATCCCGACGAACGGGCGACGACGTGCCCGGGCTCACGCGATCGAGCGCCGCATGGAGCCTCCGCGTCCGGTCCCCCGCGGAGGAGGAATGGAACGGGGAGATCCGGGCCCGAGACGTGCATCGGGGCAACGGGCTCATGGGGCCCAAAGGCACCATCCCACTCCGCCGACCCGTGCGCCTCACCCGGCGCGTCGACGGACGCCGTCAGGTCTGCGAGTTCTCCCCCGACGGGCTGGACGTGCGGGCCTACTGCCGTTCGGAGGAGCGCATCCCGCAGGCGATCCTGCGCATGGCCGCCGAGCCCGACCGCGATGGTTCGGTGCTGGCGGGATGGAGCGACCTGTGGGTGGACGGAGCCCGCGTGTCGTCGGGCGATTCGGTGCCGCTGTCGTTCGGGTCCGTGCTGGGGATCGATCCGTTGGAGCCGGTCGTGTACGGGGAGTTCTGGGAAGGCGTCCTCTCGAGCAAGCAGTGGATCAGCGGACGCATGCGCCGGCGCAGCGCGTTCGCACCGCCCCTCGACCTGTTCTCGGAGCTCGGGAACCGACCGGCGGGCACCGGACCGCGGCCATCGAGCACGGCCTCGGTCCAGCTCGGCGTGGACGCGGCCGCCAGCGAGGACCTGACCGAACGGCTGGGCGCCTACCTGGACGGGCTGCCCCTCCCGGTGGACTTCGCCGTCCTGGTCGTGGGACGCATCCCGGACGGGGAGATCCTCGCACTCGCGGAGGTCGGCAACCGAAGGAGTCCCGGGCGGAGCAACCTCCTGGAGCGCGTCACGCCCGGTTCCGCGGTCAAGCCGCTCCTGGCCGCAGCGGTGCTGAGCCGCCGTCCGGAGCTCGCGACCCTGGAGATCCCCGCTCGAAGGGGAAGCGTGCGCAGCGTGCTGGGGCTCCCGCCCGTGCCGGCGCGCAGGGCGTTCGACACGGAACTCAACTGCGCGCCGCCCGCCGACGGATGGGTGAACCTGACCTACTTCCTCCGATGCTCGAACAACGAGTACGCCGCATCCCTGATCGTGGCGGGGCTGTGGGGGGGCGATCGGCTCCAGGCTTCGTCGACGGGGGGTCGGTTCCGCCTCGGCGGGCGTGAGCGGACCGGCCTACGTCCCGACCTCCCGCTCGACGGCGGCGAGGTCCCGCGGTCCGCGCTCCTACGCAGCGACCTCTCCGAGGGGCTGAGCGATCTCTTCGACGTGGCCACCGACCCGACCATCTCGGACGAGGTCGGCCGGAGCCCGCGCGTCTGGGCCGGCATGACGTACTCCGACGGCACGCCGCTCGACGTGCCCTACGAGCTCCTCCCCACGGAGTCCCGCCCCGCACTGCTGTCCCCCTCGCATCCTCGCGGAACGGACCTCGGCCTTCTCTACCGGTACGCGTTCGGGGCGTGGGAGAACGGGTGGAGCATCCTCGATCTCACGAACGGATTCGCCAGGGTGGTGACGGACCAACGCATCCAGCTCGGCTTCGCGCGGGCGAGGGGCGAGGAGGCGGACTCCACGGAGCTCGACCCCATGGGTTTGCGCGGCCAGGACTGGTACCGCCCCTTCCTGCAGGGGCTGCGGGGCGTCGCTGTGGACGGCACCGCGCGCGGCCTCGCCGATGCCTGGGGCGACGAGGGCCTCCCGCACGGCCTCTTCGTCAAGACGGGAACGCTCGCCGAGCCCGGCGAGACGGGGCGCGCGGACGACCTCTACCTCAAGTCGCTCCTCTTCGCCGTGGGCGAGGAGGCCGACCCGCGGGACGGTCGGCTCCGCTGCGGGCTGGTGGGTGGCCTCTACGTGCGCTTCCGGGAAGGACCCGCCCGGGGCAGCCTCCCGTCCTACCAGGTGGACTTCGCGCGCCGGGAGCTGGGCGCCTGGCTGAAGGCGCACTGGGAGGAATTCGGGGGGTGCTGAGGGCCGGGTCGGCCTCCTGGGCCCAGGGTGCGGACCCACGTGTCGCGCCCTCGACCGTGCGCGCGCCCGACCTCAGCGCTCCTCCAACGCCTTCCTCACGCTCTCCGCGAGGGCGTTGGTGGTGAACGGCTTCCGGATGAAGTGGATCCCCTCCGTCAGGATTCCCTGATTCGCGATGACATCGGCCGTGTATCCGGACATATAGAGGCACTTCACGGCGGGAATCACGGCGCCGATCTGCTCGGCCAACCTCCGGCCGTTCATCTCCGGCATCACGACGTCGGTGACCAGGAGGTCGATCTCTCCGGAGTGCCGCTCGGAGAGGAGAAGTGCCTCCCGCGGAGTGCCGGCCGCAAGGACCCTGTAGCCCAGCCTCTCCAGCATGATCCTGACCAGCCTGAGAATCGCTGCCTCGTCCTCGACCAGGAGCACGGTCTCGCCACGACCGCTCGGGCGGCTCTCACCCAGGGACCCGGGATCGTCCTCCACCTGGCCATGGTGTCGCGGCAGGTACACGCTGAACGTCGCTCCCTCTCCGACCTTGCTGTGCACGCCGACGAAGCCGCCGTTCTGCTGCACGACGCCATAGACGGTGGCCAACCCCAGACCCGTGCCCCGGCCCAGCTCCTTCGTGGTGAAGAACGGCTCGAAGATCTGCTCGCGGATCCCTTCTTCCATCCCATGTCCGTCGTCCGTGATCGCCCACATCACCCAGTCACCGACCCGACGCTCCGGATGGCCGGCACACGCCGACGCGTCGAAGGTGACGTTCCTGGTCTCGAGCGTGACGGTGCCCACGTCGGCGATGGCGTCCCTGGCATTCACGCCCAGGTTCGCGAGAACCTGGTCGATCTGGCTGCCATCGACCCACACCGGCCACAGGTCGTCGCCCGGCCTCCACACCAGGCTGATGTTCTCGCCCAGGAGCGTACCGAGCATCTTGAGCATGCCCGTGGTCGTGTCGTTGAGGTCCAGCACCCGGGGGACCACGGTCTGCATGCGGGCGAACGCCAGGAGCTGTCGCGTCAGGTCGGCGGAGCGCCGGCCCGCCTGCTGGATCTCCTCGAGATCGGCGTAGATGTCGTCCGAAGGATCCAGCGCGTCCAGCGCGAACTCGGTGCGCGCGAGGATCACGCTCAGCATGTTGTTGAAGTCGTGGGCCACGCCTCCCGCCAACCTGCCCACGGACTCCAGCTTCTGAGCCTGGTGGAACTGTTCCTGGAGCTTCTCCTGCTCCTCCTCGCGGCGCTTTCGTTCGGTGATGTCCGTGTGTTGGATGATGACGCGGCTCAACGCCCCGTCCGCGTCGAAGATCGGATAGGCCCAGTTGTAGAACCAGACCTTCTTGCGCTCCTTCACCTCGATGCCCTGCGATTCGGCCGCCACGCCGATGTCGAAGTGGATCTCCCACTCGTCCGTCTTCCCCTCGCGGAACACCCTCTCCAGGTGGGGAGTGACGCCGCCCCGTCTGAGGGCCTCGTCCCGGAAGATGTTGTAGACCTTGCCCTCGATGTGCTCCGGCTCGACCCCGAAGATCTCGCTGAGCTTCGGGTTGATCCGCTCGCACCAACCATCCTTGTCCAGGATCTGTGTGCTCACGGAGGACTGGGCGAACATCTGTTCGAAGAAGATGTCCTGCCGGCGGAGTTCCTCCTCCGCCTGCTTCCCCTGCGTGATGTCTCGAACGGTGGCGATGGCGCCGATGACCCCACCTTCCGCGTCCCGGAGCGGGGCGATCGAAGCCGAAGTCCACCCGGAGTGGCCCGGAGCGCGCAGGGGAATCCGAGCTTCGATGGCGTCCGTGGCGTGGCCGTCGAGGGCCCGGCCGAGAAGCGCCAGCATTCCGCTCTCCTCCAAGAAGGGAAAGACCTCCGTCGGATGCCGACCCAGGACCGCGGAAGCCGGAACTCCGGTCAACCTCTCCATGAAGGGGTTCCAGATCCGATGGCGGAGGGACTGGTCCAGCACGATGATGCCTTCCTGCGTGCTCTCGATCACCCCCTGCAGGAGCTGGTGCTGTTCGCGGAGGGCTCGCCGGGCGTCGATGCGCGCCGTGATGTCCTGGATGGTCCCGACCATCTGCCGGACCTCGCCGTCCGCATCGACCACCAACTCCCCGAGGCCATGGACCCAACGCTCTTCCCCGTCGTTGGCCCTGAGGATCCGATACTCCTTGTCGAAGGCGTTCCTCTCGGCCAGGACGTGGGATCGCAGGTAGGCGCGCAACTCCTCACGCTGGTCCGGGTGGACGATCCGCGCCCATCCCTCGATGTCCCTGGAGTACGGCACGCCGGCGATTCCGAGGACGTGGTCCAACTCCTCGGAGCCGGTCCAGGTCCCCGTCCCGACGTCCAGGACGAAGGATCCCATGTGCGCGACCTGCTGGGAGAACCTGAGCTGGTCGGTGCGCGCCGCGAGGGCCTGTTCCGCCCGTTTGCGGGCGGTGACGTCGGTGAGGAAACCGTCCCAGAGAACCCCCCCATCCGGCAGAGCCGTGGGGGTGGACCGGGCCTCGATCCAGAGGGTCTCCCCGTCTCTCAGCCAACGGCTCTCGACGTGGTACGTCTCCATCGCGGCCGCCGACCGCAGGACACCGTCACGAAAGGACTGCTCGTCCTCGGGGTGGATCATCCGCAGGAGGACCGACGCATCCTCCTTGATCTCGCTGGGCCGAACCCCGGCGAGCTCCAGGACCTGATCGGTGATGTCGGGAAAGGTGAACGACCCGTCGGGGCCCATCCGGAACTGGAAGAAGACCGCCGGTGCGTTCTTCGTCAGACGCTCGTAGCGGGCATCGCTCGCCTGCAGCGCGTCGGTCCTCTCCGCCAGAAGCGCCTCCGTCCACCGGAGGTCGCGCACCCTCCTGGCCCGAGCCACCGTCTCCATCAGACGGTGGCCCTCGAAGGGCTTGACCAGGTGTGCCGCCGCCCCCTCCCCCATCCATTTCACGACCCGTGCCGGGGTCGCCTCCGTCGTCGTCACGAGGCAGAGGCAGCGGGGCTGTAGCCCGCGTAGCCCGGTCAGGAGGGTCGGGCTGTCGCCGTCGGCGAGGTGACCGTCCACGACGGCCAGATCGAAGGCGTCGGCGCGCAAGCGCTCCGTGGCCGCCCCGGCGGAGCGTACCGCATCGACGTGATACCCATGCTTCACCAGGGTCGCGGACATGGAGTCCACCAGGCGTTCGTCGTCCGAGACGATGAGCGCACGGAGCCGGGGGCGACGCCGCTCCCCGGCGAGAAGCTCCCGAACCCGCGCGAGAAAGCCCTCCCTCTCCATCGAAGCCGGGAGCACCGCGTCGGCCCCGAGGTCCTCGGTGACGCGACCGAGCCCGTCGTCCGCGAGGGCTCTGGAGATCACGACGATGCGGCACGTCTCGAAGGCCGCGAAATCCTCGGAGCGCAGGAGTTGGCAAAGCTGCCAGCCGTCGATGTCCGGGAGGTCGAGATCGGTGAGGATGAGGTCGGGAGGCGTCCGTCCCCACATGGCCTCGAGGGCTTCCAACGCCCCATGGAAGACCCGAACGCTCAGCCCGGCCTCCTCCAGCCAGCCTGCGAGGGTCGCGCCCCGCGTGGCGTCGCGTTGGACGATGGCGGCCGTGGCCAGAGGTCCAGAACCGCCCTGCATCCCACCCATGGTCGGTCTCCTCACTCCGGCTCCGCTCGGAAGCCTGAAGGTACCCGCGCCCGCTACCGCCGTGCAACCGCCCGGAAGGGCGGGCATTCGACGGACCCAGGTGGCCATGATAGAGTCCATGGACGGTACCGGTACCGTCCGGGTCACACCCCCCAAGGCTGCGCTGATGTCGCTCCCCCTATCCTCGACGCCTCCCACCGGAGAGTTGATCGCTCTCGCGTCCCTTTGCCACGACTTGGGCGTCTTCACCGAATACGTCGACGGACTCCATCGGCCGGTCACGGTATCGCCGGAGACCCTGGTCCGGGTATGCGCTGCGTTGGGCGCCGAGATCTCCCGCCCGGCGGATGCCGCCGAGGCGCTGAGGGCCTACGGGGCGGCACGCGCCGGGTCGCTTCCCACGGTGCTCGTGGCGTGGGACGGAAAGCTCGCCCCCTTCGTCGTGGAGGCGGCGCGGCCCCGTCCGGGCCGAGCTCCACCTCGAAGGGGACGGCACGATCTTCCTGGAGGTCGAGGGGTCGGAGGTGCGCGCTTCGGCGCCCCTCCCCTTCGGTTACCATCGCCTGACCGTGGAGGCGGACGGAACGGACCACGCCATCACCGTCATCGCGGCGCCCACGGAAGCGTCGCGACGTCCGCGGCTCCACGGGGCGCTCGTGGGGGGTGGGCACGCACCTGGGGGCGCTTCGATCCACCCGCAGCCGCGCGCTCGGAGACCTGCGGGACCTCGAGACGCTCTGCCACTGGGTGGGCGCGCGCGGGGGCGACCTGGTCACGGTCCTCCCCCTCCTCCCCACCTTCAACCAGGCACCCGCCGAGCCCAGCCCCTACTCCCCGGTGAGCCGCCTCTTCTGGAGCGAGCTCGTGCTGGACCTGGGCGCCGGACACCGCCCCGTGCCGCCGCCGTCCACGCTGGACGTGACGCGGGCCGACCTCGAGGTGCGCGCGGCCCTCGCGCACCTGCCCGCGCCCGACCGGGCGGCGCTGGACACGGAGCTGCTTCGCTACGCCCGGTTCCGCGGCGCCCAGGCGCGCCTCGGGCGCAACTGGCGGGACTGGCCCGAAGGCCCACGAGCCGGGCGGCTCGCTCCTTCGGACGTCGACCTGGAGGAGGAGCGCTTCCACCTGGTGGCCCAGACCCGGGCCCGCGAGCAGCTCGGCGGGCTCCTGCGCCGCCTGAGGGACGACGGCGTCCGGGTGGGGCTGGACCTGGCCGTGGGCGTGCACCCGGACGGATACGACCCCTGGTCGCGGCAGACGCTGTTCGCCGGTGGCATGTCCGTGGGGGCGCCTCCCGACCCTGGCTTTCCCAGCGGCCAGGACTGGGGCTTCATGCCGGTGCTTCCGGAGGCGTCCCGGCGTGAGGGACACGGGTACGTCGCGGCCAGCATCGCGCACCAGGCGAGCCTCGCGGGCGTGCTGCGCGTCGACCACATCATGGCGCTGCAGCGACTGTACTGGATCCCCCACGGGCTCGGGCTCCACGAGGGCACGTACGTGCGCTACCCGGCCGAGGAGCTGTTCGCGGTGCTGACGCTGGAGTCGCACCGCCACCACTGCGAGATCATCGGGGAGAACCTGGGGACGGTCCCTCCGGAGATCGACCAAGCCCTCCTCCGCCACCGCATCTGGGGGATGTTCCTGGCCCAGTTCCAGGCGATGGGCGAGATGCCCACGCCTCCCACGGAGCGGCAGGTGGCCCTCATCGGAACCCACGACACGCCGACGCTGGCCGGTTGGGTGGCGGGCGTCGATATCGACGAGCGCGTGCGCTGTGGCCTCCTCGAGGCGGAAGCGGCGCCCGCGGAGCGGGAGGCGCGCGCGGCGGGCGCCGAGCGGCTGGCGGAGCTGCTGGGCGCGGACCTGGAGGATCTTCCGGCGCTCCTCGGCGAGCTCCTGCAGTGGCTCGGCGATTCGCCCAGCCCCCTCGTGATCCCCTGGCTCGAGGACCTCTGGCTCGAAGCCGACCAGGTGAACCTCCCGGGGACGCGCTCCTCCGAGCGCCCGAATTGGCAACGACCCATGGCCCGGCTCCTGGACGAGGCCCTGGCGGACCCCGACGTCGACGCGCTGGCCCGACGTCTGCAGGAAGCCCGCACGGCCGTCGCGACGGGCCCGGCACCCCAAGACACCTGAGACTGCGCTCCATGGAACAGAAACCCCGAGGTGCAACGGCGCCCCGCGACACGGCCCACGGGCCCCTGCAAGACGGCGTCCGAGGGTCTGCGCCCCAAGCCCCGGCTCTCCTTCTGGGAGATCTGGACCATGAGCTTCGGGTTCCTCGGGATCCAGTTCGGCTTCGCGCTCCAGAACGCCAACGTGAGCCGCATCTTCGAGACGCTGGGCGCCAGCGTGGAGGACATCCCCATCCTGTGGATCGCGGCGCCGGTGACGGGCCTCGTGGTGCAGCCCATCATCGGGTACTTCAGCGACCGGACGTGGAACCGGCTGGGTCGTAGGCGCCCCTACTTCCTGGGTGGCGCCCTCCTGGCGTCGGCGGCGCTCGTCTTCATGCCCAACTCACCCGCGCTGTGGATCGCGGCCGGCACGCTGTGGATCATGGACGCGTCCATCAACATCTCGATGGAGCCGTTCCGCGCCTTCGTCGGCGACAACCTGCCGTCGGCTCAGCGGACTACGGGCTTCGCGATGCAGAGCTTCTTCATCGGCACCGGCGCCGTGGTGGCGTCGGTCATGCCGTGGGTGCTCACCGAGCAGTTCGGCGTCAGCAACGAGGCGCCCCGCGGCCAGATCCCGGACTCCGTCCGCCTCTCCTTCTACCTGGGCGCCGCCGTCTTCTTCGTGGCGGTCCTGTGGACGGTGATCCGGTCGTTCGAGTACTCGCCCGAGGAGATGTCCTCCTTCATCGAGAACCAGGAGCGGGAGGGGTTCGTCAAGGAAGCCCGCACCCGGGCGGAATACGCCGCGCACGGCACCGGCCAGATCCGCATGGGCGCGGTCTTCCTCGCGGCGGGTATCCTGCTTTCGCTCTGGCTGGCCCGGGCCGGGGTCTATCAGGTGATCGTGCTCTCGGCCGGCCTCGCCTTCGCCGGCGTCCTCCTCGTCGCCTCCGGCCTCATGCAGCGGGGCGGCCGGTACGACAACGGCTTCGTCACCATCCTCAACGACTTCCAGGACATGCCCCGCACCATGCGCCAACTGGCGTGGGTGCAGTTCTTCTCGTGGTTCGCGCTGTTCGCCATGTGGATCTACACCACGGCGGCCGTGACCACCCACGTCTACGGCACCCACGACACCGCCTCGGCGCTCTACAACGAAGGCGCCAACTGGGTGGGCGTGTGCTTCGGCGCCTACAACGGGATCGCCGCGGTCGTGGCGTTCATGATCCCGGTCCTGGCCAGACGCACGAGCCGCAAGGTCGCCCACATGCTGTGCCTCCTGGCCGGGGCGGCCGGACTCCTCTCGATCTTCGTGATCAAGGAGCCCCTGCTGCTCCTGGGCTCGATGGTCGGCGTGGGGATCGCGTGGGCCAGCATCCTGTCCATGCCGTACGCCATCCTCACGGGATCGCTGCCGCCGTCGAAGATGGGCTACTACATGGGCGTCTTCAATTTCTTCATCGTCATCCCACAGATCGTCGCCGCCGCCATCCTGGGCTTCGTCGTCGGCCGCGTCTTCGGGGGCGAGGCCATCTACGCGCTCCTCGTCGGGGGGATCTCCCTCGTGGTCGCGGCCGCGCTCACGCTGCGGGTCGAAGACCACGACGACGTGGCGGCGGCGCTCAACGTCTGAGAGGGCGTACCATGAGCAGGCATCGACTCGTCGTCCTGGCGTTCCTCCTGGTCGGGTGCGGCACGGAGGGCCCGCGCGCCGCCACGCAGACGGCCGAGGGGGCGACCGGGCCCGCCGCGGTGGCCGTGAGTCCGTGGAACAGCGCCACGGTCTACTTCCTCCTCACCGACCGCTTCCAGAACGGGGACACGACCAACGACCACGCCCTGGGCCGCCAGCGCGACGGAGCGCCGCTCCGCAGCTTCCTGGGGGGCGACCTGGCCGGGGTACGCCAGAGGCTCGACGCGGGCTACTTCGACAGCCTGGGCGTCGACATGCTGTGGATGACGCCCGTCGTGGAGCAGATCCGCGGAAGCGTGGACGAGGGAACGGGCAAGAGCTACGGCTTCCATGGCTACTGGACGCGGGACTGGACCCGGGTCGATCCGATCTTCGGCACGGAGGAGGAGCTGAGGTCGCTGGTCGCGGATGCGCACGCCCGCGGCATCCGCGTCATCATGGACGCCGTGCTCAACCACACCGGGCCGGTGACCCCACAGGACCCGCAATGGCCGGACGACTGGGTCCGGACCACGCCGCGGTGCACCTACCGGGACTACGTGACCACGGTGGACTGCACGCTGGTGGCCAACCTCCCCGACGTGCGCACCGACAGCGATCGAGCCCGTGGCGCTGCCGGCCTGGCTCCTGGACAAGTGGGCCGCCGAGGGCCGTCTGGACCAGGAGACGGCCGAGCTGGACGCCTGGTTCGAGCGCACGGGCCATCCCCGCGCCCCCCGCTTCTACATCATCAAGTGGCTGACCGACTGGGTGAGGGAGGTCGGGTTCGACGGCTACCGCGTCGACACCGCCAAGCACTTCGAGGAATCGGCGAGCGACGAACTGCGGGCGGAGGCGAACGCGGCCTTCGCGGACTGGAAGGCCGCCCACCCGGACGAGGTTCTCGACGATCGTCCCTTCTACATGGTCGGCGAGGTCTACAACTACACGCCGGCCGGCGGGCGCGGCTTCGACTTCGGGGACGAGAGGGTCGACTACTTCGACCACGGGTACGACGCGCTGATCAACTTCGGATTCAAGTCCGACGCCCGGGAATCGATCGAGGAGCTCTTCTCGTCCTACGCGACCGCCCTGGCCGGCGACCTGCGCGGCGTCTCGGTGCTCAACTACGTCAGCTCGCACGACGACGGCGCCCCGTACGATCCCGAGCGGCACGACCCCGAGGGCGCGGGCACGCGGCTTCTGCTGTCGCCCGGCACGGCCCAGATCTACTACGGGGACGAGGTCGCGCGGCCGCTCCGGATACCGGGCGCGGAAGGGGATGCGAACCTGCGCTCGCCGATGGACTGGAGCGTGGTGGCCGCACAGGCGTCCGCCGTCGGCTCGACGCTGGAGCACTGGCGAAAGCTGGGACGATTCCGCAGGGCGCACCCCGCCGTCGGCGCCGGAGCGCACCGGCGCATCCAGGCCGACCCCTACGTCTTCGCCCGAACGGATGTGGACGGTTCGGATCGGGTGGTCGTGGCGCTCGACCAGGCCGCCGGGGAGAAGACCGTGCCAGTGGGCGGCGTGTTCGCCGACGGAACCGTCCTCGTGGACGCGTACTCGGGCGTCGAAACGACGGTGAGCGACGACCGAGTGACGCTGGTCACGCCCTTCGGCACGGTCCTGCTCGAGCGGCGCCAGTAGCTCTCGTCCGGGGGGCGCGCGCATCCTATACGCCTTTCTTGCTCCCCGGGTCACCGGCGGAATACATTGCTGCCGATGATCGGAGGAACGGCTGCCGCCCCCCCGCAGCCGATCACACCAGGATCGACCGTGCGATCACCGGGAGGTGGATCATGCCCGAACCTTCCCCGCTCCGCTTCCCCAGGCGATGCCTGCTCGCCGCCACCCTCGTCGTCCTGGCCGCGACGCCCTGCGCGACGCGGGCTCAGGGCATTCCCGCGCCCGGCATCGACACCCTCTTCGCCCGGGCCGCCGACGAGGTGATCGACGCCCTGGCGTCGGCGCTGTCCCTGGGCGACCTGATGGCGGGGGCCTCCCCCACGTCGATCGTGGCCGCCATGCAGGACGCGATGGAGCGTCTCCAGACCGGGGTCGTGCGCACGGCGTCGCAGGCCGTGGACTCCGCCGGTCTGGCCCGCCTCGTCACGCCCCCTGCGGCCCGCTTCATCGGGCCGCAGGGAGGGCGCTACGTCCTCGACGTGATCGTGACCGAGGTCACGGCCGGCGAAACGCGCGTGCGGGTCGCGCCCTTGCTCATCGCGATGGTCCCGAACTCCGACTCGCCCCTGGGAGGCAGGCCGCTGCCGTCCAGCGGAACGGTCGAGCGGCAGACGCTCGCCACCATCGCGTCGGCCCTGCCCTCCAACCGGGAGGACCAGCAATGAGCGCCCGCATCCGCTTCGTCGCCCTCTCCGTGGGTATCGCCGCCTCGAGCGTGGGTTGCGCGTCGTCGAACCCACGCGGCCTGCTCGTGAACGCCCCGTCGCTGGACGCCGGAGACGTGACCACGCAGAGCGAGTCGTCCGTCGCGCGGTCCGGCTCCGTGATGGTCGTCGGATACAACGACTCGGGTGGGTTCTCGGCGACGGGGAGCTTCACGGGGTACGCGTATTCCCAGGACGGAGGCGCGTCCTTCACCGACGGCGGCGTGCTCGCTCCGGTCCCCGGCGGCAACAACATCGGTGACCCCTCGGTGGTGGCCTGGAACGGGGTCTTCTTCTTCGCGACGCTCGCGACGGACGCCGCCGGTACGTCGTTCATCGGCGTGTCGCGCTCGCTCTCGATCTCGCCGGCGGTGACGTTCTCCGCGCCCGTCCTCATCCCCGGGCAGGATCCGGGCGGCTTCCAGGACAAGGAGCTCATCGCGGTCGACACGACGGGCGGGCCGTTCGATGGGAACGTCTACGTCGTGTGGACCGAGTTCACGACCGCGGGCGGAACACGCATCCTGTTCTCCCGCTTCACGAACGGGGGAACGACGTACACGCCCCCGACGCAGATCTCCTCCGCCAGCTCGGGCGTCAGCGGCGCGACTCCTTTCGTCGGACCGAACGGCCGACTCCACGTCGCCTGGGAGGACCGGGCCAGCGGCCGGATCCGTTTCCGGTCCTCGACGGACGGCGGGACGACCTGGGGCACCGAGGTCACCGCCGCGACGCTGACGCCCATCCGCCATCCGGGCGCTTCGGCCACCTGCGGCCGGAATGCGGTGAACGGCAACATCCGCGTGAACGAGTTCCCGTCGATGGCGGTGGACATGAGCGCCGGCGCGACCCGGGGCAACGTCTACATCGCGTACGCGGGCGATCCCGACGGGAACCAGAGCTCCGGCGACGCCGCGGACGTCTTCGTCGTGCGGTCCACGGACGGCGGGGCCACCTGGAGCGCGGCGTCGTCGGTCCACGGCCCCGGCACGATCGGCGCGGACGGCACGACGCACGACAACTTCATGCCGAGCCTGGCGGTGGACGGCACGGGCACGGTGGGCGTGTCCTACTACGACCGTCGCGGCGACGCCGGCAACCTGCGCACGCAGCTTTACCAGGCGACCTCGACCGACGGAGGCATCACGTGGAGCAACGAGGCGGTCTCGGACGCGTTCGACATCCCGAGGCTCGCGCCGAACTTCGACCCCTCCGTCGCAGTGTGCTACATGGGTGACTACAACGGCTCGGCGGGCGAGGCCACCGGGATCGCGACGACGTGGGGAGGCAACGATCGCAGGATCGTCACGCCGGGATTCCCGTCCGGGCGCGCCGATCCGGACGTGCGCTACATCGGCAGATGAGGGCGCCGGGCCGCAACCCTGGCGAGCGGACGGAGTAGGACGGTGTGGGCGTCGAAGGCGGGCGCCGTCCGCGAGGGAGAAGCCGCTTCTCATGAAGAAATCGCTGGGCCGCGGTGTCACGACGAGGGCGCGTTCGGGACCGGTGACGCTCCTGGCCGCCGCCGCGGCCGCCGCCTGCTCCGCCGCCGTACCCGGACAGGTCGAATCGAGGGACCCCGCGCAGGTGGCTGAGGTGCGGCGGACCTTCGACCGGAGGCCGGCGGAGGTGCTCGGCCGCGCGCTCGAGGTCCTGGTCGCACGAGGCGAGATGGCCTCCGGACCGGCGTCGGAGTGGGCCTCCACGGGCGCGCGCAAGCTCGAGGACGAGGGTCGGCTCGAGCTGACGAGCGAGTCGTTGGCGTCCCCCGCGGACACGCTTCGCACGTTCGTCGTGGCCGACCAGCGTCGCTTCGTGGGCGACACCGGCGGACGGTACTTCCTGACCGTCCGGATCATCCGTGAAGCCGCGTCGTCCACCACCGTCGAGGTCGTTTCCACGATCGTCGCCGCGACGGCGGGCCCAGGCCCGTTGGGCGGGCGGCCCGTGGCGTCCAACGGCACGCTCGAGCGGGCCTTCCTGGACGCGCTGGAGGCCTCGCTCGACTGACGCCACGGCCGCCCGTACACCGGGTGGACCGCAGGAGCGCCCATGGCCGCCCTCTTCTACAAGCCCAGGAACCGGAAGGGCGAACCCCTGCCCCCCATGGCGGAGCGCCTCACCGCGATGCGCTACCTGCCACCCTTCCTGCGCATGGTGTGGGCCACGCGCCCCCTGTACGCGGTGGCCATCCTCGTGCTCCGGCTCGCGAACGCCTTCACGCCGGTGGTGCTGCTCTGGATCGGCAAGCTCATCATCGACGGGGTGGTGGCGAACATCGGCGCGGCGGCTCCGGACTGGGAGCACCTCGCCCGGCTCATCCTCCTCGAGCTGGCCGTGGCGCTGCTCTCCGACGGGCTCGCGCGGGCGTCCAGCTACTACGAGGCCCTCCTCGGCGATCTGTTCTCCAACGAGCTCAGCGTGCGCATCATGCGCCACGCGGCCACCCTCGACCTCGAGCAGTTCGAGGATCCGGACTTCCAGGACAGGCTGCAGCGCGCCCGCCGCCAGACCATGGGGCGCGTGGTGCTGCTGGGCCAGGTGCTGGGGATGGGCCAGCAGCTGCTCACCCTCCTCTCCCTGCTGGCGGCGCTCGTCGCCTTCAACCCGTGGCTCTTGGCGATCCTGGTCGTGGCCATCGTGCCCTCCTTCCTGGGCGAGACGCACTACGCGGGCATCGGCTACTCGTTCATGTTCCAGTGGACGCAGCAGCGGCGGGAGCTCGACTACCTCCGCTACGTGGCCTCCGCCGAGGCTTCGGCCAAGGAGGTGAAGCTCTTCGGGCTGTCGGCGCACTTCATCGACCGCTTCGCCGAGTTGGCCGACGACTTCGTCCACGAAAACCGCCGGGTCGCCGCGCACCGGGCCCTCACCGGCGGCGTCCTCACCTCGCTGTCCACGTTCGCCTACTACGGCGCGGTCGGCTTCATCATCTACGAGACGGTGCTCGGCATCATCACGGTGGGCTCCCTGACCTTCCTGATCGGCTCCTTCCAGCGGAGCCGCGGCCTCATCCAGAGCCTGCTGCTCGGCACCGCGGGGATGTACGAGCAGAGCCTCTTCCTCAAGGACCTCTTCGACTTCCTCGAGATGCGCCCCCGGATCGCGTCGGTGCCGAACGCGAAGCCCGTGCCGGCGACCCTACGCTCGGGCTTCGTCTTCGAGGACGTCGGCTTCCGCTACCCGGACCAGGAGAAGTGGGCGGTGCGGGGCGTGTCCTTCGAGATCGGACCCGGTGAGCGGATCGCGCTGGTGGGCGAGAACGGGGCCGGCAAGACCACGCTGGTGAAGCTCCTCACCCGGCTGTACGACCCCAGCGAGGGCCGCATCCTCCTCGACGGCGTCGACCTGCGCGCGTACGACCTCACGTCCTTGAGGCAGGCGGTGGGTGTGATCTTCCAGGACTTCTTCCGCTACGACCTCACGGCCCGGGAGAACATCGCGGTGGGGTGGATCGAGGCGCGCGGCGACCAACCGCGCATCGAGAACTCGGCGCAGAAGAGCCTGGCCGCGGACGTGGTCGCCGGCCTCGAGCGCTCCTACGACCACGTGCTCGGACGGCGCTTCGAGGGTGGCGCGAACCTGTCGGGAGGCGAGTGGCAGAAGGTCGCGCTCGCGCGCGCCTACATGCGCGACGCGCAGGTCCTGGTGCTGGACGAGCCGACCGCCGCCCTGGACGCCCGGGCCGAGTACCAGGTCTTCCAGCGCTTCAGCGAGCTCACCGCCGGCCGCATCGCCGTGCTCATCAGCCACCGCTTCTCCACGGTCCGCATGGCCGACCGGATCCTCGTGCTGGAGCACGGGGCCGTGCGGGAGGACGGGAGCCACGAGGAGCTGCTCGCGCTCGGCGGGCGCTACGCGGAGCTGTTCAACCTGCAGGCGGCCGGGTACAGGTAGGGTACCCTACCTGTGCAGAGCTTCCCTGGTACCGCCAGCTCGTCACGTCGGCCCCGCGGGGGGCGGTTTCCAGGATCCGCTGGAGCATCAGCGGCGCCATGCGCTGGTTGATCGTGAGACGTGACACCCGGTTCGGGTGATCGGGATCGCCGCTCCAGCAGTGCTCGAAGCGGTCCCCGTACTCCACGACCCCGTCGTAGGAGGGGTCGCTCGTACCCTCCAGGAACTCCTCGGCGAGGTAGACGGCGTTGTTCAGGTAGTAGCTGTCCATGTCGCCCACGTAGATGTGGAGCTTCCCCTTCAGCTTGGGTCCCAGCGTCTTCCAGTCGCGCTCCAGGATGTGACGCAGGTCGTAGTTCTCCTTCCAGTACGCGGCCACCTCCGGATCGATCGCACCGGTGTACTTGTCCCAGATGGGTCGGGGATAGCCGTCGTCGCCCACGGGACCGAACACCGCCTGCCACACGTCCCATTGGCCCCCGGAGCGGCCGTGGGTACCCAGCACGAGCTCGAGGTGGTTCTCCTCCTCGATCGTCGAGCTCACGTGCCCGCGCCAGTCACGACGCCCGGGGCGCGGCGTGCTCTTCCAGTCGCCGTCCAGATAGTAGGCGTTCTTGTCGCCGTAGATGTCGACCACGGTGTAGGCCCGGAAGTCGATCGGGTCGGGACAGAACGTCCACGTGCCGTTGTACTCGTCGGGATAGAAGGTCTGGACGGCGAGCGACTCCCACCCTCCGGTCGAGCCGCCGTACAGGACGCGGGCCCACCCTTCGCCGATGCCACGGTACTTCGCTTCGATATACGGGATCAGCTCGTACGTGAGCGCGTCACCGTAGGGGCCCAGGTTCTGCGAGTTGACGGCGTACGAGTCGTCGTAGTACGGGTTCGCGTGCTGGATGGTCACGAGGATGAAGCGCGGGAAGTCCGGGCCGGTCCAGTCGCGGTAGAAACGGTAACCGGCCTCCGCGTACGCGCGTGCCGCACCATCGAGCCCCTCGTTCGCCGACGGCTCCGTTTCGCGGAACCCGACCGGCGTGTAGAGCTCCCGGTGGTGGTGACCCTGATAGACCATCAGCGGATAGTGTGCGTCCGGATGTTCCTCCCACTGCTTCGGGAGCAGCACGGTGGCCTCCACCGAGGTGGGGGTGCCCCAGAACGCCGTGAGGAGCTCGCTCTGGATGCGGACGTGCTTGACATAGCGCGTGTCCTCGGGCTCGGGGAGAGCGGGGATCTCCCGGTCCAGGGAGACACGCACGACCTGCGCCGACGCGGGATCGATGAAGACCTTGCGTGGCGCGCTGTAGAGGTTGCCGGGCTTGAGGTTCCACTTCTGCCCCTCGCCCCGGTCCGGGGGGAGCTCGACCGTGTGCCCGTCCTCGCGCACGTAGGTCTCGTACCGGTTCAGCACCGCCTGCACCCAGTACGTCCCGCGCGGGACGTCCTCCAGCGTCTCGAGCGGATAGCCGAAGACGCTCCCGTCGATCTCGACCTCCTGCCCCGCAGCCATTTCGTTCACGTCGACCCCGAAGACCTGCTGGCCCGTCGGACCGGACGAGATCTGGAAGCGGGGCTCCGTGACCCCGTTCCTGGCGATCACGAGGAGGAGCCGCCCATCGATCGGCTCCCGACTCCGCTCACCGGGAAAGGACAGCGCGAAGGTCGTCGTGGACCGCACCCTGCCCACCGCATCCCCACACCCCGACACCCCCCGAGCCCCAGCCACACGATCGACACGTACCGGAACAGGCTCTTCATCACGAGCTTCCAGGGAGAAGGGCGCCGGGCGATAGGAACCGCCCGGCGCCCAGTCACGAGTCATCCACCTGTCACGCCGGGACGCCGGCGCTCCGTGTCAGGTGTTGGGGTTGGTGTCCGTCTCCCGCTCGGGCAGCGGGAAGCAGACGTCGGTCCCGCTCTTGCCCGTGGGAAAGAGATCGATGCCGTCGCCGAGGAGCCGCCGCAGCGTGGCCAGCCGCTCTCCCGTGAGCCAGAGCGCTCGCGCGCGCTCCCTGGCCAGCACCCGCAGGTCCTCGCTCAGCGTTTCCGGACAGCGTGATCGGGCCCAGACCCCAAGGGTCGGCTCGGAGACCGTTGAGGATCGTCTCGGCCTCACCGAGGCTCCCGGCGCGTAGCTTCTGCTCGGCGATGATGAGCTGCGCCTCGGCTCCCGAAGCCACCACGATGGGCGCGTCGCCGGTCACGTACTTCATCTGGTACACGACCGGAATGATCGGGTTGAAGGACTCGAGGTCGGGCCTGGGTTGAAGCAGTCCCAGGGACACCCATTCATCGAAGTACGGCCACTTCTCGTTGCCGACCGCGGTGATGGTGCCGTCGCCCACGGACCAGCGGATGACGTCGTTGAGCGCGTGGGTCACGTCGGCGACCCGATTGTACTGACCCACGGTGTTGTTCGAGTAGTACGCCTTGAACTCGAAGTCGGGCGGCACCGACGCCGCGGCCGCCGCGGCCTCCGAGTACTCCTTCAGCCACAGGTGGGCCCGGGCCTGTCCGACCCGCGCCGCGGCGACGAGATCGGCGTCGCCCACGCCCTGCGCGGCCGACTCGGCGTCCGCGAGGGCGACCAGGGCGTCTCGCATCCGATCGTCGGACGACAACGCCGGACCTCCCGGCGATCGGGCTCTCGCACATCGCCTCGGCGAGAAGCACCCTCGTCAGCCCGCCCAGGTACTTGCCCAGCGCGATCCCAGCTTGAAGCTGGTCGGGGTCGGCGGCCGAAGTGGTCAGCGCGTCTTCCAACACGACCACCCCCGTGTCCGCCATGAAGCGCGCTACCGACAAGCGGCGTGTACAGCTCACCCAACAGACCTTCGTTGTTGGTCTGGATCGAGCGCTCGTCGATGTCCTGCCGGTAAGGGAACGTGCCGGCCAGGATGAACTCGTCCACGAGGATGCCCGTGTGGAGGACGTAGTTGTCCATCATCTCCTGAAAGGCGCCTCGCATGCCGTTGATGGTCAGGTCCACGGGGGCGTCCCCGGCCAGGTCGTCGGGGGTCAGGTTGACGGGGTCCTGCACCTGGAGCAGCGAGTCACAGGCCGAAGATGCCAGGATCAGGGCGAGGGCCGCCGCCAGGCTCCCTGCGCGTCGCGATGTGCGGTTCCGCTTCTCGTTCATCGTGCGTTTCCTCTCAGATCAATCGTCGTAGTGGGCGGTCCGATTCGTATTCCGGTGTTCGCACTAGTAGACCAGCGAGAAACGGAACCCGAGCTCCGTGGGAAGGCCGGAGCTGAAGAACTCCCGCTGCGACGCATCCGAGCGTCCCTGGCTGTTGATCTCCGGATCGGTGCCCGGGATAGCTCGTGAGGGTGAGCAGGTTGCTGGCCACGACGCTGAGGCTGCCCGACGTCGCGCCCGAGACGCTGGGCCCAGTTCGTGGGGAGAGCCAAGCGCGCGGAAAGCTGGCGGAGCTTGGCGTAGTCGGCCTTGTACAGGAACAGGTACGGCTGGGCACCCGACCCCGCCTGTCCCTTGAGGATCGCCTCCTCCGTGGGCTGACCGTTGGCGTCGCGCTCGTACTTCGCGGCGCACGTGCCGAAGACCGTCCTGCACTGATAGGACTCGGTGTAGTTCATGTTCTTGTGCCCGCCCACGAACTCCAGCAGCCCGTAGATCACGAGGTTGCCGCCGAAGAGCGAGAGGTTCGAGCTGACGGAGCCCTCGTACGACGGCGTGGGCTGCCCCGCGAAGACGCGCTCCGAGGCCACCTGCACCTCACCGCCGGGCCCCAGCGTCACCGGGTAGGTGAAGTAGGCGCCGAAGGGGTAGCCCTCGCGGTGCTCCTGGAAGCCACGGCCACCGATCGCGATGGGCGCGTCGAGCTTGGTGATCTTGCTGTTGAGGTGCGTGTACGTGACCCGCATGTCCCACGACAGGTCGTCGCCGTCGACGCAGCACGCCGTCGAGCGCCGCTTCCACGCCGCTGTTCTTCACCTGCCCCACGTTGTCCCAGACGCCCTGCGAGAAGCCGGTGGAGGGCGGAACGGGCTTCAGCACCAGCGCGTCGTTCGTCACCTGGTTGAAGTACGTGACCTCGAGGCCGATGCGGCTGCCAGAAGAGGTCGGCGTCGAATCCGGCCTCGGTCTCCGATCCGGTCTCCGGCTTCAACTCCGGCGTTGCCCTGTCGCGACGGCACGAAGCCCGATCCCGTCGACCCGTCGGGGAGCGACACCGACGTCACCGACAGGAGGGTGACCGCGTCGAACGGCCCGGGCTGCTTGCCCGCCTTGCCCCACGCACCGCGAAGCCGGAGGTTGCCCACCACGCCCTTGGGAAACCAGGCCTCGTCGCTGACCACCCACGAGGCGCTGACCTTCGGGTAGAGGATCGTGCCGAGACCGGCACCGAAGGCGCTGTTGTCGTCGAAGCGCACGCCGGGCGTGATGAAGAGACGATCCGCGTAGCCGAACTGCTGCTGGGCGAAGAAGCCGACCGTGCGGACCTCGACGAAGCCCTCGCTGGCGTCCTTGGTCGCGCCGTTCCCGACGGTTCCCGCGCCCGGCGGGAAGTTCCGCCCCACGGCGCCGGTGGTCTCGGTGATGTCACGGTAGAACTGGGCGCCGACCGTGGTCTCCGACGCCCACTTGTCGCGTGAAGCTCGTGGGTGAGCGAGGTGGTGCCCTCGAGGGTGAGGATGCGGCCGAGCACGTGGCTGACGCTCCGGTACGGGTCGGAGTCCCGCACCTTGAGCGGGCTGTTGGGGATCATGTTGTACCCGCGCTCGGTGTAGGAGTCGTAGCCGACGCTGAGGCGCGACGACCATGAGCTCGTGGGCGTGTACCGGAGCGCCACCGTCCCCGTGTAGCGCTCCACCTCGACCTGGTTCTGCATCGTGCGCAGGCGGTCGAAGTTGTTCGAGCCGATGAAGCCGCGATCGAACTCGCCGCAGATACCGGGTGTGATCGAGGCGAGGCTCTGCCCCGTGGTGCGCGCGGTCTCGAACGCGAGCGGGCAGGTCAGGACCTGGGAGCCGCCCGAGTTGGGGTCCTGCCGGTACACGGGCGTGTACTCGGGGTGGCCGAGGAGCACCGCTCCGATGTAGCCCCAGCTCTCCCCGTCGTTGTAGTTGAAGTCGGTGGTCGCTGCTCACGAAGCCGTTGGAGAACGTGGATGTCGAGGTTCTTGCGTGGGGCTGGAAGGAGAAGTTGCCCCGCACGTGGAAGGCCTGCTGCGCGTTCGTGTCGAACACGCCCGTCTGCTCGGTCCAGTCGAGCGACGTGAAGTACGAGTAGTCGTCGGTCCCGCCGCTGGCCGTGACGCCGACCTTCTTCTTCTGTCCGGTTCGGAAGGGGTCGTAGAAGGCGCCGGCGTTGGGCACCGGCTCGGAGCCCTTGAGGACATCGATGAGGTAGGTCGTGTCCTTGTACTGCGGGCCCGAGATCCATGTTCGGGTTCCACCCGCGGACCGGATAGTCGATCCGGTCCTGCGACAGCGCGTACTCCGTGCGAGACGGTCATCCGCGCACGTCCCGACGCAGCCCCGCTTGGTGGTGATCCGGATCACGCCCGGCGGCCGCCTCGGTGCCGTAGAGCGTCGCCGCCGCCGGCCCCTTGATGATCTCGATGGACTCGATGTCCTCGGGGAGGAAGTCCTGCATCCGGTCCGACGCGGCGCCGCCGACGCCGCGGCTGCGGGCGTCGGTGCTGACCCGCGCGCCGTCGACGTAGACCAGGGGCGTGTTGCTCAGGTTGATGCTGGAGTTGCCGCGGATCTTGATGTTGGTCGCGTTGCCGACCGTGCCGGTCGATCCGCTGATCGTGACGCCGGTCGCGTTGCCCTGGATGAGGGCGGCGATGTTCGTGGCCCGGACTTCTGCGACGAGGTCGGACGCGTCGACGGTCGCGACCGCGTTGCCGACCTCGACCTTCCGCTGCTGGCCGGTGGCGGTCACGACGAACTGGTCGAGGGAGATCGCCGAGGTCTCCATCTGGATGGACATCGTCGCCGTCTGCCGGCGGCGACGGACACCGTCGTGGTCGTGGAGCGATAGCCGATGAGGTCGACGCGCACCTGGTACTCGCCCGGCGGGCACGCCCACGATCTGGAAGCGGCCCGTCGGCGTTGGTGAGCGAGCCCGACTTCAGCGTCGGCGATCGACACCTGGGCGTTGGAGACCGGGGCTCCTCCGGCTTCCGTGACGGTGCCCTGGATGACGCCGGTCTGCTGGGCGCAGCACGCTAGCCCGCGAGTCATCAGAGCGCCAGCGCGAACAGCGCCACGCGGCGACCGCGACCTGGATCCGGCCCCACCCCTTCACCTCGAACCTGGACTCATCTCGATGTCCCCCCGGGATTTCGTTCGACGCGCGATGCGCGCACCGTGTCGTGCAGCGCGGAGCGTGGACGGTGGGGGGAGGGCGCTTGCTCGGCCGTTATCCGAGCGTGAATCGGGCTCCGGGCCAGCGGAATCCGGGACTTCGCTCTGCGCAGCGGGATGGAGAGCGGTTCGCTCGGATCCGGCGCGCGGGCGTCGACGGCGGAGGTCGGTAGCGGAGGGGGCGCCCGCCCCGCGTCGACGAGCGCACGGAACACGGGATCCTCGTCGGAGGAGCGCCGGCAGACCGGGCTCATGCGCAGCACGTGGCGGGTGACCCTGGACGGGACCGCGAGGAGCCGCTCGGAGCGTGGCGACGGCCTCGCGGGTGCGACCGGTGAGGGCGTAGACCTCCGCCAGCCGCTCGAGGATCTCGGCGCCCGCGTGGGCGTCATCGGCCATCGGCAGGAGCGCGGCGGCGCGCTCGCCCGCGGCCACCGCCTCGTCGGGCCTGCCCGAGAGCGCCGCGGCGACCGCCGTGTAGCTGCGCGCGACCGCGATCGGCCACGCGCCGCCGACCGTGCTCGCGAGCTCGGCGCGTCGACGATCCTCCGTCAGGAGCCGTCGGACCGAATCGGCGCAGGCGCCGCTAGGTCGCGATCGCCACGGAGGAGGTGCAGGAGACCGGTCAGGACGAGCTCGTCCGCGGAGCGAGGCTGCGCGCCGGGGCCGGGCGGCTCCGCGAGCAGGCGGAGCGCCTCGGGGTAGTCGTCGCGGAAGAGCGCGACGAGCGCGAGCGCGGCACGGCCGCGGGCAGAGAGCTCGATCGGCGCGTCCTCGAGGATCGCCCGCGCCGCGGCGGTGTCGCCTCGGCCGTCGAGGTAGAGGAGCGCCTTCTGCAGATACGCCGGCTCGGCGCGCGGCGAGATCACGATCGCCCGATCCAGGAGGCGCTCGGCGCGCTCGCAGCGCCCCATGCGCACCAGCATCTCGGCCAGGACGATCGTGGTCGTGTAGGAGTTCGGATCGAGCTCGAGCGCCGCGCTGATCGTGGCCGCCGCGTCCTGCCACAGTCCCTTACTCCGCTCGACGAACCCCTTGAGCGCGAGCGCTCGGCCTGGCTGGGCCGCGCGTCGAGGACCGGTCGAGCATCTCGAGCGCCTCGTCGTACTCCTGGGAGGCGTAGGAGAGATGGTACGCCTCGGCGAGCCAGGTTCCGGGTCGTCGGGGGCAGCGCCTTCGCGCGCTCGAGCGCCGCCTCCGCGCCGGCGGCCTGCTCGCCCTCCTCGAAGACGTAGGCCAGGCAGAGCCGCGCCGACGACAGCGCGCCTGCGCGGCAGCGAAGTCCGGGTCGAGGCGCACGGCATGCTCGAGGCTCACCACCGCGGCGCGGGCGTCGTCGTGGTTCAGGGCGCGCGAGGCGTGGAGCCGGCCACGGAGGTAGGCCTCGTAGGCTCGGGGTTGCTCGTGGGCAGGGACGCCGAGCGGGGCCGCGTCCCGAGGGGAACTGCACCTCGAGCGCGTCGGTCACGCGGCGCGCCACCTGCAGCTCGATCCCGAACAGCTCCTCCAGGGCGCCGTCGTAGCTCGACGCCCAGAGCTGCTCGTCGGTCGTCGCGTCGACGAGCCGCACCCACACGTGGATCCTGCCTCCCTCCGACTGGATCGCGCCGCGAATGAGGAAGGCGACGCCGAGGCGCGCGGCGACAGTGCGATCGTCCTCCATGTCGATGCGGTAGCCGGCCACGGAACTGCGCGTGATGACCCTGGAGCGTCCGCACCCGGGAGAGCTGCGTGAGGATCTCCTGGTGCAGCGCGTCCCCGACGAACGCGTTGTCGGCGCCGGGACCGATGCTGCGGAAGGGGAGCACCGCGATCGACTTCACCGCGCGCGGCTCGGAGCCCCAGGAACCGGGCGGAACTCGTCCGAGCCCCCACGACGCGGCCAGCACGCCGCGCGCCAGGCCGAAGGAGGTTCCATCCGACCCGTCTCGACGCGGTCCGGCAGAGACGGCCCGCGAGTCGTTCCAGCAGGCTCCGCGGGCTGCGTCGCGCGCTGAGGCTCGGGCCGCCGATAGCGGCGAGCGCTCGGGCGCGCCACGACGGCGACCGGCTCGCAAGCGCGCGCGCGGGTGGCTCGCGGCTGGACGACACCGCCGGCTGCGCACTGCTCGACGGCGCCGTGGTCTCGGGCGACGGCTCCAGCTCGTAGTCGCGCACGAGCCGGTCGCGAGCTCCCGGTAGACGAGCACCGCCGTGGCCCGTCGCCGAGCTCACCGAGCAGCTGGATGAGCCGCCGCGCCGAAGCCTCGTTCGCGGGATCGAGCTCGACCGCGCGCCTCCCCAGCGCCGCGCCCCTCCCCTCGCCCGCCGCGCGCCCTTCGCGAGGCCCAGGCGCCGCGACGCGCGCCGGCGGAGGCGCGCACGCTCGGCGGCGAGCCACTGCTCGAACGGCGCCGCGCCGGGGATGAAGAACCCCTCGAGCAGATCGGCACGGTAGAGCGCGACCGCACGCGCGCTCGCCCCCGTCGAGCGCCCCCTCGAAGTCGACACATCGCAGCGGAGGCGGACCAGCCGACCGCACGTCGTTCGCCCCGGTTGACCAGCGCCCGGCCCGAGACGACGACGCAGGAAGTGGAGGGACTGACGAAGCGAGTTGCGCGCGTGCGCGTGTCGCTCTCGGGCCGAGGAGACCGAGCAGCGCTCCGCGGTGGAACCGCGCGGTCGCATCGCAGGTAGGCGAGCAGGCGAGCCGCTTCGGTGGGCGAGAGGACAGGCTGCGCTCGGGAGATGGGGAAAGAAGGGAGACATGCTGAGGGGGAGGGTGGGGGGGGGACGGGGTGGTCGACGGCCCCGCGCGTGCACGGGCACCGGCCCGGCTCGGGCCCTACGGGGTGCCCCGCCCCTCCCGCACCCAGATCAGGAACGACCCGCCCGGGACCTCGATCTCCTGTGGACCTCCGGACAGGTGCGCCCCCTCACCGCCGACGCCGCGGACCAGATCCACGCGTGCGCGGTCGCCCACCTGCCGCCACTCCCCGGAAGGCAGGTCGAACCGGAAGAGCCCGTCGGGACCGCCGTCGTTGGCGAGGACCAGCACCCGCTCCCCCACGACGTATCCGAGCAGGTGCTCGTCCTGGGGCGTGATCCAGCGATAATGCCCATCCGGCACCTTGGCGACGCGGAAGACCTCGCCGTACGCCGACCTGCGCAGCTCCAGCAGCCCCTGCCAGTAGGCGCGCATGTCCTCCTGCGCCGAACCCGGAGCCAGGTTCTCCCACACGAAGCGGTTGGGCGCCCGCAGGTTGTAGGTGTCGTCCCGCCCCTTGAACCGGATGGGGCCGCCGGCGATCTCCACCTCACGCTCCTCCAGGGGCGCCAGACCCTTGGAGCGGAGCATCTCGGTACCCCCATGGATCACCACGGGCCCGGCGGTCGTGAGCAGCAACCCGGCGGCGATGCGTACCGCGGCGAGGTCCACGCCCTCCAGTCCGTTGTGGTCCTTCAGCGCGTAGCGGTCGGCAAGGGCCCAGTTGTCGTGGATGTCCAGGTACGCGATCCCCTTCGTGGTGAGGGGTTCCTCGGCGTAGCGGTTGGCCAGCGCCGCCATGGCGGCGCCCCGGGCGCCGGCCTTCCCGCCGGCCCAACCGCGGTCGTTCACGTCGAAGGGCGATCCCTGGAAGGCGTTGCGGGTGTCGTCCTGGAAGAACGTGATCGGGGCGTCCGCCTTGTACCACGACCACTCGGGATTCGCGCGCACGTCGGGATCGCTCGGCGCGATCCACGGCTCCCCGTAGATGATCAGGTCCGCGGGGAGCTCCCGTTTGACCTCGAGCAGCGTCTGCTTGTCGATCTGACCCGCGAGGTCGATCCGGAAGCCGTCCACGCCGAGATCCTCCACCCAGTGCCGCATCTGGTCCAGGATCCAGCGCTGGACCATCGGCCGCTCCTCCGACTTCACCTCGTTCCCGAAGGGACCGATGTGCTCCAGGTCGTCGTTGGTCCGGTAGTAGTAGGGGAGGTCGAGCACGTTGAAGTTCAGGAGCAGGTGCCGGTGGTCCATGTTCTCGCCCGTGTGGTTCGGCACGAGGTCGATGATCACGGCGATGCCCCGCTCGTGGAACGCCCGAATCAGCTCCTTGAACTGCTCCCTCTCCGCGCCCGGCTCGGCATCGCGAGAGCGGTAGCGGCTCTCGACCGCGAAGGCGTGGGTGGTGCGGTACCCCCACTGGTAGTTCTCGCGGTCGATCCCCATGGAGCGCGCGAAGGGATCGTCGGCGAAGGCGGCCTGCCAGGCGCCGTCCGGGTAGTGCAGGTACTCCTGGACCGGCATCAGATGGACCACGTTGATGCCCAGGGCCACGAGATGGTCGAAGCCGATCGGCTGACCCCGCCCGTTCACCAGGCCCGCTCGAGCCATGGCCCGCAGCGTCCCCTTCTCCGCTTCGGGCACCGGGAGGAGGTCGGTGAAGTCCTGGACGTGCACCTCGTAGGCGACCACGTCCTCCATCGCCGGACGCCCCCCGCGACGGGCGGCGGCGGCGGACCGTCCGTCCACACGCGGGACTTGCCCCAGGAGCCGTCGTTCACCCGCGCGTACGGATCGGAGATGTGGACCGGGTGGGTCTCGTAGAACCAGTTCCCGGGATCGTCCGGACCGTGGACGGTGAAGTCGTACCAGGTGCCGTGGAGGTCACCGGGCTCCGTGGCCTCCCAGACGCCGTTCGGGTCCTTGGTCATGTCGAGCACGCCGAGGGCCTTCGCGGGCGGGTCCGCGGCGTCGCGGTACAGGTACAGCTGCACGCGCTCGGCCCGCGGCGAGAAGACGCGGAACGTGGTGGTCCCGCGGTCGTCGGCCACCACGGCCCCCAGCGGCTTGTCCGAGCTCAGCTTGCGGAAGAACGGATCGCGGCGAACCAGCGCCCGCAGGCCGAGCCCCGGGATCGCCACGTAGTGGACGCGCTCGGGATCCACCGCCGTACCCGGAACGAGGATGACCTCTTCGGCCGATTCCGGGCGCACCACCGCCACGGGGATGACCCGCCCCCGCCCGTCCGTCAACGTATAGGCCGACACCTGCCACGGCGGCTCGGCACCGGAGACCCGGAGGCGGATGGCGATCGGGCCGAGGATCTCGGCGCGCAGTCGAGGGGGCAATGGGGTCTCCTGTGCGCTCGTGCCGAGGGCACCGATCATGGACAAGGCGAGGGCGGCGGCGCCGCAGGATACGCGTCGAGCCAGTGTCACGGCACGTCACTCCCGTGGCATTCGCGAACGTGGCACTCCCCGAGGAGGGAAGACTCCGAAAGCTCGGGGGCCGCTGGCGCCGGTGCAACATGGTCCGCGGCAATCGGGGCCCCTGCGCTGCCGGCGGTCCTGGGTGCCCCGTGGGGCTCCGTGGGCCCTTGTTCGGCTGCGGGGGGCGGCTCTACCCTGGTGGTGCCACCACGCACGGGCTCCCCCGGCGCCACGACCCACCAGGAGCACGATGAGGACCCTGGCCCTGCTCGTTGTCTGCTTCGCCGCCGGGTGCGCCGGCCGGGAAGTCCCGACGACGGTCGACGCCGCCCCGGAATCGGGCGTTCCCCGATGGGCCCAGGAAGCGGTCTGGTACCAGATCTTCGTGGAGCGCTTCCGGAACGGGGATCCCGGGAACGACCCGACCCGCCACGACATCCAGGGGTCGTGGCCGCACGTGCAGCCCGAGGGGTGGGCGACGACACCGTGGGGCCACGACTGGTATGCCCAGGAGCCGTGGGCGGTGGCGACCGGCCAGGACTTCTACTTCACGGCGCAGTTGCGCCGCTACGGCGGCGACCTCCAGGGCGTCCTCGACGAGCTCGACGCGCTCCAGGAGCTGGGCGTCACGGCCCTCTACCTCAACCCCGTCAACGACGCGCCGTCTCTCCACAAGTACGACGCGAGGAACTACCGGCACATCGATCGGAACTTCGGCCCCGACCCACGGGGCGACGAGGCGAGGATGGCCGAGGAGGACCCGGCCGACCCCTCCACGTGGGTCGTCACGGCCGCCGACAGCCTCTTCCTGGCGCTGGTGGACGCCGCGCACGGGCGCGGCATGCGCGTGATCGTCGACTATTCGTGGAATCACACCGGCGTGACGTTCTGGGCTTGGCAGGACATCCTGGCGAATCAGGCCGCGTCGCCGTACGCCGACTGGTATGAGATCGAACGCTTCGACGACCCGGCCACGCCGGACACCAGCGAGTTCACGTACCGGGGTTGGGCCGGCGTCCCGGACCTTCCCGAGCTGCGGAAGGTGGGACGCCCGCCGGGCGAGACGCACGGGGCCGTCGAGGGCACGCTCGACCCCCACGTGCGGGATCACGTCTTCAACGTCACGCGGAGGTGGCTCGACCCCGACGGAGACGGCAACCCGGCGGACGGCGTCGACGGGTTCCGCCTGGACGTGGCGGAGATGGTGCCGCTGGGCTTCTGGCGGGAGTACCGGCGCTTCGTGCGGAGCCTCAACCCCGAAGCGTACCTCGTGGGGGAGGTCTGGTGGCAGGCCTGGCCCGATTCGATGTACGACCCGGCTCCATGGCTCCAGGGCGACGTCTTCGACGCGGTGATGAACTACCGCTGGTACATGCCGACCCGCAGCTTCTTCGCGGAGGCGCCGCCCCACCTCACCGCGACACAGTACCTGGCGCAGCTCGACTCGGTGGTGGCGGGCGTCCCCGAGGACGAGCGCAAGGCGATGATGAACCTCACGGCGAGCCACGACACGCCTCGCTTCGGCACGTCCATCTACAACGCCGGGCGCTACAAGTACCAGGTGAATCCGCGCGAGAACCCGGAGTACCGGCTGGGACGCCCCGACGAGCGGACCCGCCGCATCCAGGAGATGATCCTGGTGCAGCAGTTCACCTGGGTCGGCGCTCCCCACGTGTGGAACGGCGACGAGGTCGGGATGTGGGGCGCCGACGACCCCGACTCCCGCAAGCCCATGGTCTGGCCGGACCTGACCTACGAGGACGAGGTGGCGGATCCCCTCGGTCGGGCGCGCCACCCGGACGCCGTGGCTCCGGACCTGGACCTTCGGCGCGTCTACGCCGACCTCATCGCCCTGCGCGAGGCGCACCTCGACCTCTTCGTCGACGGAACGGTGCGTCCCGTCCTCGCCGACGACGATCGTCGCCTGCTCGCGTACGAGCGCGTCCTGGGCGCAAGCCGCGCCCTCGTGCTGTTCAACGCCTCGGACGACCCCGCGACCACGACGCTGCAGGTGGCGTCCGGGCGATACCGGGCCGCCTACCCCGCGGGCGGAACGGTTGAAGTGTCCGACGGCTCGCTCACACTCGAGCTTCCGCCACGGAGCGCGCAGGTGTGGATCTCCGGCACGCAGCCTCCGGCGTCCGGCGGCTAGCCTTCGGCGAGGCCCCCGGACGCCGGGCCCTCGGTCGCGGACCCACTCCCGGCTCCCGTCACCACCTCGTCCAAACGCGCGCGCGCGGCGCGAAGCCCGTACCGGTGATCGTACTGCTTCTTGCCCTCACGGGCGGTGACGATCGCGAAGATGGTTGCGAGCACTCCGGCGGGCGGGCCGACGCCGAGAACGGCCGACGCGACCCAGAAGGTGGTCACGCCCACGCCCGGCAGCAGGCTCCACCGTAGATGGCGGCGCGCGGCCCGCTCCCGACCAGCGATCTCGTCCTCGCCTTCGCTCACGGCCAGCGCCATGCGGCCCCGGTCGCTGTCGTCGGGGTGCGCGAGCGCGTCGGATGCGTGTTCGTTCGAATCCATCGGTGGGACGCCGTACGACTTCGTGCGCGAGGAGCCTATTCGCTGACGCGGCCGCAGCCGCAGGGCTCCCCGGTGGTGGGGCACGTTCCGACTCCGTCCGACCTCGCCCGGGAAGCGCCGGCGCCCACCAGGCCGGGCGCCGACATGCGCAACACCGCGCCGGTCGCGCCGCACGACGGGCAGACCTGGGCGGTCAGCCTCTCGTCGACCTTCAGGCGTCTCTCGAAGTCGGCGCCGCACTTCCGGCAAGCGTATTCGTAGATGGGCATGGCGTGTGCTGAACTCCCGCTGGCGGACCAGGATCCACTGCCCTGATGATACCTCCGCCGCGCCGCCCATCAAGCGGCACGCGCCACCGGGTCAATCTCCGCCCTCTCCTTTCCCGCCCGCGAGAAGTCGATAGAGCACCCAGACGACGGCACCGAGGACGAGGACCACGGGAATCCACCCGAGGAGCTGCCACGCGATGCCCGCGACGACGACGGCGCCCGCACCCTGGGCCCATCCGACCACCTGTGCGGTGTTCTTGGCCCGGGTGACTTCCGTCTGCGTGTAGATCTTCTGGGGGAGGGTCATCGCGCGCGTCCGGAGGGGGGCGGAAGGGGGCCCGGGTCGTCTCCCATCAGACCCAGGGCGCGTCGGGGAGCACGGTCATCGGTGCGCGGCCCGCGCTGAAGCCGTCCAGTCTGAGGAAGAACGAGCCGACGCCGGCGGCGCCCTGCATGCGTCCCGTCTGGGCCACGAGGTTGTCGGGCTGGACGCGGTTCTCCGCCTGGATCCACTTGAGGCCGGCGCCCTCCTCGGTGGCACGGGCCAGGATGTCGTCCGCGGCGCTCCGGGCCACCGACAGGTGGCCCCCGTCCGGCCAGAGGCGATGGAGCGAGAGGAAGAACTCCCCGACCCCCGCGTTCCCGCAGCACTGGCTGATGTTCTCCCAGTAGCCCGGGGAACGATCCACGGGCGCCCCCATGGCCGTGATGCCCCGGGCGTAGCAGTCCACCCGCTCCCGTCCGGCGCCGGCGCCCGTGACCTCGGCGAGGCGGTGGTACAGCCGCGCCGTCCCGGCACCCCCGTGGCACCAGCTCAGGTAGAAGAGGTCGCGGCCCCCGGGCTCGTGGTGGAAGACCTTGCACGCACCGGATGCGTGCTCGGACACCGCGTCCAGGTACGCGGCACCCGCCTGCGCAGCGTCCAGGAAGACACGCTCCCGCGTGGCGCCGTAGAGCGTGGCCAGCGCGTAGGCCACCCCCGCCGTCCCGTGCGAGAAGTTGGGATAGAGGTTCGGCACGCTCGGGGCCACGGCCCACTTGAGCCCGCCCTCCGCGCCCACCCCCAGCTCCGCGAGATGCCTGCCCCCGCGAAGCGCCAGCTCGGTCGCGCCGTCGTCGCCGAGCGTGCGAGCGGCGTACAGCAGGAAGAGCGAGATGCCGGAGATGCCGGAGATGATGTCCGCCGACTCACCCCACGTCACCCCCGCTCCCGCGGGCTCGGCCGCGTCGCCCAGGAGCGACACCGCCCGCCGGGCGGCGTCCCGGTGCTTCGCGTCCCCGGTGCGCCGCCAGGTCTCCGCGAGCACGAAACCGAGGCCGGCGACCCCGGTGTAGAGGCCGGCGTCCGTGCCGATGGTGGTCAGGGCGGCCGTCAGGTCGGCGGCGCCGGCCACCGCTTCGTCCAGATGGGCACGGTCGCCCGTGGCGTCGTAGAGCTCGAGGTAGAAGAGCACGACGCCCGGCGTGCCGTTGTAGAGATCGCGCTCCACCGAGTCCGGCTTCGCGGGGTCGGCGGGCCAGGCGAGCCCTTCCGACGTCCGCACGCGCGAGGTCCGGATCCAGCGCTCGGCGCGCAGCGCCACGTCCGCGTCGGACCCGGTGGTGACCCGCAGCCGGTGCACCCGCTCCGCCAACGCCTCGGCGCGCAGGGCGGCGGGCAGCGACGCGAGGCCGGCCGCGCCCAGCGCGCCCTTGAGGACGTCTCGACGACTGAGCGGCCGGGCGTCGGGCATGATCCATCCCTCCAGCGGGAGCGTGCGCGTACGCGGTTCATCATACCGGGGAGGGCCGTGGGAGCAAGCGGGAAAGCCGAAAGGCCGTCGCCGACTGGGACGTACGACGGCACGTACGCCTCAGCTCTCGCGGACGTACGACGACGGGAAGACGGGCAGGACGATCCCCTGACGAAGGCGCGAAAGGTGGCCGAGCCTCGCCGTGACCTCGCCCCGGAGCGAGGCGTCGGTACGGGCCCGCATACCGTTCACGGGCTTCGTCGACGGGTGAGCTGTCGTACGAGCGGGGACCATCGACTCGAGCGCGACTGGGGGGACGTGCTCGAGAGAAATGGCCCCCGCAACGCCTGTCGTGCCCTCCATCCTCCACGCCATGACCGACGACAGCGCTGTCGTGCCCCTGGTGGACCGCGAGCTGAGCTGGCTGTCCTTCAGCCACCGGGTCTTGCAGGAGGCCCAGGATCCCCGGGTACCCCTGTTCGAGCGCCTGTTCTTCTGCGGGATCTTCTCGGCCAACCTCGACGAGTTCTTTCGCGTCCGGGTCGCGTCGCTGAGGAGCCTCCTGCGCCTGGGCGCCGAAGATCACGACGAGCTCGGCGTCAATCCGTACCGGCTTCTCCACGACATCCACGAGACCGTGGCGACACAGCAGGACGCCTATGGGCGGATCCTGCGCGGCCTCGTGCAGGAGCTTCGGGACAACGGCGTCCACCTCGTGGACGAGACGTCCGTGACGGACGAGCAGGGCGCGTGGCTCGGGGAGTACTTCCGGCGCGAGGTGGAGGGGCACCTCCACCGTGTGGATCTCGAGCCGCGGGACGGCAGCGCGTTGTTCCTCGAGAACAAGGCGACCTACCTGGTCGTGGAGCTCTGGCCGCGTGACCCGGGCGAGATCACCCGGTGGCGACCGACCTACGCGCTGCTGCGACTACCTGTGCCACCGCTGGAGCGGTTCGTGACGCTGCCGTCGGACGGGGACGAGACGCACGTGATCCGACTGGACGACGTCCTTCGATACAACCTCCACGCGTGTTTCCCGGAGAGGGAGGTGGGTCGCGCCTACGCCGTGAAGCTCACCCGCGACGCCGAGCTCCACCTGGACGACGAGTTCGACGGGGACTTCGTCGACGCCATCCGCAAGAGCCTCGGCCGCCGCGCCACGGGCGTGCCGAGCCGCTTTCTGTACGACATGAACACGCCCTACGTGCTCACGCACACGCTCCAGCACGGGTTGAGTCTGGCGGAGGAGGACCTGGTCGTAGGCGCCCGCTACCACAACCTGAGCGACTACATGGCGTTTCCCCGATTCGGCCGCTCGGACCTCGCCTTTCCCGACTGGCCCGAGCTTCCCCACCCCGAGCTGGAATCCGCCCGGTCCATCCTCGACGCGGTGGCTCGTCGGGACCGGGTCATCCACACGCCCTACCAGTCCTTCTCGTACGTGGTGCGATTCCTGGAGGAGGCCGCCGAGGACCCCGAGGTGGAGACCCTGTGGCTCACCGTGTACCGGGTGGCCCGGGACTCGGCCGTCCTGAACGCCCTTCGCCGGGCCGCCGAGAACGGGAAGCGCGTGACGGTGTTCCTGGAGGTGCAGGCCCGGTTCGACGAGGAGTCCAACCTGGAATGGGCGGACCGACTCGAGGCTGCGGGCGTCAACACGCTCTACTCCATGCGAGGACTGAAAGTCCACGCGAAGCTGGCCCTGATCGGCCGACGGGAGGACGGGCAGCGGCGGCTCTACGCCTACGTCGGCACCGGGAACTTCAACGAGAAGACGGCGCGGATCTACACGGACCACGGCGTCTTCACCGCGGATCCCCGCATCACGGACGACGTGGAGCGGGTGTTCGCGTTCCTCGAGGGTAGGATCGACGCTCCCGCCACCGAGCACCTGCTGGTGGCGCCCACGACGCTGCGGAGCGGGTTCTACACCCTCATCGACGCCGAGATCGACGCGGCCCGGCGAGGCGAGCCCTCCGGCATGACGCTGAAGATGAACGCCCTGGAGTGCCCCGAGATCATCGGGAAGCTGTATGAAGCGTCGCGGGCCGGCGTGCCCATCAGGATCATCGTCAGGGGGATCTGCCGATTGGTGCCGGGCGTCCCCGGCATGAGCGAGAACGTCGAGGTCCGGTCCATCCTCGACCGCTACCTGGAGCATGCCCGGATCTACCGCTTCCACGCCGGGGGTGAGGATCACCTCTACCTCGCGTCCGCCGACTGGATGCGCCGGAATCTCAACCGCCGCGTCGAGGTCGCCATGCCCGTCTACGACGCCCGCGTGAAGGGGCAGCTGGAGAAGCTCCTGGAGATCCAGTGGGCGGACAACACCAAGGCCCGGATCATCGACGCGGAGCGGACCAACCGGTACGTGCCGGCGAACGGGACCCCGCTCGTGCGTTCCCAGGAGGCGTTCCGGGAGTATGTGGCGTCCTTGACCGCCGGCGCGGCTCGTGCCGTCGGGGCGGAGGGCGCGGACGTGTGACGGGAGACGTGCGTGGGACCGACTGCGAGCCCGGAGCGCACCCCGTCGTTCTCTTCGACGGAGTCTGCAACCTGTGCAACGCCGCCGTGCAGTGGCTCATCGAACGCGACCCTTCGGGGCGGTTCCGATATGCGTCGCTCCAGTCGGAGGTGGCCCGTGGACTCCTCGCGGCGCGCCTGAGTGAGGAAGAGATCGCGGCGCTGCCCGACGCGATCGTGCTGATCGACGGGGCCGGCGTCTACACCCGCTCGGCCGCGGCCCTGCGGATCGCCGGGAAGCTCGGCCTGCCGTGGAAGGCGCTGGCCGCGTTCCTCGTCGTGCCGGGCTTCGTGCGCGACGCGGCTTACCGGTTCATTGTGCGCAACCGCTACCGATGGTTCGGGCACCGGGAGGCGTGCATGGTGCCCACGCCCGAGCTCGCCGGGCGCTTCCTCGACGCCGCCGAGCGTTCGACGTCTCCAGGGTCCTCGTGCGGTACCACCTCGGCTGGTACATGCTCATCTACGGTGGGTGAAGATCTTCCCCCTCCAGATGCCGGCATCGGGACCTGACCGGCTCATCCAGCCCTACGGCGACTCCTCGCCGATGGGGCTTGTCTGGACGTTCGTCGGCGCGAGCGTGGGATACGAGATCTTCTCGGGTCTCTTCGAGGCGATCTCGGGCTATCTGCTCTTCTGGCGCCGGACCGCGCTCGTCGGGTCGCTCATGGCGCCTCGTCGAGTCGTTCGCGCAGGACACCCTGGTCGACCGCGAGAACGAGGACGCCGCGCGCTGGGTCCGGCTGGGCGTGAACTTGCCGTCGCTGACCACGATCCAGCGTGCGAACGGCGTGGCCGTACGGATGCTCATGGCGCTCGACACCCTCGCGCACACCGTCTCCTTCTACGATCGGGGCGCTCAGCCGCCCGGCGAGCCCCAGTTCCGCTACACGGAGCCCGAGGAGGGCGTGCTGCGGCTGGAGGGGACGTTCGAGGAGAAGCCGACGACCGTGGTGATGCGGAGGACCGAGCAGGGGCGCGGCTGCACGCGGGTACCGCTGGATCAACGGGTACCCGTTCAACCGCTAGGGAAGCTCTGCAGCCGAGCTTCGCTGGAATCGTGCGCCGCTGATCCACCCCGGCCGCAGGACTTCGAAGTTCAGGTCAGTGTGTGATCGCCACGAACCATGCCGCGACGATCGGTCCCACCGGTCCGCGCCGGCCGGGTCGGGGCGGCGGCGACCCGGCCGGAGGCGGCCCGTACTCGGGCTGGAAGAGGTACGCCGTGTGCGTGACCGGATCCACCGTGATGGTCTTCGCACGGTCGACCGTCTGGACCGTGGCGAGGACGGTGTAGTGGTCGGCCGAATCCTGATGCGCGACGGTGACGTTGCCGTCCCTGCCCGCCGGGATGTAGATGAGCCTCTCGCCGGGGTCCCAACCCAGCGCGTCTACGCCGGCTCCGTTCGCGATCTCCGCGACCACCTTCCCCGTGGCCGGGTCCATCACGACCGAGGTGCCGCTGCACCCGGAAATGATCCGGGCATTCGTCGCGTCGTACGCGATGCCCGTGGGACCCTCGCACGGAGCCATCGGCCACGTGGCGACGGACTTCATGGTGGCTTCGTCGATGACCTCGAGCATGCTCGTGCCCTCGAGGTTGACGAAGAGCTTGCCCTTGCCGTCGCTGGCGGCGCCCTCGGGCGCGTTGTCGGCCAGCTCCACCTGACCCACCACGTCGCCGGTCTTGGCGTCGAGCGCGGTCAGCGTGCCGATGGGGCGGCTGTGGTTGGTGAGGATGATGCGGTCGGAGTACGCATCGTACATGATCCCGTCGAGGCCGCCCGCGGGCACCTTGATCTTCCGGATCGGGGCCAGGGTCTTCAGGTCGAACATCGTGACCGTGGAGTCCCCGGCGTTGCTCGTGAAGCCGTGGTTCGAGCTCGGGGCGAGCGCCACCCCGTGCATGTGGGGCGTGTCGGGGATGTCACCGAGCACCTTTCCGGTACGTCCGTCCACCACCATCACGTGGGTGCTGCGCGAGACGAACACGCGGCCGGTGCCCGGCTCGGCGTTGACGTAGTCGGTACCGCCTTCGCCTCCGATGTTCCATTTGCGCGCGGTGAAGGTCTGCGCGCTCGTCGACGAAGGGAGCAGCAGCGCGACGGCGACCGCCGTCGAGAGGGTATTCCGGTCGAAGGGGGTCATGGCGGAGTCCCAGGCGAGAGACATGATGCCAGGACCATAATCCGCCAACCTTAACGCAGGATTTCCGGGCCCTCCGATCAGGCCACCCTCCGTCCTGGACGGCTCCCCGCAGCGCGCTCGACCAGGAAGTCGCACAACGCCCCGGTCAGGTCGACGTCGGCGAGCGCTTCGGCAAAGAGAAACGCGCCCTGAGGGTTCGCCTCCAGCCAGATCAGATCACCGTCCTCGTCCAGCTTGGCATCCATGATGGACATCTCCAGGCCCAGCCGGCGGTTGAAGGCGATGAGCTTCCGCGCATGCTGCTCCTCGAGGCGGAACGGTCGCATCGGCACGTCGATGTTCGGCCTCCAGTCGAGCGCGTCGCTCTCCACCTCCACGGCCAGGACGCGCTCGCCGAACACGTGGATGCGCAGGTGGCGGCGGCCGGGCACTTCAGCCTGATAGATGGCCGGACAGAGGCGGATGGAGTCGTCGTCCTCGAGCTCCGCGGGCGTGATCGGCACGGTCAGCAGAGGGATCTCCATGGTCCCCTGCACCTTCTTGAGCACCAGTCCCTCGAGCCCGTGTTCCGCACGGAAGCGACGGAGCGCCTCGGGGTCCTGTCCGACGAAGGTGGCCGGGATGCGAAGTCCCACGGCACGGGCGGCGCGCAGCTGGAGGATCTTCAGCTCCGCGGCTCGACCCGCCTGGGGGTCGTTGATCCACGCGCCGGTGAAGTCGCTCATCAGCGCCCCCATCAGCGCACTCCGCCACTCGGCGGTGGCCAGCCTCAGCAGCCTGGGCTCCTCCACCCAGGGGTGTGGAAGCTGCTCCTGATGGGCGCGGCGCCACCAGATCGCGTCCAGCTCGGCGACCTCGATCCAGGCCCCCTCGTCGGTCCGGATCCGGCCGGAGCAGGAATCGCTCCATGCCAGCCCGCCCTGGGCGATCAGATCGTTCGTGGGGACGAAGTGGCAGGTCACCCCCCGCTTCCGGAGGCGATCCTGGACGACGAGGCCGTGCATCTCGTGCTTGAGCGCGAAGATCGCGATCTGGTGGCTCATGTCCCGCTCCTCGTCGACCGCTCAGGTGTCGCAGTCGTGGTCGACACACACGGGCTTGTCGCCCACGTAGCTGAACGTGCCGGTCTCGCCGTCGCCCGTGGGCTCCTCGTAGCCCAGGGTGGGCAACTTGGAGATGCTGTTGGCCACGAGCTCCCGGTAGAGCCGGAGCTTCTCGGGGGTGTCCATGGGCTCGATGCGGTCCGGCTGCTGGCCCAGGATCTTGAGCGTCGGGTGGGCCTTCAGGTACGGGGCGACGTTGGAGGGCTTCCGCTTCGTCGCCTTCGCCGCGGTGCGTGAGGTGCTGGGCATGTTCCACCATCCGTTGGAGTGAGCCGGGGGGCTGTACAGAGAGAGGCGACGTTCTCGGCCCGAGGTGGACACGCGTACGTGGCGTGCGCCACGGCGAGAGCAGCGGATGGCGCGACGCGCCGGGTGGGTCCAGCTTGGGAGGCGCCCTGCCCGCGTGCCCGATCCGCCCATCCCGACCCAGCTACGAGACCATGACCCGCACACTCCCCACAGCCATCCTGGCCTCCGTCGCGCTGACCGTCCCGCTGGCTGCCCAGAACGGCACGGGCGGGTGGAGCGCCGACCTCTTCGAGGGGCTCGCGTTCCGGAGCATCGGCCCCAGCCTGACCACGGGGCGCATCGCCGACCTGGAGGTGGATCCCCACGACCCGAGCACCTGGTATGTGGCCGCCGGGTCGGGCAATCTGTGGAAGACCGTCAACCGCGGGGAGACGTGGACGCCGATCTTCGACGACTACCCCGCCTACTCGATCGGTGCGGTGGTCGTCGATCCCCGCGACTCCAACGTGGTCTGGCTCGGCACGGGCGAGAACTCGAACTCCCGCAGCGCCTCGTACGGCGACGGCGTCTACAAGTCCACCGACGGCGGCGCCACCTGGCGGCGGGTGGGGCTCGAGCGGTCGGAGCACATCCAGCGCATCCTCTTCGATCCCCGGGATCCGGACGTCGTGTGGGTGGCCGCCCAGGGGCCGCTATGGGCGCCGGGCGGCGATCGAGGCCTGTACAAGACCACCGACGGCGGACGCACGTGGACGCGCTCCCTGCACGTGAGCGACGACACCGGTGTCACCGACGTCGCGCTCCACCCGCGCGATCCCGACGTCGTGTACGCGGCAGCCTATCAGCGCCGCCGTGCGGTGGGCCTGACCGTCGGGGGTGGGCCGGAGGCCGGGATCTTCAAGTCGTCCGACGGCGGTGCTACGTGGAAGCGGCTCACCGCCGGGCTTCCCACCGTGGACATGGGTCGGATCGCGCTGGGTGTGGACCCGCGCATCCCCGACCGCGTCTACGCCCTGATCTACGCGCGGGGCGACGCGGGCGGCTTCTTCCGTTCCGAGGACGCCGGCGAGCGCTGGACCCGCGTGAGCGACTACGCCGGAGGCGATCCCCAGTACTACGGGGAGATCTTCGTCGATCCCCACCGCCCCGAGACCGTCTGGAACGTGGACATCCAGATCCAGCGCAGCGCGGACGGCGGGGCCACGTGGGCGCCGATGGACTTCCCCATCCACGTGGACCACCACGAGATCGTGTTCGACGAGGCCGACCCCGAGCACATGTGGATCGGCAACGACGGCGGGCTCTACGAGACCTGGGACGGCGGCGGGACGTGGCGCCACTTCACCAACCTGCCCCTCTCCCAGTTCTACCGGGTGTCGGCGGACGACGCCCGCCCGTTCTACACCGTGTGCGGGGGCGCCCAGGACAACGGCTCACACTGCGGCCCGAGCCGGACGGCCAACGCCGTGGGGATCCGGACCAGCGACTGGATCCAGGTGGGAGGTGGCGACGGCTTCCAGCCCTATGTGCATCCCGAGCGCCCGAACATCGTGTACCGGCAGTCCCAGAACGGGAACCTGGGGCGCCTCGACCTCGAGACGGGCGAGAGCGTCGACATCCGGCCGCTCCGCCCCGAGCCCGAACAGACGCGCGGCGGGGGCGAGCCACCCGACCGGGGACGCTGGCACTGGGACGCCCCGCTCCTGATCAGCCCCCACGCCCCGGACCGGCTGTACTTCGCCGGCAACCGCCTCTTCCGCAGCGATGACCGGGGCGATACCTGGACGGCGGTGAGCCCCGACCTGACGCGGCAGTGGGACCGGGACACGATCCCCATCATGGGACGCGTCCAGGACGAGGACGCGGTGGCGCGTAACCTGTACACCACGGACCTGAGCGTCGTCACTGCGGTGGACGAGTCCCCCCTGCTGGAAGGGCTGCTCTACGTCGGCACCGACGACGGGTTGATCCAGGTCTCGGAGGACGGGGGCGGCTCGTGGCGGGCCGTGGGCGACTTCACGGGCCTGCCGGCGCACAGCTACGTCACCGACGTGTCCGCCTCCCCACGGAACGCCGACGTCGTCTTCGCGACCTTCAACAACTGGCAGCGGGGCGACTTCCGTCCCTGGGTCCTCCGGAGCGACGACCGCGGGCGGACGTGGACCAGCGTCACCGGCGACCTGCCTGAACGGTCGGGCGCGTGGTCGGTGGTGCAGGACCCCGTGAATCCCGACCTGCTGTTCGTGGGCATGGAGTTCGGCGTCTGGTTCACCGCCGACGGCGGCGCGAGCTGGACGCAGCTCCGCGGCGGGATCCCGTCGATCCAGGCGCGGGACCTCCGGATCCAGAGGCGCGAGGGCGACCTCGTGGTGGGGACGTTCGGCCGGGGCGCCTACATCCTCGACGACTACGCGCCGCTCCGGACGATGTCGGCGGAGACGCTGGCGGCCGGAGCCTGGCTGTTCCCGGCGCGGCCGGCCTACCTCTACGGAGAGCGGGGGTACGTGGAAGCCGCGTGGGGGAACGAGACCACGCCGAACCCGCCGTTCGGGGCCGTGCTCACCGTCCACGTGGGCGACGCATTGGCCGGGGACACCACCCTGGTGCTCGCCGTCACCGACGAGCACGGAGCGCCGGTGCGCCACGTGCGGGTTCCCGCGGGGGGCGGCCTGCGCAGGGTCGCCTGGGACCTGAGGAGGGACCCGCCTCCGCTCCCGGAGGGCGCCGGGGCCCGGCGGAGACCGCGGCGAGGCGAGCTGGTGGAGCCGGGTCGCTATGCGGTGGTCCTGGCTCGGGCCGGTGGGGCCGAGCCGCTCGCGCCCCCTCGGCAGATCCTGGTCGTGCGGGTCGATCCGTAGGGTAGGGTCCCGCTACGGGCCTCCCACGACGAGCCGCTCGGCCACCAGCTCGAGGATACGGGGCTCGAGCGTCCCCTTGGAGTTGCAGTGCGCCGGAACCCCGCTGGTCGATCGGGGCTGCCCGAGCGCGTCCACGTACGCCGCGACCCGCGTGTCGCGTTGGCCTTTGGGCTGCAGCACGACCACCACCTGGAGGGTGATGCTGTACGCGTCCGCGAGGACGCCGTTGAGGCTCGTTCCACAGTCGATCCACGCGGACATCCGCTTCCCTTCCACGCGTTGCGCCTGATAGCCCGCGTTCCCCATCCGGGTACCGCTCTCCCTCAGCGTCACCGGGATGTCGAGTTGCTCGAAGACGGCGGGTAGCGTGGACCACACCCGGGCCGCCGGCGTGCCGAACGTGCGCTCGGACATCCCGGCCTCGTTGTGCATCTCCAACCGCTCGCCGCCGACCCGGAGGACCGATGGCCCCGGGGCGGGACGACCGGGTTCCTGCGC
>CAWGKG010000015.1:0-118378 GCA_963823035.1 uncultured Gemmatimonadales bacterium
ACGGATGCGGGGGGATCCCTAGAATGGCCGTCGTCACGTTTCTCGTGACGGATGTCTCGAAAGGGGTACCCGCGTGGATCATCCCGGTCGCCTGGTGCTGGAGCGCCTGATGCGCTATCACCGCTTCCTCACGGAGGGGAGGGGTCGCTCCGCACCCCCCACGGTGACCAGCGCGGAGATCGCGCGAGGCGCTCGACATCGATCCGACGCAGGTGCGGAAGGACCTCGGCGCGATCGGGCTGCGCGGCACCGGCCGGGTCGGCTTCAACGCCGGCGCCGTCGTACATCGTGTCCGCGAGGTCCTCGCCTTCGACCGGACCCACCTCGCCATCCTGGTGGGCGCCGGGCACCTCGGGGGCGCCCTCATGGCCTACGTCGGCTTCGCCCGTTATGGGCTGCGCATCGTGGCCGCCTTCGACCGCGACGATGACAAGGCCGGCCAGGAGATCGCCGGCTGCACGGTGCGCCCGACACGGGGGATGCGCGCCTTCATCCAGCGCCATCGGATCCGGCTGGCCATCCTCACCGTGCCGGCGTCCGCGGCCCAGAAGGTCACCGACCGGCTGGTGGCCGCGGGCATCACGGCGATCTGGAATTTCTCACCCACGCGCCTGACCATCCCCGAGGGGGTGTTCGTGCGGAACGAGCACATCTCCCTGGGGCTGTCGGAGCTGGCGTTCCACCTCAAGGACGACGTGTAGCGGGCCGCACCACGCCGGCCTCCTCGCCGCTTCCGGGCGCCGACCGGGCACCTCCCTTCTTGATCGGAATCGTTCTCCAAACGAACGTTCCGCATCAATCGCGAAAAAAATCGCGATTGCCCTTGACGTGGGATATCGAAGGATGGAGATTCTTCTTGGGTGGAAACCGTGACAAAAATCACGTAAGAAGACTCCACGTGAGGAAAGGTCACGAAAACAGCGTTCCCTGGCATCCTCCCTGGCCCATGGTGAGAGGCCGCTTTCCCGGCCGGCGCGTGCCGGCGAGCCCACCCGAGCTTTTCGGGTCAGCGACCTCTCCCGTACATCGCGACCGCTCCGCCGAACCTGCCTCTCCCCGGAGCAACGGGGCCCTGCCGCGGCAAGGCGGAAGCGGGTGAGACCTCGGGAGTCATGCCACGGAACATCGGCGAAACGCCCGGCGGGGCGTTGAAGTCGGGTTTGCGCAGACCTTCTTCAAATCGACCGGAGGCAGGAGATGCCGAGCTTCGTGATTCCGGACAAGTGTGACGGGTGCAAGGCGTTGGACAAGACGGCTTGCCAGTACATCTGTCCGAACGACCTCATGGTCCTGAACAAGGATACCATGAAGGCCTACAACCAGGATCCCTCGATGTGCTGGGAGTGCTACAGCTGCGTGAAGATCTGCCCGAACCAGGCGATCGAGGTACGCGGCTACGCCGACTTCGTGCCCATGGGCGCGAGCGTCACGGCGATGCGCAGCACCGAGGACATCATGTGGACCCTCCAGTTCCGCGACCGGACCATCAAGCCGAAGCGCTTCAAGTTCCCGCACCGCCGGGGTGTCCAGGAAGGAATGGCCCAGCCGTTCGACCACTACCCCACCGGTGACAACGACCTGAAGAGCCCCACGCTGATGTGCGAGCCCGCCAGCCTCAACACCGAAAGAGGCCCGGTGAAGATCGACAAGGTCCTGACGCTCTAACCGGATCGCCCCCTGCCTGGCGATCCCGACAAGTCGGTAGCGGAGACATCCGAGGAGGCTCCCGAAAATGACGCAATTCGAAACTGTGACGGTCGAAACCGACCTGCTGATCTGCGGTGGCGGTATGGCCGCGTGCGGCGCGGCGGTGGAGGCGTCCTACTGGGCCAAGCAGCACGGCCTCAAGGTCACGCTGGTCGACAAGGCGGCCATGGACCGCTCCGGGGCGGTGGCCATGGGGCTGTCGGCCATCAACCAGTACGTGGACCTCAACAGCGGCAACAACACGCTGAAGGACTACTGCGACTACGTGCGCAACGACCTCATGGGCATCACCCGTGAGGACCTGGTGGCGAGCATCGCCCGCCACGTCGACTCGACGGTGCACCTGTTCGAGAAGTGGGGTCTGCCCATCTGGAAGGACAAGGAGGGCAACTACGTCCACGAGGGCCGTTGGCAGCTCATGATCAACGGCGAGTCGTACAAGATCATCGTGGCGGAGGCCGCCAAGAACGCGCTGAAGGAGGCGGGCGGCGAGTACTACGAGCGCGTCTTCATCACGCACCCGATCGTCGAGAACAACAAGTGCGTGGGCGCGGTCGGCTTCAGCGTCCGCGAGAACAAGTTCTACGTCTTCAAGGCCAAGGCGACGCTCGTCTCGATGGGCGGCGCGGTGCACGTCTTCAAGCCGCGCTCCACGGGCGAGGGCTTCGGCCGCTCCTGGTATCCGCCCTTCAACTCCGGCGCGAGCGCCTTCTTCACGCTGTACGGCGGCGCCGAGATGACGTGCCAGGAAGTGCGCTTCATCCCCGTGCGCTTCAAGGACGCGTACGGCCCGGTGGGCGCGTGGTTCCTGCTGTTCAAGGCGATCGCCACCAACGCCTACGGCGGCAACTACATGGTGGAGAACGCCGCCGAGCTCGACAAGTGGGAGCCCTACGGCAAGGTGAAGCCGCGTCCGGCCAACATCCGCAACTGGCTCATGATGCTGGACGTGATGGACGGCAAGAGCCCCATCTACATGCAGACCGCCGACGCGATCAAGAAGATCGCCGACGAGGCCCCCGACGAGAAAGCCGGCCGCGAAGAAGCTGAAGGAGCTCGAGGCCGAGGCGTGGGAGGACTTCCTCGACATGACGATCTCCCAGGCGATCCTCTGGGCCTCGACGAACACCGAGCCCGACAAGAAGCCGTCCGAGATCATGGCGTGCGACCCGTACTTCATCGGATCGCACTCCGGCGCGTCCGGGGCGTGGGTGTCCGGCCCCGAGGACCTGCAGAGCGACGAGACCAAGAGCGAGTACTTCTGGGGCTACACGAACATGACGACCGTCGGCGGGATGTTCGCCGCGGGCGACGCGTCCGGCGCCTCCAGCCACAAGTTCTCGTCCGGCTCGCACGCCGAAGGGCGAATCGCCGCGAAGGCGGCGATCTCGTACGTCATCGACCACAACGAGCCGCTGACGGTCGACGACCAGACCATCGCGGCGCTGAAGGACGAGGTCCTGAAGCCACTCGCCGTGTTCGAGGAACACAAGGGCGACACGACGGATCCGGAGATCAACCCGAACTACATCCGCCCGAAGCAGTTCATGTATCGGCTGCAGAAGATCATGGACGAGTACGCGGGTGGTGTGTCGGCCCAGTTCAAGACCAACGACCAGCTGCTGGCGAGGGGTCTGGAGCTGCTGACCTTCCTGAAGGAAGACAGCCAGAGCCTCGCCGCGCCCGACCTGCACGAGCTGATGCGGTGCTGGGAGGACGTGCACCGGATGTATCAGGGAGAGGCCCACGTCCGCTCGATCCTCTTCCGGGAGGAGACGCGGTGGCCCGGCTACTACTTCCGGGCGGACAAGCCGCAGATGGACAACGAGAACTGGCTCGCCTTCTGCAACTGCGTCTACCACAAGGACACGGGTGAGTGGGAGATGAAGAAGCGGCCGGTGAAGTACCTGACCGTCTGACGGTCACCGTGGCCGGGCTCCGGGCGCCTCGAGGCGCCCGGAGCACCCGGACGCGGGGCGATCGCGAAAGCGGCCAGGGAGACGAGGCAAACGAAGCCCGCTCGACGCGTTGAGGGAACCATGCCGAACCCCGCTGCCACCTGCCCCCACTGCGGATCACGACTGAAGCGTTGGCGCGTGCCGGAAGGCGCCACCTGGGGAGAGGAGTTCTTCCTGGTCTGCTTCAACGACGAATGCTCCTACTACAAGGAAGGCTGGGACTGGATGATGGCGCAGTACAGCCAGACCGCCTCCTACCGGTTTTCCGTGAACCCCGACACCGGCGGCACCCTCCCGATCCCGGTTTGGTCGCCCACGGCGACGCGCGAGATGATCATCGACGAGGAGGAGGACGAGTCATGAGCGGCGATACCGGCGCGACCGACGGCGGGAGCACGGGTGCTCCCCTCCAGGAACGGATCCTCGAGGACTATCCGCGGACTGGGCCTGGACGACGCGTTCACGTTCGACTGCCACCCCGGCGTATCGTGCTTCAACTGCTGCTGCGCCGACGTGAACGTCTTCCTCTCCCCCTACGACGTGCTCCGGCTCAAGAACCGGCTGGGGATCACGTCGACGCAGTTCCTGGCGCGCTATGCGCTCATGCCCATCCAGAAGGACATGAAGACCCCCGTCGTCCTGCTCAAGATGCGCGACGACGAGAAGAAGACGTGTCCGTTCCTGGGCGAGAGCGGCTGCCAGGTCTACTCGGACCGGCCCTGGCCCTGTCGGATGTTCCCGCTCGGGTTGGCGGCGCAGCGCGACACGCCGGACGGATGGCGCGGCGAGCGCTTCTACTTCCTCCTCAAGGAGGACTCCTGCCGCGGCTTCGAGGAGCCACGCAAGTGGACGGTGCGGGACTGGCTCGAGAACCAGGGCATCGATCCCTACGACGAGTGGGGAGAGGCCTACAAGGAGCTCACGCTACACCGCTTCTTCGACGACGGCGGGGTGCTGGGGCCCGAGAAGCTCGAGATGTTCTTCACGGCCTGCTACGACCTGGACAAGTTCCGCGTCTTCGTGTTCGAGTCCACGCTCCTGCAGCGCTTCGACGTGGACGAGGACTTCATCCACGAGATGGCCTTCGACGACGAGGCCCTCCTCCGCTTCGCCTTCCTCTGGCTGCGCTTCAGCCTGTTCGGCGAGCCGACCATGAGGCCGAGGCCGGAGGCCGTGGACGCACTGCGCGGGACGCTGGAATCCAGAGAGGGCCGGCCTCGGCGCGGCCCCCACCGTGGCGGAGGCCGCGCCATGACCGCAAAGGGCCCGAGCGGCACCGTCCTCGTGGTCGGAGGCGGCATCAGCGGGATCACCGCGGCCGTCGAGGCCTCCGAGGCGGGGCTGCGAGGTCGTGCTGGTCGAGAAGGAGACCTTCCTCGGCGGGCGCGTGGCGCGCGCCTACCAGTACTTCCCGAAGCTGTGCCCTCCCCAGTGCGGCCTGGAGATCAACCTGCGCCGCTTCAAGACGAACCCGCACATCCGCTGGCTTCACGCAGGCGGAGGTGAAGCGGATCGACGGCGGGCCGGGCGACTTCCACGCGACGTCGAGCAGCGCCCGCGCTTCGTGAACGAGAAGTGCACGATGTGCGGCGCGTGCGTCGACGTCTGCCCCGCCGACCGTGAGGACGCCTTCAACCTCGGGATGTCCTCCACCCGTGCGATCCACCTGCCCCACGAGATGGCCTACCCGATGCGCATGGCCATCGACGGTGACGCCTGCCTGGGCGCCGACTGCGGCAAGTGCGTGCCGGCCTGCCCGTTCGACGCGATCGAGCTGGACATGGAGACGCGCACCTTCACGGTGGACGCGCAGGCCGTGATCGTGGCCACGGGTTGGGATCCCTACGACGCGACCGGCGTCGAGGGCCTCGGCTTCGGGACGCCACCCGGACATCATCAGCAACGTGATGATGGAGCGGCTGGCGTCTCCCGACCGGGCCCACCGGCAGGACGCCTCGTGCGGCCGTTCGGACGGCAGCCCCGTCCGCTCCGTCGCCTTCGTCCAGTGCGCGGGCTCGCGGGACGAGAACTACCTGAAGCACTGCTCGGGCGTGTGCTGCATGGGCTCGCTCAAGCAGGCGCGCTACGTGCGCGACCAGATCCCCGACGCCGAGATCTCGGTGTTCTACATCGACATCCGCGCGCCGGGCCGCCTGGAGGACTTCTACCAGGCCGCCCAGGAGGACGAGAAGCTCCACCTCATCAAGGGGAAGGTCGCGCGCGTCGAGCCCGACGCCGCGACCGGCACGCTCCTCGTGGAAGCCGAGGACGTCCTCTCCGGAACGCGCGTCAGCCGAGCCGCGGACCTGGTCGTGCTGGCCACCGGCATGGTGGCTGCGGACACGAGCGGGATCGCGGTGGACGGCGGGCTGCGCACCGACGAGTACGGCTTCCTGGCCCGCGAGCAGCCGCTGGACGGCCTGCTCGTGGCGGGATGCGCCGCCCGGCCGACGGACGTCGCCACCTGCGTGCGCGACGCGACGTCGGCCGTCATGAAAGCCCTGCAGTTCTGCCAGGAGTAGAGCCGTGGAGAAGAAACTCGCCCTCTACGTATGCAAGGGCTGCGACATCGGAGCCTCCCTCGACACGGCCGCGCTCGGCAGACCTGGCGACGGAGGAGTTCAGCCTCGAGATCTGCCGCGAGCACGACTGTCTGTGCGGCGCGGAGGGTCGCGAGCTCATCCGGCAGGACGTGCTCGGCGGCGTCACCGCGCCGGTGGTGGCCGCCTGCTCCCCGCGCTTCATGGCGGACGCCTTCACCTTCGACGGCTGCCGCACGGAGCGGGTGAACCTCCGCGAGCACGTCGTGTGGAGCCACGAGCCCAACGACGAGGACACGCAGATGCTCGCCGAGGACTACGTGCGCATGGGCATCGTGCGCGCGCAGAAGGCCGAGCATCCCCGAGCCCTTCCACGAGGAGGTCGACGACACCCTCCTGGTCGTGGGCGGCGGCGTGACCGGGATGAGCGCCGCGCTCGGCGCGGCGCACGCCGGCCACGACGTGGTCCTCGTCGAGAAGGCGCCGGAGCTCGGCGGCTGGATGCGGAAGTTCTCGCGCACGATCCCGCACCGGGCCCCCTACCGCGACCCGCGTGCCCTCCGGACGTGGAGGAGCGCATCGCGGAGGTCCGTGGCAGCGAGCGCATCCACGTGCATACCGGCACCACGATCGAGAGGATCTCCGGTCAGCCGGGCCAGTTCGACGTGACGCTCCGCACCAACGGCGACAGCACGTCGCTGCGCGTCGGGCGCGATCGTCCAGGCCACCGGGTGGAAGCCGTACGACGCGACCCGCCTCGGCCACCTGGGCTACGGCGCGAGTCCCGAACGTCATCACGAACGTGCAGATGGAGGAGCAGCTCGCTAGCGGGCGCCGTGAAGCGTCCCGGGGACGGCCGGCCGCCGCGGCGCATCGCCTTCATCCAGTGCGCCGGGTCGCGCGACAAGGAGCACCTGCCGTACTGCTCGGCCGTGTGCTGCCGCGTGAGCATCAAGCACGCGCTGCATGGCCCGCGAGCTCGACCCGGACTGCGAGGTCTACGTCCTCTACAAGGACATCCGCACGCCGGGCCAGTACGAGGAGTTCTACCGCAGGGCCCAGGAGGACCCGGGCATCTTCTTCACGAAGGCCGAGGTCGAGGGCGTGCAGCGAGGCCGACGGCGCGCTTGCGCGTGGTCGCGAACAACACGCTCCTCGGCGAGCGCGTGCAGCTCGAGGCGGACCTCGTCGTCCTCGCCACCGGGATGGTGCCCGCGGCCGCGGACGGAGAGGCGCTCCGCCGCTACGCGGACGCCAAGGCCGTGATCGCGAAGGGTGAGGCCGGCGCGCAGCTCGAGGCGGCGAAGGAGACCGTCGAGAAGCTCGCGCACCTCGAGGGCTCCGCGATCCTGAACCTGGACTACCGCCAGGGCCCGGACCTGCCGCAGCTCAAGTACGACTTCCCCGACTCGCACTTCATCTGCTTCCCCTACGAGTCGCGTCGCACCGGCATCTACGCCGCCGGCGCCGTGCGCGCGCCCGGCGACGCCGAGCTCGCGCGCGAGGACGGCGCGGGCGCCGCGCTCAAGGCGATGCAGGTGCTGCGGCTCGCGAAGGAGGGGGAGGCCGTCCACCCGCGTTGGGGGGACATGTCCTACCCGGACTTCTTCCTGCAGCGCTGCACGCAGTGCAAGCGGTGCACGGAGGAGTGCCCCTTCGGCACGCTCAACGAGGACACGAAGGGCACGCCCAAGCCCAACCCGATCCGCTGCCGGCGGTGCGGGATCTGCATGGGCGCCTGCCCCGAGCGCATCATCTCGTTCGCGGACTACTCGGTGGACATGGTCTCGTCGATGATCAAGGCCGTGAACATCCCGGACGAGTTCGACGAGAAGCCGCGTCTGCTCGGGCTGCTGTGCGAGAACGACGCCTATCCGGCGCTGGACACCGCCGGGCTGAAGCGCATCCGGCACAGCGCCTGGATCCGCTTCGTGCCCGTGCGCTGCCTGGGGTCGATCAACACGGTGTGGATCGCCGACGCCCTTTCGCGCGGCTTCGACGGCATCCTGCTGATCGGATGCCGCTCGGGCGACGACTACCAGTGCCACTTCATCCGCGGCAGCGAGCTGATGGAGACGCGCAGCAGCAACGTCCGCGAGAAGCTCAAGCAGCTCGCCCTCGAGGAGGAGCGTGTGCGGCTGGAGCAGCTGCCGATCAACGAGTTCCACCGGCTGCCCGAGATCATCAACGAGTTCGCGGCGCAGATCGAAGAGATCGGGATGAACCCGTTCAAGGGATTCTAGCAGGCCGAACGTCGGAGGCCGGGCTCCCTCCCGGCCGGCCTCCAACAGAGGAGAAACGATGGCCGAAGCCGTGCTGGTGAGGCCGGACCTGAAGGTCGTGGAGGAGATCATCGCCTCCGGGGGCGGTGACCTGAAGCAGTGCATGCAGTGCGCCAACTGCTCGGTCGTCTGTGAGCTGGCGGGCGAGCACGACCCCTTCCCCCGCAAAGAGATGGTATGGGCGCAGTGGGGGCTGGAGGACCGCCTCGTCTCCGATCCGGACATCTGGCTGTGCCACCAGTGCAACGACTGCTCGTCGCGCTGCCCGCGCGGCGCGCGCCCCGGCGACGTGCTGGCCGCACTGCGGCGGCACGCCGTCCACTACTTCGCCATCCCGCGCTTCCTGGCGCGCTGGGTGAACCAGGCGGGGATGCTCCCCGTCACGCTCCTCGTGCCCGTGGTGCTGCTCGCCCTCGCCGTGATGGCGCGCGACCCGATCGCCGCCGCCTTCGGCCTCGAGGCGGAGCCCGCGCTCTACGCCGAGTTCTTCCCCCACTGGCTGCTCATCGGTCTCTTCGGGTCGCTCACCACCCTCACGTTCGTGCTCGCGCTCGTGTCGCTCGCCGCTTCTGGGGGGCGATGCGCGCGGCCGACGAAGCCGAGGGCAGGTATCGGGCCGCAGCGGGCGTGGTGGCCAGCTTCGCGCTGGCGCTGAAGTCGATCCTGGCCCACGACCGCTTCGGGTTCTGCCAGGCGCAGGCCCCGCGGAGGGTGTCGCACCTGGCGGTCTTCTACGGCTTCCTCGCCCTCTTCGCGGTCACGATCTGGGCGACGATCGACCTCTACCTGAACCCCGTCTTCGGCATCGCGTCCCGCTACCCGTTCGGGCTCCTGCATCCCATGAAGCTGGTCGCGAACGTGGGCGGCGTGGCGCTCGTCTTCGGCGCGGTGAAGGTCGTGCGGAGCCGGATGGAGGGCGCCAAGGGCACGCCCGAGAGCACGGCTTTCGACTGGACGCTCGTCTGGGTGGTCCTCGGGGTCGGCGTGACCGGTTTCGCCGCCGAGGTCTTCCGCTTCACGGTGTCCCCGGATTCCGGGCTGCGCACCCTGGCCTGGTCCGTCTACTTCGTCCACCTGGTGCTGGTCTTCCAGCTCCTCGTCTACCTGCCGCTACTCGAAGCTCGCCCACGTCCTCTACCGGACCGTGGCGATGGCGTACGCCGAGCACACCGGACGGTGCCGCCCCGTCCGCCGGCGCCCCGCGGGAGGCGCCGCGCTCGAGCCCACCCCGGCCAGACCGGCCCTGCGCGGCCGGAGGGAGCTGAGCCGCCCCGACCGAAGGACTGTTCGCCTGCCCAGTGATTCCTGCGGCGTGCACGCGCGCGCCGCGCCATCCAGCGCCCGAGGGAACGATGATGGATCAACTGGTCAAGCCACACGGCAGGGACAAGGTGCTCAAGCCCCTGCTGCTGCAGGGCAAAGCAGCTTGGGGAGGAGCGCGCGCGAGCCGCGACGCTGAAGCGGTTCGCCATGACGTCCCGGGAAACGGGCGACGCGATCATGATGGGCATCGGCGGGTTCACCCCCCTCGACGGCTTCATGACCGCCGACGATTGGAAGGGCGTCTGCGAGGAGATGAAGACGTCCGACGGGACCTTCTGGCCCATCCCGGTCACGCTGTCGGTCACCGAGGAGGACGCCGCCTCCGTGAAGGACGGGCGAGGAGGTGACCCTCTTCGACTCCGAGACCGGAACCGACATGGCGATCCTGACGGTCCGGGATCACTACACGATCGACCGCGAGCTCGAGTGCAAGGAGGTCTTCCGCACGACCGACCCCGAGCACCCCGGCGTCGCGATGGTGATGTGGCAGAAGGCCGTCAACCTCGGCGGCCCGATCAAGGTCCTGAGCGAGAGCTACTTCCCCGAGGAGTTCGCGGACGTCTACATGCGTCCGGCCGAGACGCGGAAGCTGTTCGCCGAGAAGGGGTGGAAGACGGTCGCGGCGCTCCAGCTCCGCAACCCGATGCACCGCTCCCACGAGTATCTCGCGAAGATCGCCCTGGAGACGCTCGACGGGCTCTTCATCCACCAGCTCGTCGGCAAGCTCAAGCCCGGCGACATCCCCGCCGACGTGCGCGTGAAGTGCATCGACACGCTCGTCGAGGACTACTTCGTCAAGGACTCGGTCGATCCAGGGCGGCTATCCGCTCGACATGCGCTACGCCGGGCCGCGCGAGGCGCTGCTCCACGCCGTGTTCCGGCAGAACTACGGCTGCAGCCACCTCATCGTCGGCCGCGACCACGCGGGCGTGGGCAACTACTACGGGCCCTTCGACGCGCAGGAGATCTTCGAGCAGATCCCGGCCGGGAGCCTGGAGACGCAGCCGCTCAAGATCGACTGGACCTTCTACTGCTACAAGTGCCGCGGCATGGCCTCGATGAAGACCTGCCCGCACGGGAAGGAAGACCGGCTGCTGCTCAGCGGAACGGTGCTGCGCAAGACGCTCTCCGAGGGTGGCGATCCCCCGGAGGATTTCAGCCGGCCGGAGGTGCTCGAGATCCTCAAGGCCTACTACGCCGGCCTGGAGGAGAAGGTCGAGGTGAAGCTGCACCACGCCGCGACCGGGGTGTGAGCGACGCATGTACCGAGGGGGGCAACAACGGAGGTCCGGAGATGAACCTGGTCACCGTCACGACACAAGGACGGGCTGGCCTTCGACGTCCAGCGTGCGGCGGAGGCAGGTGGTGACCGACATGTCGCCCGAAGACGGGGGATGCGGCAGCGGCTTCACGCCGGCCGAGCTGCTGGCGGGCGCGCTCGGTGCCTGCGTGGCGATGCAGGTGCAGAGCTATTGCGAGACCCACGGCCACGGCGAGGGCGACGTCCAGGTGACCTGGCGTTCGAGTTCATCGGAAAGCCCAGGCGCATCGGCGCGATCGCCGTGGACATCGACCTCCCGGACGGCTTCCCCAGTCGAGGATGGAAGCGCGTGCGGCGGGCCGCCGAGCAGGCTGTCGATCTGCGAGACGCTGCGGCACCCGCCCGAGGTGGATCTGGACATCCAAGTCCGATCGTGAACCCACGCCCGGACCCCGGGGCACTCGCGCCCCGGGGAGGGCGGAGCCAGGAGGACCCGATGGACAAGGTGGAACTAGGCGGAAAGCTAATCGAGATCGACGAGGACGGGTTCATCCAGGACCCCGACTCGTGGGACGAGGCGGTGGCGCGGGACCTCGCGAAGACCGAGGCCGTCGAGGACATGACGGAAGACCACTGGAAGCTCGTGAACTACCTGCGCGAGTACTACCTCGAGTACAACATGGCGCCGATGATCCGGAAGGTCTGCAAGTCGACCGGCTTCAAGCTCAAGGAGATCTACGACCTCTTCCCGAGCGGCCCCGCCAAGGGTGCTTGCAAGGTCGCCGGCCTTCCGAAGCCCACGGGCTGCGTGTAGGCAGCGTGCCGTGCTTCTGAGAGCTGCTGAAGCGGCGCAGGGCCGAGGTCGCAGAGCGTTGGTTCGAAGACGCCCTGTCCGCGTACCCGTCGAGAACCGTGGACGCCTGGCGTCGTGAGCGCGATCGGTTCGCCAACCCGGTGGGCCACGCCCTCCGGGAGGGTACGCGGGCGGTCCTGGACGCCCTCCTGGACGGAGCCGGCCAGGAAGCGGTGCGCGCCGGGCTCGCCGAGATCGTGAAGATCCGCGCCATCCAGGAGATGACCCCGGGCAAGGCCGTCGCGTTCGTCTTCCGGCTGAAGCCGGTGATCCGCGCCGAACTGGGGCGGGCGCTCGACGACGACGGGCCCCTCGAGCTCGCCGAGCTCGAGGCCGGGGTCGACCGGGCCGCGCTGGCCGCGTTCGACCTCTACGTGGAGTACAGGGAACGACTCGTCGAGCTCCGCATCGCCGAGCTGAAGCGCAACATCCCCTGGGCCGTCGCCAGAGCGGAGCTCGCCGCTGCCGGGAGCCAGCTCCCGGAGGAGGGGGCCGGATGAGGATCGCCCTCGCATTCGTGCTCGTCGCGGGGCTTTTCGTGCTGGGCATGCTCGGCGCGAACCCGGGGCTGCAGTGGACGTTCGCCGTGGCCCTCCCCTACCTGGCCGCGGCCGTCTTCGTGGTGGGGATCGTGGCGCGGGTGTGGGGGTGGGCCCGGGTTCCCGTGCCCTTCCGCATTCCGACCACGTGCGGGCAGCAGCGCTCCCTTCCCTGGTTCCGCCAGGAGAAGCTGGAGAACCCCCACACGGGCCTGCAGGCGTTCGGGCGCATGGTGCTCGAGGTGCTCTTCTTCCGCTCGTTGCTGCGGAACACGAAGAGCTCGATGACGGCGGAGAGGCGCCTCGTCTACACGACGGATCTGGCGCTGTGGGCGGGGGCCATGGCCTTCCACTGGTCGATGGCGCTGATCCTCCTGCGGCACCTGCGCCTCTTCACCGCGCCGACCCCGGGCTTCGTGACCGCCGCCGAATCGCTCGACGGCTTCCTGGAAGTGGGGGTGCCGGTCGTCTTCGCCTCCTCGGTGGTCTTCCTGGCGGCGTTGACCTATCTGCTCGTGCGCCGGCTGACGAACCCCCTCGTGCGCTATATCTCGCTGGTGGGAGACTACTTCCCCCTCCTGCTCCTCCTGACGATCGGCGGTACCGGATTCTGGATGCGCCACGTCGCCAAGACGGACGTGGCCGCCGTGAAGGAGCTCGCCCTCGGGCTGGTGCACTTCTCCCCGACGGTGCCGGCGTCGATCGGCCCGCTCTTCTACGGGCACCTGTTCCTGGTGTGCGTGCTGCTCGCCTACTTCCCGCTGAGCAAGCTCATGCACATGGCGGGGGTGTTCCTGAGCCCGACGCGGAACCTCGCGAACAACAACCGCGCGGTGAGGCACGTGAACCCGTGGGACGCGCCCGTGAAGGTCCACACGTACGCGGAATACGAGGACGAATTCCGCGACAAGATGATCGGGGCCGGACTCCCGGTCGACAAGGAATAGAGACGCGATGTCGAGCCCCGACGAACCCGGCTACTACGACCGGGACGAGCTTCTGGAGGTCGACCGGCACCCGCCGGACAGCGGGTGGATGGACACGCCGGTGGACCTGCGGCCGGGCACGTTCATCTATCCCGGCAAGACCAAGAACCTGCAGGTCCTCGACCTCCCCAACGCCCACGAATGGGCGGTCACGGACGAGGACTGGAAGCTCCCCGAGGGTTGGAAGAAGACGGTCCTCGAGGGGATGGCCGACCGCCTGAGCCGCTACCGCTCCTTCAAGCTGTTCATGGACATCTGCGTGCGCTGCGGGGCGTGCGCGGACAAGTGCCACTTCTTCATCGGCTCGGGCGACCCGAAGAACATGCCGGTGCTCAGGGCGGAGCTGCTCCGCTCCGTGTACCGGAAGGACTTCACCGCGCTCGGGAAGGTCTTCGGGAAGCTGGCCGGCGGCCGCGAGCTCACCCCGGACGTGATCAAGGAGTGGTTCTACTACTTCTACCAGTGCACCGAGTGCCGGCGCTGCTCGGTGTTCTGCCCGTACGGCATCGACACGGCCGAGGTCACGATGATGGGCCGCGAGCTGCTCGGGCTGCTCGGGCTCTACGTGAACTGGGTCCTGGAGCCGGTGGCCAACTGCTACCGCATGGGCAACCACCTGGGCATCCAACCCCACGGGATGGTGGACACCCTGGAGTTCATGGTGGACGACATCGAGGAGGCGACGGGCATCCGCGTCGACCTCCCGATCAACAAGAAGGGGGCGGAGATCCTCTTCTTCACCCCCTCCGGCGACTTCGTCGCGGACCCCGGCATCTACACCTGCATGGCGTACATGCTGCTCTTCCACGAGCTCGGCATCGACTACACGTGGAGCACGTACGCCTCGGACGGCGGCAACTTCGGCCTCTTCACCTCGCACGAGGCGATGAAGCGGCTGAACGCCAAGGTCTACGCAGAGGCGAAGCGCCTGGGCGTGAAATGGATCCTGGGCGGCGAGTGCGGCCACATGTGGCGCGTGCTGAACCAGTACATGGACACCATGAACGGCCCGGCCGACTTCCTCGAAGTGCCGAAGTCGCCCGTGACCGGGACCGTGTTCGAGCAGGCCCGCTCGACCAAGGCCATCCACATCATGGAGCTTCTCTCCGACGTGATCCGGCACGGGAAGCTGAAGCTGGATCCGTCGAGGAACGACCACATCCACGTCACCTTCCACGACTCGTGCAACCCGGCCCGCGCCATGGGCATCCTCGAGGAGCCGCGCTACGTGATCCGCAGCGTGTGCAACCACTTCCACGAGATGCCCGAGAACACAATCCGCGAGCAGACCTTCTGCTGCGGCGGGGGCGCCGGCCTGGGCACCGACGAGAACATGGAGATGCGGCTGCGTGGGGGGCTGCCGCGAGGCAACGCGGTGGCCTACGTCCGCGATCGCTACGGGGTGAACCAGCTCGCGGCGATGTGCGCGATCGACCGGGCGACGCTCGTGACGGTGTGCGACTACTGGGCGCCTGGGGTGAAGGTCACGGGGATCAGCGAGTTGGTGGCGAACGCCACGGTGTTCTCCGGGGAGAAGGTGCGAACGCAGAACCTGCGGTTGGAGCCGATCCCGGGGATGGAGGACGCGGAGGAACTGCTGGGGGATTCCCCTTCCGGCGACCACTCTGCGGGCTCCTCTGGTTCTACCACAGAGGGCGCAGAGGACGCAGAGGAGGTGGTCCATGGGTGATCGGGGCCGCATCGGAATCGGGCTGGCCGTCTTCCTCGTCCTCGCGGGTTATCCGGTGTGGAGTGCCTTCGCGTCGTCGGCGGATCCGGGGCGGCCGGAGCTGGCGCGCTCGGCGGATCCTTCGGGGTGCGTCGAGGACACGGTGGTGATGAAGGCGATCCATCCGCAGATCCTCAACGCCTGGCGGACGGCGGTGGTGCGGGACGGGGAGCGGACCTGGGTCTCGTCGACCGGGCGCGAATGGGAGATGAGCCTCACGGGGACGTGCCTCCACTGCCACGACAACAGCGCGGACTTCTGCACGCGGTGTCACGACTACGCGGATGTCCGGCCCACGTGCTGGAGCTGCCACGTGGCGCCGGAGGGGGAGGCCGGGTCATGAGCGACACGCGACGCGACTTCCTGAAGAAGCTCGGGATCGGCACGGTCGGTGCGGGCGTCGCGCTGCCGCTGCTCGATCCCGCACGCTGGGTCCGCGCCCAGGAGGCCACCGACGCGGTGGCGACCGCCGCGTCCTCGACGGGCCGCCAGTGGGCGATGGTGGTGGACGTGGAGAAGTGCCTGCGCGACGACGTGCGCCGCGCCTGCGTCGAGGCCTGCGACCTCGCGCACAACGTACCCGCGATCCCCGACCCCGAGGAGGACGTGCGCTGGATCTGGACGGCGGACTACGAGCACGTCTTCCCGGACGAGGTGCACGCGCACACACCCGACGCCCTGCGCGAGCTGCCGGTGATGGTGCTGTGCAACCACTGCACGGACCCTCCCTGCGTGAAGGTCTGCCCCACCGGGGCGACGTGGAAGCGCGAGGAGGACGGGATCGTGATGATGGACATGCACCGCTGCATCGGATGCCGGTACTGCATGGCGGCGTGTCCCTACGGCGCGCGCAGCTTCAACTGGCGCGATCCGCGCGAGCACGTCGCGAAGGACGCCAACGGCAAGCCGCTCTCCGACTACCCCACCCGCACGGCCGGCGTCGTCGAGAAGTGCACCTTCTGCGCGGAGCGAATTCGCGTGGGCGGCACCCCCGCGTGCGTGGAGGCCGCGGCGCAGATCCCGGGCGGCGAGGGCGCGCTGACGTTCGGCGACGTGAGCGACCCCGACTCGGCGGTCAGCCGCCTCCTGCGCGAGCGGAACACCTTCGTGCGCCGCGTCGGGCTGGGAACCGGCCCGAACGTCTACTACATCGTCCCCGGCGTCGTTCACGGCCCCGGCCGTGGACGGGGAGGTGTGAGGCCATGCTGCAGCACGCTTTCCACGGCACGAGGCGCTACTGGCTGCTCCTGGCGGCCTGGACGGTCCTGATCCTGATCGGGCTGGCGGGCTACAGCCGCCAGCTCACCGAGGGGCTGAGCGTGACCGGGATGAGCCGGGACGTCTCCTGGGGGCTCTACATCGCGCAGTTCACCTTCATGGTGGGCATCGCGGCCTCGGCGGTGATGGTGGTGCTCCCCTACTACCTCCACGACTACAAGGCCTTCGGCCGCACCGTGATCCTCGGCGAGTTCCTCGCCGTTTCGGCGGTCGTGGTGTGCATGCTCTTCATCTTCGTGGACATGGGGCAGCCTCGCCGCGTCCTGAACGTCTTCCTGCATCCCCGACCCAACTCGGTGATGTTCTGGGACTCGATGGTCGCTGGGCGGCTACCTCGCTGCTCAACCTCGTGATCGGCGCGGTGACGATCGAGGCCGAGCGGCGGGAGTCCCCCCGCCCCGGTGGGTGCGCCCGCTCATCTACCTGTCGATCCCCTGGGCGGTCTCCATCCACACGGTGACCGCGTTCCTCTATTCCGGCCTCGGGGCCCGGCCGTTCTGGATGACGGCCATCCTGGCTCCCCGCTTCCTCGCCTCCGCGTTCGCGGCCGGGCCCAGCCTGTTGATCCTGCTGGCCCTCCTCGTGCGGCGCTTCGGCGGGTTCGACGTGGGCAAGGCGTCCCTGCGGACGCTGTCCACGATCGTCACGTACGCGATGGCCATCAACGTGTTCTTCGTGCTGGTCGAGGTGTTCACCGCGGTGTACAGCGGCATCCCGCACGACGTGCATCCCTTCGCGTACCTCTTCACCGGCCTGGAAGGCCACGCGGCGCTCATGCCGTGGACCTGGGTCGGAGACGTCCTCGCAGTGGCGTGTACGGTCCTTCTCCTCGTCCCCGCCGTGCGCCGCCAGGAGCGGTGGCTCGCGGCGCTGTGCGTCGGCGTGATCGCCGCGCTGTGGATCGAGAAGGGCCTGGCGCTGGTGATCACCGGGTTCATCCCGTCGCCCCTCGGGGCGATCACCGAGTACGCGCCCACGGCACCGGAGATCGCGATCACCGTGGGCGTCTACGCGGTGGGCGGGTTCGTGCTGACAGCTCTGTACAAGGTCGTGTTGGGTGTGAGACAGCGATTGCAATCGGCGTAACGCGCACGTGGCGACAGGCGCTGCGGCGCTATGCCACAAGGAGAGAACGATGGCAGAGACGGACGGCAACGGCACTCCGTTGTTGGACGAGCTGGAAAAAGGCCCATGGCCCAGCTTCGTCACACAGATCAAGGAGATGGCCGACGAAGGAAAGGAGCAGTGCAGCCAGCTTCTCGGCCTCCTCGAGCGGTCGTACCGCGAGAAGATCGGCCACTGGAAGCACGGCGGCATCGTCGGCGTGCACGGGTATGGCGGCGGCGTGATCGGCCGGTACAGCGACCTGCAGGACGAGTTCCCGGCCATCGCCCACTTCCACACGCATTCGCGTCAACATGCCGAGCGGGTGGTTCTACACCTCGGATGCGCTGCGCACGATCTGCGACATCTGGGACGAGCACGGCTCCGGGCTCACGAACATGCACGGGTCCACGGGGGACATCATCCTCCTGGGCACGACCACCGACGAGCTGGAGCCGACCTTCCGGGCGCTCACCGAGAAGGACTTCGACCTGGGCGGCTCGGGGTCGGACGTGCGCACGCCGAGCGCCTGCGTCGGGCCGGCCCGCTGCGAGTGGGCCTGCTACGACACGCTCGACCTGTGCAACGACCTCACGCAGACGTTCCAGGACGAGCTCCACCGCCCGGCGTTCCCGTACAAGTTCAAGTTCAAGTGCTCGGGGTGCCCCAACGACTGCGTGGCTTCGATCGCCCGCTCCGACATGTCCATCATCGGCACGTGGCGGGACGAGATCCGCATCGACCAGGACGAGGTGCGGGCCTACGCCGAGGGCGGGATGAACATCGAGCGTGAGGTCTGCGGGAACTGCCCCACCAAGTGCATGGAGTGGGACGGCAAAGAGCTCGAGATCGACGACAGCAATTGCGTGAAGTGCATGCACTGCATCAACGCGATGCCCAAGGCGCTGCGTCCCGGCACGGACACGGGCGCGACGATCCTCCTGGGCGCCAAGGCGCCCATCGTCCAGGGCGCGCAGCTCTCCTCGGTGATCGTCCCGTTCATGAAGCTCGAGCCGCCCTACGAGGAGCTGAAGGACCTCGCGGAGCGCATCTGGGACTTCTGGGGCGAGCACGGGAAGAACCGCGAGCGCGTGGGTGAGCTGATCCAGCGCGTCGGGCTGGGGAACTTCCTCGAGGCGATCGACCTGGAGCCGATCCCCGAGATGATCGCCTACCCGAGGGACAATCCGTACGTCTTCTACGAGGAATACTACGAGGAGGAGGAGGAGAAGAGGAGGCTGAGGCGGAGGAGCCGGCCGGCGTCCCCTAGGGACCCGCTCTTCGACCCATCGACGAACCAACACGGATTTCTCGGGAGAACGATAGATGGACACGCAGAGAAGGACGGACATCGGCCCTCCGGACTTTCGGAGGTTCCTGCCCCCGGTCGTGAAGGCCAACTACGGGAAGTGGAAGTACCACGAGATCCTGAAGCCCGGCGTGATGGTCCACGTCGGCGAGTCGGGCGACAAGCTCTTCACCGTGCGCGCCGGCTCGCCCCGGCTGCTCGGCACCAAGCGGATCCGCAAGTACGCGGAGCTGGCCGACACGTACTGTGGCGGCTACCTGCGCTTCACGAGCCGGCACAACGTGGAGTTCCTGCTGACCGACGAGACCAACATCGAGCCGCTCATCGCCGATCTGGCCGCGCTCGGCCATCCGGTGGGCGGCATCGGCCCGGCGATCTCGAGCATCGTGCACACGCAGGGGTGGGTGCACTGCCACTCCGCCGCGACGGATGCCTCGGGCGTCGTGAAGTGCGTGATGGACGACCTGAACGAGTACTTCGACGGGTCGACCAAGATCCCGGGCAAGCTGCGCATCGCCCTGGCGTGCTGCCTGAACATGTGCGGCGCCGTGCACTGCTCCGACATCGCCATCCTCGGGGTGCACCGTCGTCCGCCCAAGGTGCAGGGAGGGCTCAACAAGGTCTGCGAGATCCCCAACGTGGTCGCGGCGTGCCCCACGGCCGCCATCCGGCCCACGTCCGTGAACGGGACGCCGAGCGTCGAGATCGACGAAGAGCTGTGCATGTTCTGCGCGAACTGCTTCTCGGTCTGCCCGGCGCTCCCCATGGCCGACGCCCTCAACGACGGGATCTCCATCTGGGTCGGCGGAAAGGTCTCGAACGCGCGCTCCGAGCCGATGTTCTCGAAGCTCGCGATCCCGTTCATCGAGAACGATCCGCCGCGTTGGACGGAGGCCGTCCAGGCCGTCCGCAACATCGTCGAGGTGTGGGTCGACGGAGCCCGCCCGCACGAGCGCATGGGTGAGTTCATCGAGCGCATCGGTTGGCCGAAGTTCTTCAAGCTGACCGGCATCGAGTTCCAGAAGGAACACATCGACGACTACAAGTACGCGGGCCTGAGCTACAAGCGGTCCGCTCAATTGCGGCACTAGGAGGTGCATCATGGCCGTCACGATGGAAACGGTGGCGGACGCCATGTTCGACATGGTGAGAGAGTACCAGGGAAAGAAGAAGCTGAAGGCGATGGACCTGACGAAGGCGATGGTCCAGCGATTCGGAGACGACGGCTGCGACAAGAAGGTCTGCAAGGCCGCGATCCGGGAGCTCATCGACTCCGGCAAGTGCATCTACACGTACTTCGGCGGGAGCTATGTCGAGCTGCCGCCGGAGAACGGAGCCGAGGGCGGCTGACCCTGCCGGCCCGCGGGCTGTGAAGGATCCATCGGCCTCCCCCTCCCTCCCTCCGCCCTGCGGAGGGAGGCCTCGGGGGATGTGCGGTCGGCAAACGAGCACGCGGTCGCGAGAGGTGACCCCATGGCGATAAAGAAGACGGTCAAGAAGAAGAAGACCTTCGCTTCGAGAGGCGGGTTCGGCGGGGGTCGCGGCCGGGAGCAGTCGCCGCTGCGTCCGAAGCTGGTGGAGAAGAAGCCACCGTGCAGCCACACGTGCCCGAGCGGGAACCGCATCCGCGAGTTCCTGACGACGATCGCCCAGGCCGAGCATCTGGGAAAGACGACGGACGAAGCGATGCGCGAGGCGTGGGAGATCTACACGGACACGAGTCCCTTCCCCGCCGTATGCGGGCGGGTGTGTCCGGCGCCCTGCGAGACGGAGTGCAACCGGAAGGAGAAGGAGGGCGCCGTCCACATCAACAAGGTGGAGCGCGCCATCGGCGACTTCGGGCTCGAGCACGATCTCCCGCTCAAGACGCTCGACACCGAGCGGCGGACGGAGCGCGTGGCGGTGGTCGGCGCCGGCCCGAGTGGGCTGTCGTGCGCCTACCAGCTCGCGCGGCGCGGGCTACCACGTGAAGGTGTTCGAGGTCTATGAGAAGCCGGGCGGCATGCTGCGCTACGGCATCCCCGGCTACCGGCTGTCCGAGGACGTCCTGGACGCCGAGATCGGAAAGATCCTCGACCTGGGTGTGGAGCTCCACTGCGGCGTGAAGGTCGGCCGCGACATCACCCTGGGAGAGCTTCGAGAGGAGTACGACGCCGTGTACGTCGCGCTCGGCGCGCAGCAGGGCGTGAGCCTCGGCGTGGAGGGGGAGGACGCCCCGAACGTCTTCAGCGGCGTGGACTTCCTCAACCGCTTCCACCACGGCGAGAAGCTGGACCTCGGCCCGGACGTGGTCGCCATCGTGGTCGGCGGCGGTGACACGGCCATCGACGCGGCGCGGATCTGCCGCAGGCTCGGGGCGAACGTCACGATCCTCTACCGGCGGACGCTGCAGGAGATGCCCGCCATCAAGGACGAGGTGGAGGAGGCCATCCGAGAGGGCGTGAAGGTCGAGTTCCTGGCGGCCCCCACCGGCTTCAAGAAGGGCGACGACGGCATGGTGAAGGCGATGACCGCGATCCGCATGGAGCTCGGCGAGCCCGACGCGTCGGGGCGGCGGCGCCCCGTGCCGATCGAAGGATCGGAGTTCGAGATCCCGGCCAGCGCCGTCATCTCGGCGGTGAGCCAGCACCCGAACTTCGGAGGTTTCGAGGAGCTGGTCGAGGGGAAGAGCTGGATCCAGGTCGACCACCTGGGTCACACGCGCGCGGAGGGCGTCTGGGCCGGCGGAGACGTCACGAACCTCGCACTGGTGACGGACGCGGTCGGCCAGGGCCGGCGCGCGGCCGAGGCGATCGACCATGGCTTCCGTGGCACGCAGCCCAAGCCGGATCCGCGAAAGATCATCCGTGCGGACAAGATGCACCTTGACCACTACGCGGCGATCCCCCGGCAGGAGCCGACCACGCTCGCCGTGGAGGAGCGCCTGGGTCATCTCGAGCGCGAGGTCAACCTCGGCCTCACGACCGAGCAGACGTTGCTCGAGTCGCAGCGGTGCATGAGCTGTGGCTACTGCTTCGACTGCGAGAAGTGCTGGATGTACTGCCAGGACTCCGCCATCGACAAGCCGATGACGAAGGGAGACCTGTACATCTTGAAGATCGGGAACTGCACGGGGTGCGCGAAGTGCGCCGACATCTGCCCGTGCGGCTTCATCGAGATGGCGTGACGGAGGAACGATGGGCACGCCGCGGGTCCTCGTCGCAGGGCTGAGCGGCGGAGGCGGCAAGACGCTCGTCTCCGTCGGATTGGCGGCCGCCTGGCGGGCGGGCGGACGGAGCGTCGTTCCCTTCAAGAAGGGACCGGACTACATCGACGCCGCCTGGCTGGGCCAGGCGGCCGGTGTCCCGTGTCGGAGCCTCGACCTCTTCCTGATGGCGCCGGAGGTCGTGGTGCGCTCGTTCGCCTCCGCCATGGTCGGAGCGGACGTGGCCGTCGTCGAGGGCAACCGCGGCCTCTACGACGGGATGGACGCGCGCGGCACCTTCAGCACGGCCGAGCTGTCGAAGCTGCTCGCCATGCCGGTGCTGCTCGTGGTGGACTGCACGAAGTGCACGCGGACGGCCGCGGCCCTCGTGCTGGGGTGCCAGCGGCTGGACCCGGCGGTGGACATCCGGGGCGTGGTCCTGAACCAGACCGCAGGCGCCCGTCACGAGACCGTGGTGCGCACCGCGATCGAGGACGCGTGCGGCATCCCGGTGGTCGGGGCGCTGCCCCGGCTACCCCGCCATCCCTTCCCCGAACGACACCTGGGGCTCGTGCCTCCCGCCGAGCACGGGCGCATCGGCGCCGCCGTCCAGGAGGCGGCGTCCATCGTCGAGCACCACGTCGACCTGGACGCCGTCTGGCGCATCGCATCGACCGCACCGACCAAGGGGGCCCCGACCTTCGTGCCGTACGCCCGGACCGTCTCGGGCCCCCAGACGGCCACGATCGGCGTCTTCCGCGACGCAGCCTTCCAGTTCTACTACCCGGAGAACCTGGAAGCCTTGAAGCGGGCGGGCGCGCGGCTGGTCGAGATCACCCCGCTCGAGGACCCGCGGCTCCCCGAGGTGGACGCGCTGTACATCGGCGGTGGCTTCCCCGAGACCCTCGCCGCGACCCTCGCGGCCAACGTCTCCTTCCGGGAGTCCGTGCGCCTGGCGGTCGAAGACGGGCTCCCCGTATACGCGGAGTGCGGGGGCGCGGTCTACCTGGGTGAGAAGCTGGTGATGGGTCACCACCAGTACCCGATGTCCGCGGCCGTGCCCGCGGTGTTCGGCTTCGGCGACAAGCCGCAGGGCCACGGCTATGTGGAGATCGAGACCGTGGGTGCCAACCCGTTCTATCGGGTCGGCGATGTCCTTCGCGGCCACGAGTTCCACTACACACTGCTGCGCTCGGTGATCGCGGAGAACGTCACCTTCGCCTTCCGCGTGCGCAGGGGCCACGGCTACGACGGGCGCCGCGACGGCCTCACGTACAGGAACGTGCTCGCGTCCTACACGCACGTGCACGCGCTGGGCACCACCGGATGGGCGGAGTCGGTCGTCTCGGCCGCACGCAGCCGGAGGTGGCAGGGGGCCGTCGTCGACGGGCGAGGCTCCCATGCGTGAGGCCGCGGATCGCACGTCGTCGGCCGTCCTCCTGGTGGACGCCGGTGCCCGTCGGGACGGACCGGAGGGGCTGGCGGCCGCCCTCCGGGCTACGCTCGGCGACGGGTGGGTCGTTCGCACCGCGACGCTCGACCCGGACCCGCGAAGCACCACGGACCTGGAGGCCACGGTCGCGACGCTCGCCGCCGACGGCGCCGGCACCCTCGTGGTCGTGTCGACTTCGCCGCAGTTCGATCCGGGCGCGGGCGCCCGCGCGCTCGGAGCCGTGTACCGGGGCCTCGGGCGGACGACCGCTCCGATCACGCTCCGCACCCACCCGTGCTGGCACGACGACGCGGGGTACGTGAGCGCCCTGGCGCGCGGCGTCGCGGAGGTGGCCTCGGAGCATGGGTTGTCGCCCGCGGACACGCACCTACGGTTCGTCGCACCCCGCCCTGCGGGGGGCGATCCCTGGGTCGGCGCCTACCGCGCGCGTCTGCAGCGGACGATGGAGCTCGTGGCGGACCGCGTAGGCTGGCCGCTCCACGCGGCGTCGCTCGGGTTCGAGAGGGAGGTCGAAGCCCGCGACCCGGACGGACGCGTGCTCGTGTGCCCCCTCTCCCCCGTCGCCTGCCCCACCGCACGGCGGGAAGGGATCCACGTCAGCCGTCCGTTGTGCGACTCGCCCGCCTTCGTCGCGGCCCTCAAGCGCCTCGTCCTGAAGGGCGCCCGACCGGTCCCACCGGGGAAACGCGCGCCCGAGCCGCTTCTGCGTGCGCACCGCAGCGGCCCGGGACGGTGCACCGCAGACCGACGGGGCGCGCCTGGTCCTCCTCGGCGCCTCGCTGCGCGGGGTGCTCGACGGCGGCGCGGGGCCGCGCGTCCGACACAGCGATCCGCACGCCTTCGCGCGCGTGAAGAAGTCCCACCAGGACGTCGGCGCCTTCCTCGAATGGATCCGGGAGGCGACCCCCGTTCGAGAGGCGTTGCTGTGGAACACCTGCCAGCGATCGGAGCTGTACGCCTGGCTCCCCTCGGCGTGGGATGCCGACGGGCGCGACGCCCTCCTCGGCCGTCTGCGGCGCGTGCTGTTCGCGAACGAGCCGGAGGGCCTCGCCGTGACGGTCCTCGAGGGACCGCAGGCCCGCCACCACCTCCTGCGCACCGCCTGCGGACTCAACAGCGACCTCCCCGGAGACCGGGACGTCGCCGCCCAGCTCCTCGCCGCCCTCCGAAGGGCGGAGAGCGCCGGCACGGCCGCCACCAGGGCGATCGAGCTCGTCGAGGACGCCGTCGCGGTCGTCCGGGACGTGACCGCCGCGCACACCCTTCGGCGCCTTCTCGACCGGGTACTGCGCGGCGGCGCTCAGGCGGGTGTTCGAGGCCGACGGGCTCCTCCCCGCCTCGCTCCGGCACGTGACGATCGGCGGCTCGACCACCTCCCGTTCGGTGCTGGAGGCGCTGCGCTCCGACCACGACGTCCCCACCGCGCAGCTGACCGCGGTCTACCGTGACCACCACGGGCAGATGAAGCAGTTGCGCGCGGCGCTCGGCGGCGGACGCCGACTACGCGTGCACAGCTACGCGGACGAGCGCGTCCTGCGTGCGGTGGCGGACGCCGACGTCGCGGTCTTCGGCATCGACCAGGCGGACCCCGTGATGGACGGCGCCTCCCTCGCGGGACTGCGCGACTTCCGGAAACGACCGCTCACCGTGGTGGACTTCAACACGTACGGCTCCGTGGAGTCCTCCGCGACCCCGGCCGGTGTGCGGATCTGGTCGGCTGCGGAGATCGACGATGCCGTGGCGGCCCACGCGGCCATCACGACCACGCGCGCCGGCTTCGCCGTCGCGCTGGGGGAGGCGGAGGCGTGGATCGCACGACACGTCGCGCGTCGTGAAGAGGCCTCGGCGGCCCCCGAGGAGGCCGTACGACGCGGCGCCGGGGTGTGAGGCGCCCATGTTGATCCTCATCGCCCACGGGAGCCGGGACGCACGATGGCGCGCGTCCGTGGAGGAGGTCGTCACGGCCCTGGAGGCCGATGTCGGCGCGGATGGGCCGCTTCTCGCCTACATGGACCACACCCCTCCCACGCTGATGGACGCAGCGACCGAAGCCGTGCGCGCGGGAGCGCGCCGCATCCAGGTGCTTCCCCTCTTCCTGGCCGACGAAGGGCACGTGGAGCGGGACGTCGCGCCGCGGGTGGCGGAGGTCCGCGCCGCCCTGCCGGGGGTGGAGGTGGAGCAGCTCGGGTCGCTGGGGCGCCACCCGGAGTTCCGGGCGGCGTTGGCGGCCATCGCCCGACGCACGAACAACAAGGAAGGCGAACCATGAGCGCGGCTGAAGAGCCGGCACCCGCCAAGGCCTACCTGGTCGGGGCGGGACCCGGGGACCCGGGGCTGATCACGCTGCGCGGCGCCTCCTGCCTCCGGCGGGCCGACGTCGTGCTCTACGACTACCTGGTCAACGCGGCGGCCCTCGAGCACGCGCGCCCCGGAGCGGTCCTCGTACCGCTGGGACGGAAGGGCACCAGCCGGTCGCTCACCCCCGACGAGATCACCGAACGCATGGTCGCGGAAGCGTGCGCCGGACGGACCGTCGTGCGCCTCAAGGGCGGCGATCCGTCGATCTTCGGCCGGTGCGCGGACGAGACCGAAGCGCTCCGGTCCGCGGGCGTCCCCTTCGAGATCGTGCCGGGCATCACGACCGGGCTGGCGGTGGCGGCCTACTGCGAGATCCCGATCACGCAGCAGGAGGACGCCTCCGCGGTGGCGTTCGTGACCGGGCGTGAGCGCGATGCCAAGGAGGAGTCGTGCCTCGACTGGAAGGCGCTCGCGGCCTTCCCGGGGACGCTCGTCCTGTACATGGGCGTGAAGCGCTCGGGGCTGTGGAGCCGGGCGCTCATCGAGCACGGCAAGCGCCCCGAGACCCCGGTCGCCGTGGTGCGCTGGTGCTCCCGCTCCGGGCAGGAGACCGTGCGCTGCACGCTCGCCACCGTCTCGGACGAGGTGGAGCGGCGCGGGCTGCGCCCTCCCGCCGTCTTCGTGGTGGGCGACGTGGTGGACCGCGCGCCCGAGCAGTCGTGGTTCGCCTCCCTCCCCCTCTTCGGCCGCCGGGTACTCGTCCCCGGCTCGCCCGCGACGTCGCGCAAGCTCCGCGAGCAGCTGGCGCGTCTGGGGGCCGAGGTCGTGCTGCAGCCCGCGATCCGCATCGCCGCGGCGCCCGACCCCGCGCCGATCGACGCAGCCCTCGACCACGTCGACGCCTACGACTGGATGGTGTTCTCCAGCGCCAACGGGGTCGATGCCCTCATGAACCGCATGCGCGCCCGCGGCGAGGACGCGCGCCGCCTCCACGGCGTCCGGCTCGCGGCGATCGGCACCGGCACGGCCGACCGCCTCGCGCACCATCACCTCGTGGCGGACATGGTCCCGCGGGCCTTCGTGGCCGAGGCACTGGCCAGCGCGCTGCTGAACGGAGGCGGCGCCCATCGTGTCCTCCTGGTGCGCGGCGATCGCGGACGCGGGACGCTCGAAGCGGCGCTCGAGGCCGGCGGCGCCCGGGTGGACCCGATCGTCGCCTACGAAAGCGCCGACGTGGCCGAGGCCGACCCCGACGTGGCCGCAGCGCTCGCGGCCGGGGAGATCGACTGGATCACCATCACCAGCGGCGGAACCGCCCGGTCGCTGGCCCGCCTCTACGGCAACGCGCTCGCCACCGCCCGCTTCGCGAGCATCGGACCGATCGCGTCGGCCGCGCTGCGCGAGCTCGGCCGGGAGCCGGCCGCCGAGGCCGCGCCGCACACGACAGCCGCGCTCGTCCGCGCGATCCTGCGTGCCGAGCAGGCCGCCGGGTGAAGGGGCGTGGCGCCGTCAGGTGGCAGGTACGCTCCTCCTCGAGCGCGGTCTGCCGTGAGGCGTGCAACGCTCGTTCGCCGCAGGGCGCCGTCCTCGTAGAGTTCGACCGCGCCGGGATCCTCCCGCAGGGCGGGGTGCGCGGCGAGGGCGTCCGCCCGCCCGACGCTCCCCAGGCACCACACCGCCAGCCCCCGCACCTGCGGATCGGCGTGGTCGAGCGCGGCCACCACCGCCGGGAGCACGTCTCCGGCGACCTCCGCGGCGGACGGGCCCATCCGGCCGATTCCCCAGAGGATCCCGGGCCTGAAGTGCTCCAGGTCCTCGTCCGCCGTCTCGAGGAGGAGGTGCGCGACGATCGGCGCGTACTCGCCGTAGGCGTCGGGCCGACGGGCGACGATCTCCGCCATCGCCTCCGGCGCACGCCAGCAGATGGCACCCGACTCCTCGGTGATGAGCCACATCAGGCGCCGCAGGAGCTCGCGCCCCGCCGACGGGTCGTCGGCTGCGAGCCGCTCGGCAACCGCCCCCAGCGCCTCTACGGCACGCCACCCGATCGTGGGGTCGGCGTCGTACGTGAGGGAGATCAGCAGTCCCAGGTTGCGCCTGCGCTCGACCGCCATCGTGGCGATTTCGGACAGGCGCCGCTCTTCCAGCAGGGCGCGCAACGCGCGCTTCGAGGAGGGCCCGCCCATGTCGGCCGGCGGCGGCATCGCGTCACCCCGGGAGCCGTCGCCTGGTGGTGACCACATCGGTCAACGGCGCCGGCACCCGCGCGACGGGGAGCGACACCGTGAACGTCGTGCCCGCCCCCAATTCCGTCTCCACGCGGATGTCACCCCCGTGCTGCTCGATGATCCCCTTGGAGACGCTGAGCCCGAGCCCGGTTCCCTTGGCGTGCTTCTTCGTGCTGAAGAAGGGATCGAAGATGCTGTGCAGGTGCTGCTCCTGGATGCCCGCGCCCGTGTCCGCGAAGGCGATGTCCACGCAGTTCCCGTCCTCGGACTTCTCCACGGTGATCGTCAGGGTTCCGCCCCCCGCCATGGCGTCCAGCGCGTTCAGCACCAGGTTCAGGAACACCTGAGTCAGCTGGTGGCGATCGCCGTAGACGGCGGGGACGTTCTCCTCCACCTCCCCCCGAACCTTCACCCTGGCGAGCCGCACCTGGTTGGCCGCGAGCTGGAGGGTGTCGCCGATCACCTCCTCCACCTCCAGCGGGGTCAGCTCCACGTCGCTCTCGCGCGCGAAGTCGAGGAGGTTGCGCACGATGTCCCGCGCGCGCTCGGACTCGCCGACCAGATCGCCCACCAGGTCGAGCTTCTCCGCGTCGTCCAGCTCCTCCCAGCTCTCGTCGAGCGCCGCGGCGGTGAGCATGAGGTTGTTGATCGGGTTGTTCAGCTCGTGGGCCACGCCGGCCGTCAGCGTGCCGATGGCCGTGAGCTTGTGCGACTGCACCAGGAGCTGCTGGCGGCGCACCAGCTCGTGCGTCATGTGGTTGATCGCGCTGGCCAGCTCCGAGAACTCGTCGTGATACTTGCGCCGCGGGGTGATCGGGGTGAGGTCCCCGTCGGCGATGCGCCGGGTGGCGAGGACGATGCGGCTGAGCGGGGCGAGCATCTGCCGGCGCACGAACGCGGCGAGGAGGACGATCATCACGACGAGCCCGACCAGGAACCCGAGCGCGATTCTCTGCGACATGACGCAGCATCGACTCCACGGATTGGCGCTCCTCGGTGGCGAGCGCCTCGGCCTCGCTCACCATCGCGCCTCCGTGCACGCGCAGCTCGGCCTCGATCTCCTGCATGCGCGCCGTGTCGCCCGCCACGTCCAGCGCCGGTAGCCCGGAGAGCAGGGTCTCGTAGCGGTGGACGCGCTCCCGCATCGCCTCCACGGACACCTCCCCGATCACCGTGGCCATGCTGCGCCGCTCGCGGTCCAGGATGCGCTGCGCCTCCTGCACCTGGTCGAGCGCGTCGCCGAGGTTGGTGTGGTAGAGGAAGTAGTTCTTCTCGAAGCGGCGCGCCTGCTGGATCTCGAAGGTGTAGCGGTCCACGGCGTCGACCATGCGCAGCTTCGCCTGCACGCGGCCGATCAGGAGGGTGGAGACGAAGGTCAGCCCCACGCTCACCACGAACCAGACGACGAGCCCCACCATCAGCCTCGTCCGGATGGTGAGGGCCGGCCGCCCGCGCAAAGCGCGCTCGGCCTCCTCGGACATGGTGTCGAGGGTGGCCGCGCCCACGTCCTCCGAGCCGTTCATGACCGCGCCACCGCCTAGAGCACCGCGTCGTGTCCCAGGGACAGGGCCGCCTTGTTGACCACCGCCCGCAGGTCCTGGGGCTTGAACGGCTTGGAGATGAAGTCGAAGGCGCCCTTCACCAGCGCCTCACGCGCCACCTCCACCGTGGCGTACCCGGTGATGAGAATCACACGCGTGCTCTCGCAGTGCTTCATGACGTGCTCGAGGATCTCGATGCCGTCCAACCCCTCCATGCGCAGGTCCGTGACGATGATGTCGAACGCCCTCTCGTCCAGACGCGCAAGCGCCTTCGCGGGATCCTCGAAGCACTCCACCAGGAAGCCTGACTTCTCCAGGACGGGCTTCAGACGCTTTCCGACGATCGGCTCGTCGTCGAGCACCATCACGCTCAGCGCCTCGCCGCGTACGCCACCGGATCCCTCCTCGCCGATGTTCATTCCCTCCCCCGTCTGTTTGCGTGAAGCCCGCTCCTTCCTCACCACCCGGAGCCTGTCGAGCGCGAGCCGGGTCTTGTGGTCGAGCTGCACGCCAGTGAGCTGGAAACCCTCGCGGGCGGCGTCGGCCTCGGCGAACGACACCCGCACCATCCAGTCCTCGATCTTCTTCTTCAGGTCACCCACGAACGTCCTCCTCGGGCAGGGGATCAGCTCGGTGTGCGCGCCTCCATGAGGCGGTGATGCATCTTCAGCCTCTGCATGTAGGACTTCACGACGTGGAACAGGATCAGCCCGCAACCGGACAGACCCGCCGCGAAGAGCATGATCTTGCTCGCGGTGTTGCAGTAGCCGTCCCACATCGGATCGATGTCGATCCAACCGAGCTGGCGTAGGTAGGCGGGCACGGCCACCGCACGGCTCACCACGCACAGGAGGATGATGACTCCCGTCGTGATGCGAATGAGGATCTCCTTCACGACCTTGGTGCCATAGACGCCAACGTAGATGCCGACCAGCGACCCGAGGTAGAGCAGCATCGTGAGGCGGATGTCCACGTAGCCCTGGAGCGCGTAGTTGATCGCGCCCCACCCGCCCATGAACATGGCGAGGTAGAGCTCCGTGCCCGCCGCCACCGCGGTGGGAACGCCGAAGATGTAGATCATCGCCGGGACCCCGATGAAGCCCCCCACGCCGATCGTGCCCGCCAGGTAGCCCGTGGCGAGGCCGACCGGCGCCAGCACCCACACCGACACCCGCACGTCGGCCGTCCGGAAACGGACGTAGGGAGGGAGGCGCATGCGCCCGAGCGCGTTGGCGATGCGCATGGACGGGCCGACGTCGCCGTCACCCCGGCTGCCGAAGGCGTCGCGCAGCATCGAGATGGCCACCGCGGAGAGGATGAACACGAACACGGCGCTGATATACAGGTCCGCCGCGGCGGATCCCCCCGCCCCGTGGCCGTCTCCGCCGCCCTCGAAGAGGGCGCTGTTGATCCACACGGCGATGCGGATGCCGATGAACGACGTGAAGATCAGGAAGACGCCCAGCTTCTTGTCGACGTTGCCCAGCTCGGCATGCTTGCGCGAGCCCACCATCGCCTTGCCGAACTTGTGCGTGATGTTGCTGGCCACCGCGACCACGCCGGGCACGCCCAGGTTCATCATCCCGGGTGTCATGAAGAACGCGCCGCCGCTGCCGATGAAGCCGGAGAGCACGCCCCCGACGATGCCGAGGAGCACGACCTGTACGGCGGCCGCGGCGTCGATGGCGATGAAGTGCGCATGCAGGAACGACGGTTCCATGAGGTTCTAGCGTCCGGATCGGGGGCTCATTCCATCTTGATCAGCTTCATGACCGAGCGCGCCACGCTCCCGTAGGCGAAGGCCACCAAGGGCACGAAGGCGAAAATCACGCCGGCCACCACGTACCTCGACCTCGCGAGTGCCCCGCCACCCTCCCATCCCTCGAGCGTGAAGCGGAGCACGGCTTCCTGGTGGGTGAGCACCAGCACGTACACCAGCGACGACGACGGCCAGGTAGCCGACGAGGGAGACCAGGTCGCCGCGCCCGAAGAGGTACTGCTTCCTCAGCTCGTCGGCCGTGACCACGGGGATGCGCATGCGGTCCGCAAGCGACTCGCGCAGCTCCCGCGTCATGCGAAGGCGCGCGCCGGGGTCCTTCTGCAGGAAGAGGTTGCCGAGCACCACCAGGGAGTGCGGCACCGTCCCGCAGCACGACGCCACCAGGCTCCGCCGCTCGCCGTGCACGTACCGTCCGCCTCCGGATTTCCCCACGCGGGCCAGCTCGTCCAGCGTGGTCCTCAGCCCACCGACATCGCGGGCCTCCGGCTCCGAGTCCTCCTCGATGCCGCCGACCGCGGGCCGCTGCGGTCGGGCCGGCCAGCGCGCCCACGTCGTCGGGAACGCCGTCACCTTCTCCCGCGGCGAACTGGACGAGCTCCACGGCCGCGTTCCACTTCTGGGCGATCTCCACCACCTCGCGGAAGGTCTCCGACGCGGGGTCGAACGCCTCCTGCACCCAGAGGATCGTGGTGGCGGCCATCGTGGAACGGAGCTCGCGCATGCACTCGAGCCCCTCCAGCACGCGCGGGATGTCGGCGGCGACCGTCGCGTCGTGCGGGAGGTAGGTCACCGTGACCAATCCGTCGTGCGCACCCACCGAGAAACCGCAAACCGCGGTGCGGGGATCGCGCGCGAGCCGGAGGCGCGCGTTCGCGCTGAGACGCAGGTCCTCCATCGCGCGGGTCGACGCCGGCGTCGGCTGGAAGTCGGGGAGCTGCGACATCCCCACCAACGCCGAAGCGGCGTTCTCGACGTTCATGCGCTCGACGTTCAGGACGACGTCGTACTGGGAGGCGTCCTCCCAGGAGACCCCATACATCGAGCGGACCCAGTTGCGGCGGTCCTCTTCCACGTCCGCCAGGTAGCGGACCGCCTTCGAACGCTCGATCCCGAGGCTCTTCATCGTGGCCCGGACGCGGTACTCCTCGTCCGCCACGACCCGCACGCGCATGACGTGGGCGATGTTGCGCAGGAGGAGGTGCCCCGTACGCCCGTGGTAGACGAGCGGACCCTCGCGGAGGCGGTCGCACAGGTAGGCCGTGCTGAACGCCAGGTAGTGGTCGCGCTCGCGCCCCAGCCGCTCGGTGAAGGAGCGGGGCTTCATCATGCTGGTCTCGAGCTTCCCGACCTGGATCCCGGCTCCGACGGCCGCCTCGATGAGGTCCTCGCGGCTCACCACCGGGTAGCCCAGCTTCGCGGCCAGCGCCTCGGCCAGCTCGCGCCCACGCGAGAGCGATCCCCGGGACACACAGATGATCTGCGTCACGACACCTTCCCTTTCGCGGCGAGAAACGCCGCAATCTCGTCCCGCTTCCGCTTCGAGCGCGTGGGGCTATGGCCGTCACTGAACGTCGCCACGGTGACGCCCTCGTCCTCGAGGAGGGCCCCGAAGATCACCGACGACCTCCGTGCCGACGAAGCGTCGCACACCAGCGCGCCCGCTTCGGCCCCGAGGCGCGCTCCGGCGGCGTTCAGGGCGTCGTCGTCGGTCGCCATCACCACGAGGAAGGCACCCGCCACGTGCTGCGGGGCGAAATGCTCCTCGACCCAGCGAAGCGCGCCCGCCTCGGCCTTCCGCGCCAACTCCTTGTTCACTTCGGGGGACACGACCGTGACGTCGGCACCCGCGCGCAGCAACGACTTCGCCTTGCGCGCCCCGACCGATCCGCCGCCCACCACCACGCACCTGCGGGTGCGCACGTCGACCGCGAGGGGAAGGAAGCGCATCAGTGGCCTCCCGCCGTGAGCACGCCGCTGGCCGCGAGGGCCAGGATCGCCACCTCGGTGACGGCGATCGCGGCGTAGATCCAGTCGCGCCTGCGCACCAGCATGGGGACGATGCCGGAGAAGCAGACGGGCGTGACGCATGCCAGCAGCGCGATTCCGGACCACGTCAGGAAGTCCCCGCTGCCGAGCGCGCTCACCCACCACCATCCCGTGAGCGCGTGCTCGCGGTGCAGGTACTCCGCGTTCACGGTGTGCAGGTACGTCTGAACGTCCATCGTCCAGTAGCGGGGCAACTCCGAGATCGGCACGGCGGGCTCCATCGCCCCCGTGAGGTAGATGGCGAAGGTCACCAGGAGGGTGACCAGCCCCGTGTACATCCCCGCGGCGAGAATGCGCGCGTAGAGGAGCTGCTCGTCGCTGACGCCGGTCGGCCGATCACGCACGTGTCCCTCCTCGACTAGATGATGAAGGGAAGTCCGAGGCCCTTCGTGATCGCCTTCCCGCCCGAGAACAGGAGGAGGACGATCACGATCCATCGTACGAAGCCGGGCTTGGCCACCCGCAGGATGCGCACGCCGATGAAGGAGCCCAGCATGATGCCCACCAGAGACGGCACCACCATCATCGGGATCACGCACCCCTCGTTCAGATAGATCCACGCCGCCGAGGTGTCCGTGATGGACAGGAGGAACTTGCTGGTCGCGACGCTCACCTTGAGGGGCGCGCCCAACACCAGGTTGAGCACCGGCACGTTCGCCCATCCGGCCCCCAGGCCGAACATCCCCGCCATGAAGCCGATGCCGATGAAGAGGAGGAGCCCCGTCGCGGTGCGGTGGATCTTCCAGTCCACCTCCTGGTTCAGGCTCGCCTCCATGTAGATGCCGTGGATCCCGAGGATACGGGAGAGACGGTCGGCGGCGGGCACCACAGGGAACGTCGACTTCTTGGCACGGATCATCAGGAGGACGATCCCGAGGATCGAGGCACCCAGCAGCGTCTGCACCAGGTTCGTGGGGAGCGCCAGGCCGACCATCGCCCCGACGACCGCGCACGCGGAAGCGATCAGGGCCACGGGCATCGCCAGCCGCAGGCTCGCCAGGTTCATGCGCAGGAACCCGGGTCCCGCGGCGAGCGCGCCGCACAACGCCACCAGGAGGCCGGTACAGCGCACGAAGTCGAGGTGGAAAGGGCAGAACCCGCTCACGATCGGCACGAAGAGCACGCCACCACCCACGCCTCCCAGCGCCGCCAGGATGCCCATGAAGAACGTCATGACGAACAGCACCAGAGGCCAGAACCACCACGCCGGCACCCCATCGGCCGCCGGCGCGGAAGCCTGGGCCACCAGCTCGGGATCGGGCGCGCCGAAGAGGAGGAACAACGTGAGCGCGAGCACGAGCCCGGTCCGGAGAGGCCCGGATGCTGGCAAGCCGAAAAACCGCGAGTTCGCGTTCACGTTGCGCCGTCAGGGATAGGGGTCGAACCACTCGACCTTCAGGCGGATCTGGCGCACACCCGGGACGGCCCGGGCGAGCTCCACCATGCGCTCGCCCGTGCGCCCGCTCTTGCGCAGGGGGGCCTCCCCCGAGATCACGACGGCTCCGTCCTGCGACTCGGCCTCGAGCTCCAGCGAGCGCAGCTCGTCGTCGCCCGCCAGCGCGAGCTTCACCTGGCACGCGAGCCGGAAGTCCTCCAGGCGCGCGAGCGCCGAAGCGTCGACGGCGAGCGCGGGCGTCTCGATGGCCTTCGCGACGATGGCACACGCTCCTTCGACGGTGAGGGTGGCCAGGTTGATCACCAGGTCGTAGAGCTTGGGGGCCATGACGTCCTCGCCGTACATCACCTCCACCCACCGCGCTCTGGAGACGTCCAGGTCGTGGATGTACTCCCGCGCCTCGGCGGCCGTCATCCCGGTCTCCCGGCGCACCACGCGCACGCGGCTCTCGAGCGGAGCGATGAGCCTGAGGCAGAAGACCGCGGGCGCCCCCCGCATCAACAGCCCGCCGGTGAGCCCATGGTAGACCAGGTTCCCACCGGCGGCGCGGTCGGACAGCGCCGCCTGGACCGCCACGATGTACGCGCGCCGCATGGACGAGAACCTCCCCCAGAGCGACGGGCGATCACCCATCTTCTCCTGGAGGAGCTCGGCCGGGACACCCAGCTTGGCCGCGGCCTGCACCAGCACCTCGCGACCGAGGATGGGGTAGCCGAGGCGCTCCGCGAGGCACTCGGCCACGGCGCGCCCTCCGCTCTTCGTTCCCCGGCAGATGCAGACGATGGCCATGCGTCAGTCCCCCGAGAGGTTCTCTTCGAGACGACGATGGCACTCCGCGGCGAAGGCCGCGTGTCGGGCCCCCACCTCCGGGGTGATGTGGAACTGCGGTTGGGAGGCACCCTCCGCGATGGCCGCGCACGCCGCCTCCAGGGTGAGGGTGCGGAGGTTGACCGTGAGGTCGTACAGGGCCGGATCCTCCACGTCCAGCCCGAACATCGACTGGACGCGGCGCTCCCGCTCACGGTCGATCGTGCGGACGAAGTCCTCCGCCGCCCGCCGTGTCATCCCGTGGTTCGCCGCCGCAGCGCACCGATGCGCATCGCAACCGGCGCGATGAGCCTTACCCGGAATACGCCCGGCAGGCCCCGGAGGAGGAACTGGCCCGCGAGGCCGTGATACACCAGGTCACCTCGCGTGCACGCCTCGGCCAGAGCGGTCTGCACGGCCAGCACGTACCGCTCACGTTCGCGGCTCAGGCGGGACCAGAGCCCCGGAGCCGTTTCGAACTTTCCCCTTACGGCCTCCTCTGAGACCTGCAACTTCTTGGCGGCCGTCTGGAGCACCTCATCCGCGATGCACGGACATCCCAGACGCTCGCAAAGGCATTCGGCGACCTGTCGGCCGCCGCTCAGGGACCCTCGGGAGATGGTGATGATCGCCACGGGTCGATCCTCGTGGGACCGGACGCCGTCCCGCCTCGGGCTCCGGCTCCTGCGCGATCCGTCTCTGGGCATGTGTTATTCGTGACAGAGTTCACGAATCCCACGACCGGGAGGCACCTCCGTGCGACCCGGACCCCGGAGAGTCAATCGCGATTTTTGTCACGATTAATAGTTTAGGGAGCCCGCGAGGCTCTGTCAAGCAAGCCTCAGGCCGTCCGCAGCCCCGCGGTCGATCCGTCGTCCGGGGACCCTCGGGGCGCTGCGCCCGAACGGAGGTGATAGGCGATCTCACCCAGCCCGACCGAGAAGCGTTCATTCCGCGCCAGGACCGCCGCGGGCACGTGGAGCCGGGTCGGCGTGAAGTTCCAGATCGCCTCCACGCCGCAGGCCACCAGCAGGTCCGCCAGCGGTTGGGCGACCTCTTCGGGCGTGGCCAGGATGGCAAGGCGCACGTGGTGTTCGGCCACGAAGCTGCGCATCTCGTCGATCGGCTCGATGGTGCGGCCGGCGATGCGCCGCCCCACCTTGAAGGGGTCGACGTCGAACGCCGCGACGATGCGTAGGCCGTAGCGCTCGAACTCGGGATACGCCATGATGGCGCCGCCGAGCTGCCCCGCACCGACCAGAACGGCGGTGTACGGCTGGTCGAAACCGACGACCGTCCGGATGGCCCGGCAGATCTCGCAGACCTCGTAGCCGACGCGGCTCATGCCCACGAGCCCGACCGCGGCGAAGTCCTTGCGCACCTGGCTCGGGTCCACGTCCAGGGCGCGGCCGATCTGTGCGCTGGTGACGGTCTTCGCGGGTTGTCTGGCGACGTATTCGGCGAGGTACCGGTAGTAGCGGATGAGGCGGTCGAGGACCACTCGTTTCAGGCGTGCCATGGCGTACGGTCGCCTCCGGGAACGCACGGTTCCCGCGGAGAGTGAGCGTGTGATTTCCGGCCCTCGTCCGGGCGGACGCACCAGGGGGTTGAGTGCCCCGAGGGGTATCTGCTAGGTTAATCGTGATAGTTTCCACGAATTGCGCAAGACCCCTCGGGGTCCCGTGCGCCGGCCCCGTCTGGGTCCTGGCCGTCGAGCCGCGGGACGTCCCGTCTACGAGGACACCGCCATGTCCGGCCCGATTCTGCTGGTGCTCTCCTACGTTCTGATCGCGGTCTTCATCGTCGCGACCCTCCTGCGCTCGATCCGGATCGCACGCCTTCCCGTACATCTCCGCTGGGAGCTGGCGCCCGTCCCGAAGGAGAAGACACGGGGCCGCTATGGAGGTTCGTACCTGGAGGAGTACGAGTGGTGGAAGAAGCAGCGCGAGGAATCGAGCGTCGCCGAGATCGCCTACATGCTCGGCGAGATCATCTTCCTGAAGGCGCTGTGGGAGCACAACCGGCGCCTCTGGTGGTTCTCCTACCCCTTCCATCTCGGTCTCTACGCGTGGGTCGTGGCGGCCGGTCTGCTGGTCGCGGGCGGTGGCGCCGCCGCCCTCGGGTTCGGCGGACCGGGGTGGGGCCTGGTCACGGGCTTGTTGCCCCTGCTCACGGGGGTGGCCTGCGCGCTGGGGACGCTGGGGGCGCTGGGACTTCTGGCCAGCCGCCTCTTCGACGGACGCCTGCGCAACGGCACCACGCCCGTGGCGATCCTCAACCTGGGGCTCGTCCTGGCGGTCTTCGCCACCGGCCTGGTCGCGGCGCTGGGCGACGGCTACGCCCACCAGGCGGTGGCCTTCGCGGGGGCGCTGTTCAGCGCCGGCCCGGTGCCCACGCTGGCCCCGAGCCTCACGGCGTACGTGGTCGTCAGCATGGTCTTCCTGGCCTATCTCCCATTCAGCCAGATGATGCACTTCGTCGCCAAGTACTTCACCTACCATCAGGTGCGTTGGGACGACCGACCCCTGGTGGTCGGCGGATCGATCGAGCGCGAGGTCGGCGAGCTCATGAAGCAGCCCGTGACCTGGTCGGCACCCCACCTTGGCGCTGACGGCAAGAAGAACTGGGTGGACATTGCGACCGAGGAGGTGCCCCGATGAGTGACGGGCCGAGGGTAAAGGACATCGGCCGGGGCGGCGAGGGTGTGCTGTCCAAGGTGGGGGTGGGCGAACTGATGCCCCTTCCCCCGCCCTACGATCGCCTCGAGGACCAACCCCCGTGGAAGGAGATCAAGCCCGAAACAGCAGCACGCATGGTGTGCAACCTCGACGGAGTGGTCGCGCTCAGCCTCCCCTGCCCCGAGGACGAGGCCGAGGAGCGCCGGTACGTCGATCAATTCGCCGAGGGTCTGGAGAAGCTGCTGACGAAGGAGAACAACTGGACCTTCCTCCAACCCCTCACGCTCGCGCTCGAGTATTGCGTGGGATGCCAGACGTGCAGCGACGCATGTCACATCTTCAAGGCGAGCGGTGACAAGGAGATCTACCGCCCGACCTACCGCTCCGAGGTCTGGCGCCGCCTGGTGCGGAAGTACGTGAAGCCGGCCGGCAAGCTCCTCGCGCCCCTCACCGGGGCCGACGTCGACCTCAACTGGACCACGGTCTCACGGCTCTACGAGCTGGCGTATCGGTGCAACCTGTGCCGGCGCTGCGCGCAGGTCTGTCCGATCGGTGTGGACAATGGCCTCATCGCGCACGAGCTACGCAAGCTCTTCAGCCAGGAGCTCGGGTGGGCGCCGCGCGAGCTGCACGAGAAGGGCACGGTCCTGCAGCTCGAGGTGGGCTCCTCCACCGGCATGAACCAGGTGGCGGTGAAGGACAACGTCGACTTCATCGACGAGGACCTGACGGAGGAGACCGGCATCGAGGTCCACAGCCCGTGGGACAAGGAGGGCGCGGACGTTCTCCTCATCCACAACGCCGGGGAGATCCTGGCGTGGCCCGAGAACCCGGGCGCCTTCGCCATCATCCTCAACGCGGCGGGCATCGACTGGACGCTAGCCTCGGAGGGGATCGACTACGATGGCGTGAACTACGGTCTCTTCTACGACGACTTCCAGCTCGCTCGCATCGCGTTGAGGCACGTGGGGACGGCGAAGAAGCTGGGGGTGAAGAAGATCGTCATGGGGGAGTGCGGCCATCAGCACAAGGCGTTGATGACGGTGGCCGACCGCATCCTGCACGGGGACATGCGGGTCGAGCGCGAGAGCTGCATGACGCTCCTCGAGGAGATCGTCTTCAGCGGCAAGATCGAGTTCGACCCGTCGAAGAACGACTTCCCGGTGACGCTTCACGACCCCTGCAACATCGTGCGCAACCTGGGGATCGTGGAGCCGCAGCGCCGCATCCTGCGCTACCTCTGCCCCCGGTTCCGGGAGATGACGCCACACGGGGTCGACAACTACTGCTGCGGCGGTGGTAGCGGGCTGGCGGTGATGTCGGGCAACAACTTCGCGGACTGGCGGGTGAGCGTGGCCGGACGGGTGAAGTTCAAGCAGATCCTGGACGCGTTCGAGGACCAGCCGGGGCCGGAGGTTCCGAAGTACGTCTGCGCCCCCTGCTCCAACTGCAAGGGACAGATCCGCGACATGCTCCAGTACTACGGAGCGCTCGAGAAGAGCGGCATCACATACGGCGGGCTCGTCGAGCTGATCGTGAACGCGATGGTCGACGTAAAGGAGCCCTTCATCAAGTGGGAGATGCACTGACGGATCGACGGAGTCGGCCTGCGGACGACACGGCGGTGCGGGCACAGCAGGCGCTTCTGGAACGGCCCGAGCTGAGTATCCGTGCCCGCATCGCCGTGGTGTTCGTGCTTCTCTTCCTCCTGTGCTCGGGGGGGACCGTGGCGGCAGTCGTCTTCCTGACCCGGTTCGAAGCCAAGATCCAGTTCCTGGAGGTCGCGGGAACGTACTCCTTCGAGATCGAGGAAGCCCGCCGCAACGAGAAGAACTACTTCCTCTACGGCACCGGCCTTCCCGAGGCCATGGCCAGCGCCAACCTGGCGCGGGACCAGTTGCAGCGGAGTGCGGACCCGATGCGCAATGTGGCCGGCCCCGAGGGATATCGGTCCATGCAGGGCGCCCTCGACCGCTACGTGGGGCTCCTGGAGGAGTTGTCCCAGGCCGACGCCGCCGGCACGGACGCCAGCCGGGCGGAGCGCGCGGCCGTGGAACCGCGCCTGCGCACGGAAGGCGCTCGCCTCATCAGCGAAGCCCAGGCCATGGTGGACCGTGAGCGCCTCGCCGTGGGGGCCATGCTCCGGACCTCCATGGTGGCCGCCGTCGGGTTCCTGAGCCTGATGCTGCTGGTCATGGTGCTGTTCGGTGGCTTCGTGATCCGGGCCGTGGTCCGTCCACTGGATCGATTCGTGGACTACGTCGCGCGCATCGCGGACGGGGACTACACGCCCATCCGGCCGGCCAGGCGCTACCGCGACGAATTCTCCCGACTGGCCATGGCGTTCAACCGCATGCTCGGCGAGATCCTCACCCGCCAGGAGCAGCTCGTGCAGTCCGGGAAGATGGCCGCGGTGGGAACCCTCACCTCCGGCATCGCCCACGAGCTGAACAACCCGTTGAACAACATCGGCCTGACCGTGGAAGCGCTGTCCGAGGACTTCGACGGCTACACCGATGCCGACAAGCGGCGCATGCTCGACCAGATCTACACCCAGGTGGAGCGCGCCAGCAGCACGGTGAGGAACCTGCTGGACTTCACGCGCAAGGACCGCTCGGCGTTCACCGCGCTCGACGTCTCGGACGCGGTCCGCTCCGCCGTGCGCCTCGTGAGCAACGAGGCCATGCTCGCCGGCGTTGGATGGACCGTCGATCTGAACGGAAACCTGCCCCCGGTCCGTGCCAATCCGAACGACCTGCAACAGGTCTTCATCAACCTGTTCCTCAACGCCATCCAGGCGATGGCCACGGGAGGAGAGTTGAGCATCGTCGCGCATCCGGACGCGGAGGGCTTCGTTCGCGTCGACGTCTCCGACACCGGCGTCGGGATCCCGGCGGAGCACCTCGAGGAGGTGTTCGATCCCTTCTTCACGACCAAGCAGCCCGGAGAGGGCACCGGGCTGGGGTTGTCGGTGAGTCACAGCATTGTCGAAAAGCACGGAGGCCGGATCGTCGTGGAAAGCGAACCCGGTAGAGGAACCACCTTCTCGGTCTTCCTGCCCACGGTAGTGGGCGCACCAGGACCGAGGGCACCCTGACATGCATTTCTCCGTCTATCTGCCCGTGGCCGGAAGCTCGGTGAGCGTCTTCCTGCTTCTCGGTCTGGGCGGTCTGGTAGGCCTCCTGTCGGGTCTGTTCGGCGTCGGTGGCGGCTTTCTGATGACGCCGCTGCTGATCATGATCGGGATCCCCCCCACCATCGCTGCGGCGTCCGACTCCAACCAGATCGTCGCCGCGTCGTCGTCCGGGACCTACGCGCACGCGCGGGCCGGATCGGTGGATTTCAAGATGGGGTTCCTGCTCCTCTTCGGCGGCATCGCGGGGGGCTCGGTGGGCGTCGTCCTCATCAGGCTGCTGAGAGCCCTGGGCAACGCGGACTTCGTCATCACCTTGACCTACGTGCTCATGCTCGGTGGCATCGGCGCCTACATGTTCGCAGAGAGCCTGCGCGGCATGCGCGTCTCGGACCGCGTCCGGCAGGAGGAGGCACGGCCGTCCGTCTATGCACGGCTGGTGGGGAGACTTCCGTGGAAGCTCCGGTTCGAGCGGTCACGTGTCGAGCTCTCGGTCCTCATGCCCCTGTTCCTGGGTTTCCTCGTGGGGACGCTGGCGGCGATCATGGGCGTGGGCGGAGGCTTCATCATGGTCCCCGTGATGGTGTACCTCCTGCGCATGCCGATGCACGTCGTCGTGGGCACCAGCCTGTTCCAGATTCTCTTCACCTGCGTGAACGTCACGGTCCTGCAGGCGACCCTCAACCGGACCGTGGACTTCGTCCTCGCGCTCTTCCTGCTCATCGGCTCCGTGGTGGGGGCCCAGATCGGCGCCCAGCTGAGCAAGCGACTGAAGGCGGATCAGCTCAAGGTCCTCATGGCCGTCATCGTGCTGGCGGTCACGGCGAAGATGCTCCTCGGTCTGCTGGTCACGCCCGCGTTCCTTCTCGGCTACGGGGGAGGTCGATGATGCCTCGGTCGTCTCGCGCGCTTCTTCCCGGCCTCGCGGTTGCCGCCGCCGCTTTCGTGCCGTCCCCACGGCAAAGCGCCCCGGTGACCATCGAGCCCGCGCAGGTCGAGATGACGATGCTGTTCACCGGAAGCCGTGTCCACGTGGGCGCTCCCGTGGCGAGGGGCGCTCAGGTGGCCGTCGTCCTGGAGGGCACGCCTCGGACCCTCGCCCTCAAACGCAAGGGCAAGGTCCTGGGGTTCATCTGGATGAACGTCGGCGACGTGGTCTTCGAGGCGGTGCCCGACGTGTACCTCCTGCGCACCACGTGCCCGCTGGCGGCGCTGGCCGAGCGCAGCGTCAGGGAGCGACTCGGCGTGGGCCTCGACGCGCTCGGTGCACTTCCGGAGAACGCGGGCGTGGACCGCTCGCTCTTCGACGAGCTCGTCAGGCTCAAGTGGAGAGACGGCTTGTGGAACGTCTCGGAGGCCACCGTGACCGTACGGCCGAACGAGATCGACGGGAACGACCTCGCCGACACCGACTTCTTCCTCCCGGCCCGGACTCCTCCGGGCGAGTACCGGATTCGCGTGTTCGCGTTCGTCGAGGGGAAGGCCGAGCTCGCGGGTGAAGGCCGGCTTCGCGTCGCGCAGGCCGGCGGAGCGGCGTTCATCTCCGACCTGGCGGAGCGCCATGGCCTGCTCTACGGCATCCTCGCCGTGGTGGTCGCCGGTGCGGCCGGCCTCCTCACGGGCGTCGTGTTCGGCCTCGGCTCGAAGAAGGGACACTGACGATGCCCATGGTTCAGGCGCTCCGGTCCGTCTTCACGCGCAGACAGAGCGCCACGGTGGAACAGCTCCGCGAGAAGCTCAGCCGCTTCCGGGACCTGGTGGAGCAGAACGACCGCGTGCTGGAGCTCATCGCCGACGCGGGTGAGAAGCTCGGGGGTGAGTACGTTTTCGACAGCAAGTACCTCACGGACCTCGCGCAGCAGCTCCGCGAGGCGGTCCACGCCGTCGTGGCGGACCTGAACGCCATCTCCCACGGTCGGTATCCGGAGCTCGTGGAGGCGCTGGCGGAGATCGACGCAGCCGTCGAGGCCGCCCTCGAGTGCCGGCTCGTCGTGCCCGACACGCCGTACGTCCTCCCCCTCGCCGACGTGGGCATGGACCACATGGAGGCGGTGGGCGCGAAGATGGCTCGGCTGGGCGAGGTGCGCAGCCGCCTCGGCTGTCGGGTGCCGGACGGCTTCGTCGTCACCACGAACGCGTGTCGCCGGTTCCTGGAGGCCGCGGGTGTGGCCGAGCTCGTGGAGGGCTCTTCGTGCCGGCTACGCCGAAGGGGCGGACGGGCTGGAGGACCAGGCGCGGCGCATCCAGCGAGAGATCCTCGCCGCTCCCGTGCCCCCGGAGCTCTCCCGGGCGATCCGACGGGAGGTGGCGCGGCTCCCGAGGCCGGGGGAGAAGGACGTGCTCTTCGCGGTGCGCTCGAGCGGCGCCGAGGAGGACGGGGAGCTCAGCTTCGCCGGTCAGTACGAGACGCTCCTCGGCGTACCGCCGGAGGGCGTGTGCGCGGCATACCGCGAGGTTGTGGCGAGCCTCTACTCGCCCGGCGTTCTCCGCTACTGCCGGCAGCACCACCTCGTGCCCGGCTGCGGCCTCATGGCCGTGGGCGTGCTGCGTATGGTTCCGGCCAGGGCCAGCGGGGTGGTCTACAGCGTGGACCCCGTGGCACCGGAGAGGAACGTGCTGCTGGTGTCCGCCGCGAGGGGACTCGGAAGGCTGGTGGTGGAGGGGGGCGACCCGGTGGACCGTCTCGAGGTCTCTCGGGATCGGGGCCACGAGGTGGTGGCGGCGCACGTCGCGAGGAAGGAGCGGATGTTCGTCGCCGTGGCCGGACGGGGGACCGTCGCGCAGCCCGTGCCGGAAGAAGACCGCGCGAGCCCGACCCTCGCCCCGTGGGAGACGGCCGAGCTGTGCAGGACCGCGTGCCGCATCGAGCAGTACATGCGCGCGGCACAGGACATCGAGTGGGCCATCGACCGCGCGGGCGGACTCTATGTGCTCCAGGCTCGACCCTTGCGCGTGCGCAGCGTAGCGAGGCCGCCGGACCGCGACCTCACCGAAGCGGTGGCACGGTACCCGGTTCTCCTGCGTGGGAAGGGCGAGGTCGCGTGCAGGGGAATCGGAAGCGGGCGCGTGCACGTCGTTTCCGATCCGGACGCCCTTCCCGAGGACATCCCCAGGGGCGCGGTCCTGGTGGCGCGGGCCGCGACCCCGCGGCTCGGCGGCCTGCTGGCGGGCGTGAGCGCCGTGATCACCGATCTCGGTAGCGCCACCGGGCACTTCGCGGCGGTGGCGAGGGATCTCCGCGTGCCCACGATCGTCGACACCGGGCTCGCCACCCGCGTCCTGGAGGAAGGCGCCGAGGTCACCGTGGACGCCGAGGACAACGTCGTCTACAGCGGTCGCGTGGAAGAGCTGCTTCGCTACCAGCTCCTGGACAGGTCCTCGTTCGAGAGCGCGGCGGAGTTCCGGGTGCTGCGCCGCATGTTGCGCTGGATCGCCCCCCTGCGTCTTCGGGACCCCAGCAGCCCCGAGTTCTCCGCGCGGCGCTGCACGACGTACCACGACGTGATCCGCTTCGCGCACGAGAAGGCGATCGCCGAGCTCACCGAGATCGGATGGGTGAAGACGTCGCGCAACGTTCCCTACGTGCGACGCCTCGAGCTTCCGGTTCCCCTGGACCTCGTGCTCATCGACCTGGGCGGAGGGTTCGACGTGGACGCGGAGAACCCCGTGGCCACACCCGCCGACGTCACGTGCAGGCCCCTGCGGCCCCTGCTGGAGGAGCTCACGGCCGGTGGCGCGTGGGAGACCACGCCCGCCAGCATGGACCTGGACGGCTTCATGTCCAGCGCGACGAGGTCGATGTCGTTCACGGGGATGCTGTCCGCACGGCCCGAGCAGAACCTGGCCATCGTCTCGGGAACGTATCTGCACCTGAGCCTGCGCCTGGGCTACCACTTCAACATCGTGGACACCTACCTCGGCGACGCGACGGCCGACAACTACATCTACTTCCGGTTCGCGGGAGGCGTCACCGAGCTGGCGCGCAGGTCGCGCCGGGCGACGCTCTTGAGGCGGATCCTCGAGGGCCACGGCTTCGTGACGGAGGGGCACGGCGATCTGGTGGTGGGGCGCATCAAGGGACTCGGCACCGAGGCGATGGTGGAGCGGCTCCGCGTAGTCGGCCGGCTCATCGGGTTCACCCGGCAGCTCGACATCCACCTCAAGAGCGACCGCGCGGTGGACGAGTACGTGGAGCGATTCATGAGTGGCCCCTGCCCCGACGAGGGTCGCGACATGCCCGTGCGCCCGACGACAACGGAGGAGGAAGCATGAGCAGCCCCATCGAGATCCTGGTGCTGGACGACGAGCCCCTGGTCTGCGAGCGCCTCAAGGAGCACCTGGAGAAGAAGGCCCACCGGGTGGAGGTGTTCACCGAGAGTCGGAAGGCCGTCGACCGCCTGGTGGAGAAGCGGTTCGACGTCGTGATCACCGACCTGAAGATGGAAGGCCCGAACGGCCTGGAGGTGCTGCGCTTCGTCCGGGACCGGAGCTTCGGTACCCAGGTGATCATCATCACCGGCTACGGCTCCATGGACGCCGCGCGCGAGGCCGAGTACAGCGGCGCCTACGGCTTCATCCACAAGCCGTTCAGCGCGAAGGCGCTCGAGGCCATGGTCCGGAAGGCGGCGCGTGACGCCGAGAAGCTGATGGAGCGGACCGACCGATGAAACCGACCCGGAAGAAGGTGCTCCTCCTCGACGACGAGCCCATCGTCTGCGAGCGTCTCAAGCCGGCGCTCGAGAAGATCGGGTTCTACGTCGAGTCCTACACCGAGGGGCAGAAGGTCGTGGACCGGGTCATGGAGGAGAGCTTCGACGTCCTCGTCACCGACCTGAAGATGCAGAAGCCCGACGGGCTCGAGGTGATGGACTTCGTCCATCGGCACTCTCCCGCCACGAAGGTGATCATCATCACCGGTTTCGCCACGGTGGACACCGCCGTGGAGACCATGAAGGGCGGCGCGGTGGACTTCATCGCGAAGCCCTTCAAGATCCGCGCGCTGTGCGACCTGATCGTGAAGCTGACCTCCGCGGAAGCGAGCGCGGGCACCGGGTCCTAGTCGGCGACGCTCAGACCGTGAGCTCCGGCGCTCCCAGGTTCTCGCGGTCGACCCGCTCGACGCCGTCGACGCCCCCGGCGACCTCGAGGACCGGCTCCACCAGCGACGCGGGCCGGAGACGGCCCCTCAGGTAGACGACGCCACCGCTGGCCGTGACACCCACCTCTGCGGAGGACGTGCGTCCGTCCGCTGCGAGCGCCGCCCTCACCCTGCTGGCGAGGAGCAGGTCGGCCATCGCCTCGCGGCTCTCCGGAGTGGGTTGGAATCGGGGAGAGAGGGACAGGGCCGCGCACACCTCCACCGCGTCCTCCACGTCCATGGTCCGGAGGTTGATGCTCAGGTCGTAGAGGTGGGGGTCCAGCCAGTCCACGCCGTACAGGAAGCGGGTCCACTTCTCGCGCTGCCGATCCACCATCCGGCAGTGGTCCACCGCGTCCGCCTCGCTCATGCCCGTGCGCTCCCGGAGCATGCGCACGCGGAAGTCCATGGGTGCGATCAGGCGCACGCAGAGGACGTGGGAGATCCCCGGGAGCAGGAGGTGGCCGGCGTTTCCGTGATAGACGACGCGTCCCGCCCGGACGCGTTGGCAGAGGGCAGCCTGCACGAAGGCCAGATAGCGCCGGCGCTCGTGATGGAAGCGGTCCCACAGTCGAGGAGGCTCGAGGAGCGCCCGCTGGAGGTCGACCTCCGGTGCGCCGAAGGCCGCCGCCTCGTGCACCGTCTGCTCGCGGCTCACGACCTCGAATCCGAGGCGCTCCGCCAGACGCTCGGCCAGCTCCTGCCCGCCGCTTCCGGAGCCTCGCGATATGGTGATGATGGACATGGTCGACGAACCCGCCGTGCCTACTGTGCGTTCCGTTCTCGTCAATCTAACGAACGATCGTCGTCCGGGGACAGCGCGTCCCCCGCCCGCTCAGTCCTCCAGGAGGGGCGGGCTCTTGGTGTCGGTCACACCGAGCGCCACCCCCGTGCCCACGCCGAGACCGGCCGCGATCGCGGTGCCCGCACCGACGATCGGGAGCACGGCGACGATGGGCGCGGCGAGAACGGCGGTGGCCACGCCCGCCCACACCCCCAGCATGGGCTTCTCCACGAGGTTCGTGTAGCGGAGCCGCCTGCGCACGAAGTCCCTGGACGTGATGTGGCCGGCCACCCCTGCGACACCGGCGATCCCTGCGGCGATGAGCCCGAACATGGTGTCCCCCAGCGGTCGAGTCGTCTACCTGTCTCCATCCTTACGAATCCGCGAGCCATCGTGTTCCGGCGAGGGCCGTCGAGCCCCCTCGCCAGGCGACGCGCGCCCCGTTCCCGTCGCCGGCGCGCTCACTCCAGCACGACGGTGCGGCCGTCCTCCGCCACGCGGATCCGCGACCCGAGACGTCGCTCGGCCGCGCGGCGCAGCGCCTCGGCGGCCTCGGGCTCCCCGTGCACGAGCCAGACCCCGCGGGGCTTCGCGGGGAGGGCCTCCAGCCAGTCGAGAAGCTCGCTCTGGTCGGCGTGGGCGGACAGGCCGTCCATCTGTGTGACCTCCGCGCGAATGGGAACGTTGCGACCGTGGATCTTGAGGTGCTTCGCGCCGCCCAGGAGCGAGGAACCGCGCGTGCCCGCCGCCTGATAGCCGGTGAGCAGGATCGTGTTGCGGTGGTCGGGCGCGAACGTGCCGAGGTGATGGACGATGCGGCCGCCCGAGAGCATCCCGGCGCCGGCGATCAGGACCATCGGACCGGTGCGCCGGTTCAGCGCCTTCGACTCCTCCGCCGTTCGCGTGTACTCGGCGACCCCGAAGGCCTCCGCCACCGCGTCCGCCGTCAGCCGGTGGAAGGCGTCGAACTCGAGGTAGAGGTCGGTGACGTCGATCGCCATCGGGCTGTTCAGGTACACCGGGACGCGCGGCACCCCTCCGCCCGCGAAGAGCCGGGAGAGCACGTACAGGATGAGCTGCGCTCGACCCACGGCGAAGGCGGGCACCATGAGCACCCCGCCCCGACGCACCGTGCGGCGCAGCACCAGGCCCAGCGCCGCCTCGGGATCGATGGTCGGGTGCTCGCGTCCTCCGTAGGTGGATTCCATCACCACGAAGTCGGCGCCGGGCGGCGGCTCCGGCGCCGGGATGAGGAGGTCGTGGGGGCGTCCGACGTCCCCGCTGAAGACGATCGATCCGTCCCCGGTGCGCACGTGCACGGACGCGGCCCCCAGGATGTGCCCTCCCATCGTCCAGGTGACGGTGGCACCGTCCACCTCCACGGGCACGCCCAGCGGCACCGGCCGCAACTGCTCGACCACACGGAGGGCCTCCTCCTTGGTGTAGAGGGGCTCCGCCGGCCGGTGACGCGAGTAGCCCTTCTTGTTCGCGTAGCGGGCATCCTCTTCCTGGAGGTGGCCGGAGTCCGCGAGGAGGATCCGCGCGAGACGTTCGGTGGGCTCCGTGCAGTAGATCGGCCCCTCGTATCCCTTCTTCACCAGCACGGGAAGGAGTCCCGTGTGGTCGAGGTGGGCATGGGTGAGGAGCACGCCGTCGAGGGAAGCCGGATCGAACGGGAAGGGCTCCCGGTTGCGCAGGCGCAGGTTCTTGAGCCCCTGGAAGAGGCCGCAGTCGACGAGGAATCGTCGGGTGCCCGCGGTGAGAAGGTGGCGCGAGCCGGTGACCGTACCGGCTGCGCCGAGGAACGACAACGTCATCATCGTATGGGCTCCTTCTTGATGGGCTCTACGGGACTCCCCCGCCAGCGCTCCTCCCCCACGGCGTGGAAGACGCGGCGCGCGTGCTCGGGAATGCCGGCCACGGTGATCGCGATGCCTGCGGTGCGGATCTCCTCGAGCATCTCCACGAGCGTCCAGGCGCCCGTGAGGTCGATGCGCCCCAGTCCCTGGCAGTGGATCACGATGCGCGACAGACCCCGCTCGCCGGCGAGGTGGCGGAGGAGCTCGTCTTCGAGCGCCGGGACGGACCCGAACCAGAGCACGCCTCTCGGCTCCACGTGCAGGATGTCCCCCTCCCGGTGCGCCGTGACGTCGAGCTGCACCTCGCGCCACAGGTGCACGGCGCCGGCCGTGAGGATGCCGAGGAGCACGGCGTGGTCCACGTGCGGGGCGAGGGCGAGCGTGAGCGTGAACGTCAACCAGCCGATGAGCGCCTGCGGCCGGGAGAACGCCCACAGGCCGGCGAGCTCCCGGGGGCGGAAGAGGCTCCAGACGGCGGCGATCACGATCCCCGAGAGGACCGCGCGTGGCAGAGGGGAGAGCACGCTCGAGAACGGCATGAAGGCCAGGACGCCGATTCCGCTCACGAACCCGGTCCAACGGCTGCTCGCGCGCGTGAAGCGGGCGAGCGCGCTGCGCGCGAACGAGCCGCCGACGGGAAAGCCGCCGGAGAGGCCGGAGGCGAGGTTCGCCACCCCCTGGCTCAGGAACTCCCGGTCCGCGTCCCAGCGTTCGCGGTCCTCGGACGCGAAGGTGCGCGAGATCGAGGCGGCCTCCGAGAAGCCCACCAGCGCGATCACGATCCCGGGCAGCACCAGCGACGGCACCCTCGACCAGGGTAGGCTCAGCGAGAACGGCGGGAACCCGCTCGGGATCTCCCCCACGGTGGCGCCTTGATAGCCGCTCAGGACGGAGAAGAGCATGCCCCCCACCACCGCCACCAGGACGCCCGGGAAGAGGGGGTGCAGCTTCCGCCCACCCACGATCAGCGCCACCGTGGCGACGGCCAGCACCACGGCCGCGAGGTCCCACGACCCCGGGTGGGCGAGCGCGGAGAGCGCGGAGCCCAGCACGCCCACGCGAGGCTCGGTGCTGCCCAGCGCGCCCGGGATCTGCGACGCGAAGATGAGGATGGCGGCGCCGGACATGAATCCGGTGAGGAGAGGTCGCGACATCAGGTAGGAGAGCCAGCCGATGCGCAGCAGGCCCACCACGACGCGCACGCCGCCCACCACCAGCGCCAGGAGGGCGGCGAGCTTCACGTACTCCGGCGACCCGGCCGCGGCCATGGGGACGAGCGCGCCGAAGGTGAGGAGCGAGGTCGTCGCCACCGGCCCGGTCTGCAGGTACGGCGAGGAGGCGAACAGGGCGGCCACGATCGCCGGCAGCGCGCTCGCGTAGAGCCCGTAGTGGCTGGGTACGCCGGCCAGGTCCGCGTACGCCATCGACTGCGGGATGAGGATCACCGCCACGCTCAGCCCCGCCACGATGTCCTGCCGCGAGAAGCGGTGCTCGGGGGGTTGCCGCAAGGTCGGAAGGGTCACGACCCCTCCCCCACGCCGGCGTCGACGCGCATGGGCTCCACGGGAGGCTCCTCGGCCGCGAGCGCGCGCAGGAGCCGGGCGGTCGCACGCGCCCTGGAGGCCCAGAAGTGGGCGGACGGCCCGAGCAGAGAGGCGCGCGCGGCGTGCCCTTCGGCGCGTTCGGCCGCCTCCGCGCCCAACGCTTCGAGGACGGGCCGTGGCTCCTGGCCGAGGAGCTGCTCGAGCATCCAGCGTCGCTCCCCCATCCGGATGCCGACCCCGACCCCGCGGCCGAGGCGGGCGAGGTCGGCCCGCGTCAGGATGATCCCGACGCGCACCGGCGCGAACATCCCCGCGAGGAAGGGCGCGGCGCCGTCGACGCGCGGATCGGGAAGGCCCGGCGCCTCCCGCAGGTGGAGCGGCAGGGCGGCCGGGCGACGGCGCCGTGGCCAGCTCGCCGTCCAGAACACGCTGCAGCAGCCGGGCCCACGGGACGTAGAAGGAGCTTCCGCTCTCCGTCACCCGCTCGAGGAGGAAGGGCACCCAGGGCGCGAGGTGCTCGTGCAGGAGGGCCTCACGGGCGCGCCTCGCCAGGCGCGCTTCCGCGCCCGAGCGCTCCCCCTCCCCCTCCGCCAGCGCGGCGTACAGCCCCAGCAGCGCGCTCAGGTGGTCCGGCTCGTCCGGAGGGGGATGGCCCACGGCGGACCAGAACCCGGCGACGCGGTCCCTCGCCTCGCCCCCCAGCATCCCCTCGGGCCCGAGATGCACCGAGGCGTACGGGTGGAGCCGCAGCACGAAGACGTCCGTGTGCTCGGCGGGCTCGGGTACGCCCTGCAGTCCGACCGCCCTCGCCAGCCCCGCGTGCTCCGCCACGGGTGGCTCGCACAGGGCCGCGAGGGCCCGCAGCAGCTCGACGGGAGGCGTGTCGGCCATCCGGGATTATAGCATCGCCGGCTCGGTGCCGGAGGGCAGGCGGTACGCCTCCCGCTCGGGACGCACGGGGCGGAGGAGCCAGTAGGGACGACGCGTTCCATCGGGGGAGTAGCGGTCGGCGGGACGGGTCATCTCCAGCCACTTGTGATAGACGGCCTGGGCCCGCTCCCGGTCCACGTGGATGTCACCGTAGGCGTCGCCGGGGCGGGCGGGAGCCACGCGCACGGCCTGGTGCCAGCAGTGCGAGCCCGAGATCGGGTCCGGGTGCACCGCGTGCGTGAGGTTCTGGTGGACGCCCACGTCGGTCCACCAGATGCGCATCGTATCCGCGTCCGAGGACGCGAACGGTCCGACCCCCGCCTTGCGCCGCAGCCCCCACTCGGACGCCTCGTGCTCCAGGGCGACGGTGGCCATCCCCATGCGCTGCCCATCGTTGCCCTCGGGCTTCCAGCGGCCCATGTGGTGGCTGCACGCCACCACGCCCGGTCGGATCCCCTCGGTGACCCACGCCTTGATCACGAAGTGGCCGATCTCCGTCTCGACGCGCACCAGGTCGCCGGTGGCGCCGATGCCCAGGCGCGCCGCGTCGGTCGGGTGGATCCACAGGGGGTTCGTGTGGGCGATCTCCTCCAGCCACTTGGCGTTGGCGCTGCGGGTGTGGACATGCACCGGGAGCCGGAACGTGGAGATCAGGCACATCTGGTCCCGGTCCAGGTTCTGCCGATGCACGTGGCTGCGCACGTAGCCGGGGAGGGCCAGCTCGGGCCACCCCCAGTCGTGCAGCGTGCGCGACCAGAACTCGAGCCGCCCCGTGGGCGTCGGGAAGCCGCGCAGGATCTCTCCGTCCACGCGCACCCCGACGCGGCGGCGCCCCTCCGCGTCCCCCTCCATGGGAGGCAGGGGCACCACGTTCGGGGACGGGGGCTTCGGGGCGTGACTGTACACCCGCCCCGTCCCGTCCACGCGCACGTCGTCGAGCTCCGCGTCCGGAACGCGCTCCTCGTGCACGGCGCCGACGCCGCGCGCCACCTCGAACGCCCCGTAGCGCCGCATGTACTCCAGCGGCGTGACGCCCTCCGCCGCGGCCGCCGCGGGAAGACCGGGCACGGAGTGCTCGAACATCCAGCCGTAGTACTCGTCGAGGCCGATCTTCTCCCCGGGCCGCTGGCGCGATTCGAAGAAGCTCCGGATTCCCAACGCCCCGTCCGGATCGATCCGCCAGGTGAGCTCGATCCAGAACTCGTTCTCCTCCCACACCTCCCCGGGGTTGACCTCGCGGGTGTCACGGATCGTCTCACCCAGGCGCGTGCGCGCCGCGCGCAGCACCGGCTGGCGGAAGCCGATCCACTGTCCGTCGTACTGCTCGTAGGACGTCAGGTCGTGGCGCTCCGTGGAGTGTCCCATCGGCAGGACGTAGTCCGCGAAGAAGGCGCTCTCGCTCCAGGTGGGCGTCATCGCCACGTGCAGGCCGATGCGCTCGGGGTCGGTGAGCATCTCGATCCACCCGAAGCCGTCCGGGTTCGTCCACACGGGGTTGTAGACGCGGGTGAAGTACACGTCCACGTAGCCGCCCCGCTCCTTCGTCAGGTAGGGGAGGAGGAACGACATCTCCATGAGCGCGAGCGGGTACTCGCGCGGCCAGGTCATCTCGTTCCAGGTCGCGGGGTGTCGCGCCGGGAGGTGGATGGGCCGCGGAACGAACTTGTTCCATGCGTTGGGGAAGGTCCCGCCCTCCGTGGCGATCGCGCCGAGGAGCGCGTTCAGCAGGAAGAGCGTCCGCGACACCTGCCATCCACCCAGGTTGCCCGCCGCCGCGCTCCGCCAGTTGTGGGTGGCCAGACGGGTTCCCGCGGAGGCCACGAGCGCGGCCACCTCACGCAGCACGCCGGCGTCGATCCCGGACTCCGCCGCCGCGAAGTCGAAGGTGTGCTCCGCGTACACCTCCTCGAGCGCGGCCTCGAAGTCCTCGAACGTCGCGTCCGGCCGGCCGTGGACCGCCTCCATGTAGTCCGCCCAGTTCCACCACCGCCGCACGAAGTCCCGGTCGTAGCGGCGCTCACGGATCATCCACGCCGCAATCGCGAGGAAGATGGCCGGCTCGGAGCCCGGGTAGGGCGACAGCCAGTGGTCGGCGTGCGTGGCCGTGTTCGACAGGCGGATGTCGAGCACGATCAGCTTGGCGCCCCCCTTCTTCGCCTCGATGATGCGCTGCGCGTGCGGGTTGAAGTAGTGCCCGGCCTCCAGGTGGCTGCTCACCAGGAGCATGACCTTCGCGTTCGCGTGGTCGGGGCTGGGCCGGTCCATCCCCATCCAGAAGTGGTAGCCGGCGCGCGCGCCGCTCGAGCAGATGTTCGTGTGCGAGTTGTGCCCGTCGACGCCCCAGGCGGCCATGACCCGTTCCGTGAAGCCGTCCTCGCCGGGTCGACCCACGTGGTACATGACCTCGCGGTGGCGCCCCTCGTCCATCGCGGCGCGAATCCGTCCGGCGATGTCGTCGAGCGCCTCGTCCCAGGTCACGCGCGCCCACTTCCCCTCCCCGCGCGCACCCACCCGCTTGAGGGGGTGCAGGATGCGGTCGGGGTCCGTGATCTGGTTCACGGTGGCCGGGCCCTTGGCGCAGTTCCGCCCCCGCGACCCGGGGTGCTCGGGATTCCCCTCGACCTTGCGGACCTGGAGGGAGTCCCGGTCCACGTACGCGAGCAGGCCGCACGCCGACTCGCAGTTGAAGCAGGTGGTCGGCACCAGCATGTAGCGCTTCTCGACCCGACGCGGCCACGCCTTCGAGTCCAGCTCGACCCAGTCGTTCCAGCGTTCGCGCGGCGGGAAGGCGGCCAGGTGGACCCGGCTCGCACCCGGGTAGAAGGTCTCGCCGCGCGCCTCGGTCTCGGCGCGGGCGGCGGATACGCGCCGGTTCAGCTCGTTCACGTCCATGGCCGGGCCTCCCTCACGCCAGGGGGACGGATTGGCCCGCCTGAACGTAGGCGTGCTCGTACGCGAAGAGGGCGGCGAGGCCCGCGAGGGCGCCGCTCACCGGCTCGGCCGGGGCGACCACGATCGCGAGCCCCGCGAGGATGACGCCGGCCCAGAAGAACGGCGCCCACCGCCCCCGCATCATCGCCCGCGCGGCGAGCGCGGCGTGCTCCGTGGGGTGGCCGACGGTGGCCTCGCCGAACGCGAAGGCGAGGTGCAGCACCAGCGCCAGGCCGAAGAAGGACACGACGGGGGCGCGCGCGGGCCCTTCACCGACGATCAGAAGGAGGACCGCGCCCCCGGCCGCGAAGGCCTGGATCAGCAGGTGCGGCGCGAGCATCGGGCTCTGCCACAGGTCGCGGGCGCGGGCCTGAGCGAACAGGTAGGCGGTGTAGATCGACGTCATCGCGGCCAACGGGCCGCCGATCCATCCCAGGCGTGGCGCGAGGTCCGCCCTCCCGGTGAGGGCGAGCCCGAGGTGGCCGGCGAGGAGCGTGCCGTACGCGGTCAGGATGAACCCGCCGCGCACGAGCCAGCTCCGCCACTGCGGTCGCAGCAGCACCATCCAGAAGCGCTCCGGGTGCTCCAGGTCCCACACCAGCACGCCGCCCGTGGCGACCAACGCGAGGAGCGCCACGACCGGAGCGGTGATCGCCCACGCCCGGGACGTCCAGGGAAGCAGCCCCAGCACGGCCAGCAGGAGCGGCATGAGATACGCCCCCGCGGCCACGGACTTGGTGAAGGTGTAGAGGCTCACCCTCCAGTCCCACGGCGCGCGGTGCGGCACGTCGTAGGAGACCACGGCGGCCGCCGAGCTGTTCCAGGGACCCGGGTGGCCCGCGGGAACCTGATGCTTCAGGGCGCCCTGCTCCCCCCAGAGGAAGAGGCCCCCGTCGGGACGGCGCGCCGCCAGCGGATCGAGCGTCACCTGGTCGGCGCCCTTGTAGAACAGCTTGGGTCGGGTCCCCTTCTCCGGCCTGCGGACGGTGACGGCGTCCCGGTGGATGATCGCGGACACCGCGGAGAGGGGATCGTCCATGTCCCCGACCATGAGCGCCTGCGTGGGGCAGACGACCACGCACGCGGGCTCGAGGCCCACGTCCAGCCGGTGCGCGCAGAAGTTGCACTTCTCGGCCGAGTGGTCCTCGGGATTGATGAAGATCGCGTCGTAGGGGCACGCCGCGATGCACGCCTTGCACCCGATGCAGATCGACTTGTCGAAGTCCACGATGCCGTCCGGCCGCTTGTGCATCGCCGCGGTCGGGCAGGCGGTCACGCACGGCGCGTCCTCGCACTGGTTGCAGCGCGTGACCTGGAAGGAGCGTCGCGCCTGCGGGAAGGCACCCGTGTCCACGTACTTCACGTAGGTGCGGGTGACCGAAAGCGGGACCTCGTTCTCGGACTTGCAGGCCGTGGTGCAGGCGTGGCAGCCGATGCAGCGGGTGTGATCCACGACCTTCGCCCACCGGGGCGCGGTCGGGGCCTTCGGGGCGGTGGAGGTCGGGGGCATCGCGAGAGGGTCGCGGTGGAGCGGGCAGAGGACGGCGCCAACCTATCGCCTGCGCCGATCCGGCGATACCGCCCGCCGGCCGCGCCGCGCCCGGGAGATTCAGCCCCGCGGCGCGAGCCCTCGGAGTCCCTCCACGAGCCACTCGGGAATCCGCGCCCGATCGCGCGGCGAGGTCCCGTCCGCCCCGTGCAGGGCCGTCGAGCAGGCGATCGAGCGCGGCGTCCAGCCGCGCCTGCGCCTCCGGGTCGATGCCGGCGGCCTCGATCACCGGATCGGCGGAGACGCGCGGGCCGCGGATCGGCTCGTAGCTGATGCGCCCCTCGAGCTCGACGACCAGGTCGTGCAGCGCGAGCGCCGACTCAGCGAGCTCCCGAACGCGGGCGTAGTGCTCCAGCCGCTCGGGCCTCGACGAGGAGAAGTCCTCGAGCGCGGTGGCCATCCGCAGCGAACGCAACGGCCCGGACATCCCCGCCTCCGTCGCGGCCGTCAGGTAGGCCTCCCGGTAGAGCGCGGCCTCCTGCGCCTGCGCGGCGTCCACGTAGGCTTCGTAGCGCTCCCAGTACGGGCGCACCTCCGGGTAGGACGAGGGATCGGCCAGGTAGGCGCCCTCGAGCCACGCGTCCGGTACCGGCCCCGGAGCCGTCTCCGTCCCGAGCGCGTCCACGCGCTCGACGAAGCCCTCGTAGGCGTCCTGCCGGATCTGCTCCTCCGTGCGCGTCACGGTCCGAGGGGCACGGACCCGCTCGACGCCCGTCGCGTTCTCCGCGTCCGCCTCGTCGGTACCGAGCGCCGGGCGCCCCACGCGCGCGAAGACCACGGCCGCGCCGATCAGGACCACGAAGAGCGCGACCACGCCTATCCGGTTCGGCCGGGCCGGCGTGAGCTTGCGCTGGGGAGGCGCGAAGCGAGGGCGTCCGAAGGGGCCTTCGTGGCTCACGCGCTCGGGGCCACGGAGCACCTCGCTCGACTGGGCGGTCACGAGCGGCAGGTCGTGCCCGTGCCGGTTCGACGCCGCCGCGTCGTAGCGGCGCTCCTCCTCCATCTTCAGGATGAAGGCGCGCTGTGCTTCCTCCGGCGTTTCCTCGGGGGTCGGCGCGAGATCCAGCTCGATCTCGTCGGTCGGCGGCGTCCTGGGCGCGCTTCCCGACTCCGTTCCGGGCGCCTCGGCCGTCGCACCCGCCGCGAGGTCCTCGGCGTCGCCCTCCTCGTCGCCCGCGCGCGCCTCCTCGGCGATGCGTCGGGAGAGGCGCTCGGCGTCGGGGTGCGTGACCAGCGGATCGCGGAAGAGCGCGACCATCGGATGGACCTCCGCGCGGGTCCATGCGCCCGTCAGGGCATCGAAGACCTCGTCCTCGGGCCGGACCACGCCGGACCGGACGAGCTCCGCGAAGGTGTCCATCGTGCGCGGCTCGAGCAGCCGGCCGTCGTGCGTCCGTATCCGGAAACGACCATCCATCCTACGTGCAGCCCTCTCCCCATCGACCCCGAACCGTCCGGTCCCACCTGGGAACGACGGCCCGCCGGCTGCATGCCGGAGGACCGAGACGACCGGATGTGTCGGAGACGCCCGCCCTGGTGTTCGCCGGCCAGGAAGATGGTCTTCCCTACGCGGCCACCGACCCGGTGGGTCGGGCGGACCGGCGTCCCGAAGGGAGGGGAGGACGCGGAGCGGACACGTCTTCCCTCGTATCAACGGTAGACCCGTCCAGCGCCGGGACGCAAGGAGATCGGGGGCCGCGTGGCAGGGTTCGTTCGGGCGCCGGAACATCCGTTCCCGCCCTCCCCGGCGGGGCCGGCGGAGGTCACGGGCCCACCCGCGCCCGCGCCCGCTCCACCTGCTCGATGAGCGACGCGCTGAAGACCTCCTTGTTCGCCTCGAACCAGACGACCCACGACGGCGTGCGGCGCAGGTGGTCCTCCAGCGTCCGCTCGTAGCTCTCCCACATCTGTCGGTCGAGAGCGCCGACCCGGTGCTGGTAGACCAGGTTGCCGAAGTGACGGAACACCGCCGTCATGTACGCGTCCCACCGAACGCGCTCCTCGGGGGACAGCACCTCCGGGTTCGCCTGGGCACGGTGGAGGAACGCTGCGAACTCCGAGTCCCGGAAGGAGTGCTCCAGGAGCGTGATGCTGTTCTGCACCATGGAGTTGAACGACGCCGCGCGCACCGACGTCGTGTTCTGCTGCATCTGCTGCGCGAGGTAGACCAGAGAGACGACGACGCCGAGGGCGCCGACGAACTCACCGAGGTTTCCGAGGGCCTGGAGGGTCACTTGGCTGAACACGCGGGTGCCGGAGGTGCGTGGGAGGGTCTCGATCCGGGGTCGGTCCCTGCTGCGCTTCGTCGGCGGGGCGTACGGAGGTCTCCGGATCGATCGAGGAAGAAAGATACTGAACGTACGTCCGGAGACGAGCACCCTCGGAACGCTCCCTGGTGCGGCGCAGGCGGCCCATCACCGCTCCCACGTGGAAGGAGGAGCCCAGGAGCAGAAGGACTGCGCCGAGGATCGCACCGAGGCCGATCGGGGCGCTGGGGGGGCCGGACACGGCGAGCGCCAGGAGGACGAACCCGCCGACGACCTCCGCCAGCGGGAGGATCGGGACGCCCAGGCCCACGCGGCGCGACCGCCCTCGCCTTCACGGCCCCGGAGACGAGGAGAAGGATCGCGGTGATCACGAGGAGCGGCGTCACGTGCATGGGTGCCTCCGCTTCTCAGCCGAGCAGCTCGTCGACGAGAAAGAGGTCGGTGAGCAGCGCGCGCAGGTGCACGTTCGCGTTCAGGTTGTCGATCAACTGCGAGCTGATGGACGGCTGCGCCGCGACCAGGCGCACCGCCGCGTGGCGCGCGGGCGTCGCCGTCGATCATGTCGATCACCTCTCCCCACCGTTCGGCGGGCTCGAGGCAACATAAGAGCCGGCCCAAACGGGCGCGAGCGAACCACGGGAGGCTGGACCGGGCCCACGGGAATCGACACTTTGGAAACCATGGATCCGAGCCGTTTCTCCCTCAGGCCGGCATCCCTCGCAGCACTCTCCCTCCTCATCGCGTTCCCAGGCAAGACGCTGGCGCAGGCCGGCTCCTTCGGCCCGCTGACGTTCGAGGAGGGAGCGCCGCTGCAGCGGATGTCGTACACGCACGCCACGGACGTGGCGGACCCCCTCCCGCGTGGCGCGCTCCAGACCGACGTGTGGATGGGCTACTCGAACATCTTCGAGCGCGACTCCACAGGCACGCACGACCTCTTCCTGGATCTCGAGCGGCTCATCTCGACCGCGGGGGTGCGCTACGGCGTCGCCGACGGGCTGGAGGTCGGGGGCCGGCTTTCGTGGGAGACGTCGGGCGGGGGCGTCCTCGACGACTTCATCTCGGAGTGGCACCAGACCCTCGGGCTCGGGAACGCGGACCGGGCCAAGTACCCCAGCGGCAGGTACATCCAGCGGTTGCGCGACCAGGGCGGCGTCGTGCGCCTGGACGTACCCCAACGCACCCTGGGGCTGGACGACGTGCGCCTCTTCGCGAAGTGGAGGGTCCTGGGATCGACCGGCGGGAGCCGGGTCTTCTCCGTGCGCGCCGTCGCACGCTTCCCCACGCAGCAGAACCAGGTCGGGCCGCAGCGCTCCGATGTAGCGCTCATGGCCCTGACGCGGCTGTCGTGGAAGCGCTGGCACGTCCACGGCACGGTCGGTGGCGCGACGGTGCGCGTGGCGCAGGACTACGACGGGCTCCTGCGCTCGTCGTCATGGTTCGCCGACCTCGCCGTCGAGCGCAACCTGACCGGCTCGTTCTCGGCCCTGGCCCAGTACTCGCTGGCGACGCCTCGCCTGCGCGGGATCGGACAGCCCGAGGTCGACGGCGCGCCCGGCAACCTCCTCTTCGGAGCCGCCGGCTCACTGGGTAGGTCCTGGCGCTGGGACGTGAGCTTCCAGGAGGACGTTCCGGCCATGAGCCCCTCCGTGGACTTCACGCTCGGCATCGGCATTCGCAGGAGCTGGTAGAGGGCCGGGGGGGCGGTCGGCGGGTGGGTGGGAGACTTCCGCGGGTGGGGGGGCCATCTTGGGCATCCACCCCCCGCGAGCCCGACGACGACGGAAGACCGGTCCGATGTTCCGAACCCTCGCGAACGCCCTCCCGCTCTCCCTCACGCTCCTCTTCCCGTTGGGCGTGTCCGCGCAACGTCCCCCCTTGGGACCGCTGAGCGCGGAGGAGGGCGCGCCCCTCCAGCGGCTGGGCTACACGCCCATGGTGGAGGCCGCCGCTCCGGTCGGGGTCGGGACGCTGCGCACAGAGGTGTGGATCGGATACACGAACCTCTTCGAGCAGGACTCCACCGCCGACCACGTGCTCTACCTGGACATGGAGCGGATGGTCACCGCGGTAACCGTCCGCTACGGTCTCGCCGAGGACGTCGAGGTGGGAGGCCGCCTCTCCCTCCATTCGTCCTGGGGGGGATTCCTGGACGGCGCCATGGTCGGCTTCCATCGCTTGCTGGGTCTCGGGGTGCGTGAGCGGCCGTTCCATCCGGAAGGCGCGTACCGCGACGTCCTGCGCGACGGGGGTGGACGGACGCTCGCCGAGGTGCCCGAGCGACATCTCGCCCTCGACGACGTGCGCCTGTTCGCCAAGTGGGGGCTGCTCGCCGGGCCCCATGGCGCCGGCAGCCTGAGCGTGCGCGCCGTCGCCCGCATCCCCACGTCGCAGCCCACGGTCGGATCCGAGCGGGCCGACGTTGGGCTCATGCTCCTCGGCAACGTGGCGTGGCGCGGCGTCCATCTCCACGCCATGGCCGGAGGGTCCAGCGTGCGGCGCGGCGCCGACATGCTCGACGTCCTCCGCGGTCGGCAGTGGTTCGGGATGGTCGGTGTCGAGCGTCCCCTGCGGGAGGGGCTGTCGGGTGTGGTCGAGTGGACCGCCTCGACGTCGCTGGTGCGCGACTTCGGTGATCACGACGTGGACGGCGCTCCGATGAACGTCGTCTTCGGCCTCGTGGGCGTCACCGGGAGCGGCTGGCGGTGGGAGGCGGCGCTGCAGGAGGACTGCCCGCCCCGCGGTCCCTCGCTCGACTTCACGCTGCAACTCGCGCTCGCCCGCAGCTGGTGAGCGGAGGAGCCGGCGGACGAGCGAGGGGGGAATGGAGCAGAGGGGGCTCGAACCCCTGACCCCCGCCTTGCAAAGGCGGTGCTCTCCCAGCTGAGCTACTGCCCCGATCGCCCGGATGATACCGGCGCGCGACGGGCGCTTCAAGGTCCCGGCGTCGGCACCCCCGGCCCTTCCGGCAGGGCTCGCCCGGAGTCTCCCCGGCGGTGGCGCGAGGAACGTGCTGGTGACGCGCCGCACGCCATGCGATCATAGGTCGATCGTTCGCCCTGGACAGGGGCGCCGCGACGGACGCGACGGGAGGCCCCCGCATGCTCAAGTGGATCCGTGACGTGAGGCTGGACTTCAAGACCGGGGTGGTCGTGATCATCCTCGCGCTGGTCTTCTGGGGGATCGTGACGCTGGGCGCGTGTCCGCGACTTCGTGCCCGAGGAGTACAAGGAGTCCGCGCCGGAGACGCCGGTCCGGGTGCCCTAGCCTAGGACAGGACCCCGGCAGGCTGTTGAAGAGGGCCCGCGCGGACGGACGCTCACCCCTGGGCGGCGCGCAGCAACACGTAGAAGGTGCACCCCGAGCCCGGCTGCGACACCACGCCCACCTCGCCACCCATCCGCTCGACCGCCTTCTGGACGATCGACAGCCCCACGCCCGTGCCGGGGAAGCGGGTGGGATCGAGGCGCTCGAAGGCCCGGAAGGCGCGCGCGACGTCTCCCGGCGCGACACCGATGCCGTTGTCCGTGATCTCGATGCGCACGTGCGTCTCCTGGCGGCGCGCGCCGATGTGCACGGACGGCGTCCGCCCCTTCGGCACGAACTTGACCGCGTTGGACAGGAGGTTCTCCACCACGCTCTCCAGGAGCATCCGGTCGGCCTCCACGGCCGGGAGGTCCTCCTCCACCGCGACGGAGGCGCCGCGCTCCTCGATGGGGCCGGCGAGGGCGGCGCGCGCTCCCTCGACCACGTCCGCGAGCTCGATCCGCTCCAGGCGCACGGGTGCGCGACTCACGCGCCCGTAGCTCAACACGTCCTGCACGAAGCCGTCCATCCTCCGGCTGGCCACGAGCATGCGATCGAGGAACTCCCGGGCCCTCCCGCTCATCTCGTGGCCATGCTCGGCCGACAGGATGGAGGCGAAGCCGCCGAGGGTGACCAGGTGCGTCCTGAGGTCGTGCGACACCGAGTACGTGAAGCCCTCGAGCTCGGAGACGGCCTCCTGGAGCTCCCGCGTGCGTCGCTCGGCCAACTGGTGCAGGGCCCAGTCCTCCGAGACGTCCCGGATCGAGCCCTGGTACTCCGCCACCTGGCCCTCCGAGGCGCGGCGGGCGGTGGCCGTGACCAGGCAGTCGCGGAGCTCCCCGGCGCGTGTGCGCAGCTGGACCGGGAAGTCCTCCACGAACCCGTCCCGCACGATCCTCTGGCGGAAGAGGTCGCGGTCGGAGGGCTCGGCGTAGAGCGTCGAGATGTCGAGGTCCAACAGCTCGGCGCGTCCGTAGCCGAAGAGCCGCACCAGGGCGTCGTTGGCCTCGATCACCTTCCCGTCGACGTGGGACACGTACATGGCGTCGCGTGACCGCTCGAAGAGCACGCGGTAGCGATCCTCGGTCTCCCTCAGGGCGTGCTCGGCGGCGCGCCAGTCGGTGAGGTGCCGGTCCAGACGCACGCCCAGGTCGCGCAGCAGCCCGACCACGCAACCCACCACGATCACGAGCGCCGACCCCTCCGCCCCCGCCTCCCGGGCCACCAGCTCCCACCCCTCCACGCCGACCAGGTGAGAGCAGGAGGGCGTTGAGCGGCACGCTCGCCACGCCCGCGAGAAGCCCGCCCCACGCGCCGAACAGCCATCCGAGGATCACCACCGGGAAGAGGGCGAGCGCCAGCACGGCGGTGTCCCCTTCGCGGTAGAGAGGGACGAACGCCGTCGCGTACACGACCACCACCAACGCCGCGAGCGCGAGCCGCCGCCACATGGGCTCGATGACGAGGCTCGAGCGAAACGGGTTCCGACGCTCGGGTCTCATGGCGCCGACGGGCCCGGTCGGGCGTCGGAGGCGATCTGGAAGACCCGCCGGAAGATCTCGAGGTAGCGGCGGAAGTCGGCCGGCTTCTGGAAGTAGCCGCGCGCGCCGAGGTTGAACGCGTGGTCCGCGTCCATGGGGTTCTCGGAGGCCGTGAGCACGACCACCGGGACGTGCAGGAGGCTCGGGACCTCCCGCATCCACTCGAGCACCTCGAACCCGGAGGCGTGGGGCATGCCGAGGTCGAGGATGACGACGCCCCCTTCCACCGGCTCGTGCCCGGCGACGCGGCGACGCATCCAGGAGATCGCCTCACGGCCGTCGGCGACTTCGTGGACGGGAACGTCCGCCTGGACGCGGGCCAGCGCCTCTTTCACGAGGATCCGGTGGTCCGCCTCGTCCTCGACCAGGAGGATCCAGTCCACGGGAGGCATCGCCTGCCTTTTCGGTGGTCTCAGTCGCTTTCCGGGGGATGCTCAAAGATGGAAACGAATGGCGGCAGGCGCCAACGTTTCGAGCCTCCGTCAGCCCTCCGCGTCCGGGCGGTTGCGCTCCAGGAAGTCGTCCGTCCCCTCCGGGAGGAGGAGGTCGTCGGAGATGGCCGCGATCTCCTCGGCCTCCTCCCACGCGCGCTCCAGACGCCACAGCTCGCCCTCCAGGGCGCGCCGCTCCTGCTCCTCGTGCAGCGCCATCTCGACGGCCAGGCGGGTGGGTGCGGACAGCTTCGCGAGCTTCCCGTCCCCGGAGCTGGACGGCGTGGTTCCCCGCGGCGCTGCGCATCACGGCGTCCGGACTGCCGTGCTCGTCGAGGAGGCGCACCGCGTCCTGGACGTCCGCGCGCTTCGCGCCCCGCCGGTTGATCCGGCTGATGACGATGCCGGCGGCCTGCTGGGCCTCCGTGCCCTCGAACCGGTATTCCTTGCGCCTCTTCTTCACCACGAACGACCAGTCGCCCTCCGCGTACTCGATCCTGGCGCGGGCCAGATCGGGGTTCTTGAGCTTGAGGATCTGGCCGTCCGGCGCACGGACGCGGGCGAGCGTCCGGCCGTTCACGAACACGTTCACGAAGTTGCCGGACTGGCCCAGGAGCCCCGCGCTGATCGCGCCCGTCGCCACACCGCCCACGAGCACCAGGCCCACGACGGCCACGCCGCCGACGCCATAGAGGATGGCTCGCTTGCGGCGCCGCCCGAACTGGTCGCCGTAGCGCCACGCGGCGAACTCGGGACGCAGGGGCTCTCCGATGCGGACCAGCTCCAGCCCCTCCGGATGGCGGGCCAGCCCGATGTGCTCGGTGGAGACCCGCACGCGCGTCCCACGGAAGATCCGCTCGCACGTTTCCACGGCCTCCCACCGCTCCTCCAGCGGCGACAGGTTCCACCGCTCGCACTTTCCGCACACGACCCAGAGCCGGCCCTTCGCGGCGTCGAAGGCGAGCCTCCGCCCGACGGGGAAGGTCTCGACCACCTCGTTGGAGCCGAGCGGCTTGTTGCAGAACATGCAGGTCGTGAACACGGGGCCTTCCGGACAGGAGGGACGCGAGGTCGTATATCGAACATACGACGGGGTTCTGCCGCTCCTTCAGCCCGTGGGGCCGCCGGCGCCGGCCTTGACCCGCCCGGCGGGGACCCGCCCATTGGCTCGATCCACGACCACCGCCCCCGACCCGGCGCCCGATGACCCCCGACAACCCCACGACGGTCTTCGTCGACCCGATGGCGGTCTTCGCCTTCCTGGCGCTCCTGGTGGCGGGGATCTTCTGGCTGTCGGGGCTGGAGCGGCTCAAGAAGGCCTTCGAGGTGATCCCGCCGGTCATCTACGTCTACTTCCTGCCGATGCTCGCCACGACGTTCGGCGTCACGCCTTCGTCCTCGGCCGCGTACGACTGGACCACGCGCTACCTCCTCCCCTTCGCGCTCCTCCTCCTGATGATCTCGATCGATCTCAAGAGCGTGGCCCGGCTGGGCCCCACCGCGCTCTTCATGGTGGTCGCGGGGACGGTGGGCATCATCCTCGGGGGACCGATCGCGCTCCTCCTCTTCAAGGGCTTCCTCCCCGCGGACGCGTGGACCGGCTTCGCGGCGCTCTCCGGAAGCTGGATCGGGGGCACGGCGAACATGGTGGCCATCGCCGAGAGCGTGGGCACGCCCGAGTCGGCGTTCGGGCCGATCATCGTGGTCGACACGGTCGTGGGGTACGGGTGGATGGGCGTGCTCCTCCTCTTCTCGGGCTACCAGGCGCTCTTCGACCGCTGGATCGGCGCGAAGACGGACGCCATCGAGGAGACCAATCGCCGACTCTCCGAGATGCACCACGAGCGCGCGCCGACCACCCTGCGGGACGCCGCGGTCATGATCGGTCTGGGCATGGCCGGCGCCGTTGCCTCGGTGGCGGCGGGCGAGCGCCTTCCCACGCTGGGCGACCCGACGATCATCAGCCACACGACGTGGGCCGTGCTCGTGGTGGTCACGGGCGGGCTGCTGCTCTCCTTCACGCGCCTGCGCGACTACGAGAAGGTGGGGGCGTCGGGGCTGGGCTACACGGCGCTCTACCTCCTTCTGGCCGGGATCGGCGCACAGGGGGACCTGCGGGCGGTGCTGCAGTGGCCCTACTACTTCGCCGCCGGCGCGGTGTGGATCGCGATCCACGTGGCGGTGCTGCTCCTGGCGGCGCGCCTGATCCGCGCTCCCTTCTTCTTCGTCGCGACCGGGAGCATGGCGAACATCGGCGGGGCGGCGACGGCGCCGGTGGTGGCCGGCGTCTATCATCCCGCCATGGCGCCCGTCGGGCTCCTCATGGCGGTCGCGGGTTACATCCTGGGAATCTACGGAGGCCTGGCGTGCGCCTGGCTCCTGAGCATCATCGGAGCATGACATGACCTCGAACGTCCGCAGGTACCTCGCGCTGGTCCCGGCCCTCGGGGCCCTCCTCCTCCCGGGCACGCCCCTGGCCGCCCAGAGCGGTCCGGAGGTGGCGCGCGCATGGCGGGACGCGCACGGACCCGGGATCATCCGGGACTTCGCCGAGTTCCTCTCCTATCCCAACAACGCCAGCGACACCGTGAACATCCGTCGCACGGCCGGATTCATCCGCGACCGGCTGATCACGGCGGGCGTGGACGCGGAGCTGCTCGAGCTGGACGCCGGCACGCCGCCGATCGTCTACGGTCGGCTCGAGGTGCCGGGCGCGACGCGCACGCTCGGGCTGTACGTGCACTACGACGGTCAGCCGGCCGACCCGTCCAACTGGACGCACGCGCCGTGGGAGCCCACGCTCTACACCCGCGCGATCGAAGCGGGAGGCACCGTGCGAGCCCTCCCCACGGACGGCGAGGCGATCGACCCGGAGTGGCGCCTCTACGCCCGCTCCGCCGGCGACGACAAGGCCCCGATCGCGGCGCTCCTGCCCGTGCTCGACGCCTTCCGGGAAGGAGGCGTCACGCCCACGTCGAACCTGGTGTTCTTCTTCGAGGGGGAGGAGGAGGCGGGCTCCGATCACCTCGGACAGTACCTCGATCGCTACCGCGATCGCATCGACGACATCGACGTCTGGCTCTTCTTCGACGGCCCCGCGCACCAGAGTGGGCGTCCGCAGCTCACCTTCGGCGTACGCGGCGTGACCGGGATGGAGGTGACCCTGTACGGGCCGGTACGGCCGCTCCACTCCGGCCACTACGGGAACTGGGCGCCCGTCCCGGGCCAGATGCTCGCCGCGCTCCTGGCGAGCATGAAGGACGCACAGGGGACACGTGCTCGTCGACGGCTTCTACGACACCGTCGGAGCCGCTCGGCCCCGAGGAGCAGGCCGCCCTCGAGGCCCTGCCCAGCTACGACGACCAGTTGAAGCGCGAGCTCGGCCTGATGTGGACGGAGGGCGAGCCGGAGACGCTGGCGGAGCGACTCCTCCTCCCGTCGCTCACCGTGCGCGGGCTGTCGAGCGGCAACACCGGGAGGCTGGCGCGCAACGTCATCCCGGCGACCGCCACGGCCACGCTGGGCATCCGGCTGGTGAAGGGGAACGACCCCGACCACATGGTCGACCTGGTCGAGGACCACATCCGCGCGCAGGGCTACCACATCGTGCGCGAGGATCCCGACATGGCCACGCGCCTCACGTACCCGAAGATCGCCAAGGTGACGCGCGGCAACGGCTACCCGGCGGCACGCACCTCGATGGACGATCCCTTCGTGCTGGAGGTGATCGGGGCGGCGCACGCGGCGGCCGACGAGGCGTTCGGCGACGGCTCGCTGGTGCTCACGCCCGCGCTCGGGGGCTCGCTCCCGCTCTACCTCTTCTCCGACGGGCTGCACAAGCCGTTCGTGAACGTCCCGATCGCGAACCACGACGACAACCAGCACGCGCCGGACGAGAACCTGCGCATCGCGAACCTCTGGTACGCGATCGAGCTGTACGCGCAGCTCCTCACGATGCCGCGGAAGGTGATTCCGTAGCCGGGGGCCCCCTTCCCGACCTTCCGGTTCGCGACGCGCTTCCCGCCCTGCGTGAGGCGCTCGCCGGCCCGGGCTCGGCCGTGCTGGTGGCGCCGCCCGGCGCCGGCAAGACCACGCTGGTCCCGCTCGCGCTCCTGGACGAGCCGTGGCTGCGCCGAGGGAAGATCCTCGTGCTCGAGCCTCGCCGCCTGGCCACGCGGGCCGCAGCCGAGCGGATGGCCGAGCTGCTCGGGGAGGCCGACGCGGGAGGCACGGTGGGCTACCGCATGCGCCTGGAGACCCGCGTCGGCCCGGCCACGCGGATCGAGGTGGTCACCGAGGGGGTCCTCACCCGGATGATCCAGACCGACCCCGCGCTCGAGGGCGTCGGGCATGGTCGTGTTCGACGAGCTGCACGAGCGCTCCCTCCAGGCCGACCTCGGCCTCGCGCTCGTGCTGCACGCGCGCGGGCTCCTGCGGCCCGAGCTGCGCGTGCTGGCGATGTCGGCCACGCTGGCCGCGGAGCCCGTGGCCGCGGCTCCTGGGCGACGCGCCCGTGATCCGCTCGGAGGGACGCGTCTACCCGGTGGAGACGCGCTGGATGGAGCGGCCGGTCGAGGGATGGATCGAGCCGCATGTCGTGCGCGCCGTGCTCGACGGCGCTCGACCACGACGAGGGGGACGTGCTCGTCTTCCTGCCGGGCGCCGCCGAGATCCACCGCACGCGCGAGCGTCTCGCGGAAGCGGGCCTCCCCGGCACGGTCGACGTGCACGCGCTCTTCGGGATGCTCCCGCGCGACGAGCAGCGCCGCGCGATCGCCCCGGCTCCGCCGGGGAGGAGGAAGGTCGTGCTCGCCTCGGCGATCGCGGAGACGTCCCTCACCCTCGAAGGCGTGCGCGTCGTGGTGGACGCGGGGCTGATGCGCGTGCCGCGCTTCGATCCGGGGAGCGGGATGACGCGGCTGGAGACCGTTCGCGTCACGCGCGACGCGGCGGACCAGCGGCAGAGGGCGCGCCGGGCGCACGGCGCCGGGCGTGTGCGTGCGGATGTGGACCCGCCACGAGGATCGGGGGCTCGTTCCGGAGCGCGCCCCCGAGATGCGCGAGGCGGACCTGGCACCGCTCGTGCTCGAGCTCGCCCGCTGGGGCGCCGCGCCGGACGAGCTCCGCTGGCTCGACCCACCGCCGGCCGCGGCCGTCGCCCAGGCGCGCGAGCTCCTGGTCGAGCTGGAGGCGCTCGACGCGTCGGGCGGGCTGACCGCCCACGGGCGGCGGATGACGGACGTGGGGCTGCACCCGCGCCTCGCCCACATGGTGCTCCGCGGCGCCCACCTCGGACACGGGGGGTTGGCGTGCGACCTGGCCGCCCTGCTCGAGGAGCGCGACGTGCTGCGCGCCGGAGAGCGGGCGGCGCCCTCCGACCTGCGGCTGCGCGTCGAGCTGCTCACCGGCGCTCGCGGCGAGGGCCGCGCCGACCGCGGGGCGCTCGCCCGGATCCGGAGGCAGGCGGGCTCGCTCCGCCGGCGGATCGGCGCCGCGGCCGACGCGTCCACCGCCGACGCCTCGGGAGAGGGCGTCGCCCACGTCGGCCTGCTCACGGCGCTGGCGTATCCGGACCGCGTGGCGCACCTGCGGCCGGGCGGCCGGACCCGATTCCTGCTCCGCAACGGGAAGGGGGTGGCGCTCGACCCGACCGACCCCCTGGCCGGCGAAGCCTGGATCGCGGTGGCGGAGCTCGACCCGCGAGGCCGGGAGGGCCGGGTCTTCCGGGCCGCTCCGCTCTCCGCCGAGGAGGTGGAGGAGGCGTTCGGGGGCCAGGTCGTCGAGGAGGACGAGGTCACCTGGGACGACGCGGCGGGACGCGTCGTGGCGCGCCGCGTGCGCCGGCTGGGGGCGCTCGTGCTGCGCGAGGGCGCGCTCCGGAGCCCCGGTGACGAAGGCGTCGCCCGCGCCCTGTGCGCGGGCGTGCGCTCCGCCGGCCTCCAGGCGCTCCCCTGGACGAAGGAGACCCACCAGCTTCGCGCACGCCTCGACTTCCTCCACCACCTCGATCCCTCGGCCTGGCCGGCGGCGTCCGAGGCCGGGCTCCTCGACACCCTCGAGGCCTGGCTGGCGCCCTTCCTCGGCGGGATGCGCTCGCTCGCGGACGTGTCGAAGGTGGACCTGGCGGAGGCGCTCCTGGCCAGCGTCGGATGGGAGCGGCGCGCGGACGTCGACCGATTGGCGCCGTCGCACCTGGAGGTGCCGTCCGGCTCACGGATCGCGCTCGACTACGACGACCCCGCGGCGCCCGCGCTCGCGGTCCGTCTGCAGGAGGTGTTCGGGATGACCGAGACGCCCCGCGTCGGCGGGGGACGCGTTCCGCTCACGATGCGGCTCCTGTCGCCGGCGCACCGGCCCGTCCAGGTCACGAGGGACCTCGCGAGCTTCTGGCGCGGACGCCTACTTCGACGTGCGCAAGGACCTGCGGGCGCGCTATCCCAAGCACGCGTGGCCGGAGGATCCGCTCGAGGCCGAGCCCACCCGGCGCACGAAGCGCGCGGCGGCCGACGAGCCGACCTCAGCCCGTGAGCTTGCGCACCAGGGCGCGGCCGACGAAGCGCGCCTGGTCCTTGAGCGGGAGGCGGTGGAGGTTGGCCTTCACCACGCCGCGCGTGAACCACGTCCGGCGCGCGTAGTCGATCGCCACGTCCACGAGGACGGGGCGGCCGTCACGGGCGATCCGGTCGGCCTCCACCAGCACCCCCTCCACCTCGTCGTCCCGCTCGAGCGAGAGCGACGCCACCCCCATCCCGGTCGCGAGCGCCGCCACGTCGTAGTCGTGCACCCGGCTCGCCACCTTGCGGTTCATCGCGGTGGCCTGGAACTGCGCGATCTGCGCGAGCTCACGGTCGTGCAGCACGAGCACGATGACGCCGATCCCGTCGCGGGCGGCGGTCATCAGCTCGAAGCCCGTCATGAGGAAGGCCCCGTCTCCCGCGAGCGCCACGACCGGCACGTCCGGTCGCGCCAGCTTCGCGCCGATGGCGGCCGGCACCGCGTACCCCATGCACGAGTAGTCCACCGGCGCCAGGAAGCGCCGCGGACCCTCCAGGCGCAGGCACTCCATCGCCAGGAAGGTGCCGTTGCCGCTGTCCGCCGCGTAGACGGTTTCCGGCCCCAGGATGCGCTGCGCGGTGCCGAGCAGGTGGGCCGGCGTGACGCGCGCCCCGCCCACGTCCTGGAGCCACGCCTCCCGCACGGCGGCGTGCCCGGTCCGGATGCGCTCGCGCAGCGCCGGGTCCTCGCCGCGCGGCGTGTCGTCGAGACGGGCGCGCAGCGCCTCCAGGAAGGCGCCCGGCATCGGCCACCAGCGCCACCGCCGCCGGATGGTTGCGGCCGAGCACGTCCGCGTCGATGTCCACGTGCACGAGCGGTCCCGGCGGCTCGAGCCCGTAGCTGCCCGTGGCCACCTCGCCGAAACGGCAGCCGATCGCGAGGGTCAGGTCGCACGAAGCGGCGATCTCCCGCGCGAAGGGCGGCGCGGCCATGCCGAACCCGGGCCAGAGGAAGAGGGGATGGTCCTCCCCGACGACGCCCTTCCCCTGGAACGTCGTGGAGATCGGAGCCTCCAGCAGCTCGGCCAGGGCGGCGACCTCGTCGCCGACGTCGACCGTTCCCGCGCCGACGTAGAGCAGGGGCCTGCGCGCGCGCTGCAGGAGCTCGACCGCGCGCTGCAGGAGGGCTCCGTCGGGCGCGGGTCGGGCGCGCCCCGCCCCCACGGTCCCCGGGGGCGGCAGCGTGACGTCGTGCGTGAAGAGGTAGAGGTCCGCCGGCACCTCGACGAACACCGGTCCGGGTGCCCCGCCGCGCGCGAGCGCGCACGCCTCGCGGATCATGTCGTAGAGCTGCTGCCCGGAACGGGGGAGGAACGTCCCCTTCACGACCGCGCGCACGATCGCCGCCTGATCGACGTCGTGGAGCTGGAAGGCCTTGCCGGAGTCGCGTCGGATCCCGCACCCGAGCACGAGCATGGGTACGGTGTCCATGAACGCCTCGGCGATGCCCGACAGCGCGTGGGTCAGTCCGGCACCCGGCACCACGTTCACGCACGCCATCCGACCCGACGCCCGCCACACCCCGTCCGCCATGAAGGAGGCGCTCTGCTCGTCGGTGACGAGGACGGTCGCGACCGCCTTCGACAGGGCCAGCGCGTCGTAGAGCTCGATGTTGTGCGTGCCCGGGATCCCGAAGGCGAACGGGATGTCCTCGTCCTCCAGCGCCCGCACGACGATCGCGCCACCGGTGAGACTCATGCCGTCGCCTCCATCTCTTCGAGGACGCCCTCCGCCACCCGGTCGGCCAGGGCCATGATCGTGAGGTACGGGTTGATCTCGATGGAGTCGGGGAAGAGGCTCGAGTCCGCGACGCGCAGCCAGGGCACCCCGTGCACGCGCCCGCGGCCGTCCGTGACGGAGTCGGACGCGTCGCGGCCCATCCCACACCCGCCCATGAGGTGCGCCGCCGAGATCGACATGCGGCCGGGGAGGAAGTGCGCGGAGGTGATGCGCTCGTCGATCCGGCCGGCCTCGGTGCGCTCGAGCAGCGGGGGGTCGGCGGGCGGCGCGTGCACCCGCTCCGCGCCCGCGGCGAAGAAGATCCGCGCCGCCGCGCGTGTGGCGGCCACCATGCGCTCCACCACCGCAGGCGTGAACCGGTAGCGCACCACCGGCGCCCCGTTCCCGTCCACGACGATCCGATTCTCCGACGCGGCCTTGTCGCAGGCCAGCACCAGGATCATCTGCAAACGCGGAAACGCCCGCATCAGCGCCTCGTGGTCGGGACCGAAGCCGGTGAGGTTCTTCGCCGTCACGAAGGGGAAGTACATGCACGTCTCGAGCACGAAGCCCTCCTCCGCTCCCCGATCCACATAGAAGCTCTTCGGGTGGCCCACGTCGTTCGTGATGGGCCGCGGGTGCTCGCCCACGAGGATGAACGCCGGATGCGCCGTGAACCCCGCGCCGAGCCGCGGCAGACGCTCCCCCAGCCCGGAGCGCAGCAGGAGCGCGCTCGTGCCCACCGCACCGCCGGCCGCCACGACCACGGGGGCGCGCACGCGGTACTCCCCCGCCTCCCATTCGGAGGGTGCGCCGAGCGCGCCGGCCGGGCGCTCGCCCACCTCGACGACCACCGCGCGCTCCTCGAGCCGCAGCGCCCGGGCCCGGGTGACCACCTCGACTCCGGCCGCCTCCGCCCGCGGGAGCTGCACCTTGTGCGTCCCCTGCTTCGCGCCGTTCGGGCAGCCGAGGTTGCACAGGCTCGAGCCCCGGCAGCCCCGCACGTTCACGGGGAACTGATGGGGCGCGAAGCCCGCCGCGACCGCGCCCTCGACGAAGAGCCGGTTGTTCTCGTTGATCTCCTCGTCGGGAAGGAGGTGGACGTTGTTCTCCTCCACGTAGCGCCGCGTCCTGCCGAGGAGGTCCGCGTGGTCCAGCCCGGGCACGTTCCACGCACGCACGACGCGCTCGGGGGGCGGGAGGGAGGTGCCCGTGTACACGACCGTGGAGCCCCCGTACGCGCGTCCGAACGCGAGCGTCATCGTCCCGTCCGCGGTCAGGAAGCCGCCGGCGTCCTCGTAGAGGGCGGGCGCCATCTCGATCTCGTCGCCGCTCATGTCCGCGTCGTCCAGGCGCGGACCCTGCTCCAGGACGAGCACGCGCCGCCCCGCGCCGGCCAGCGGCGCGAGGCGTTGCGCGACGGTGCCGCCTCCGGCTCCCGAGCCGATGACCACGACGTCCGCCGTCACCTCACGCATCGGCGCCCCCCTCGCCTTCTCGACGCACGAGCGTCCCGGCCTCGGGCCCTCCCGCGCCGGAGCGCGCCGGCCAGGGGCCCTGGGAGCCGCCACGCGCCTCCCAGCCGATGGCCGCGGCGCGGTAGCCGAGCTCGGCGCGCACCGCCCGCTGACCGTAGCAGCCCATGAACGCGAGGGTACGCACGCCCCAAACGCCCCGACGAAGCAGAAGGACCGGCGCACGCTCCAACGACGCCATGATCGCGCGCACGCGCTCGGCGGGGAGCGCGGGGAGCCCACGCCCCCAACGCAAACGGCCGAGCAGCGACAGGACGCGCAGGAAGAGCACGACCTGGCGGCGCACCGCGGGGGGGCGGAGGGCGAGCGCCTCTTCGACGATGCCCTCCACCCGGGCCCAGGCGGACGCGTCGAAAGCCTCCGCGGCCGGCACCGCCGCACGCGCGACGGCGCGGAAGAGGGGGCGCACCGGCGCCAGGGTGGAGGGTGGGGTCATGATCGCCAATAGCCGGGGCCGTGGGGTCGATGTCAACGGGGCTACGGAACGGGGCTCGCCGGCGCGGCCCGCTACCAGACGCCCAGGATCATCAGGACCACCCAGACCACGATCGACCCGAGGCTGATGGACGCCGCGGTCATCGTCACGGGTTGCTCCGACATCCACTGCCGCACGAGCTTGGGGTCGTCGGAGAAGGCGCGGCGGATCCAGTCGATCACCAGCCACCCGACGAAGAAGCCGGGTACGATCAGCCAGAGGATGCGCACGCCGGCCTACCAGCGGGCCCGGGCGCCGCGGGCGTCGACGTGGACGAAGGGCCCGTGTGCGGCGTTGCGGCTGTAGATCCCGAGTCCGCCCGGGCGCCACTCCCCGCGCGCGGTCAGCCCCTCGATCCAGCGGGCGAGCAGCCGCGCGTCGGCCACGGTGGAGCGACCGTCCCCGTTCAGATCGTCCATGTCCCCGTTGCGGTCCGCGTCGACGTAGACGTCGGCCGCATCGCCCCACAGGTGCCTGGAGTAGACCGTGCGATTGCCGATGGCCTGGTTGTACGCGGGCGTGCGGTACCCCGACATGACCCGGAGCGCGCCCGACGGAAGGCCCCGCTCCTGCAGCGCCTCCGTGATCGACTCCAGCTTCATGAGCAGCTGCGGGGACAGGGCGATGTATCGCGGCTCTCCCGGCTGCTTGCACAGGAAGTCTCCGAGCACGAAGTGTGGCGACGCGAGCACGTCGCGATCCGCGATCGCCACCTCGAGGAAACCGTCGGGGGGAAGGTAGCTCGGGTCGCCCCGCAGCGGCTTGGCCTGGTACTTCCCGATCCGATAGCCGTTGAGCGTCCCATTGCGCACCATCGTCGCGGGGTACAGCACCAGCGCCGTGAGGTCGATCGTGTCCCCGGCCATGACCAACTTCAACGCGTAGATGCCGGGGCGCGCCGGCGCGATCCACCGCCAACCGTTCTCGACGGCGACCGCGTCGCCGGCCTGGTACCGGAGCGCCAGCGCTTCCTCTCCACGCCCTTCGATCAGGATGCCCTGCTGGGGGGAGAGCGGGAACGACGCGAGCGCGAAGGCGAGGCGCTCGCCGCCGAGGCGCACGTCGAGCGGGGTCCGGCCGGGTGGTGGGCCGTCACCCTGCCGCCGCGGTCGAAGCGTCGGATCGGGCTCGGCGTACCGACGGGCCACAGCCGGTGACGCCCGCATCGTACCCGGGCCGACACCCACGGCCGCGGCATATACCGCAACGAGAAGGACACCCCGGAGGGAGGTCGAAACGAGCGGCATACGGAGGCTCGGGCCTCCCGCGAGGACGGAGCTGCTCATGGAGCCGGCGGCTCGGCGTCGAGCGCGGCGCGCACCGCACGGTCACGACCGTACAGGTCGGGCCGGAAGTCCACGGCGCCGTCGTCATCGGCGAACGCCGTCCAGTAGAGCAGGTGGACCGGTACGGGTTCGCTCAGCCACACCGTGGTCTCACGGCCTGCGGCGACGGCAGCTCTGATACGCTCCGGAGACCATCGGGGATCCCCGGCCAGGAGGTAGTCGGCGAGCTCGAGGGGCTTCTCGATGCGGATGCAGCCGGAGCTGAAGGCACGCGTGGTGCGGGAGAACAACTCGCGGGAAGGGGTGTCGTGGAGGTAGACGTTGTGGCGGTTGGGGAAGATGAACTTCACGTCGCCCAACGCGTTGAGCGGCCCCGGGTCCTGGCGGATGCGAAAACGTCGGTTGAGCTCGGCCCCCGTCATCGTGCCCCAGTCCACGGAGGCCGGGTCCACCGGCTCGTTCGTGGCCTGATCGAAGAGCGTCATCTTCATCGAGGCGAGGTAACCCGGATTCCGTCGGAGCTCGGGCAGCTTGTCCACCGCCGCGATGCTCGGCGGCACATGCCAATAGGGGGCAAGCACCAGGTACGTCATGTTCGCGCTGAACATCGGTGTCTCCCGGTACTCGCGCCCCACCACGGCGCGCATTTGCAGCGCCACCTGACCGTCCTTCCACACCTCCAGGTGGTAGTCGGCGATGTTCACGCGGATGTGCCGCCGGCCGAGGTCGTTGGGCAGCCATCGCCACCGCTCCAGGTTGACCACGATCTGCGCGATCCTCGCCTCGACCGGGACGTTCATGGCGGCGAGCGTCTCGCGTCCCACGCTGCCGTCCGCATCGAGCCCGTGTCGGTGCTGGAAACGCACCACCGCCTCCGCGAGCTCATCGTCGAAGCGCCCGTCGTCCGCCGCGGACCGCGTCCCGAGGTCGCCGCTGGCGACGAGACGCCGGCGCAGCGCCGGAACACGGGCGTCCTCGTCGCCCGGGTGGAGGGTCGTACCGTCCGGGACGACGCCCCATCCCCCCTCCGCCTCGACGGCACGAAATCGAGCGAGCAGGCTCTTGAGCGCCCGGTACCCAGGCTGGCTCGGCCGCAGCGCGTCGAGCGCCGCATCCACGTCGCCCAGCTCCATCGCGGCGGTCAGCTCTGCCGCCATGTCGACCTGCCGGCGGTTCGCCAGCCACTCGGCCTTGAGCGTGCTCGGATTCACCCGCCCCTGGAGGAGGTGCGACCCGAACGTGAGGTAGGCATCCGTGAGGAGGATCTCGAGATCGACCAGACCGGCCGCGTCGCGCCCCGAGGACACGAGCGAATCGATCGCCGCCAGATGGTAATCCGTCCCGTCCAGCCCGTCCTCGGGCGCCGCGTGCAATGCCGCCACCAGACGGAGTGCGCAGCTCGAGGGCCGCCCGCGCGAAATCCACGCGGGCGCGTCCTCCCGGCGCAGGTAGAACGAGGGCAACGCGTTGCTCGCGCGGATCTCGTGGCCCCCCGCTCTCAGAGTCCCCTGGGCGGCGCCCGCCTCCAGGCGATTGCGCAGAAGATCCGCCAGTGCCGGCGCAGGCTCCGACGGGCAGGGCGAGGACATGCGGGCCGGCGCCGCACCCAGGATCACGGCGAGGGTGGTGGCGAACGCGCCTCGACGGAACCCGGGACCGACGTGCCGCCGCGTGCCGCGGCGGTCGGGTACGGGTGCTGGGGTCGAGAGGGTCATCGGCGGACGATTGCTCCAGTCGCGGAAGTTCCGAAGTTAGTGGGATGAGAACCCGCTCCGCACACCTCGCTCTCGCGCTCGCCCCCGCGCTCACCCTCGCCGCCTGCGGGGGAGACGCACCCCCCGCCCTCGTCGTTGGGCCGGTCTCCTACACGCAGGAGGAGCTCCTCGGCCTGTCGCCGTCGCGCGTCCGGACGCTCGCCCACCTCACCGAGTTCGGCCTCGCGGTCGCCGACTCCTCGTCCGCCGAGCTGGGCGCGCCCCTCGTGGACCGGTGGGAGGACGACCGCCTCCTCGACCTCCTGGCCGCCGAGCTGACGCTCGACGAGAACGGCGTGGGCGACGACGTGCTGGAGGCGCGCTACCGGACGGACCCCGACTTCGAGCTGACCGTCCGCCACATCCTCTTCTTCTCCGAGCGCTGGCGCACGAAGGAGGAGCGGGCCGCGGCGAAGGCGAAGGCCGAGCGCGCGCTGGTGGCCATCCGCGGCGGGGCGGACTTCGCGGAGACCGCGGCGCGCCTCTCGGAGGAGCCCGGCGCAGAGAGCCGCCAGGGCCTGCTCACGCCCGGGCGCGCGGGCGCCTGGGTGGACGAGTTCTGGGCGGCGGCCTCGGCGCTCGAGGTGGGAGAGATCAGCCCCGTCACCGAGACCGAGTACGGCTACCACATCCTCCGGCTCGAGGGACGGGACACCGTTCCCTTCTCGGAGGCGCGCAGCCGCATCGCCCTGGAAGTCGCGGACCGCATCGAGGATCCCCACGCCGTGCTCGAGACGTGGCTGGACGGTCGCGCCGTCGACGTCCGCTCCCCGACCTCCGGCGGAAACGCGTCCGCACCCGCCGACACCGCGGTGCTCGCCACCTGGGGCGACGAGGCGGCCGGGACCGGTGCGCTCACCGGCCAGGACTGGAACGCGTGGGCCAGGACCGGGCCGCCGGCGGCGCCCCCGGTCGTGGAGGCGATCCGTGCGCTCGCGCGGCGGCGCATGGCCCTGGGCGAGGCGGAACGACGCGGCCTCGCCGTCTCTCGGGCGGAGCGCGCCCGGCTGGAGCGCCGATGGGACGACCAGGTCTACCAGTGGTCCGCCACCCTCGGCTTCTCCGCGGGGATGGGGCCGGAAGCCGTGTCCCGCGCCGCGCTGCATGCCCTCGGTGCTACGGGTCAGGGTGCCGGGCTGGCGCGCACCGCCCTGGACGGGCGCGCCCCTCTCCTGGAGGCCCGCTACCCTGTCGAGCTTCCCGCGCCCGCCTCGTGACCGGCGCCCCGTGGGGGAAACCGCGGCGAGCGGTGTACCGTAGGGCACCGCGTACCCTCAGGATACCGCGACCATGACCGATACGACGCAAAGAAAGCTCCGCTTCCTCGCCGGGTTCGCCGTCTATTTCGGCGCGCTCTGGCTGTTGTGGGGCACGCCCATCGTCTATCCGCTGAAGATCTTCGTGGTGCTCCTCCACGAGGTGAGCCACGGCATCGCGGCCGTGGCGACGGGCGGCTCGATCCAGCGCATCGTGCTCGATCCGTACCAGGGAGGCGCCACGTATACGGTCGGTGGCAACGCCTTCGCCACGCTGTCGGCGGGCTACCTCGGGAGCCTGGCCTGGGGCGCCTTGATGGTCGAGGCCGCGAGGGCACGCCGCGTCCGATCCGACCTCGTGATCGGGATGATCGGCGGGCTGGTGGTCGTGCTCACGGCCCTCTTCGTGCGAAGCGGATTCGGGATCGCGTTCGGCGTGCTCTTCGGCGTGGCGCTGGCTGTCGCGTCGCGCAAGCTCTCCGTCGCCCTCAACCGGAGCCTCCTGCTCACGCTCGGGATGACGTCGAGCCTGTACGCGATCCTGGACATCAAGAGCGACATCCTGGACCGGCCGACGCTCGAGTCCGACGCCTTCATGCTCGGTCGGATGACCGGCGTGCCGACGGCCGTGTGGGGCATCCTGTGGATCGCCATCGCGCTGGGCGTGACCGCGTTCCTCTTCCGGCGGGCCTACCGGGACGCCTGAGGCAGGACGGCCCGCGGGCCGCGTGAGCTCCGCGCCCGCCCTCCCCGCCGCCGACACCACCCATGGTACCCAGAGGGCGGCATCACCCCGGATATCGTGGCCCCATTCACCTCCCTTGCGACCGGGTGGGCAAATCACTTATCGTTGCGCCGATCGGAATCGCTTTCGATCCGTTCCGCCCGATGTTCGACCCGAACAAAGGAGGTGATCCTTGTCTACTCCGTGTACCCTGTCCAGCCTGGCAAGGGCAAGCGATCGCCGTACCGGCTCCTAAGCCGAACTCGATCCACTGTTCGCGCCGTTCCGGCCGTCGTGCCGGGCTGCGACAGTCAGACGCCACCGGGGTTCAGCCCGGTGGCGTCTTCTGTTTTCAGCCGAACCAGGGCGGGTTGTTTCCGGGCTTCCACTTGATGTTGCAGCCGACGCTGGGCGTCTGTTCGGCAGCGGGGTCGCGTCCGGTGAGCACGGCGTCCACGGCAGCCCTCAGGTCCGCGCCCGTGACGGGGATCTCCGAGCCGGGGCGGCTCGCGTCGAACTGTCCCCGGTACGCCAGGCGACGGTCCGCGTCGTAGAGGAAGAAGTCGGGCGTGCACGCCGCGCGGTAGGCCTTCGCCACCTCCTGCGAGGCGTCGAACAGATACGGGAAGCCGTAGCCCCGCCTCTCGACCTCGCGCGCCATCGCCTCCGGGCTGTCGTCCGGGTAGTTGTCCACGTCGTTGGCGTTGATGCCGACCATCGCCAGCCCCTTGGCGCGGTACTCGCGCTCGAAGTCCGCCAACCCCGCCGCGATGTGCTTCACGTACGGGCAGTGGTTGGAGAGGAACACGACCAGGAGCGCGCCCGCTTCGGAGAATTCGTCGCGCGACACCGTCCGGCCGGTCGCGGGCTCGGACAGCGAGAAATCCGGTGCCGGGCTCCCGAGCTCGGCCATCGTGGAGGGGGTCTGAACCATGCGGGTCCTCGGTGCTGCGGTTGTGGTCTCGCGATCGTCCGGAGGGAGACCCCGCAGCGGATCGATCGTGCCGGACCGCCGGTGCTCGCGACGGGTAGAGCCTCCCATGCGCGTCGTCTCCCTCGCCTGCTCCAACACCGAGATCGTCCACGCCCTCGGCTGCGCCGACCTCCTGGTCGGTGTGGACGACCACTCCGACTGGCCGGAGGAGGTGGTCGGACCGCTCCCGAAGGTCGGACCCGACCTCGACGTGGACGTCGCGCGCGTGGCGTCGCTGGAGCCGGACCTGGTCCTCGCGACGCTGACGGTCCCGGGCCACGAGCGCGTGCTGGAGCGGCTGCAGGCGGCGGGGCTCCCCTTCGTGGCCCCGGAGCCCACCTCCCTCGAGGACGTCTACCGCGACGTACGGGACATCGGACGGCTGCTCGGGGTGGCCGAGCGCGCCGACGCGCTCGTGGCCGAGATGCGTGCCGAGCTCGATGCCCCGCCCCCGCCGGGCGACGCCCCCGAGCTGCTCGTGCAGTGGTGGCCCAAGCCGGTCATCACGCCGGGCCGGCGCTCCTGGACCACGGACGTGCTGCACGCGGCGGGCGCGCGGGCGACGCTCGAGGACGAGGACGTGAAGAGTCGCCCGATGACGGACGAGGAGGTGGCGGCGCGCTCGCCGGACGCCGTCGTCCTGTCGTGGTGCGGCGTGCACCCCTCGAAATACCGGCCCGACGTGGTCCTCCGGAACGACGCCTGGGCGGAGCTCCCCTTCGTCCGCGAGGGGAGGGTCTACTGCGTCGGCGAGCCATGGATGGGCCGTCCCGGGCCTCGCCTGGTGGAGGGCGTGCGGGCAGTGCGGCACATCGTCGAGGAGCTGCGATGGGGAGGGTCTGTCACCGCCGGACGCTGAAGGGGGCTTGGTCCAAGCGCTGAATGTTCGAATCGATTACATTTCTCCAGTTCCTGCGACCCTTCCGCACCTAGCGGAGCCACGGCGTCCTCACCGGCCGACTCCGCGATCGGAGAGACTCGTGTCACGGAATCGCTCAGGGCTCCGCGTGTTGCTCCTCACGGCCCCACTCACGCTGGCGGCGTGCGCCGGCGGGCCGGACCCCGAAACCGCCGCGCCGAGCCATATGTTCGCCCACTTCATGCAGGTGGGCGTGATCCAATCCGCGGTCGTCAACGGGGACGTGGACGCGACGCGGCGGCCCGCCCGATGGCTGGCGAGCCACAAGGAGACCCAGTTCCCGGCGGACGCCCAGCCGGCACTGGAGCAGATGCGCGCCGAGGCGCGCGTCATGCTGGCCCAGAACGAGCTGACGGACATCGCTCGCTCCCTCGCGCGGATGGGCACGGCCTGCGGTGCGTGCCACCAGATCACGAACGGAGGGCCGAAGATCAACCTGTCGGAGGCGCCCCCGCTGACGAATGCGCCGGACGAGCACATGCAGCGGCACGTATGGGCGCTCGACCGGATGTGGGAGGGACTCATCGGGCCGTCCGACGCGGCCTGGCGCGCGGGCGCCTCCGCGCTGGTGAACGCACCGCTGCGGTTCAGCGCAGGGTCGGTGAGCCAGCAGGCCGAGGATCTCGTCGGCGAAGGTGCACGAGCTGGCACAGTCGGCCCACAGCGCGTCGACCGACAAGGACCGGGCCCAGGTGTACGGCGGGCTGCTGCAGACCTGCGCCCTCTGTCACGAAGCGCTCGGGATGCGCCTGAAGCCTAGCAGCCCGAGCGTCTCATACCACCGGAGGACCGCCCTGCGATCGCGGGGCGGTCATCTTCTCTTCTTCCGACCCTTGCGCGCCCGCTCGTCTTTGCTATTAATACGAACGTATGAATGATACGGGGAAGCGAGACGAGGACGTTGGGCGGCCGGAAACGGTGCCGCCGGAGCCCAGGCGCGGCGCGGATACCCGCTCCGCGTTGATCGCGTCGGGTCGCCGTGTCTTCGCGAGCAAGGGGTTCGAAGGAGCCTCGGTCCGCGACATCACGCGCAGCGCGGGCGCGAACCTCGGGGCCATCACGTACCACTTCGGCTCCAAGCGTGCGCTCTACGAGGCCGTGCTCACGTCCGGGCTCACCCCCGTGGTCGAGCGGGTGGGGCAGGTCGCCCGCGGTCCGGGCACGCCGCTCGACCGCCTCGCCGGAATCGTGGACGTCTTCTTCGCCCACATGGGGGCCAACCCCGAGCTGCCCCGGCTCCTTCTCCAGGGGATCGCCGCCGGGAAGCGGCCGCCGCGGGCCGTGGTGGCCATCCTCAAGCGAAACGCCACCTATATGGCAGGCGTCGTCACCGAGGGGTTCCGGGACGGCTCCGTTCGACCCGGACATCCGCTGCTGACGGCGCTGAGCGTCATCGCGCAGCCCATCTACATGACCGTCGTCGCCCCCCTGCTGCGGGACGTGGGGGGGATCGATCTGTCCGATCCGGAGACCCGTCGCCTCGCGGCGGACCACGTGAAGACATTCGTGAGAACCGGACTGGCCGTCCGTGAGGAGGCATCGGAATGACTCGACCTTCGCCGTCCGCGCGCGCCCTGCGGGTGCGCTTCCTCGCAAGCTCGTGCATCGCGCTCGCCCTCGGGACCCTGCCCCGCGGCGCCGCCGGACAGACGCTGACCCTGCAGGCGGCGGCGGACTCCGCCCTGGCCTCGCACCCATCGGTCGGAGCCGCACGTGCCCGGGTGGACGCGGCCGACGCGGGGCGCTCCGCGGCGCGCGCCGCGCTCCTCCCGTCGCTGGCCGTGAACGGCTCACTGTCGCGCTTCCAGGAGCCGATGGTGGTGGCGCCGCTGCACGGGTTCGACCCCACCAACCCGCCCACCTTCGACCGGACGCTGGTCCAGGGGCAGCTCGGCCTGGACTACACGCTCTGGGACGGGGGCGCCCGCGGCGCCCGCATCCGCGGTGCCGAGGCGGCCGAGGGTGTTGAGACCGCGAGGATGGAGGCGACCTCGATGGAGCTCCTGGACGGTGTGGTGGCCGCGTACACCGGGGTGCTCGGCGCGCGCGAGCTGCAGGCCGCGGCGGCCCGCCTGGTCGATGCGCTCGACGCCGAGCACGACCGGGCCGATCAGCGCCTGCGCGAAGGGACCGCGGCGCGCGTCGAAGTGATGCGCGCCGAAGCCGCGCTCCTCGATGCGCAGGCCCAGCAGGCCACGGCAGACGCGCGCACCGGGCTGGCCGAGCGGAACCTCGCCCGTCTGATGGGCGTGGCCCCCGGGACGGTGTCCGGCGCCACCCTCGCCGACGTCGCGCCCCGGGCGGAGGCGGACACCGCACCCGCCACGGATCCACGCATCGCAGCGGCGAGGCGCGCCGTGGACGCCGCGCAGGCCCGCCTCGACGTGGAGCGTGCCGGCCGGCTGCCCCGCCTCTCGGCGGGAGCCGGGCTGCAGAACTACGGGAGCGGCGCGGGCGAGTACGTGACCGAGTGGCAGGCCGGCGTGAAGGTGTCCTGGCCCCTCTTCACCGGTGGCGCCCGCACCGCGGCCATCCACTCGGCGGAGGCCGACCTCCGGGTCGCGCGGGAGGAGCTGCGGCGCACGGAGCTGTCGGTGGACGGGGCGCTGGACGCGGCGAACGCGTCGGTGGCCGAATCGGCCGCGCGCGCCCGCGCGCTCGAGGCATCGGTAGCGCAGTGGGAGGAGGTCGCCCGCATCGAGACGCTCAGCCTCGAAACGGGGGCGGGGGTGCAACAGGACTACCTGAGGGCGGAGGCGTCCCTCTTCCAGGCCCGAGCCGGAAGGGCTCGGGCACGATACGACGAGATCCTGGCCCTGGTGGGCCGGGCGCGGGCCCAGGGTCGCCTGGACCGGAATTGGATCGACGACGCGCTGGAGATTCGGTGATGAAGAAGCGACTGGGAATCGTGGTGCCCGTGGTCCTGGTGCTCGCGGCGGTGGCGACGTGGCTGCTGGTCAGGAACGGTGGCGACGACGACGGGCGGATCGTGGCCTCAGGAACCGTGGAGGCGACCGAGGCGGACCTCGGCTTCCAGGTGCCGGGTCGCGTCGAGGAGATCTCCCCGAAAGAGGGGGACGCGGTGGCGGCGGGGGCCGAGCTCGCCCGCCTGGACACCGACGAGTGGGTGGCGGCGCGCGACGCCGCGGTCGCCCAGCTCTCGGGCGCCGAGGCGCGCCTGAGCGAGCTGCACCGGGGATCGCGGCCGCAGGAGGTCGCCCAGGCCGAGGCGGGCGCGCGTTCGGCGCAGCAACGGGCCGACGAGGCCGGGCGCGACGCGGAGCGGACGCAGAAGCTCTTCGACGGCGGCGCCGTGAGTCGGCAGGCGCTGGACAGGGCGCTGACCGCAAGGGACATGGCGCAGGCGGCCCTCGACCAGGCGCAGCAGACGCTCGGCCTCGTGCGCGAGGGGCCGCGCGTCGAAACCGTGCACGCGCAGCAGGCCATGGTCGAGCAGGCCCGTGCCAACGTGGCTCGAGCCGAGGCCACGCTGGAGAACGCCGTGGTGCGCGCGCCCTTCGCGGGACGCGTCACGGTGCGACACCGCGAGCCGGGCGAGACCGTGGGCCCCGGGGCGCCCGTGCTGACGCTCCTCGACCCGACCGACCGCTGGGTGCGCATCTACGTGCGTGAGGACGAGATCGGCCGGGTGCGGATCGGGATGGCCGCGACCATCACGTCGGACACCTACCCCGACAAGACGTACCAGGGCGAGGTGGTCTTCATCGGCAGCGAGGCCGAGTTCACGCCGCGCAACGTCCAGACCACGGAGGAGCGCATCAAGCTCGTCTACCCGGTGAAGGTCCAGATCAAGGACGACCCCGACTTCCAGCTCAAGCCCGGCATCCCCGCGGACGTCACGCTGCTGGAGAGCGGCGCGTGAGCGACGGGGCCGTCTCCCTGCAGGGGCTGACCCGGCGCTTCGGGGCGCTCACCGCGGTGGACGCGCTCACGTTCGACGTGCACGAGGGCGAGCTCTTCGGGATCGTGGGTCCGGACGGCGCGGGAAAGACCACCACGCTGCGCATGCTGGCCGGCGTGCTCCGCCCGACGGAGGGAACGGCCTGGGTGGCGGGCGTGGACGTGGGGAAGGACCCGGAAGCGGCCAAGCCGCGGCTGGCCTACATGGCGCAGCGCTTCGGGCTCTACGAGGACCTCACGGTCGAGGAGAACCTCCACTTCTACGCCGACCTCTACCGGGTGCCGAAGCAGGCGCGGCCCGAGCGGCTCGAGCGGCTGTACCGCTTCAGCCGCCTCGGGGAGTTCTCCCACCGCCTGGCCGGTAAGCTGTCGGGTGGGATGAAGCAGAAGCTCTCGCTGTCGTGCAGCCTGATCCACCACCCGCGCGTCCTGCTCCTCGACGAGCCCACCTTCGGCGTGGACCCGATCTCGCGCCGCGAGCTGTGGCTGATCCTGCACGAGATGGTGGCCGACGGGATCACGGTCGTCGTGTCGACATCCTATCTCGACGAAGCGGAGCGCTGCGACCGGGTGGTGTTGCTCGACGAGGGGCGCGCGCTCGCCCTCGACCGGCCGCAGGCGCTGCAGGCGTCGCTGGAGGGCACGATGGTGGCGCTGCGCACCGACCGCCCCCGGGACGCGCGCGCGGCGCTACGCGCGTCACCCGACGTACAGAGCGCGGCGCTCTTCGGCGACGTGGTGCACACCCTCCTCCCGGCCGGCACGGCGACGGACACCGTGAGGCGGGCGCTGGAGGCGGTGGGCATCGAGGTCCTCGACGTGGAGGAGATCGAGCCGTCGCTCGAGGACGTGTTCATCCACCTGGTCGGAGGCGCCCGTGCCTGACGCGACGATTCCGGTCCACGTGCGCGACTTGACTCGCCGCTTCGGCGACTTCGTGGCCGTGGACGCGGTGACGTTCGACGTGCATCCGGGGGAGATCTTCGGCTTCCTCGGACCGAACGGCGCCGGGAAGACCACGACGATCAAGATGCTCACCGGGCTCCTGGCGCCCACGGAGGGCGAGGGGCGTGTCGCCGGACACGACATCCGCCACGAGCGCGCCGCCATCAAGCGCTCCATCGGCTACATGTCGCAGAAGTTCTCGCTGTACACCGACCTGACGGTCTCCGAGAACATCGAGCTGTTCGCCGGGCTGTATGGCGTGACCGGCGAGCGCTTCCGCGAAAGGCGCAGGTGGATCCTGACGATGGCGGGGCTGGAGGACGCCGAGGACCGCGAGACGGAAGACCTCCCGCTCGGCTGGAAGCAGCGGCTTGCGCTCGGGTGCGCGATGGTGCACGAGCCGCCGATCCTCTTCCTCGACGAGCCGACCTCCGGCGTGGACCCGGTGGCGCGCCGTCACTTCTGGGACCTCATCGACGAGATGGCCGCGGTGGGCACCACGGTCTTCGTGTCCACGCACTACATGGAGGAGGCCGAGTACTGCACCCGGCTCGCGCTCATGAACCGCGGCCGCCTGATCGCCCTGGACGCGCCACGAGCGCTCCGCCTGCGGGTGGTCGAGCCGATCCTGCAGGTGCGCACGGACGACGCCCCGAGTGCCGTGGAGGCGCTGATGGGTGCTGCGGACGTGCTCGAGGCCGGGATGTTCGGGCGCCTGTTGCACGTGACCGTCCGGGACGCGGGCGCCGGCGAGGCCGCCGTGCGCAGGATCCTCGGCGCGGCCGGCCGCACCGTGTTGGACGTGCACGCGATCGAGCCCTCCCTCGAAGACGTCTTCGTCTCCCTCGTGCGCGCCGAGGGCGGCGCGGCCATCGGATAGACGCATGGACTTCTTCCGACTCTGGGCCATGGCCCGCAAGGAATGGATCCAGCTTCGTCGCGACCCGCGCAGCATGATCCTCGCCTTCGCGCTGCCGCTGTTCCTCCTGCTGTTCTTCGGGTACGCGATCACGTGGGACGTGGACGACATCCCGATCGCGGTCGTGGACCAGGACCGTACGGCGAGCGCCCGACAGCTCGTGGAGGCGTTCGTCTCGAGCGGTTACTTCTCCGTGGCCGAGCATCTCGTCTCCGAGCGGCAGGCCGAGGAGGAGCTCGTCCTCGCCCACGTGCGCGGCGTGCTCACGATCCCTCCGGGCTACGACCGCGACCTGCGGTCGGGCCGGGGTGCCGACGTGCAGCTCCTCCTCGACGGGAGCGACGCCAACACGGCAACGATCGCGCAGAACTACGCCGACGCGATCGTGACCCGCTTCGGGCTGAGCGCCGTCATGCAAGGACGGGAGGTGACGCCGCCGATCCGCCTCGAGCCGCGCACCTGGTACAACCCCAACCTCGAGAGCCGGCATATGATCGTGCCGGGCCTCATCGCGGTGATCATGTCGATCATCGCGGCCATGCTCACCGCGCTGACGATCGCGCGCGAGTGGGAGCGCGGCACCATGGAGCAGCTCGCCGCGACGCCGGTGGGGCGCCTCGAGGTCGTGCTCGGCAAGCTCGTGCCCTACCTCGCGATCGGGCTGTTCGACGTCGCGGTCACGGTGATCGCCGGGATCCTCATCTTCGGCACGCCGCTGAACGGGAGCGTCCTCCTGCTGGCCGTGATGACGCTGCTTCTTCCTCATCGGCGCGCTCGGGCTCGGGATCTTCATCTCGGCGGCGGTGAAGTCGCAGGTGCTCGCCACGCAGGTCGCGATGGTCGCGACCTACCTCCCGGCGCTCCTCCTCTCTGGGTTCCTCTTCGACATCGCGAGCATGCCCCGCTTCCTGCAGGGCGTGACCTTCCTCGTGCCCGCGCGCTATTTCGTGACCGTGACGCGCGGGATCTTCCTCAAGGGCGTGGGCATCCAGGTGCTCTGGCCCCAGGCGCTCCTCATGCTCGCCTATGCCGCGCTCGGCCTGGGGTTGGCCACGCACATGTTCCGGAAGGAGCTCCGCGGATGAACGAGAGCCGCAAGCTGTCCGTGCTCCGCGTGCGCCGCATGGTGGTGAAGGAGATCCGCCAGCTCCTGCGCGACCCCATGTCGAAGCGCATGATCTTCGGCGCGCCGATCATCCAGCTCCTCCTCTTCGGCTACGCCGTGAACACCGACGTGCGCAACGTGTCCACCTTCCTCGTGGACCACGACCGCACGGCCGAGTCGCGCCGCCTGGTCGACGCCTTCACCTCGTCGGGCTACTTCGAGGTGGTGGGCCGCTCCGACGACCCGAAGGACCTGGGCAGCGCGCTGGACCACGGGAAGGCGAAGGTCGGGCTCGAGATCCCGCCGCGCTTCGCGGCGGACGTCGCCGCCGGGCGCGCGCCCGCCGTTCAGCTCGTGGTGGACGGCACCAACTCCAACACCGCGACCATCGCCGCGGGCTACGCGTCGAAGATCACGCAGGAGATGAGCGTGCGCGTCGCCATCCGCGAAGGCGTTCCGCTGCCCTCCACCGTCGAGCTGCGCGCACGGGCCTGGTTCAATCCGTCGCTCGAGTCGCGCGTGTACAACGTGCCGGCGGTGATCGGCGTGATCGTCCTCCTCATGTGCCTCCTGCTCACGGCGCTGGCGGTGGTGCGCGAGCGCGAGGTCGGCACGCTCGAGCAACTGCTGGTGTCCCCGCTGTCCGCGACCGAGCTGATCCTCGGGAAGACGATCCCCGTGGCGTGCGTGGCCATGGTGCAGCTCGCGCTCGTGACGGCGGTCGCGCTCCTCTGGTTCGACATCCCCTTGCGCGGCTCCCCCGTCACGCTGGTGGTCGCGGCGGCGATGTTCATCATCGCCGGACTCTCCTTCGGCCTCTTCATCTCGACGATCTCGAACACGCAGCAGGAAGCCTTCCTGTCGATGTTCCTCTTCCTGCTTCCGGCCATCATCCTGTCGGGGTTCCTCTACCCCGTCGAAACGATGCCGGCCTTCTTCCAGGCACTCACCGTGGCGAACCCCCTGCGCCACTTCCTCTTCGTGGTGCGCGCGATCTTCCTGAAGGGCTCGGGATTCAAAGAGCTCTGGCCGCAATTCGCCATCCTCGCGGCAATGGCGGGGGGCGGCGTCCTCTTCGCCGTGCGGCGCTTCAAGCGCACCTTGTAGGGATGCAACCGGCGATGCGTGGACCCTACGAAGCCTGGATGGACGACTTCTTCGCGTCCTACTACGAGCGTCGGCCGGTCAACGCGACCTTCATCGGAAGGCACGATCTGGACGACCGGCTCCCCGACTTCTCGGAGGAGGGTCTCGGGGACACGGTCGCCGACATGGACGACCTTCTGCGGCGGTCGGCGGGGCTCGACGCCCAGGAGCTGACGCCCGTCGAGCGGATGGACCTGCGCCTGGCACGCGGCTTCCTGCGCATCGAGCTTCGGGAGCTCGCCTCGGGGCATTTCCATCGCGGCAACCCGGCCCTCTACACGGGCGAAGCGATCTTCGGGGTGATGTCGCTCTTCCTGACCGACTACGCACCCGTCCAGGACCGCACCGCGGCCGCGGTGGCGCGCCTCCGGGCCCTGCCCTCGCTCCTGTCCCGCTGCCGCGAGAACGTGCGCGCCGCCCCGGCCGCGTGGACGCGGCGCGCGCTGCGCGAGTGCTCGGGGGCGCTGGCCTTCCTCGGGGAGGGGATCGACCTTGTCGGCGCCGAGGACCCGCCTGGCGCCCATCGCCTCCGGGTCGCGGCGGATCGGGCGAGGGCGGCCTTCGACGAGCTCGAGCGCTGGCTGCGGAGCGATCTCCTTCCCCGGACCCGAGCGTCCGTGGCGGCGGGCGAAGAGGGGCTCGACCTGTATGTGCGCGAAGGCCACTGCCTCGACGTCCCCGCCGCGGAGATCGCGCGGGAGGCGCGCGACGCTCTGCAGCGCGTGCACGCCGAGCTTCGCGAGCGTGCCCGCGACTTCGGTGCGGACTCGGCCGCCGCCGCCCTGGCCGGGCTCACGTCCTTGCATCCGCCCGCGGAGCGCTACTACGACCGCTACCGGGAGCTGTGGGACGAGGTGCGCGCGCTCGCCGAGGAGCGCGAGCTGCTCACCTGGCCCGACGCCCCGATCCGCTTCGTTCCCCGCCCCGCCTGGGCGCGCGCCGCCGCGCCCTCCCTGTACTTCCTCTTCTACCGCTCCCCGGCGGCCTTCGGTGGACCCGAGGTCCACGACTACCTCGTCACACCCATCGAGCCGGACCTCCCCGAGGAGGAGCGCGCCGAGCTGCTCCGAGCGAACAACGACAGCGTGATCAAGCTCAACCACGTGGTGCATCACGGGGGGATCGGCCACCACGTCCAGAACTGGCACGCGCGCCGCGCGCCCTCGCGCATCGGCCGGGTGGCCGCCGTGGACTGCGCATCGCGCATCGCCATGTTCTGCGGCGGCACGATGGCGGAGGGGTGGGCATGCTACGCCACCGATCTGGTGCGGGAGGCCGGAGGGCTGACGCCGCTCGAGGAGTACGCCGAGCTGAGCGCCCAGGCCCGCATGTGCGCCCGGGCCGTGGTGGACGTGGAGCTGCACGAGGGCCGCATGGACCTCGACCAGGCGGCGGCGTTCTACGAGCGCGAGGGCGGGATGAGCGCCGGGGCGGCGCGCGCCGAAGCCGTGAAGAACAGCATGTTCCCCGGGGTGGCGCTCATGTACCGCGCCGGGACGGAGGGGATCTACGCGTTGAGGCGGCGGATGGAGAACCGCGAGGGAGCGGCGTTCACGTTGCGCGACTTCCACGACCGGCTGCTCTCGTGGGGATCGGTGCCGGTCTCGCTCGCCGCTGAGCTCATGGACGCCGAGACGGAGGCGCGCGATGGATGAGCCGACGCTCGCGTTCGGAAAGGAGGCGATCCGCGCCCTCCTGGGCGTGGACGCCCTCTACCGGGCGGAGAGCGAGGACGGTGAGGGCCTGGCCGTCCTCAACATGGACAGGGAGGGAGCCTTCCCCGCCGAGTCGCTGGTGTCGTACGAGGCAGCGCGAGAGCGCTTCCGCTCCCTGCGTGAGCAGGCCGCCGGGCTGGCCGAGCCCGACCGGCGCCGCTACTACGACCGCTTGTGCGGCTCGACGCTCGCCTTCATCCGCTGGCGGAGGGTCGGCCTCCCCTTCGAGGTCCAGCTGACGGACTTCCTGCACGTGCCCGCTCGACCGGCGTCGGCCGGCGAGCTCGACCGGCTCCGCGACGACATCAACGCGCTCCTGGGCGCGATGGGGTATCAAGGGGATCTCGCCCGGCGCTGCCGCGCCTGGGAGGAGCGCAACCGCGTCGAGCCCGAAGCCGTGGCCGGGACGCTCGAGGCGCTTCTGGACGAGGCGTGGACACGCACGGAGGAGCGGCTCCTCCCCATCCCCGCCCCGCGTTCCGACGGGATGCGCGTGCGGACCGTGTCCGGGGCGCACTACAACGCCCGCTGCGACTACCTGGCGCGCACCATCGAGGTGAACACGGATCCGGTCCTGACGCGCCCCGCGCTCAAGCACCTGGCCGTCCACGAGGGCTGTCCGGGCCACTACGTGCAGTTCAAGCTGCGCGAGACGTGGGCGCGCGACGGCACGGCCGCCGCGGACGTGCTCCTGAGCGTGGTGAACACGGCTGGTTCCTCCGTCTTCGAGGGGATCGCCGACGCGGGCACCGTCATGATCGACTGGGTCGAGTCCGACGACGACCGCCTCCACGGGCTCCTCAACCGATACCGTGCCGGTCTGGGCACGCAGGCGGCGTGGCGCCTCCACGCGCTCGGCCTCCCCGCGCCCGCGGTGACCGACTGGCTGCGCGACCGCGCCCTGGTGGGGGGTGACGGATGGGTCGAGAACCGGATGCGCTTCATCGCTGCGCCCGCCCGCGCCGTGCTGATCTGGTCGTACTGGTGGGGGGAGGCCTCCGTGGCCCCCACGTGGGCGCGCGTGGACGAGGGCGCGCGCGCCGAGTTCCTCCGCTTCCTCTATGGCCGGATGCACGCGCCGGACACGGTCGGCATGTTCGCGGGACGGCCCGGGAGCTGAGGCCCGCGTTACTTCCCGCTTTCCCCCGCGTATACTGACCAGAACACCTCAGCGGGGGCACGAACCTGCCCAGCTGTCCCCGGATCCCGACCCCTGTTCCCGGAGCTCCATGGGCGCCCCACGCCGGCGCAGGCACGTTCCGCTCGCGGTGCTCGCCGCGCTGCTCCTCGTCCCCTCGATCGGGACGGCCCAGTCCCAGACCACGTCGACGATCCGCGGTACGGTGACCGGCCCCGGGGGTTCGGGGCTCGCCGACGTGACGGTCCGGGTCCGGCACGCCCCGACCGGCGCCGAGCGCTCCGTGCTGACCGGGCCGGACGGCAGCTTCGTGGTACTGCTCCTCCAGCCGGGAGGGCCCTACGAGCTGACGGCGTCGACCATCGGCTTCGCGGACGCGACGCGCACGGACATCCACCTCGCGATCGGCGAGACCTTCGCGGTGGCGCTGGAGATGCGTCCGACCGCCCTGCAGCTCCCGGGCGTCTCGGTCGACGTGTCACGCGCGGACCTCGTGAGCCCCCGCCGCGTCGGCCCCGTGACGCTCCTGGACGAGCCGGTGCTCGCGGGGCTGCCGGTCCCGTCACGCGACGTGATGGACCTCGCGGTGCTCTCCACCCTGGTGCGTACCACGGAGGGAGGCGGCTTCAGCATCGCCGGGCAGAACGACCGCTACAACAGCCTGCTGGTGGACGGACTGGCCGCCGGGGACGCCTTCGGGCTCACACCGTCGGGCGTTCCCGGCGCACAGGCGGGGGCCCGCCTCCTGCCGCTCGACGCGGTGTCGCAGTATGAGATCCTGGTGGCGCCCTACGACGCGCGCCTCTCGGGCTTCGCGGGCGGCGTCCTGAACGCGGTCACCCGTACCGGCACGAACGACTTCTCCCTGCATGCCTTCGCGCTCGGGCGCGACGCCGCGCTCACCGGCGACCTCACCCTCCCCTCGGGCACCGCGCAGGCGTCCGGGATCCGTCGGGAGCTCGTAGGCGTGTCGGCCGGAGGGCCGATCGTACCCGATCGCGTCCACTACTTCGTGGCGGGCGAGATCGAGCGGCGCACGAGCTCGCCGGTCGGCTACAACTCCGGGCGGGACAACCCGGCGCTGGTGGGCATCACACCCGAGACGCTCGACCTCTTCAAGACGCTCTTCGAGCAGGGGCACGGGGTCGACACCGGAGAGTACGGCCCCTACGACCTGACGCAGGACCTGGCCAACCTCTTCGCGCGGGTCGACTGGAGCTTCGCGAACGGCGACCGCCTCACGATCCGCAACGTCTTCGCGCGAGCGTCCAACGACGAGAGCCCGAACCGGACCCCCTTCGAGCCGTACGGCTTCTCCTCCAACGCGGTCTTCCGCACGTCCACGCACGACCTGCTGTCCGCCCAGCTCTTCACGGACCTGGGCAGCGGCGGCGGCAACGAAGTGGAGCTCTCGCTGCAGCGCACCACGGACCGCACGAGGCCGGCCAGCGACTTCCCGCAGGTCGAAGCCGTCCTCCAGAGCCCCTTCTTCTCCCAGAGCGCGTACCGCCCGATCCGCGTCGGTGCCCAATTCTACGCGCAGGACGACGACCTCGAGCAGACCAGCGCCCGGCTGACCAACACCCTGACCCGCGTGCGCGGCCGGAGCACCTGGACGCTGGGCGCGAGCGCCGCGTGGCACGGCATCCGCCAGACGTACCTCCCCGGTGACAAGGGCGAGTTCTACTACGCGACGTGGGCGGACGTGCTGGACAACGCGCCGCTACGCTACCAGCGAACCGTCCTCCTCGACGGGCAGAGCCCGGGCGTCGCGTTCGACGTCGCGGAGATGGGCGCCTTCGCGCAGAACCAGATCGAGCTGAACGCCTTCACGCTGCGCTTCGGCGTCCGCCTCGACGCGCCCTTCGTCCTTTCCCACCCTGGACACAACGAGGCGGTGGCGAGCACCTTCGGCCGCAACACCTCGAACGTCCCCTCGGGCGTCCTCCTGTCGCCGAGGGTGGGCTTGAACTGGCAGGGCGGCGACGTGCGCCGCACGCAGATCCGGGCGGGCGCCGGCGTCTTCACCGGACAGCTCCCCTACGTCTGGCTCGCCAACGCCTTCCACGACACCGGGCTCCGCTCGGAGGTACGGGCCTGCTTCGGACGCTGGAACGGCTTCAACCCGACCGGCGCGAACATCGCACCGTTCTTCGACCCGAACGATCCGGCGCCCACCTGCCTGAACGGTCCGCCCACGGTGGCACGCGCCGTCACGGTGTTCGACGAGGGCTTCCGCTATCCGCAGTACGCCAAGGTGTCGCTGGCCCTCGACCAGGAGCTGACGCCCTCCCTGGCGGCGTCCGTGGATGTCGTCGTCGGGAGCTCCATCCACCAGGTCTCGCTGCGCGAGTTGAACATCCAGCGACAGGATACGGCACTCGGCCCCCTGCGCGGCTACGGCGGCACGGAACGTCTCCACTTCGGCCCACCCTCCGCGGAGGGCTTCCAGCCCAACCGGGTGCTTCCCGACTACGGCCAGGTTCTGCTCGTGGAGAACGGGTCCGGCGACCGCTCCTGGTCGATCTCCACCGAGCTACGCGGCTCCCTGACCGACCGCGTGGACTTCCGCGCCGGCTACGCCTACGGCCGCTCGTACGACCGCATGAGCCTCGCCTCGGTGGACCTCATCGGCGCGTACGGCTCCAACCCCACGCACGGAGATCCGAACGACCCGCCGCTGACGCCCTCCAACTTCGACCGCCCGCACAAGGTGGTGCTCGCACTGTACGGCACCCCGATCCCGGGGCTGGACGACACGGAGGTCTCCATCCTCTACACCGGGGAGTCCGGGCTCCCCTTCTCGTACGTGTACCGAGGCGACCTGAACGGCGACGGCTACCCGTCCCTCGGCAAGGCCTCGGACCGCGACAACGACCTCGTGTACGTGCCGGACGATCCGCTCGAGGTGCCGGCCGGGCCGGGAACCACGGTACGCCTCGCGGCCGCACTCGCGAACGACCCCTGCCTGAAGCGCTTCCACGGCCAGATGCTGCTCCGCAACCGCTGCCGCGCACCCTGGCAGAACCGATTGGACCTGCGCCTCGCGCAGCGGCTGCGCGTGGGTGGCGCGTCCGTGCGCGTCGAGGCGGACGTGGTCAACCTGCTGAACCTGCTCAACGGCGATTGGGGGTTGGTGCGCACGATCCCCGCCACCTCCTCCCTCCTCCAGCCGAGCGAGCGCATCCGCGGCAACGGCGACCTGCTCTCCCAGTGGATCGCCGGCCTCCTCCCGCTTCGTGACGAGAACGGAGCCCAGACCATTCCGGAGCCGTGGTCCGTGGCCTCACCCGCCTCACAGTGGCAGGCCCAGCTCGGCCTGCGCGTCTCCTTCGGCGGAGGGCGATAGTGCGCGCTCGGCGCGTGCGGGCCACCCTCCCCCTGGTGGGGGCCGCGTGCCTGGCCCTTTCCGCCTGCGGTGTCCCCGCCGGGGACGCCCCTGCGTCAGGTGATCCGGGCCGGAAGATCCTGCGCGTCGCCTACGACCGCGAGATCGACGTGCTCAACCCCTTCACGAGCCAGAACCTCGTCGACATCGAGTTCAGCATGATGGAGGGGCTCGTCACCACGGACGAGCACAACACCTACGTCCCGGTGCTCGCGAAGGAGATCCCGACCGAGGCGAACGGGCTCGTGGTCCACAACGCCGACGGCACCGTGGACATGAACTGGCCGCTGCACGAAGGCGTGCGTTGGCACGACGGCGAGCCCTTCACCAGCGCGGACGTGTGCTTCACCTGGAAGTTCGTGACCAGCCCCAACTCGCAGGTCTACAACCGCGACCAGTACCTGGGCATCATCGACTGCCGGACGCCGGACGAGCACACCGTGGTCTTCCGGTGGGACGGCGTCTACGGCTACTACGACGGGCTCTTCGAGGCGGTCCTCCCCGAACACGTGCTCGGCGGGATGACCACCGAGGATATCGTCAACTACGAGCCGTTCAATCGGGGCCCGGAGGCGATCGGCACCGGGCCTTTCCGCTTCGCCGAATGGAAGAGCGGGGAGTACATCCGCGTCGTGCGTAACGACGACTACTGGCGTGGCCCCGGGTACCCGCGCATCGACGAGATCGTGTGGGCCTTCATCCCCGACCCGAACACCCGCCTCAACGCGATGCGCGCGCGCCAGCACCACTACGCCCAGTTGCTGCCGACGCAGGTGTCGGAGGTGCGTCGGCCTGGACGGCTACGAGGTGCACCTGGTGAGCTCGAACACCTTCCTGCACCTGGACGTGAGCCAGAACACCGAGCACGCGCGCCGGCTGTTCTCGGACCCGAAGGTGCGCGAGGCCCTCTTCCGCGCCATCGACCGCCGTGCCATCGCCGACAAGCTCATGCAGGGCACGGTCGAGGTGGCGGACTCGCCCATCAACCCGACCAGCCCGTACCACGCCGCCGACGTCCCTTCGCCCGACTTCGATCCCGAACGGGCGCGGCGCATGCTGGGCGAGGCCGGATGGCGGCCGGGCCCCGACGGCGTCCGTGTACGCGGCGAGGAGCGCTTCTCCTTCACCATGCTGAACCGCGCGGGGAGCACCGACCGTATCGCCGTCGCGCAGGTGATCCAGGCCCAGCTGCGCGACGTGGGCGTCGAGGTGACGTTCGAGACGCTGGAGAGCGCGGCCTGGACCCAGCGTTGGCGGAGCGGTCGGTGGGAGGCCATCGTGAGCGCCTGGTTCCTCCCCGCGGACCCGAGCCTGACCGGGATGTACGCGTGCGACGGGCCCAACAACATGACCGGATTCTGCGACCCGGAGCTCGACACGCTCATGGAGGAATCCGACCGGCACCTCGACTTCGAAGCGCGCAAGCCGCTCCTCGACTCCGTGCAGGTGCGCGTGGCGCGCGCGGCACGCTCGCTTCCGCTCTATTACAACGTCGTCCCGCAGCTCGTGAGCACGAGCGTCGGCGGCTTCCGTCCCAGCGGAACCAACTTCGGCAGCTTCTGGAACCTGTGGCAGTGGACGCTGCGCTGACACGGAGATCTTCCGGCCGGGTTCGGCGTATGTAATGTACGGTGGGTCCGCCGGTCCCAATCCATCTCGCGTCCTGGGGGCGAAACATGCGTGGCAAGAGCATCCTCCTGGTCGGGGCGCTGGCAGCCACGACCGGCTGTTACTCCTACATCCCCAGCTCCGTCGAAGACGTGAGCCCGGGAACGCCCGTGCGCATCCGGCTCACCGCCGTCGAGGCCGGGCGGCTGGTCGATCAGCGCCTCACGAACGCGCGCCTCCTCACGGGCACGCTCGTACAGGGCGATGGCGAGCAGCTGCTCGTCGACACCTCGGTCGGCCACAACGACGCCGAACGCGGGATGCGCTCGGTGGTGCAGCGCGTGGCGGTGCCTGCCCACGAGGTCCTGGAGATGGAGCGGCGCCAGCTCGACAAGGGACGCACGGGGCTGGTCGTGGGCGCGGGCACGGTGGCACTGGGCGTGGTCATCGCGCTCCAGTCGCGGGGGGGCTCGGGAAGTACCGACACGCCCGGCGGCGGTACGCAGGAGAGCCGGCGCGTCCCGATCCTGAGCCTCCGCATCTTCCGGTAGAACGACCGCGGCCCCGCCCGGTTCCCGGGCGGGGCCGCTTCACGCCAGGCCTCGATCAGGCCTTCCCCGTCAACCGCCCGGCTGCAGCGGGATGTTGGGGTTGGACTCCCGTTCGTTCTTGGGGATCGGGTAGCAGAGGGTCTGTCCCGGATCCAGGTACGAATCGGGGCTGCCCGCCGTCTCCAGGGCATCCAGGGCCCCGGGGCTGCCGTTGTCCTTCCAGCGCTTCAGGTCGGCGAGGCGACGGCCTTCGAGCCAGAGCTCGACGCCGCGCTCGCGCTTGTAGTTGGCCCACGCCTCGGTGAGGTCCGCCGGCGTCCAGGGGTCGAGCCCCAGGGCCACACGGTGTCCGTTCACCAGCGTCATGGCGCCGGCCATGTCGCCGTCGGTGAGCTTCTTCTCCGCCTCCAGCAGCCTCATCTCGTACCCCGACGAGAGCCGGATGTCCGAGTCACGATCGGCGAACTTCTGCTGCTGGTAGAACGGTACCTTCGATCCGACGACGCCCACGGAGGCGTCGCCCTCGTCGCCTTCTTGGTACGTCCAGGGCGTCCGGGGATCCCCCGTCTGGGTGAAGTAGTCCTCGTACACCGTGTTCCAGACGGTGACCGCCTTGTAGGGCTCGCCGGCGCCGGCGTAGTAGACGCGGTTGAACTGATCCTGCTGGGCCGACTCGTACCGGGCGTCGAACTCGAACTCCGTCGGCACCTGGGCCGCATCGGACAACGCCCCGGCCCAATCGCCCAGATTCGCCCGCACCGACGCGCGTCCGGCATACGCGGCCGTCTTCTGCTCCCCGAACGCGGAGCCTGCGACGTCGATGGCCGTGCTGAACCAGGTCTCTGCGCGGTGCAGCATCTCGGTACGGGAGATGATGGAGCCTCCGTCCACGGCGGCCTCGCACCAGTTCTCCCCGAGGAGACGGTTGGCGTACCCCGCGTACAGCGCAGCGTCCACCGCGGGCTTGTACTCGGCGTTCCCTCCCTCGTGGTTCTCGGCGAAACGGTCGAAGCCGCTCTCCCCGATGTATCGCGAGCGCTGGGCGCTGGTCCACCCGTCCACGATGTGCTCATCGTCCCAGATGAGCAGGCCTTCCTGCTGGTTCTGAGAGATGCCGAACGACGACGTGGAGCCCGAGGGGAACATCTCCCGGGTCACCGCCGACGTGGTGTAGGCCACCTCGTTGAGTGCGTCGAAGAGCATCCGGGCCGAGCCGTTGGCCACGGCCTGATGGGCCTCCGAACGGTCCAGGAACTTGTCGTCCGTAGGGCCCGGATTGGTGACGTCGAAGTTACATGCGGTGGCGGCAAGGACGAACGTGGTCGCCGCGCCAAGCCGCTTCAGCGATCGAAACATGCTCGGTCCTCCTCTGCGTGCGACGGACATCAGAACACCACCCGGATGGATGCGACGAAGGAAGCCGGCGGCGGTACGTGCTCGGTGATGCTGGGCACCTGATCGCCGAAGCCGGTGTTGCTGACCATCTCCGGATCGAAGATGCGGAAGTCGGAGTTCAGCCACCGGTAGAAGTTCTGAGCCGAGAGCGTCAGCGTGCTGTTCGAGCTACCCGGCACGAGCTCGCCCAAGGGGATCCGCGCCGTGACGTCGCGCAGCTTGAAGAAGTCGGCCCTGTGGATCATGGTGCCGCGGCGATAGAACGCCCGGTCGCAGAAGTAGCGCATCTCGGCGGGGGCCTGCGCCCCGTTGCCGTTGTCCGTGTATTGGTAGTAGTCGGCGCAGGTGGGCCACCGGATGTTCCGGTTCACGCCCTCGTTGGTGGGGCCGTCGTAGATGAAGTGGCCGCCCTGGTATTCGCCGCGCGCCGAAAGCTCGATGCCCTTCGGCATGCGCAGCGAGGTGCTGAAGCCGAAGACCTTGGTGGGCTCCTGAGGTCCGATGGGGACGTCCGTGTTCACACAGGCGCCTCCTGCCTCGACTCGGCTGTCACCACAGGTGTACTTGGGGTCGGTCAGCGACTGGGGGTTGTCGATGGTCACGCCCCGGATGAGGGTGATCGGGTACCCCTCCTCGATCCACGAGCCTCCGCCGCTGAAAGGCGGCGCGCCGCCCAGGGACAAGACCTTGGAGTGGTTGGTGTAGATGGTGGTTCCAAGGTCGAACCCCCAGTTCTCCGACTCGTAGAGCGTGGCGTTGATGCTCGCCTCGAGCCCCTTGTTCTCCAGCTCGCCGACGTTCTCCTGCTGCGAGGTGGCGAAGCCCTCCGAGAGGGCGTGCCGCACGTTGAAGAGCGCGTCGGTGGTGTGCTGCTTGTAGTACGTGAACTCCGCCGACACGCGGCCCTCGAAACCCGACCAGTCGAACCCGAACTCGGTCTCGCTGGTGCGCTCGGGGCCCAGGTCCGGATTCCCCAGGTTGGAGGGGAGGTAGGTGGGCTGGCCACCGTACCCGATGGCGTTCCACGTCCGCACCGCGTCGAACGTGCCGGGAGCGCGGCCGGACTGGCCCCACGCGGCCCGGAGCTTCAGCGAGCCGTACGAGTCGCTCCAGAAGCCCTCGTCCGAGACGACGTAGGACGCCGACACCTTCGGATACGCCTGGAGTCCGAGCGACTGGCCGAAGGCGGAGTTGCCGTCCACGCGGACGCCGCCGGTGAGGAAGTACCGGTCCTTGATGTTGAAGAGCGCCTGGCCGAAGAAGCCGGCGTTCACCTCGCGGATGCGCGACTCCCAACTCAACCGGTTGGCGCCGGAATCGAGGTCCGGATCACCCGGGCCGGCGAAATCCGTGCCCTCGCCCTGGATCGTGCGTTGGTCGGTGGTGATGCTCTGACCGCCCGCCGACAGAGTGAGGTTGTTCTCACCCAGGGCGAGCCGGTAGCTGGCGACCACGTCCGCCGTGAGCGTGGAGTAGTTCCGCAGCGCCGAATACAGCTTGCCGGAAGGGAGCAGACGGAACCCGTAGGGGCGCAGCTGGCGGTTGTCCTGGTCGGCCAGGTCGTAGCCCACCGTCAGCTTGGTGTTGAACGCGTTTCCCGGGTCATAGGCCGCGGTGGCGCCAAGCGTGAACCGATCGATGCGCGTCCGGATGTCGTAGTCGAGCACCAGGCTGATCGTGTCCGGGTCCGCGTTCGCGATGTAGTTCCGCTCACGTCGGAAGGCGTTGAGCGTCAGACCCTGGGCGTTGTTCCCCGCGGACGTGTTCGTGATGTCCGTGCGGTTGTAGGCCGAGTTGACCTGCAACGTCACCGAGTTGAGGGGCGTGAACGTGAAGTTCCCGCGCACGCCGTTCTTCTTTTCCTGGTCCAGAGGCATGACGCCCACGTTGTCGTCGTACTGTCCCGACACGAAGTACTGGAGCGTCTGGGACCCACCGGACACGCTGGCCGAGTACTTCTGGCGGTGCCCGTTGCGGAGCCAGGGGTCCATGTTGAGGTACTTGTACGAGTACGTGCCCCGGGGCCCCTCTACGAGCGGGTCGTCGACCGGTCGTACGTCCACGTCGGGCGCGAAGGGCAGCTCGTGGTTGAAGCCCTGGTCGATCTGCAGGGTCCAACGGGGCGCGCCCTGGGTTCCACGCTTGGTGAAGATCTGGATGACGCCGGCAGCGGCCTCGGTGCCGTACAGCGTGGAGGCCGCGGACCCCTTCAGGACCTCGATGCGGTCGATGTCGTTGGGGTTGATGTCGTTCAGCGGGGATGCCGTGACGTTGCCTCCCCGGCCCGCGCCCTCGGTGGGCGAGATGTTCCGGGCGTATGCGTCACTCCGGACCCGGATGCCGTCCACATAGATGATGGGCTGGTTGGACTGGGACACCGAAACCGAGCCCCGTAGCCGGATCTGGGCTCCGGAACCGGCCATCCCGTTCGACTGCGAGACCAGGAGCCCGGGCGACTGCGCCTGGAGGAGCTGGTCCACGCTGGCGTTGGGCGCCGCCATGTTGGCCACCGAGAGCTGGGCGACGGAGTTCCCCACCTCGCGGCGCCGGGCGGCCCCGGCCGTGCCGGTCACGACGATCTCGTCGAGGCCGAGGGCCTCGTCCGCGAGGACGAAGTTGGCCACGGCGACCTGGTCGGCCTCGACGGTGACCTGCTGCGTCTGGGTCGCGTACCCGATCCGGATCACCTGGAGCTGGTAGGTGCCGGCGGCGACGTTCTGGATGAGGAAGCGGCCGTTGGTCGCCGTGAGGGCGCCTTGCTGCGTCCCCACGATCACGACCTGCACTTCGGACAGAGCCGCGCCCGAGCGCGCGGTCACCTGGCCCGTGATGGTTCCGGCGGTCTGCTGCGCGTGCGCGGGCGGGGCCAGGGCCAGGGCCAGGGCCGCCGCCGCGGCCATTCGGCCGAGCGCACGGGTCAGGCGTTGGAAGGAAACCGACGAAGGAAGGGACATCAGACGACTCCTCGGCTATGGTGGATATCACCGCACTCATCCCGAGGGGCGTCATTCGGACACCCCCGGCTGAGCCGGTTCGAAGTGGGCAGAGACTCTATCCTTCAGCCGGGGCCCCTCCGGCACGACGCCGTCACGGCGTGGGCCGTTGGGCCACGAGGGGGAGCGGTCGGCTCCCGGGCACCCTCGTCGATCTCGATGTGGGCCCAGAATACGTGGGCCTGCCCTCCTAAATCAAGCGGCCGAAGGGCAGGAAGAGCCCCCACCCAACCTCCCTGGTTACGACCGCCACCGCACGAGCGTGACAGCCACGCCGGACCCGGCGCACCCGGGGGGGCCGGGACGCAGGCTTTTTCGAGACGGGTCGAGGGCCTATGGTACCGCCCCATGTCGCCCCCGCCTCCGCGTGAGCCGGCGTGACCCACTACGTCGCGCGCCGGCTCCTCCAGATGATCCCGCTCCTCCTCGGGATCACGATCGTGCTCTTCGGGGTCATCCAGGCGGCACCGGGTGGCCCGGAGGCCGCGCTGCTCGAGAGCGGCCGCTTCATCGACCCCGAGGTGATCGAGGCGTATCGGCGGCGGCTGGGCGTCGACGAGCCCGTACCGGTCCAGTACGTGCGTTGGCTCGGAGCGGCGCTCCACGGCGATCTCGGGATCAGCTTCTCGACCACGAGGCCCGTCGCCTCGATGATCCTCGAACGGCTTCCGGCCACGATCGAGCTGATGGGCGCCGCCTACCTCCTGGCGGCGCTGCTTGCCTTCCCGCTGGGGATCGTGAGCGCCGTCCGCCAGTACTCGTGGTTCGACCACCTCGGCACGGGGATCTCCTTCGTCGGCATCGCCATGCCCGTCTTCTGGTTCGCCCTCATCCTGCAGCTCGTGTTCGGCGTGTGGCTCGCCTGGTTTCCGGTCGCCGGCACGGAGACGGTGGGCGATACCTCGCTGGCGGACCACCTGCTCCACCTCGCGCTCCCCGCCGTGGTGCTCTCCTTCCGCTACGTGGCGGGGTGGTCCCGCTACCTGCGCTCGAGCCTGCTGGGCGCCCTCCGGGCCGACTACGTGCGCACGGCCCGCGCGAAGGGCCTCTCCGAACGCACCGTGGTCGGCGTGCACGCGCTGCGCAACGCGCTCATCCCGGTGGTCTCGATCATGGCGCTCAACCTCGCCGGGCTCTTCTCCGGTGCCGTGATCACGGAGACCGTCTTCGCCTGGCCGGGGATCGGCAGGCTGTTCGTGCAGGCGATGTTCGCGCGCGACTACCCGCTCCTGATGGGCATCCTCCTCCTCGGCTCGTTCATGGTGGTGGTGTTCAACCTGGTCGCCGACGTGCTGTACGGCGTGCTCGACCCACGCATCCGCTATGCCTGAGGGCCACGGCACGGGGGTGGCGTGGACGCGCCTGAAACGCCACCGCATGGCGCTCGCCTCGATCGCGGTGGTGGGCGTGCTCGCCGCGGTGTGCGCGGCCGCGCCGCTCATCGCCCCGTACGGCTTCGACACGATCGACCTGGACAGCATCCGGCAGGCGCCGTCGCTCGCTCACTGGATGGGCACCGACGACCTCGGCCGCGATCTCCTGACGCGCGTCCTCTTCGGTGGCAGGGTATCGATCCTCATCGGGCTGCTCGCCGCGGTGATCGGCACCGGGGTGGGCACCGCCGTGGGCGCCTCGGCCGGCTACTGGGGCGGACGCCTCGACGGGCTGCTCATGCGCGGCACGGACATCGCGTACTCGATCCCCGCCCTCCCCCTCCTGATCGTCCTCAGCTCGTACGCGCAGGGCGCGGTGGGCTCGATGGCGTTGATCATCGGGCTGCTCTCCTGGATGGCGACGGCGCGGGTGGTGCGCGGCGAAGTGCTCGCGATCCGGGAGCTGGCGTACGTCGAGGCCGCGCGCGGGCTCGGCGCGACGGACACGCGCATCCTCCTGCGCCACGTCCTCCCGAACACGCTCGGGCCCATCGTCGTGGGCGCGACGCTCGCGGTCGGCAACGCGATCGTGATCGAGTCGTCGCTCAGCTTCCTCGGGCTCGGCGTGCAGCCGCCGACGCCCACCTGGGGCAACATGCTCATGGACGCCCAGTCCACGATGGCCACCAAGCCCTGGCTCACGCTCTTCCCCGGCGTGGCCATCCTCGCCGTGGTGCTCGCGGTGAACTTCATCGGAGACGGCCTCCAGGACGCGCTGGACCCGACCACCCGCGACCCCGGCGTGGAGGGCGCGGCGTGAGCCCCCTGCTGCAGGTGCGCGACCTGGTCACGCGCTTCGCTTCCGACGGCGGAGCGGTCCACGCGGTGAACGGCATCTCCTGGTCGCTGGAGGCGGGGGAGTCCCTCGCCCTCGTGGGCGAGAGCGGCTCGGGGAAGACGGTCGGCGCGCTCTCCCTCCTCGGCCTGCTCCCGCCGAACGGCTCGGTGGTGGCGGGAGAGGCGCTCCTCGAGGGGACGGACCTCCTCCGCCTCGATCCCGGGGCGCTGCGCGACGTCCGCGGGCGCCGCGTCGCGATGGTGTTCCAGGATCCCGATGACCTCGCTCAACCCGGTCCTCACCGTCGGTCGCCAGCTGAGCGAGGGCCTTCGCCGCCACCTCCACATGTCGGCCGCGGAAGCGCGCGCCGAGGCCGCCCGACTCCTCGCGCTGGTCGGGATCCCGGACCCGGCGGCGCGCCTGGACGACCACCCCCACAGGTTCTCGGGGGGCAGAGACAGCGGATCATGATCGCCATGGCGCTCTCGTGCCGGCCCGCCGTCCTCATCGCGGACGAGCCGACCACGGCGCTCGACGTGACGATCCAGGCGCAGATCGTGGCCCTGGTGAAGAAGCTGCAGGCCCGGCTCGGCATGGCGATCCTCTGGATCACGCACGACCTCGCGCTCGTGGCGGGCCTCGTCGACCGCGTGGCCGTGATGTACGCGGGCCACATCGTGGAGGAGGCGCCCGTGCGGGCCCTCTACCGCGATCCCCGCCATCCCTACACGCTCGGGCTCCTGCGCTCGATGCCCGGGCGGCCCGGCATCGGCGGGGGCATGGGGAGGCAACGCCTCACCCCCATCGAAGGGAAGCCGCCCGACCTGCGGGAAGTCATCGCGCACTGCCCCTTCGCGCCGCGCTGCCGCTGGGCCGTGGACCGCTGCCGCGTGGAGCGTCCCCCTCTCCTGCCCGTCTCCGAGCGTCACGCGTCGGCGTGCTGGCGGTGGGAGGAGCTCGGACCCGGCGCCCTCGACGAGGCCCCGCGGTGAGCGCTCCGGCCCCTCCCCCGCTGGTGGAGGTGCGCGACCTGCGCACGCATTTCCCCATCCGCCGCGGCGTCCTCCGGCGCGCGGTGGGGGCGGTGCGCGCGGTGGACGGCGTCTCCTTCGACGTCCACGCCGGCGAGACGCTCGGGCTCGTCGGCGAGAGTGGCTCGGGGAAGTCCACCACGGGGCGCACGCTCCTGCGGCTGGAGCGGGCCACCTCCGGGCGGATCACCTTCGAAGGGCGGGAACTGGCGACGCTCGGGGGCGCGGAGCTCCGGCGCGTGCGTCGGAACATGCAGATGATCTTCCAGGACCCGTACGCCTCGCTGGACCCTCGCCTGCGCATCGGCGCCGCGGTGCGCGAGCCGCTCGACGTCCACGCCATCGGCACGCCCGCCGAGCGGCGGGCGCGCGTGCTCGAGCTGCTCGAGCGGGTCGGCCTGGAGGGGCCCTTCGCGCGCCGCTTCCCGCACGAGCTCTCCGGCGGGCAGCGCCAGCGCGTGGGCATCGCGCGCGCGCTGGCCACCCGGCCCCGCTTCATCGTCGCCGACGAGCCCATCTCCGCCCTGGACGTGTCGATCCAGGCACAGATCGTGAACCTCCTCGCCGAGCTGAAGGAGGAGCTGGGGCTGACCTACCTCTTCATCGCGCACGACCTGTCCATGGTGCGCCACATCAGCGACCGCGTGGCCGTGATGTACCTCGGCAAGCTGGTCGAGGCCGGGGGCCACGACGTCGTCTTCGACCGGCCGCTGCACCCCTACACGCGCGCCCTGGTGTCCTCGATCCCGGTGGCCGACCCCGACGCGGCGGAGCACACCGCGCCGCCGATCGAGGGGGACGTGCCGGATCCGGCCGCGCCACCCCCCGGGTGCCGCTTCCACACCCGTTGCCCGTTCGCCACCGAGCTGTGCGCCCGCGTCGAGCCCGAAACGCGCGCGCCGCTCCCCGACGACCCCGACCACCTGGTGGCCTGCCACCACGCGGAGACGATCGCATCGTGAGCACCACTGTCCTGATCGCGAGCTGGCTCGAGGCCGAGCTGGTGGACGAGATCCGCCGCGCGGACCCGGACGTACGCGTCCTGCACGAGCCCGCCCTCATCGCTCCGCCCCGCTACCCCGCGGACCACCACGGCGGCCCCCTGCAACGCACCGAGGCGCAGGAAGCGCGTTGGCGGGAGCTGCTGGCCGAGGCGACCGTCCTCTTCGACTTCGACCGGACGCACCTCGCCGACCTGCCCGAGCTGGCCCCGAACGTCCGCTGGATCCAGGCGACGAGCGCCGGCATCGGCCAGTTCGTTCGCCGGCTCGGCTATGCGGAGCGCATGCCCGACACGGTGTTCACCACGGCCAGCGGCGTGCACGCCCGCCCCCTGGCCGAGTTCGCCGTCCTGGCGATGCTCATGCACGCGCGTCGGATCCTGCACGTGGTACGCGCCCAGTCCGAGCGGACCTGGGAGCGCTTCGCCGGCACCGACCTGGAGGGTCGGACCGTCGTCGTGGTGGGGCTCGGCCGCATCGGCAGGGACGTGGCGCGCCGCGCCCGCGCCTTCGGGATGCGCGCGATCGGCGTGAAGCGCGGCCCCGTCGGCGTGGATGGCGACGGCACCGACGTCGACGAGGTGCACGGTCCCGAGGCGCTCCGGGCGATCCTGCCCGGCGCCGACTTCCTGGTCCTGGTCGCCCCGCACACGGACGAGACGGAAGGAATGATCGGCGCCGAGGAGCTCGCGGCGCTCCCGCCCGGGGCTGCCGTGGTCAACATCGGCCGGGGCGCGCTGGTGGACGAGCCGGCCCTGGTCGAGGCGCTGCGCTCGGGACACCTCGGGGGTGCGTACCTGGACGTCTTCGCCGACGAGCCGCTCCCCGCCGACAGCCCGCTGTGGGCGATGCCCAACGTGCTCGTCAGCCCCCACTCGGCCAGCACGAGCGATCGGGAGAACCGACGCATCACCGACCTCTTCCTCGACAACCTGCGGCGGTGGCTCGACGGACGCCCGCTGCGCAACGTCCTCGACCCGGAGCTCCTCTACTGAGCGCGCGCCGGGAGGGCGACGGTCGCGACGCCGACTTCCTGGTCGTCGGCTCGGGCTTCGGAGGCGCGGTCTCCGCGCTGCGCCTCGCGGAGAAGGGGCACGACGTCGTCGTGCTCGAGAGGGGAAAGCGGTGGAGGCCGGACGACTTCCCCGAGACCAACCGCGCGCTCCGCCGCTACCTCTGGCTGCCGCGCCTGGGGTGCCACGGCTTCCAGTCCGTGACGCCGCTCCGCCACGTCTTCGTGCTGCACGGAACCGGGGTGGGCGGCGGCTCGCTCGTGTACGCCAACGTGCTGATCGAGCCGGACGCGGAGGTCTTCCGGGGGCCCGAGTGGGGGAACGGAGGGTGGGAGGATCGTCTGCGCCCGCACTACCGCGAGGCCCGCCGCATGCTCGGCGCCACGCCCGCGCCCGCTCTCGGACGCACGGACGTGCTCCTGCGCGAGGTGGTGGAGGCGATGCGTGGCGAGGACACGCATCGGGTCCACGACGTGGGGGTCTTCCTCGGCACGCCCGGCGAGGAGGTGCCCGATCCGTACTTCGACGGGCGGGGTCCGCGGCGTACGGGCTGCACGCAGTGCGCGGCGTGCATGATCGGCTGCCGCGTGGGCGCCAAGAACACGCTCGACCGCAACTACCTCTGGCTCGCGGAGCACCTCGGCGCACGCATCGTGCCGGAGACCGAGGCGCTGACCCTCCGACCGGACGGCGACGGATGGGCGGTGGAGACCCGTCGCTCCCTCGGGCTGCGCCGGTCCCGCCGCACGTGGCGGGCCCGCGAGGTGGTGATCAGCGCCGGCGTGCTCGGCTCCGTGGGCCTCCTCCTCCGTTCGCGTCCCTTCCTCCCGCGCCTCTCCCCGACGGTCGGGCGGTGGGTACGCACGAACTCCGAGTCGCTGCTCGGCGCCGAGGCACGCACCGCCGACGAGCGCTGGACCGACGGAATCGCGATCACCTCCGGCGTGCAGCTCGACGACCGCACGCACGTCGAGATGGTGCGGTTCAATCCGGGGTCGGACACCCTCTTCGCGCTGACGCTTCCCCTCGAGGAGCGGAAAGGCCGGGACGCGGCACCGCCCACGGGAGGGCGGGCGCTCGCCAGGCTGCTCCGGCGGCCCGGGCGACTCGCCGCGAGCCTCTTTCCCCGGGGGCGCGCAGCGCGCAGCGGCATCCTCCTCGCGATGCAGACGGGGGGCGGCCACATCTCGCTGGAGCTGCGCCGGAGCTGGTGGGCCGCCGGCCGAAGGGCACTCACGTCCACCCTCCCCGAGGGGGAGGAGCCGCCTGTCGCGCATATCCCGCTGGCCCGCGAAGTGGCGCGCCGCATGGGCGCGCGCATGGGAGGCGGCGCGTGGAGCTCCTTCCACGAGGAGGTGCTCGGCGCACCCGCCACGGCGCACATCCTGGGGGGATGTCGGATGAGCACGAGCGGATCGTCCGGCGTCGTGGACTTCGAGGGCCGCGTGCACGGGCACCCCGGTCTGCGTGTCGTGGACGGCTCGATCGTGCCCGTGGACCTCGGCGTGAACCCCAGCCTCACGATCACCGCGCTGGCGGAGCACGTCATGGCGTGCGTCCCGGCCGCCGACGTCTTGCGCCGGGCGCCACCGGAGGGGGAAGTTGGCCCGCCATGACCGAAAAACTGCGTGTCGCCGTCGTCGGAGCGGGCCGCTGGTCGCGCTCCGCCCACCTCCCGGGATTCACCCGCTCGCCCCTCGCCGAGGTGGTGGCGATCTGCGACCTCGATCGCGAGCTGGCCGAGAAGCGGGCCATGGAGTTCGGGATCCCCACGGTCGAGACCGACGCCGAGCGGGTGCTCGCCCGCGACGACGTGGACGTCGTCGACGTGGTGACACGGGGGGACCACCAGGAACTGGTGTTCGCCGCGCTCGAGTCCGGCAAGCACTGCCTCGTCGAGAAGCCCGTGTGCCACGACTACCGCGACGTGTGGCGCGCGCACGAGCTCGCCGAGTCGAAGGGCCTGAAGACGAAGGTCGGGCTGACGTTCCGCTACGCGCCGGCCGTGATGTACATGTTCGACCTCCTGCGCGAGGGCTTCGTGGGGCGCCCGTTCATCTTCAACGGATACGAGCAGAACTCGCAGTGGCTCGATCCGGACAACCCGATGGACAAGCGCATCCACAAGGAGAAGCCGACCGGGGAGCCCGCGTGGGGCACGGACCCCAGCCGCGAGGGCATCACGGTCTCCGCGCTGGAGGGCTACGGCGCCCCCACGATCGACATCGGCCTCGAGTGCGTGGGTGCCGATCTGAAGCGGGTGGTCGGGACGATGGCGAACATGGTTCCCCTCCGGCGGCGCACGAACCTGGACACGGAACGCGAGCCGATCAACGTCGACGACGCGGACGTGTTCATCGGCGAGGCGGGCAACGGCGCGCTCTTCTCGATGCAGTCGAGCTACGTGACGGTCGGGAACTACCCTGGGATCGAGGCCCGCATCTACGGGTCGGAGGGCGCGATCCACGTCCGCCTCGTGGAGGAGTTCGGGGTCATCCAGACGATCCACATGGCCACGCCCGACGCCGTGGAGTTCGTGGCCCAGGCGATTCCGGACCGCTACTTCCCGCCCGGCGCGCGCCCCGACGACCACTGGAGCACGGCGTTCTACGGCAACCTCGTGCACGACTTCTGCCACGAGATCGTGAACGGCGGCCCGGTGAACCAGGGCAACTTCGCGCAGGGAGCCCGCGTGCAGGAGGTCATCAACGCGGTGGCGCTCTCGCACCGCGAGGGCCGCTGGGTGGATCTCCCGCTCGCGGGGGCGGAGCCCGACGCGCAGAGGATGCCCTGGTAGGCTCCACCCACGCTGTCTTCATGTCTCGATTCTTCTCGTCGGAACCAGGAGGTCGTGTGCCGAGCCGGAAGCTGCGCTGGGGGGTCCTGAGCACCGCGAACATCGGTCGCGCCGCCGTGAATCCCGCGATCCAGGCCTCGGCCAACGGGCGCCTGGTGGCGGTGGCCAGCCGTGACGAGAGCCGCGCCGGTGCGTTCGCGCGCGAAGCGGACATCCCCCGTCACTACGGGAGCTACGAGGCCCTCCTCGAGGACGAGGGCGTCGATGCCGTCTACATCCCCCTCCCCAACGCCCTGCATCGGGAGTGGACGATCCGCGCCGCGGAGGCGGGCAAGCACGTCCTGTGCGAAAAGCCGCTCGCGCTCTCCACCGGCGAGTGCCGCGAGATGGCCGACGCCGCGCGCGGCGCGGGCGTGCTCCTGATGGAGGCCTTCATGTACCGCTTCCACCCTCGCACCGAGGCGATCCTGGACAGGGTGCGGGCGGGGGACGTGGGGGAGGTGCGCTCGATCCGGAGCACCTTCACGTTCCGCCTGACACGCACGGACAACATCCGCCTCGATCCGGAGCTGGGTGGCGGAGCGCTGATGGACGTCGGCTGCTACTGCGTGAACGCGAGCCGCACGGTCGCGGGGGCGGAGCCGGTCGAGGTCCAGGCGCGCGCGACCTGGACGGACCGCGACGTCGACGCCGAGCTCGCCGGCCTCCTGCGCTTCGACGGCGGGCTGGTCGCGCACTTCGACTGTGCGCTCACGCTCGAACGGAGGGAGACGCTCGAGATCGGGGGCACGGACGCGACGCTCGTCGTGCCGTCCGCCTTCCTCCCCGGGACCGACGACGCGTCGTGGCAGGAGTTGCGCGGGAGGAAGGGGGACTCCGAGCGCACGGTCCCGGGCGTGGACGAGTATCGGCTCATGGTCGAGCACTTCGCGGACGCGGTCCTGGAGGGAACACAGGTGCGCTACGGTCCGGACGAGGCGGAGGCGAACCTGCGTGTCATCGAGGCGCTCTACGCCTCCGCGCGGGACGGCGGGCGGCCCGTCTCGCTCGTCGGAGAGCGGCCTCGTTGACATTAATTCAAGGTTGAATTAATTTCCTGCCATGAGCACACAACCTCTCGTAACGCCGGGCTTCCACCACATCACGATGGTGTCGACCGACGCCCCTCGCACGCTGGCCTTCTACGGCGGGCTCCTGGGGCTCGATCTGGTCAAGAAGACCGTCAACTTCGACGATCCGGGCGCGTACCACCTCTACTTCGGGCGGGACGGCGGCGCGCCCGGGACCATCCTCACGTTCTTCGAGTGGCCGCACAGCCGCCGGGGACGTTGGGGCGTAGGGGGCATCCACCACCTCGCGCTCGGCGTCGCGACGCCCGAGGCGCAGCTCAAGTGGAAGCGTCGGCTCGTCGACGCGGGCGTGTCGGTGTCCGGCCCGCTGGACCGCGGCTACTTCCAGAGCCTCTACTTCACCGATCCGGACGGCCAGGTCCTCGAGATCGCAACCCGCGGCCCGGGCTACGCCGTCGACGAGCCCGCCGACGCGCTGGGGCGTACCCTCCTGCTCCCCCCGGCCGACCGGCTTCCCGGCGGGCGCGACGAGGCCGCGATCGAGCGGGCCACGCATCCGGAGCCCGTGCCCGAGGTGACCGCGGACATGCGCCTGGAGGGCATCCACCACATCACCGGCATCACGGACGATCTGGCGCGCGCGCACGAGTTCTACGACGCCGCGCTCGGCCTGCGGCTGGTGAAGAAGACGCTCAACCAGGACGACGGGCGCACCGAGCACTGGTTCTGGGCGCGTTACGACGGCGCCGAGGTGGGAGCGCACTCGGCGCTCACGCTCTTCGGGTGGCCGGGCTCCGACTACCTCACGCGGCCGGGCGCGGGGCAGACGCACCACATCGCCTTCCGCGCGCGCGACGAGGAGGCGCAGGCCGCCGCCCGCGAGCATCTCCTCGAGCTGGGGGTGGAGGTGACCCCGGTGCTCGACCGGACGTACTTCCGCAGCGTCTACTTCCGGGCGCCCGACGGGCTGCTCCTCGAGATCGCGACGGACGGTCCGGGCTTCGCGGTGGACGAGCCCGTCGAATCGCTCGGCACGGGCCTCAAGCTCCCCGATTGGCTCGAAGGACGACGCCGCGAGATCGAGGCGGCGCTCAGCCCCCTCGGATAGGACGACCGGATGCTGACGTACGAGCGGAGCGGTCCGGACGTCGTGCCGGATGGAGGGACCGTCGTGGTCCTCCTGCACGGGCGCGGGAGCGATCGCGTGGACCTCCAGGGGCTCCGCCCCCACTTCCCGGGCAACTGGCCGCTGCTGACGCCGCAGGCACCCTTCCGGGGCGAGCCCTGGGGATACGGTGCCGGCTGGGCCTGGTACCAGTACGTCGCGGCCGACCGCCTCGAGGAGCGCACCTTCTCGGAGAGCCTCTCGTTCCTGGACGGCTTCCTGGGACGAATCCCGGAGATCCTCGGTGCGCGGCCCCGCCGCATCGTGCTGGGCGGCTTCTCGCAGGGCGGCACCACGAGCCTCGCCTACGCGCTCTCCCACCCCGGTCGGGTCTCGGCCGTCCTGAACTTCTCCGGGTTCCTCGCGGACGCCCACGTGGTGCGGGCCGGCCTTCTGTCCGGCGGCGGTCCGCCCGTGTTCTGGGGACACGGTTTCCACGACCCCGCCATCCCGCACACGCTCGCGGTGAAGGGACGCGAGCGGCTCGCCGCGGCCCGCACCCGCCTCACGGCCCGCGACTATCCGATCGGCCACTGGATCGACGCCGCCGAGGTCCTCGACGCGGTCACCTTCGTCGGGTCGATCTGAGGGCCCGGCGCCGGGCGCCGCAAACCTCATCCGGTCGGCGGCTCCCCCGCGTAGCCGGTCAGCTCCACGTAGCCCCGCCCCGAGGGGGCGTTTCCCCCACCCGTCGGCGTGACGCGCACGGCACCCTCCCAGTAGCGGAACGCGCCGGTGAGCTCCTGGTCGTCCAGCGCCGGCTCGACCACGAGGTCCCACCCCCGCGCCGGGACGCTCACGCGCCATCCCGACGGATACGTGGCGCCGTCCGGCGCGGTCCACGACCCGGTCGCCTCGACGCGCACGTCCTCCCCTACCGCGAGCGTGGTCGTCCGGCCGGCCGGATCCACCAGGGTGCCCCCGCTGAAGGGAGACGCGGATCCGTCCGCCCGGCGCAGCCGGTACACCATCAACTCCCATCCTCCGTCGAGCTGGAGCGCGAACCAGTCCCACCCCACCTTGCCCACGGACAGCGCCGAGGTGCTCCACTCCCTGTCCAGCCAGGCGGCCCCGGACGTGCGCAGCGTATCCGTGCCGATGCGCACGTTGCCGCGGGCGGGCATCCGCGTGAACGAGTAGTAGTAGGACGCGTTGCCGGGCTCCGGCCCTTCCTGCTGAGGCCCCGCTCGCCCTGCAGGACCACCGGCTTTCCCGCGTCGAGGACGAGGTCGATGGCCACGTCCCCTTCGGCGGCGCGCACGCGCACGGGGAAGGGGCTCCCCCCCACCGTGGTGTCCACGGCCTCCAGCGACCAGTCGTCCAGCCACACGCGAAAGGGGCTCGTGCGCGCGCCCGCGAGGTCGAGCGCGCCGCGCTCGAAGCGCTCGTGGGCGTCGAACCTCCGGCCCCGCACGTCCGTGACGGCGAAGTGCGCCATGTAGGCCTCGCCGGTCCCCCACGCCGACGCCCTGTCGGGCGCGAGCGCTGAAAGGGCGCTCCGGAAGAAGGTGAGCTGGAAGCCGACTTCCCGCCCCTCGGCGGTGGCGAGGTTCCCGGTCACGTACCACCACTCCGTGCGGTAACCCGGGTGCGGCCCGTGGTCCTCGGGGAAGCGGAACGTCCTGCGTCTCGGTGGCGCGCAGGTAACCCGCCGTGTCGGCCCCGCCCAGCGCCGAGAGGACGGAGAGGCGCGCACGGGGCTCGTCCGCTCGCTCCGCGCAGCCGGAACCGAGCGCGAGCAGCGAACCCAGGGCGACCGCGGCGAACGGTCCGGCGTGGCGGATCACTCGTCCCTCAGCGCCGCGGCGGGTGAGGTGCGCGCCATCCGCCACGCCGGATAGAGGCCGGCCAGAAGGGCGCCCACCAGCGCGAGCGCCACGGCCTGCAGCAGGACGTCGGGGCCCACCTCCATGCGCAGCGACCACCCGAACGAGCGCTTGTTCACCACGTAGATCATCACGGCGGCGAGCACCAGCCCCACGGGAATCGACAGCACGCCCGCGACCACCCCCAGGAGCCCCGTCTGCGTCGTGACCAGACGCCAGACCTGCCGCGGCGTCATCCCGTTCGCGCGCAGCACGCCCAGCTCGCGCGAGCGCTCGAGCTCGAGCGCCATCAGCGCGCTCAGCACGCCCACGAACGCCACGGCGAACGCGAGGAGGCGCAGGACGGCCGTGACCTGGAAGGTCCGGTCGAACACGGTGAGTGAGCCCTCACGGAGCGCCGCGTTCGTGCGGATGCTCAGCGCCTGCGCGGGCGGGACGCTCGCCTCCATCTCGCGGACCACCCGGTCGCGGTCCGCGCCGGGGCGCAGGAAGAGGCCGAGGGACGTCACGCCCCGATCGTCGAAGGCGTCGTCGTACGTGGCGCGGCTCATCATGACCACCCCCTGGTCGGAGCCGTAGTCGTAGAAGACCGCCGCCACCGGGTAGGCGCGCGTCCCCGCGTCGGTGGGAATGCGGAGCGTGTCGCCGACGTGCAGGTCGCGCCGGTAGGCGAGCGGCTCGGAGAGGAAGACCTTCCCCCCGGTCCGGAACGCGCGGAATGCTTCCGCTCCCCCGCCCTCCCGGAAGTCGAACGCCGTCTGCCCCCGCCCCGCCAGGTCGATGGCGACGAGGCGGAGCGTCGCGTCGCCGACGAGCAACTCGCGGCTTCGGTACGTGCTCCGCTCCACCACGTCCGGATGCGCCACGAGGGAGGTGACGGCGACGGGGTCGAGCGTCCCGTCGGCCCGCGACTGCACCATGGACGGGGCCGAGACGTACACGTCCGCCACCAGCGTCCCTTCCAGCCAGCGGACCAGCGTGCCGCGGAAGCTCTGGATCATCACGCCGAGGCCGACCGTGACGGACACGGCTACCACCAACGCCGCCACCGCGGGCGCCGTGCGGCTGAGGGCGGTCACCACGCCGCGCGCGGCCATCGTGCCCAGGATGCCACCTGACCGCGCGAGCAGGGGCCGTGCGGCGCGCACGAGGAGCACGGTGCCGAGCGGCGTGAGGAGCGCCATGCCCAGCATCACCAGGAAGAGCCCCACGAAGCTGGCCACCAGCGCGCGGGTGGAGAGGACGAGCAGCGCGCCGCCGCCCAGGAGGAGGAGCGCCCCGACCCCCGCCGCGCCGGGCACGGCTCGACGGGCGGCGGACTCCACCATCGACCGCGTGCGGGCGACGCGAGGCGCCGAGCCGGCCGCCTCGAGGGCGGGAGGGAGCGAGGCCAGGATCGTCGCGCCCACACCGAGGAGCGCCCCCTTCAGCAGCACCGCGGGCGGCAGCGAGAGGTGCTCCACGGACACGGCGAAGTACAGGTCGTTGATCGTGCGCGTGACCATGCGCACCAACCCGCGCCCCATGAGCACGCCGAGGGCGAGGCCGGCCGCGGAGCCCGCCACCCCGATCCACGCGGCCTCACGAAGGACGCCCATCAGCACCTCCCCGCGCGTCACGCCGAGCGCGCGCAGGCTCCCGAGCAGCTCGCGCCGCTGCACGCACGGAGAACGTCATCGTGTTGTAGATGAGGAACATGCCGAACACGAGCGCGAGGAGGCTGAGCGCCGTGAGGTTGAGGTCGAAGGCGGCGATCATCCCCGCCAACGCGGCCTCGCGGGTACCGGCGGGCACCAGCCGCTCCCCCGGCCCGAGCACGCGCCGCACCCGTTCGATCGTGGCACCCCGTTCGGCCGAGGGCGGCACCCTCAGGTCGATGCGGCTGAGACGCCCCGTGCTGCCCAGCAACTCCTGCGCCGATGCCACGTCCATGACGAGGAGGTCGCGCAGCCCCTCCCGAGCGAGATCGCCCTCCGGTTCGAGGAGCCCCACCAACGGAAGGCGCGTATCCCGGCCTTCCACGCGCACCGGGAGCGAATCGCCGGGCGCGACGCCCGCGCGTGCCGCCGTGGACGCAGCCAGAACGACCCCGCCCGGCGTCGTGACCAACGCGGAGACGTCGAAGCCGAGCCCCGAGCCCGCGAGGTACGGCCGGAAGGGACCCTCGCTGAAGGGGTCCACGCCCAGCACGCGCAGCGCCGTGCCCGGCAGCGCCGGGCTGGAGGCGAGTCCCTCGACGATCGGGGCGGCATCCCGGACGTGCGCGCCGACCTTGAGGCGTGTGAACGTCCGCTCGTCCAGCGAGCCCGCAGGCCCGATGACGGCGTGTGTGGCGCGACCGGCCACGGTCTCGGCGGAAACGCGAAAGCCCGCGCGCGCGCTCTGGATCGCGAGATCGATCGACACGACCACGGCCACGCCGAGCGCGACACCCAGCACCGCGAGGAAGAGCTGCGCCGGGTGGCGACGAAGATGCCGACCGGCCGCGCGCCGAAGGAGCGTCACGGGCGCGCTTCCTCGAGCCTCCCGTGGCTCATGCGCAGCACGCGGTCCATGCGCGCACCGAGCTCACGGGAGTGCGTGACGACCACGAGGGTCCGCCCGTGCGCGCGCACGAGCTCATCGAGCAGCTCCGCGACGCGCCGGCCCGTGTCCTCGTCGAGGTTGCCGGTCGGCTCGTCGGCCAGCACGAGGGCGGGCTCATGCACGAGGGCCCGCGCCACGGCGACCCGCTGCTGCTCGCCGCCGGAGAGCCGGTCCGGAAAGGCGTCCGCCCTGCCGGCGAGCCCCACCCGCTCGAGCAGCTCCTCCGCGCGCGCCTCGTCCTCGGGGCCGACCCGACCCTTCAGCTCCACGGGAAGGAGGAGGTTCTCGAGCACCGTGAGGGTCGGGAGCAGGTTGTAGAACTGGAAGACGAAGCCGATCCGGTGGCGCCGGAACAGCGTGCGGTCGTGCTCGGAAAGCGCCGTGAGATCGGTGCCGGCGAGCCGCACGACGCCCTCGTCCGGGAGGTCGATGCCGCTCACGAGGTTGAGCAGCGTGGACTTCCCCGACCCGGACGGGCCCAGGATCGCGACGCGCTCGCCCTGGCCGACCGCGACGTCCACCCCGTCCAGGACCACGTGCCGGCGCCCGGCCTCCTCGTAGCTCTTGCGAAGGCCGATGAGCTCCAGCGCGGGCCCGTTGGGAGAGCTCAGTCGGCCACGCCCTCCACCTGCTGCGGAAGCGTGGTGAGCTCGAGCACCTTGTAGCGCCGCTCACCGGCCGGAAGCTGCACCTGCACCTCCTCGTCGACCTTCGCGCCGAGGAGCCCGCGGCCGATGGGGGAGGCGAGCGAGATGTGGCCCGCGTCGAGGTCGATGAAGTCGCCGGCGACGATCGTGAAATCGAAGACCTCGCCCAGGTTCAGCTCCTTGACCTTCACCCTGGAGCCGAAGCCGACCTTGTCGTAGGGCATGTCCTTGACGTCGATCTTGGAGAGCTCGCCCATCCGCCGGGTGAGATGGTTGAGCCTGGCCTGGACGAACTCCTGGCGCTCCTTCGCCGCCTTGTACTCCGAGTTCTCGCGCAGGTCACCGTGTTCGAGCGCGATCTTGATGCGCTCGGGAAGCTCCTTGTTGAGCTCCTCGGTGAGCCGTGTGATCTCCTCCTCGATCTTGGCTTTGATCTCGTCGAGCATGCGAACCGCCGGCGGTTGGGAAGATCAAGCGCCGCCCCGGAGCTGCTCCGGGGCGGCGCGCGCTTGCCATAGCATAGGGAGAGAGGCGCCGCGTGGGGAAGCCGCCCCCGTCCCCCACGCCCCGGTCCCCTCCTCACTCGGACCTGAGGGCCTCCGTCGGGTCGACGCTCGCCGCGCGGCGGGCGGGAATCCACGAAGCCAGGCCCGCCACCAGCGTGAGCGCGAGCGCGGTCCCGGCGTACGTCAGCGGGTCCGTCGCGCTGACGCCGTAGAGCAGCGAGGCGAGCACGCGGCTCACGCCCCACGCACCTGCGAGCCCGATGGCCACGCCGACACCCGCGAGCACCATCCCCTGCCCGACCACGTCGCGCAGCACCGCACCCGCCGGTGCACCGAGCGCCATGCGCACGCCGATCTCCTGCGTCCGCCGGCTCACGACGTAGGAGACGACGCCATAGATGCCCACCGTGCCCAGCACCATCGCGATCACGGCCGCGATCCCGAGCATCAGGACGGTAAAGGACGTCGAGGCCATCGCATCCTGTTGCATCCTCACGAGCGTGCGCGGATCGACGAGCGGCAGCCGGGGATCCACCTCGCGCAGCGCCTCCCGCACCGCCGGCACGAAGCTCAGGGGCTCCGCACCCACGTACAACACCACGGCGAGCCCCCTCACCCCACCCGGGTCGTCCGTCGCCACCCCTGATCAGCGGCATGTAGGCCATCGGCTCCGGGTCGCGATCCAGCCGCTCGAAGTGCACGTCGCGCGCGACGCCCACGATCTCCCACGACGGCTGCTCGCTCCCCTGCCCCTTCAAGCGCTGCCCGATCGCGGCCTCCCCCGGCCAGAGGGTACGCGCGAGCGTCTCGTTGA